>JAPYUT010000057.1 GCA_029940475.1 Verrucomicrobiales bacterium | reverse complement strand
AACCCGGTCTGCAACCTCTATGGCAAGGACGGAGCCATCACCCTCCCCGTCACCCCTTCCGCAGCGACGACTTCCCGATGGTGACCGAGGACAAATAATCCCAGTCAAAATGACGGAATACGACGAACAGCAGCGGCACGAGTTCGAGCATAGATTTCGGGGAAACTTCCGGAGACAAATAATCAGCGTCGTTCTACCAACACTTGCCCACCTTGTTCTTCTCGTCCTGGGAATCGAAAATGGCTTGTTCGAAAGATACTGGCCGATCACAGCCGGCGCCATGCTTATTGGCGGCATTATCTGCCGGGGCATGATACTCTCGAAGGACAACCGTTGCCCAGCCTGCGACATCAACTTCAACTTCAGGAAACAGGCCCCTAACCGAAAAAGAAAGACTTGCCCCGGTTGCGGTTCACAGTTGATCAATTGAAACAGCCCACCTTGAAATGCCAAAGATTCCTCTGATGATACACCCTTTCTTCTTTGTCTTCACTTTGGGCCTTTGCTTCCTGTGCCCCGATACCCTGCCCGGCAAACCCACCTTGGAGATCATCCTGGATTCCTCCCAGGTGAAAAACCCCTTCGGGGTCGCCTTCGACCAAGACGGCAATACCTACATCGCGGAATACGGAGGCGGGCGCATTCACCTGCTCAAAACCGATGGCAAGCTGGTTCTGTTTTCCGGGAACGGTGAGAAAGGCTTTGCCGGGGACGGCATGGTTGCCAAGAAGGCCGTCTACAACGGCATGCACAACCTCGCCCGTGCGGCCAACGGCGACATCTACGTATCCGACACACGAAACAACCTGATCCGAAAAATAGACGGCAAGACGAACCACGTTTCCACCATCGCCGGGATTCCCGGCAAGAAAGGCTTTGCGGGAGACGGCGGGCCTGCTGTAAAGGCCCAGTTGGCCGACCCCATATCAATCAGTCTTTCGCCCGATGGAAAGACCCTCCTCATCGCTGACATCCACAACAAGCGGATACGCGGCATCGATCTTGAAACCGGCATCATCAAGACTCTTGCAGGCAACGGCAAGAAAGGCAGACCCAAGGAAGGCGACCAAGCCACCGGGCAAGCGCTGACCGATCCACGGGCCTCCGTGATGGACGCCAAGGGCAATCTTTACATCCTGGAACGGGGAGGCAACGCTCTCCGGGTCGTTCGCCCCGACGGGCGCATCTTCACGCTGGCCGGATCGGGGAAGAAAGGAACCCGCGACGGTCCCGCCAGGAAAGCCCAGTTCTCAGGACCCAAACACCTTTGCCTGGATGGCCAAGGCAAGGTCATCATCGCCGACGACAACAACCATCTCATTCGCCTCTACGACCCGAAGAGCAAGACCGTATCCACCCTCCTCGGCGGCGATGCCTTACCAAAGGCCAAGCTCAACCGGCCACACGGCGTAGCCGTAGCACCTGATGGTGCCCTCTGGATTTGCGACAGCTGGAACAACCGCGTGTTGATCTTAAGAAACTACCGGGAATGAAAGACGACAACAAATTCAATGGTTTGATTTAATTCTCCCCTCCGGCATGGACTTTATCTCATTTTTTCGCCCTACATCCCCTGTATTGCGAAAAATACCGGCAAAAATTGATACCTTATCAATGAGACACCCCTTCCTGCAGACATTGTATTTGGAGCTTGTTCTCCTAGATTAAATTTCACAATCTATTGAATATATCCTGCATATTAAGATGCGTGCCTTTGGGAAAAGGCATTCAACTTGGAAAAACTCAATCTTGATGACGTTATACTCCTGGGCTGTCAATAGATCTACCTGCCTGTTACTGGCAGTTCTGGGTATCATCCCCATGTCGGCATGGGCCCAGGACGATCCCGCTCTCGACCAGTATTTCATCGCCAACGCCGCTTACAACCGCAAGCTCTACCCGGTGGCCGTTGCCCAGTTTCAGGAGTTCCTGCAAAAGCATGCCAAACACCCGAAGGCCGACCTGGCCCAAAGGGGTCTCGGCTTAAGCCAATATGCGCTCAAACAGTATGAAAAAGCCATCCCGCACTTCGCGGCCCTGTTGGCAAAACCCGGGCTGGACAAGGCAATTGACCGTGAACACATCATCATGCTGCAGGGGCAATGCATGCTGCACAGCACCAAGAAAGACGAGGCCAGCCAGCTCTTTATCAACCAGCTCAACAAGCTGAAAAAACCTGAATTCAGGACTGCGGCCCTGGCCGCAATCTGTGACATTGCCTTCGGCAAGTCCGAGTGGACCAAGGTCACCGAGTGGACAACTAAGCTGCTCGCATCAAACCCTCAACCGGACCAGGCCGCCCGCGGGCTCTATCAGCGTGGCCTCTCCCTCTATCAGGTTGCCAATACCGGGACGACCCCGAATCCTGAAAAGGATAAAAAAACCGGGGAGGCAATCACGGCACTGACAAAGGTGGCCGCTCTCAATGCAAACCCCGCCTGGAAAACACGGGCTGCCTACCTGCTGGGTGAATGTCACACCAGCCTTAAACAGTTCGACAAGGCCGAGCCCGCCTTTGCTGCCGCCTTGCCGGGCATGACTGGAAACGACGCGGTTGATTGCCAGTATCGTCTTGGCATTACGCGGTTTCTGCTGAAAAAATTTGAGCTATGCGAAATCGACCTGCAAGCCTACCTCAAGCAGGCCAAACCCGATGCAAAAGGCAAGCCAGCCCCGCATGTCAACGAGGCAAAATTCTACATCGCCCGCAGCCTCCTGCAACGCGAAGACTATAATCAGGCCGACAAGAAATTTGCTGAACTGGCACCGGGCAAGGACCTGATTGCCGCCAAGGCCAACCTCTGGTGGGCACGGGTATTTTCCCACAGGGATAATTTTGACCGCGCAGCACAGATTCTCGGCGAAGCCGTCAAGCGCAAGGAGTTTACCAAGGAAGCATGGTTACCAATCATTGACGACCTGGATTTTGACCTCGCCAACGCCCTGATGAGCAGCAAGGTTCCTAACTGGAAAACCGCCTCGGAAACGCTGGCACACGTAGAGAGTCGTGGAAAATTCGGGCAGATGGCCGAGGCCATTGCCCAGAACGCCACCTGCCTGCATAAGCTCAAGGACTTCAACGGCAGCCTGCAGGCTGCCGACAGGTTTATTGCCAAGTTTTCCAGCCATGAACTGGCAGGTGATGCACGTTTTATTCGCGCGGAGAACATGTTCCTGCTTACCCGAGGGGATGAAGCAACCAAGGCTTACACACAATTTATTGCCGCCCACAAGGAACATGCCAATGTCCCGGCCGCGCAGTTACGCATCGCCCAGGTCCACCACCTGGCCGGCCGATGGCCGCAGGCACTGGCCAGTGCCGGGCCCCTGCTCACGAAAAAGCCCGAGGGTCGGCTTTTCGCGCAATTGTCCTTTGTTGTCGGCGACTGCCTGTTCCGCCAGGAGAAATGGCAGGAATGCATCAAGCCACTTGAGCAATTCGTCGCGGTGCGCGTGAAGATTGAAGGCAAGCAGAATAACAAGCGCAAGGTCACCATCGAGCCGAACCT
This sequence comes from Verrucomicrobiales bacterium, assembly GCA_029940475.1. Lineage (GTDB taxonomy): Bacteria > Verrucomicrobiota > Verrucomicrobiia > Verrucomicrobiales > DEV007 > CACIUL01. The sequence goes on along the minus strand of JAPYUT010000057.1, from coordinate 19,712 downwards.
TGATACCGCCCTCATTCAACTGGCAGTCGCACACGACCGCAACGAGCAAAAGGAGAAGGCACTCGATCACCTGCTTACCCTGGTCAGCCACTACGGCGCCCCCACCCCGCACCTGCCGCTTGCACTCGCCGAGCAGGGTCGCCTTGCCTACGAGGGTGATGACCTCAAGCTGGCACGCTCGGCACTTCAGCGCTTTATCACCGAGGACGAGGCTGCCAAGAAGGGCAAGAACCTCTTCAAGGAGGGTGCCCCCGCCCAGCGCCCCCGCGTGATGTATCACCTGGGATGGGTTGAGGCCACCGAAGAGAAACACGAAGCCGCCGCGGAGCGCTTCTCGAAAGTCCCGAACAACCACCCACTGGGATCCGATGCCGCCCTGCAGCACGGCATAGCACTGATCAACTCCGGAAACTTTGAAGTGGCTGCCAAGCATTTCCCGAAGATGCTCCAGCAGTTCAAGGAGCATGAGAAACTCAACCTGATCATTTATTATGCCGGCCTCTCCGCCGCCAAGCAGGAAGACTGGGCCAATGCCGCAGTCCACTTCAAGCGCTTCACGGAGAGTTATCCGAAATCAGAGAATTCCGACCAGGCACTTTACGAGTGGGCCTGGGCTGAACGCACACTCAAGCACAAAAAGGAGGCGATTGCCCTCTATGAACAGATTCTCGCCAAGCATCCCAAGAGTCCATTAATCGTCAAGGTACAGAGTGAACTTGCCGAGTTGAACCTTGACAGCGGAGCCCAGGAAAAGGTCATCACCCAGCTGACCGAGACCATGAAGACCATCAAGGATGAGACCCTGAAGGAGCCAATCCGAATCCAGTTGGCCAGTGCGCACTTCAAGAAGGGGGACCACGAGGTTGCTGCCGTCATGTTCGAGCAACTGCTTACCGATTACCCGAAATCCAAGCTGCTCCCATCAATGCTCTTCCAGGCCGGGGAATCACGCCTGAGACTGAAGGAGACAGTCGCTGCCCGGGATCATTTCGCAAAGGCCGTGAAGTTGCCTGGGCTGGAACCGGCACTCGCCGAGACCTTGACCATGCGCCTCGGGGAAACCCAGTCACTCACCGACCAGCACAAGAAGGCCGTGGGAACCTACCAGCAATTCCTCAACAGTTTCCGCGAGAGCAAATGGCTGCGCAATGCCCAGTTCGGGCTCGGTTACGCCCTGGAGAAAATTGACAAACCCCAGGAAGCTGTCAATGAATACGGCAAGCTCTTTGCGAATCCCAAGCTCATTGACCTGTGGACAGTCCGCGGTCGGTTCCAGACCGGCGAATGCTATTTCAACATGCAGAAGTATGAGCAGGCCATTGCCGAATTCGTGAATATCGAGATTAACTTCAAGAAATATCCCGGCTGGCAGGCCAAGTCCATGCTGGAAATCGGGCGGGTTTTACTCGCCCAGGGAAAACGCGATGAGGCCGCCCAGCGCTTTAAGGACGTCATCAACCGCTACAGCAAGGAAAAAGCAGCCCTGGTTGCCAGGCAATACCTTGACGAGTTGCGTGCCAGCTGAATACAATTTCTACATCCATAACACAATGAACCTAAGTTCCTATAAAACCATACCATCCTTGAACTGGCGCCGTGGAATATTCTTCAGCGCTTCCCTGTTCCTGATATTCACCTCCATGGCCATGGCCCAGGAAGCCGGCGCGGATGCCGACGATAATGGCGAGACCATGTTCTCCCTGATCCTGAAGGGGGGGGCGGTCATGATCCCGCTGGGCATCGCCTCAGTCCTCGCCCTTGCCCTCACCCTTGAGCGTTTCATTTCGCTGAACACAGAGCGCATCCTGCCAAAAGAATTCATCAGCGGGCTCGGTGATGCATGGAAGAGTGACTCCACTGGCAAGGCTGCCGAGGATTTCTGCAACAACTCAAGCGGCGCCGCGGGAAATATTTTCAAGGCCGGTATCCAGTGGCGCAACGAGGGTCACGAGGCCATCAGCAAGGCCATCGAGGACGCCGGTTCACGCGAGGCTGATAAAATAAAGCGCAGCCTGCGCCCGCTCTCCGTGATTGCCGGGATCTGCCCGCTGCTGGGCCTCTTGGGAACGGTTTACGGCATGATTGATGCCTTCCAGAAGACCGCCCAGAGCGGAGGGGCTGCCAAGACAGCGGATTTGGCCAACGGCATCTACCAGGCGCTTGTCAGTACTGCTGCCGGCCTGACTATCGCGATCCCTGTCCTGCTGCTCTTCCAGTGGTTGTCAACCCGGGCCGACCGCATCATTGACCACATCGATGAGAGCGGTACCGACTTTATTATTAACCATGCCCTCAAGGGGGCCGGCACCTCCACCAGTTAACCCATTCCCAACACTTCCACAGCATGAACTGCCGCCGCAATTCCGCATCCTCCGGGGAGGGAGAAATCATCAATCTCTCGAGCATGATTGATGTCATGTTCATCCTGATCATCTTCTTTCTGGTGACCACCACCTTCAAGGAGGAGGAAATTGACCACATGGTCAATCTCCCAACTGATGCCAGGAACCAGTCACTCACCCAGTCGACCGATACCCTGGTCAAGATCAATATCCGCAAGAGCGGCGCCTATGTCATCCAGGGCAAACAGGTCACTGAAGAGGAAATTGATACATACATGGAGACGGAGCTGGTGAAAAAACCTGAACTGAAAGTCCTTATCCGCTGTGACCAGGATGCCAAGCACCTCTACCTGGCAAACATCATGTCCATCTGCCGTCACGTTGGGGTCCCGCGCGCCAACATCGCGGTAAAAACCGAACAGTAGAAGTGCCCACAGATGCCCGAGGCAGACACAGCTGAAAAACAGCCCGAAAAACAACCTGGAAAACAGGTTGATAATGAAGCTGTCACCGACTCCAGGGCGTTCCTTGGCATGAGTCAGGCGCAACGCTTCAGGATTTACCGATGGGGAGCGTTGGTGTTGATCCTCGGCGCGGCAATATGGACGTTAAACTACCTGGACTTTTTTCGCTGGTATTCCTACAAGGACCAGAGCGGGCTTAACAAGGCCGCCAAGGATGTCGAGGTCGGTCACGTGCTGTGGGAAGATGCCAAGCCGGCTGAAGGAATCACCAGGGAAAACACTATCCTGCAGTCAACCATCTCCTCAAACGGCGCACGCATGATCTTCGCCCGCGGTGACAGTGACGGAAACTCCGACCTCTTCCTGATGCTCCATGACGGCAACAACTGGAGTCAGGAGCGCCCGATGCGCGCCCTGAACAGTAAGTTCAACGAGATCAGTCCCGACCTCAGCGGGGATGGTAAATATCTATTCTTCACCAGTGACCGCCCGGGTGGACAGGGCGGCTATGATATCTGGGTTTCAAAATGGGATGGCGTGGAATATGCCTGGCCGCTGCCCCTCACGGAAAAGGTCAATACCCCCTTTGATGAAATCGATCCTGCCATTGACCCGGAAAACCTGAAACTCTATTTCGCCTCAAACCGGCCGCATCAAGCCGTTGGAATCAGTGAAAAGGAGGCCGCCACCGCCGCACAGGCCGAGCAACTTGCCGATGTCTCCGGGCAAAAAGTTGATTACGACCTCTACTCTGCAGACATTGCCGGAGATACACCCTACGAGTTGATCTCAGCCCGCCAGTTAAGCATGCTCTACTCACTGCGCGAGGGTGCCCTTGCCGATACCGAGGTGATGGCCAAGCTCGGTGGCACGGCTCAGTCCGAGGCCGCAGTGGACAAGGCACTTGCCTATTTGGTCTCCCAGCAGGAAGAGGACGGTCGCTGGGACATCACCAAGACCGGCGGGGCAAATGGCCACGATGTCGCGGCCACCGCCTTCAGCCTGCTTGCCCTGTATGGTCGCGGCGAGCGTCATGATGAGCCCTGTAAATATCAGGACAACGTGAAACGCGGAATCGACTGGTTAACCGGCCAGCAAAACGGAGCCTCCGGTGACCTGCGTGGCAATAGACCGCTGAACAACGCAATGTATGACCACGGCATCGCCGCACTCGCTGTTGTCGAGGCATATGGCGTCACCAAGGACCAGGAACTCAAGAAAAAAGCAGTCGCCGCCATTGATTTCATTGTCGACTCGCAACACGAGGAGGGCGGCTGGCGCTACCAGCCCGGGCAACGTGGAGACCTCTCGGTCAGCGGCTGGATGGTAATGGCACTTGCCAGTGCCGAGATGTCAGGAATTAAGATTCCCAACAAGGAAAAGACATGGCAGGGGATACGTAATTTCCTCAAGATCGTCAGTGGCGGTAAAGACGGAGGCTCCTACGGCTACACCGACTCGCCCGGCGGCAGGAACTCAGGCAAGAATGCCATGAACGCGGTCGGCTTCTTCTGCGCCCAGCTCACCCGCTCCTCATCCAACGCCGCCAAAGCATTCGAGTCTTCACTGATACTGGATAAAGCCGGATTCAGTCTTGCTGACATCTACTACGCCTACTACGGCACGCTGGCTGTCTACCAGCACCAGGGACCGGTCTGGCAGAATTGGCTCAAGAGGATGCAGGAGGAATTCCTCAAGGCCCAGGCACAGGACGGTTCATGGCAACTCAACGGGCCACACACAGGCCCCATGGGCAGGGTCATCATGACAGCACTGGTAACTCTCTGCCTTGAGGCACACTACCGCTACACCCCGCTCTACGGCCTTGGCTTTGAACCCGACCCTTCCGGTCCGAGCAGTAATGTCATTGAAGGCGAAGCCCTGCCAAAGGATATTCATTTCCGCCAGGCCAAGCACCTTGCCGTTTTGAGTGCCGACAAGGTGGATGACAAGGCGCCGGTAATCACCGAGCACGGGGATTTCCTCTACTTTGCCTCCTCACGCAAGGGCGGTGAAGGCGGATCGGACATTTACCGCGCAAGGGTAAGTGGTAAATCCCCGCAGGCACCGGCTAACCTCGGTGTGGAGATCAACAGTTCTGCCGATGAAATCGATCCCGCCGTGCGCATGGCCGGTTTCCACCTGCTCTTTAACCGGTCCAACCGGGATGACAACACCTTCAACCTCTACGGCGCCAAGAGTAAGCGGGTGGTGAAAAAATACGACTACACCAAGATGCCCTCAGGGGCCTGGTTCATCCGGAACATCGGCTGGCTGATCGCGCTCATGGTTGCCCTTGCTCTGTTCATCTACCTCACGCGTCGCGCCATGAGGCAACCACGCCCCGCGGCTGATTCATCCACCGGGAACCCCAATCTTCCTCCTGTTCCTCCTGAAAAGGAAAACCCCGCCGGGATCACCTCGTAGACAGGTGCCGGTGATTCACAGAATTATTTAATGGCTTCCAAAGAGCAGAAAAGAACTGGGAAAAAACGTCGTTTCTGGCGCTTCCTCCCGGCTCTCCTCGCGCTGGCGGCATTGGCCCTGCTCGCCTCATTCATCTGGGGCAAGCTGAGTGAAAACGTCTGGGCATACTTCACTGATGACGCCGGGATGAGGGTTGAGGTGCAGGAGGAAAAGGCCCGTGCCGTCCTCTGGCAGGATCCAAAGCCGAATAACTTTACCGCACAGGATGACCCGCAGGATCCGGACCAGGCTGATAGCCTCAATCAGCCGGGAAATAAACTCGAGGCCGCCTTCTCGCCCAACGGCACAACGATGGTTCTCGTGCGCAAAGGAACTGATGAGGGCGGTGATGACCTGTTCCTCTCCAGTTGGGACGGCCGCCTCTGGTCTCCACCACAACCCCTCACCTCGCTTAACAGCCCGCAGAATGACCGTGGCCCCGCCTTCTCAAGGGACGGCAATCTCCTCTACTTTGCCTCTGACCGTGAAGGTGGTCATGGCGGTTACGACATATACGTCGCGAGTCGCGACGGGACAGGATGGGCAAACGTCAAGCTCCTTGAGGATGCGATCAACAGCGCCAACAACGAGCTTGGACCGGCTCCTTCCGCAGATGGCAGTCGATTGTTCTTCTCCTCTGACCGTAACGGCGACCGTGAAGACATCTTTGCAGCCGTTATCATTGCGCAACCCGAGCCAACTCAAACAGAACCTGCTCCCGAGACACCCAAGGAACCCGTTCAACCCTCTCCTGATTCCCCTGCCCTGCCGACATTCTCAAAGGCCGGGCCCGTCAAGGACCTCAACTCCGAGGACGACGATGTGCAGGCCGCCCTGACCAGCCGCGGTGACCACGTCTTTCTCGCCTCCAACCGTGACCGTGACAAGAAGTCCGGCTTCGGCCTCTACATAAGCCGCATCGTCGGTGGCAAGGAATTGCCCCCGGAAAAAGTCGACCTTTACATCAAGGAGGGAAATGCCACTGACCCGGCAGTCCGCATGGACGGTTTTGACCTTCTCTTCAGTGCCGACAGCAGGGAACTCAGCCCGGCTCCCGGGGTGGTCGCCGAAGGCGGGGAAAACTATCGCCTTTACCGCTCAACAACCCGGGAGGTTTTCGGTTACATCGACAACACGCTCTGGAACAGGCTTACCACCCTGTTACGCAATATCATCTGGTGGATCCTGCTGGCAATCGCCGCGCTGATCGCGCTCATCTACCTGCTTGAGCACTGGCGCGACATCACCGACCTCTATCACAAGTGCCTGGCCGGTTCAGCGGTCATTCACCTGCTGGCTCTTCTGCTGCTGGCAGCCTGGTTGATCTCCAAGGAATTCGACGAGGGAGGTCAACTCCAGTCCCCGGAAATTTCCATCAGCATTGATGCCCTTGCCCAGGAGGAACTCGCGCTGGAAAGCACCCCTGAAGAGGCCCAGATCTCAGAAAGTCCGGTTGCGCTGGTGACCGACAAGCTGGTAAGCGACTTCAAGATCCCGCGCTTTGAACCCCAGGTAAAGACTCAGGTTACCCCGATCGTTGCAAGGACCAGCAAAGTCTCGCTGATTAGCGATGTGCGCCCCTCGAAGGCAAACACGGAAACCTCCGATCAGCCGGCAACACAACCGACAGAGGTTTCCCCACTGCTCAGTGCCCTGCCGGACACTGTGCTTCCTGAGCTTGAAGCTTTAGAGCTTGATGAACGCGACCCCGGAGAAACCCAGGAAGCGCCGGAACCAGCCAACCCGCTCGCCGACATTTTCCGTCCCACGGAGTCAGTTCCACAGGTAGAGACAGAAAAGTCCAAGGAGGAAGCCGAGGTGGCAAACACCGCCGTGACCAACACCGCGGAAACCAATGAAATCAATCCCGGGGATGCGGCGGCAGAAACCACGGATACCGGCGGCGAGGTGATCGCGGCCCACACCGGGCTCGAGGCAATCGGCCAGCCTCCTGAACTGGATGGCACCGGCAGCGCCGCCTCCATGAATCTCAACCTTCCGGGAACCGATCCGCAATCCGACCCCCTTCTGCCCGGCAAGCTCGAGACTCCAAAGCATGACCTTGATCCCAACGCATTCACCAAGCTTATCCGCAAGCAGAGCGGTAGGCCCTCCCTGGAGACCATTGAGCAGCTTGGCGGGTCGGACGCCACGGAGCTCGCCATCGGTGCCGCCCTTGAGTGGCTCTCACGCAACCAGGAAGCCGATGGCCGCTGGGACATCAAGAAACACGGCGGCAACGGCAACTACGAGACCGCTGGTAACGGCCTCGCCCTGCTCTGCTACTACGGCTGGGGACTGAGCCACAACAAGAGCGGCAAATACCAGAACAATATCCGCAAGGCACTCGACTGGCTCATCGCCCAGCAGCAGGAAAGTGGTGAGCTCAGCAGTGCCGCCGCCGGCAACGGCCGCATGTATGCCCACGGCATTGCCACCATCGCCCTGTGCGAGGCCTATGGTATCAGCAAGGATCCAAAGATCAAGGAACCCGCCGAGAAGGCCATCAAGCTGATTATTGCATCGCAAAGCCCGGCCAAGGGGGGCTGGCGTTACCAGCCAAAGCCGGGGGACTCCGACACCTCGGTCACCGGCTGGCAATACATGGCATTGCACAGCGCGCGCATGGCAGGCATCGAGGTTCCCGAAGTGGTGTTCGCCAATGCCCGGCGCTGGTTTGACCAGGCCGGTGGCGGCAAGTTCGGTGGACTCTACGGCTATACCGGGCCGAGCAACAGCCCGCCGATGGTAGCCACCGGGATGTTCTGCCGCCAGCTCGACCTGGTGCCGCCCGACGATCCGCGCATGGGTGAAAGTGCCGATGTGCTCAAGGCGCGCCCCATTAACGTCAACAACCCTGCCTATTACTACCTCTACTATGGCACCCTCGCCCTCTACCAGCACCAGGGACCGATCTGGGCCGACTGGAACGAACGGTTGAAGGAAACCCTGCCGCGCCTGCAGAATAAAACCGGGGCCGATGCCGGTAGCTGGGAAAAGGGCGCCAACCACGCTGCCGCCGGGGGAAAGGTGGTCTCGACCACGCTTGCGACCCTGAGCCTTGAGGTCTACTACCGCCTGCTGCCGATGTATGGTTTCCGCAACCAGGCCCTGCCTGCCGCGAAAGCCAAAGGCAACTGACAATCACCCAAGGGAAAGCCTAGCGCTGGCAATTTGGGCAGTAGAAGCTCGAGCGGGCATTCTGCACGATGCGCCGCACGGTGGCATTACAGTTGATACAGGCCTCATCCTCCCGGCCATAAACCCTCAGGCTCTGCCTGAAATAACCCGGTTTGCCGTCCTCATGCAGGAAATCACGCAGGGTGGTGCCGCCCATCTCGATAGATCGGCCAAGTACCTCCCTGATTGCAGTAACCAGCTTACCGAGCCTTGCCCGGGCCACCCTTCCTGCTGCCCGCTTCGGGTGAATCCCTGACATGAACAGCGCCTCGCTGGCATAGATATTGCCGACCCCAACCACCACCTGTGCGTTCATCACGAACTGCTTGATGGCGACAGTCTTCCCCGCGGCACGCTCAACCAGGTAATCGACATTGAAATCCTGTGATAAGGGCTCGGGACCCAGGTCACGAATCAGGCGGTGTTTGCCGGGATCACCCTTGCAGAAAAGCACGCAGCCAAAACGCCTCGGGTCGTGAAAGCGCAGCTCCCTGCCCGAGTCCATGTGAAAGGAGATGTGGTCGTGTTTGCGCCACTGCGCACCACCCTCCACCAGGCGCAGGCTGCCGGACATGCCAAGGTGCATGATCACCGTACCGCTGCCGACATCAAAGAGCAGGTATTTAGCACGTCGGGACAAGTCAACCACCCTCTCTCCCGCCAGCCTGTCCACACTGCGCGGCACCGGCCAGCGCAGCCGGCGCTCACGCACCTCGACCGCGGTAATACTCCTGCCAACCACGTGCGGGGCCACCCCGCGCCGGGTCGTCTCCACCTCAGGCAACTCAGGCATGGATCAGCCCCGGGTCGCTTTCTGCTTTTTGCCGGCACCGCCGCCCTTCTTCCTTGGCGCAGGCTTGGGCTGCTGAGCCGGCCGGCTTGCCTTCCATTTACGGTAGGCATCCCGCACCCGGTCATATTCCGGATTCACGCATTTCTCTCCCCAGCGTTTCATTGTCGCCAGAAGTCCCGCATCCGACTCGGTCTCCTGCCCCTTATCCCCACTGGCTGAAATCCAGCCGGAAAGGATCTCCCGGTGCCGCTCAAGATCGGCCTTAAATTCCGGCTTATTGGCAAGGTTATTGATCTCGTGCGGGTCATTGGCCAGATCATAAAGCTCCTCAGCCGGCTTTTTATCCCCGAAAAAGATCAGCTGTGTCTTGTTCATCTTGCCCTCCGCCATCAGGCGGCGCATCTCCCTGGACACCGGCCACGGATCCTTGTAGCTCGGGTTCATGAACGGCCGGTCGGCGAGGTAGTTACGCAGATACTTAAAGCGCGGCGTCACCACCGCGCGGATGCGCTCATAGGTATAGTCACAGCGATCACGGGCGGCGATCAGGTATTCACGCGGCTGGTAGTCCTTGGCAAGGAAGTTGCGTCCCTCCATCTTTTCAGGAACAGGGATGCCCGCCACTGCCAGGGAAGCGGCCGAGACATCAATGCCGCTGACCAGGTCTTTACGCACCTTGCCTGCCGGGATACCGGGGCCTGAGACCGTGCCCGGCATGTGGATACCGCCCTCATACAGGTATTGCTTGTGGCGGTGCAGCTTATAGCCGTGATCGGAAAACATGAAGATCACCGTGTCTTTATACAGGCCGTCACGCTTCAGGGCGGCGACGATTTTCCCCACCTGCTCATCAGTCTTCAGCAGGCAGTCATAGTGATGGGCAATCTCCTCACGCACCAGCGTGGTATCCGGGTAATAAGGCGGCACGTTCACCTTCGAACGGTCGATCACCTTCTTGGCATTGCGCCCAAGCTTACCGCCCTTCAGTTGCACCTGGCCGAAGAAAGGCTGCCCTTTCTTGCGCCCCTTCCAGCAATCTCCGGCAACCAGCGATGCCGGCACCAGGCCACCCTTGCCCTTCGGGATGAAATCATACATCTCCCCGGTATCGTGTTTAAAGTTGTAGTCATCCTTGCCGCCCTCGTTGAATGTCCAGTATCCTGCCGCGCGGAAAATATCCGGTAAGGTCTTCACCCCTTTCGGCAGACGGATATCATCAAATCCCGGCCCCAGGTCCTGGCCGCGAAAGTTCGCCCTGCCGCTGCGGTGATGATGGGCACCGATGCTTGTCTGCATCATGCCGGTGACGATTGCCGAGCGCGTCGCCGAGCACACGCCTGCCGGGGTATAGAAGCGGTCAAGGCGAATACCGCCGGCGGCCAGGGCATCAATGTGGGGTGTCTTGATCAGGGTCTCGCCGTAACAGCTGAACCAGCCACTGACATCCTCCAGGTAAATCCAGAGCACGTTCTTGCGCGGTACGGCACCGGCACTTGGGAAGCTCAACAGCAGCACAAGGGGCGCCAACACGGCCATGCGAAATATATAGGTGCATTTCATAATGCCCTTTTTAACCGTTGCCCGAAGCCCACTCAAGGCGCATTCTTCCCGGGTAAATGTCCCGGGACAAGGAAGACTCAAAACGCACAGAGCAGGAACAGGCCTGGGTCGGTGACGCTGTGCTGGCACTCCATGCCCGGCAGTGGATCCTGCAGCGCGAGGGAAAAATGGACGCCGAAATGTTCACCCGCCTCACCTCCAACCACTTCCTGAGCACCGTCGGTAACCCCACAGCCGTGGAGGCGGCCATCGGCAGGGCCTACCGCTCCGGTGGACTGGATGCCGCCTTTGAGCACATCGAGAGTGCGCTGGTTCCCAAATTCCTCAGCCAGGAGAAAAAGCGTATCCGTGAGGCTCACGGGCAGCGCCGCCCTTAAAGCCCCGCGGGATGGCGCAGGGCGTAGCCTGAGATCGGCCGCGGCCGCGTGGTCCAGGCCGGGCCGCTGCCGCTGCCGCGATAGCCGGTATCAAGGCGCAGCCCACCCACGGTCATGAAGGCATGGCCGTCGCGGGCGTAAATAGTGATCCAGTCCCCGCTGCCCCTTGATCCGTATCGTTTCAGCCCCTTTGAAGACATCGGTGACTTGAGGTAACCGGACTTGATCAACACGTAGGAGACACTTCCCGAGCAGTCATAGCCACTGTCCTCGACCCGTGCATGGCCGCCGCCATACTTATAGGGACGTCCCTGCAGGCGGTTTCCCGCGGCAACAATCCTGTGCACTGCGGCAGGGGCATGGCGCGGGGCAACGGCGTAACCGTTGCGCAGGATCACCGACTGGCCGTAATCAAGCTGATAGCGGTAGGTCTTGCCTCCCCAGGCAACGGCGGAGGCACTGCAACCGGAAAGCAGGCAAGTCGCCAGGGCAAGCGCACCTAAAAAACACAAAGGCAAAAACCGCATATATTTTTAAAAATTACTGTAATTTTTAAAAAAGTCCAGTGTTTGGAGCGTAACCCGTTCTCTGTCCATTGATTAGCGGACATAAGAAGAACTTACCGGAATAAGTTTCCCTTAAAATAAAGGAATTCCACCTGAAATCGTCCCAAAGTTGAAACCGCCATTCATCCCTTTTGAGGGAAAAATATTGAAATTTCAGCAGCAGGTTGGCTCTCTCACTTGCCGTGATGTGCCTTATAATGCTGGCGCAACAGGTCCTTGCCGTAGTCGTTGCCGTTCGGCGTACGGATGACCGCGTGGATGTGGTTGCGGGTGGGCACCCTGCCCCGGGTCAGCCCGATTGGGCGCTGGTGGTCAAACTCGATGTAGATCACCGGGCTCTGGATGCGGTAATAGAACACCGAGTCATCCGCACTGCCGCCAATCCAGGCGAAATAGGTCTCATCAAGGTGTTCGCTGATCTCGGTGAGCCTGAGCTTGGCGTGATCCTGCTCCATGTGGTTGATAAAGACGGCAATGAGTTTCATCAGCCCTTCGCGGCCTGCCTGGTTGAGTTTGTTGGCGGGAATGCCGATGTTCTCGGCAATGAGGTTGTCCTTGAAGGCCTCGGCGAGGCAGTTGGTGGGCCCTTTCTCGCCCTGCACGGTGGCCGCCTTGCGCTGCACCCGGGGCAGGGAGCGAAAAAAGGCAAGGCCCTTGTCCTGCTCCTCCTGCATGACCACGGTCCCCTTGTATTTGCCCCACTCGGCCCTGACCGGCTCGGAGCCGATGAATACCGGCGACATCACCACCTGGTCGCCGAGCACGAAGTAATTGATCACCACGTGGTGACCGTCGAGTTGCCATCCCCAGGGCTGCTTTGCCGAGGGCTTGCCCATCACCGTGATGTGATAGAGCCACTCGCCGTATTCGTCCCAGTTTTTCTTGAACTCGGCCAGCGTCTCGTTGAGGCGCATGATGTCGCGGGTGGTCTTGAGGCCGCGTGCGCTGAGTGCTGAGTCGAGCAGGCCGAAGGCCAGTGCACGCTGCTCCTTGTTCATGTCGGCAAAGCTCACCCCCTGGCGCTGGTAATGGTGCTGGTTGGCCCACTTGCGCCACTCGTCATCATCTACCTTAAAGAGTGTCGCGGCACGCTGGCTCTCACTTAAGGACGCAAGGAACTTCCCGGCCGCCACGCGCACCGGGGCGGTGGACACCCCGGTGGACTTGATTTTAAAGAGCCCGGGAATGACCTTGCCGTCGGTGGTCACACCACGAAAGCCTTCCTCGATTGCGCTCTTCTCCTGGACTTCAAGCGGCACCCGTCCCCCGGGCGGGCGGCGGCGTTGCTGGGCTTGGCTTAGCTGGACGAGGACAAGGCCGATGAGAATGACAACACTGGTGGTCTTTTTCATGGGAAAAACGTGAAGTAAAAAAGCAACTACTGCTTACAACCGGTAGAGAGACTGGCATACCTGCCCTCACCGGAACCCTTTTTTAGAACAACATCGCGAGGCTGGCAATCAGTAAAGCCACCAGCCCGATGAGGAGCTTGGCAATGGAGCCGAGCAGGCTGCCAAAGAAACTCGCGACACCGACCCGCCAGGCCTCCTTGTTTTCCCTGCCATGCCACTTCTCGCCGAGGTAGGCGCCGAGCAGTGCGCCGGCGGCGGAAAACATGAGGGCGGCGACCAGCGAACCGATGACCGGCACAGGAATCCCGATCAATACCCCGACCACGCTGCCGAGGATCGAGCCAATGACCGAGCACCACATGCCCTTGCGGCTGCCGCCGGCTTTTTTAGCCCGCAGGGCACTGGTGAAGAACTCGAGGCCCTCGCCCACTCCTGCCAGGACGGCCATCGCAAAAACCACCATCCAGCCAAAGGCGTAGGGCGAGTCGGCCGGCATCAGCCAGCAATACACCGCACCTATGGCCACCATGATCCAGTTGCCCGGCAACCCGGTCACGTTGATCACCCAGGCCGCGATGAGCCCTGTCAGGCACAGCAGCGCCCACACCAGGTTAAAGCTCAGGTAAGCATCCATTGCGATTTAATTTTATGCAAACCAAGGGATGTAATCCTCTTTAAAGTAAAAGTGCAGTTTTAGGAGATCTTGGGAAGTCATATTTGAGGTGTTTATTGATTTTTTCAAGATCACCGGCCAGTCACTAGCACAGGCTGTCAAGCAAACCGCGGTAAGGCCTGTTCTCTTCCTTGCGCAGGTCGATTTGTCTTTTCCTGAAGATGCCCCTCAATAAATGATGCGCTGCCTGCCAGGCATCATGCCAACCGCGCAGCCGGCCGATCGACTCCCATTCAAAAACACCCCAATTGTCATCCCAGGAAATTCGAAACAGCGCCCAATCGAACTTCCCCTCATCAAGCGGTAGAATGTAGTAATAATCCTCTACCATCCAGGAACACCAGTTATCAACTTCGTCCTGAAACTCATTAATGAAGATGGCCTCCCCAGGAATCCGATACTGCATCATGTCCAGTTGATCAGGCTTACTTAAGACTTCTCCGTCTTCCAGCTCACTTTGCTCATCTTCCCCGGGAGAATCAAAGAAATCCAACCGGAAGTCCTTGTAACTGGTCACGGTCCTTGGAACCTCAAGCATCGCCTCATCCACTCTGGATGCCTCCTTCGGCTCCAATGACCTTTCCTGGAAATCCCTGTCCGGATAGGCATAGGTCAGATAATTCTCCCTCGTGATAGGCTTGCGCTCCCTGGCAATCGCCTTCCAGACGGAATCCTTGAACTCAATGGGCATGGTATAGTCTCTCTAATTAATATTAACCCTGCCACTCACTTGCGGTAAAGCTTGGCTGCCTTGTTGATCTCGCCCGATACACGCGTGCGCAGGGCCTTCGGGGCGACCACCTCGGCCTGCGCCCCCCAGCTCAGGACCCAGCTGGTGATCTCCTCAAGGTTGGCCAGCTCAAAGCTGATCTCCATCCGCTCGCCCTTGCCGCGTAACTCCTTGACCTGCTGGCTGGGATGCCAGCGCCTCTCGGCAGCGACCCTCGCGGCCCAGCCCTCAAGCCGGACCCTGATCCGGTGCGGCTTGCCTTTCGCGTCCGCCGCCCGCCAGACCCCGAAGCTCTCGCCCAGGTAGTCCTCGGCCCTGAAATCATCAGGGCGCAGGAACCCCTTCTTCTCCGAGACCCGCAGACCCTTGATGCGCTGCAGGGCAAAGGTCCGCATCGCTTCTCGATCAAGGTCATGGCCGATCAGATACCACCCGCCACTGACATCAATCAGGCTGTAGGGGCGCAGGGAGCGCCTTTCCCTCTCCTTGGCCGAGAGCTTGCGGTAGTCAAAGCTGACCACCTTGCTCTGAAGGACCGCCCTCGAGAGTTTCTCAAACACGGCAATCTCTGCCTTTGCGACCCCGATCTCGCGGACACTGAATGCCTGGTCGATGTCCGACCAGTTAAAGCAGACCTTCCCGCCCAGGGATCGTGCCAGCCTGCGGAAGCTCTCGCGCAGGGTGGCCTCAAGCGGGCTGTTCAGCAGCGGGGCCAGGGCCTTGCGTGCGAGGAACAGGGCCACCGCGTCCTCAACGTTCATCTCCAGGAGCGGAAACTCCCCGACCGGGCGCGAGTAATAATAACCGTGGCGGACCCGGTCATACTCGATCGGAAGGCCCAGCTCATCGCGCATGAAGTTGATGTCACGCTGGACCGTCTTCTGGGTCACCTTGACCTTCTCCGCGAGCTGGCGGCAGTTGGGGAAGCGTCCGCGCTGGACCTGCTCATGAATCCTGAAGATGCGCTCAATGGGTCGCCGTGTCTCGCCGGAGCGGGGCGTGCTGGATGTGCTTGTCATGAATATACTGTAACATAAAACCATAGTAACCCCCAACACTTGTCCTACCCCCAAAAAAAAATGCCCCCGGGAGCAAAATTAACACCTATCACCCTATCCATGTCCTACCCCATGTGCTATAGGAAGCGCCATGCATAATTCCAAACTAACCGAACTTGTCTTTGTCCTCGACAGGTCAGGCTCCATGAAAGGGATGGAGGAGCCTGCCGTCGATTCCTATAACCGTTTCCTCAATGACCAGAAGTCCGTCGAGGGGGACGCCAACCTTACCCTGATGCTCTTTGACACCGAGTTCGACAATCCCGTTAACTGCCAGTCTATCAACGAGGTGCGTGAGATGGTAGCCGGGGACTTCCAGCCCCGCGGCATGACCGCCCTGCTCGACGCGATCGGCCTTTCCATCAGGGAAACCCGCCGCCGTATCAAGGCCATGCCCGAGGAGGAGCGCCCCGGGAAAGTGATCTTTGCCATCTTCACCGACGGCCATGAGAACTCCTCGACCCGCTACAACTGGGAGCAAATCGCCCGTAAAATCAGCAAGCGCACCATCAAGGACGGCTGGGAGTTCCTGTTCCTTGCCGCCAACCAGGACGCGGTCGCCACCGCGGCGAAAATGAACATCGACAAGAAGAACTCGTCCATGGTCATGTATTGCAAGGAAGGCATGAGCAGCTGGGGCGGCGGGGTTTCCCGCAAGGCCAGGGCAATACGCGAGCAAGCCATGGACATGGCCTACTGCAAGTTGGACATGGAGGCCCCGCTGGAATCGATCGTTAAGGAGGAGATGGCCAAGGAGAAGGAGAAACCCAAGGGCCCCTCCCCCTCATAAATTTGTGAGCAGCCGGCCCCTTGCCGTTCCGGAATGGGGCGGACTCGGGTTGGAGGCTTCCTCGCGCCCGGGCACCCGTGAGCTCTTTCCCGCGCCGCCAGTGGCGGTGTCGCGGGAACGGGGCGCCCACGGGTGCCGCGGGGAGGCCCTTCCCTGTGTCCCGGTGAAAGAAGATTGCGCACACGGGCGTAGTCCTCTTTCTCCCCACGCGCCTTGTGCGCTGGAGCGCCGCTTTGGCGGTATCCGGCAGACATTGCGCGGGGAAACGGGCATCACATTGGGCGGGAAATTCCTTTCATGACAACATTTTAACCAAAGGCACAAACCACACCACAAACCACACCAAGGACCATGAAAAAAGAAACCACATCAAGGACCATGAACAAGGATCTCAGTAAAAGGATATCGAAGTCCTCCGTCGGGCAGGCGCAGCGATTCCGCAACCTGACCCTCTTCCCCCTACTCGCCAAGGACATCAAGGAGCCCGAATACATCGTCATGATCGACGCCATCGTCGATAAGCGCTGTGTCACGATCACCGAAGTGAGCTCAGGCGGATCCGTGCCCAACCTCATGGTCACCAACGAATCCGACAAGAAGATACTTATCCTTGACGGAGAGGAACTTATAGGCGCAAAGCAGAACCGGGTGGCGAACACGACGATCCTCCTGGACGCCAATTCAAAGACCGTGATCCCGGTCAGTTGCACCGAGCAGGGCCGGTGGCGCTCGATGAGCCACAAGTTCAGCCACTCAAAGACCGTCATGGCCCCCAAGGTGCGCAAGAAGAAGCTCATGTCCGTGTCCCACTCGCTGAAGAGTTCACCGGAGCCCTGCTACGCATCGGACCAGGGCGAGGTGTGGAGTGAGATCGCACAACTCCACTCCAAGGTAGGGACCCACTCGCCGACGGGGGCGATGCATGACGCCCACGAGTCAAGGCGCGATGACCTCAGCGAATACAAGCGTCACTTCAAGCCGATCGACAAGCAGTTCGGGGTGCTCGCCTTCATTGACGGCAAGCCGGCCGGTGCCGACATGCTCTCCCTCGGCAAGGCGTTCAAGAGAAACTTCGGTATCCTCATCGAGAGCTACGCGATGGAAGCACTGTCCTCAAGCCAACCTGACCGGGAAACCCTCCCCGAGAGGGAGCAGGCGGAACAGTTCCTGGAGGGCCTTCCCGGACTCGAGGAGTCCGACTTTGAGTCCGTCGGACTCGGGCGCGACTGCCGATACGATGGGCCTGAAGCGGTAGGCGCAGCGCTCATGGTCGATGACACCCCGGTCCACGCCGCGTTCTTTACCCGTGATGGTAGCAGTGACAGGAGAAGACAACGCAGCAACGAGCAGCAGGACGGCCAGATGTCGCCCGGATTCTTCGAGTTCATCCAGAATAGTGGTGGCGGCCAAAGTCCCCCGCAAACCCCGCTCTACGGCGGCGGCGACATGGATAACCTCCGCCAACAAATATTCCGTGAAGTGGAAAATGAAATGCAAAATCCGGGCAAGAGCGCCGGGGAACTGACAAGGCTCCAGGCAATCTATCGCAGGATGATAAGGGGCGAGAATTACCAGGACAAAGATCGCAGCGAAACCTCCTGAAAGTAAAGGACATCCATTAACCAAACACCAAACCCGGGCCCCATTCCCGGAAACCCACCAAGAAAAAAATTGAGCTCAAATACACTCTTCACAAAGACAGACAGGCCTCCCGGTTTCCAGTGCAACATCATCGACAGCGACTGGTTTGAAAAGAACCCCGGCGCCCAGCCGGCCAGTGACACACTCTACGTGACACTGCGTGACGGGCGCACCGCCGAGTTCCCCGTTGACGGGCAGGAACTTGAATCAGGACACCTGTGCAGCCTGGGCTGCGTGCTGACCCTGCCGGGCGGCTGCCTGGTGCTCGCCGAGTGGCACGCCAAGGCCAAGTGCACGAGGCGGACTCACCCGGAAACGTTCATCGACAAGGAAGGCGACCCCTTCTCGCCAAACATACAGCTCGCCGCCATGCAATACGATGAGCGCGGCATGGGCAGGCGGTGCGTGTTCCCGAGCGGCTCCACCGTCCAGCCCAGGACAAGCACGACCATGTTCTTCCACTTCATCAACGAACTCTCCGACGGGGCCTTTACCGAGCACAACAGCCAGGAGCAACCCTGAACGAATCAATGCATATGAAGAAAACCAACACACTTGAAAAGATCATCACGCCAATAATGGCGCTGGTAGCGGCATCCCTTCTTGCCTCCCCCGCCCCGGCGGATGAGGAGACAAAGAAAGCGGAGGATCCGCCCACCATGCAGGAGGCAAGGGCCAGGTTCACCGCAGCCGATAATAAACTCAACGCGATCTGGCCGGTCATTAAAAAGGAATGTCCGCCAGGGGAATGGAAAAGGACACTCCAGAAACAAAGGGAATGGATCCATGTCCGTGACTACAGGGCAACCGGTTACTCGGAACAATGGGACCGGGAAGATCCCGCCTTCTGGGACCGGTCCGCCTCCATTACCGATGAACGCATCGCCAGCCTTAAAGACACCCTTGCCTACTTCCGGGACGAGAAATCCACAAAACCCACAAAATCCACTATGGCTCAGGCCAAGGCGAAATTTGCCGCTGCGGAACACAAGCTCAACACGGTATGGCCCCGGTTACAGGCAGAGGCCCGGGAAGATGCCCAGGATATTCTTCTGAAGAACCAGCGCAGGTGGATCGATTACCGTGAGTTCCGTGCCGGCGGCTACCTCGAGGAAAACAAGAAGGATGACCCCAGGTTCTGGTCATACGCCGCGTCCATCACGGACGGACGCACCGCACTGCTCAAAGACTGGACGGAGTGTCTGAAGGCCCCATACGAGGAGAACTGGACCGGACTTTACTGTGACACCCTCGGCGAAGATGAAATCCAAATGGTGCACATCGGCAACAAGGTGTTGTTCATGATCTATATCATCCAGGGACCGACCTATCACATCGGCAATATCTGGGGCACCGCTGAGGTCAACGACAACATGGCCAGGTATACCGACAATGACCCGGATTACCCCGACTCACCGGCGTGGCTGACCTTCATCAGGTATGTGGATGAAGCCGAGCGAATGCAGGTCATTGAGACCAACGCCGGCAGGCACCGCGGTGTAAGGTGTCGCTTCGATGGTCACTACATACGCGTGCGGGGCCTGAGCAAAAAGGAGCAGGACACAGTCATTGCCGAGATCGGGGAAGTCCGCGAGATGGATGAAGAATGAACGGGACCAGGGAAACCCAACCACAAATAACAACCAACCAGGAAACGACTACATTATGAACAGCAACCAGATCAACGTCATCAGGCCCTACAAATACCACGGCCAGTGGG
>JAPYUT010000121.1 GCA_029940475.1 Verrucomicrobiales bacterium | reverse complement strand
GCATGCTATTTAGTGCTTAAATTGAAGTAATTGAAATTTATGAAAACTTCATATCCGGTAATGATCGTATTCGCCCTGAGCACAGCAGTCAGCTTTGCTCAGAATTCTTTAAAAACCGTACCTGCTCGCACCGGGCAGGGAGCGGGCATCTATGAGGTCGTTCGCAACTGGCCGAAATACCCCGAGGGTACAAAACTCGGAAACCTGCACGGTGATATGGCTGCCGACAGCAAGGGTAGGGTCTATATCGCCACCGGCGGGACTATCCAGGTGATATCTGCCGACGCGGTCTATCAGGGTGAACTGCGTGCCAAGAACGGCAATAAGGCATTCAGGGGAGTGCACGGCATGAAGGTGCGCAGGATTGGTGATGAGGAGACTCTGCTTATTGCCATGCCCGGGGTAAAGCGTGTGGTTAATGTCAGTTTTGAGGGCAGCGTGGTGTGGCAGATCATCGGTCCCCCGAAGGTGGAGGGGATGTATGGAAACATCTCGCAATACAACCCGACTGACGTGGATGTTGCCCTTGACGGGACAGTTTACATTGTTGATGGATACGGCAAGTCACTGGTGCATGTCTATGACAAGGAGCGCAAATACCTGAAGACTTTCGGCGGCAAGGGCAAGGAGGACGGCAAGTTTAACATCTGTCATAATATCCTGATCGACAACCGTACAGACAAACCGACCCTGCTGATCAGCGACCGTCAGAACAATCGCCTGCAATTGCATGACATGGACGGCAATTTTATTCGTACCATCGACAGCAAGCTTGGGCGTCCCTGTGCTGCTGATATTTATGGTGAACTGCTTGCAGTCGGTGAACTCGATGGCCGGGTTTCACTCTACGACAAGGATAACAAGCTGATCTCGCGCCTTGGTGATGAGCCGAAGAATCGCAAGAAGGCAGGCAACCGTATTGGCCCGCCTGACTGGCATGAGGGAGCACTGATTGCCGTTCACGGCTGCACCTTTGATTCCAAGGGTGACCTTTACGCCCAGGAGTGGAACGTGCATGGCAGGTTGACGAAGTATACCAGGGTCAAGTAGCAACCCGGATTAATTGAGGATTCCCCGGGTCACCAGATTATTCAGCCTGCGGGCAGTTTCCGCTAGACCGTCCGCTACAGCTTCGCTGTAGGTTCGACCGTCCGTTGTGTCGATCCCGTGCCCGGGGTCGAGATTGCGGAGGGCTTCAAGGGCTGGATCCTCGTGGTGGAACAGCTCGACGAAGACAAACTCCAGCTTGCCGGACCTGGCCGCCGCACCCAGCAATGCACCGATCCAGCCATCATCGGTGGACAGGCAGCCGCGGGTGGTCTTGGCCGAGGCGTGGAACATGCTGAACTCACCGGATTCGGCGATCTCGGCGATCAATGCCTCGTTCTCAGGAATGGAGAGTTCGGAGTCGCCGCAGTGGGCGGCATCAACCATGACACGGAAGAACTTCTGCCCGAGCCCGGCATTGACGGCCTTGACTACTGCCCAGCACTTGGCCACGTCGGTGAATGTCTGGAATTCCCCGCCACGTAAAAACTCGATGTGCCAGTGCTTGATTCCCGCCTCAACGGCACCGGTTTCCTGCACTGCGCGGATGTGCACTTTGGCGTTCTGTGCTACTGCGGCAGCAAAGTCCTCACCGGTCTTGGGCGTGGCTCCCTCCTGCATCCATTCCTCGATTGAGGTCGAGGCGACCTGCTCGATGCCATATTTCTTTGCTACTTCCAGACCTGCCTTGAGCATCTCGACCACCTTGTCCTCGTCATCGGGGTTCATCGGGTCGGCACCTCCGACCATCAGCATCAGGTGCACGGTGAGCCCGAGCCCGCGCAGGCTGGTGATCATTTCATCGGTATCAGCCTCGTCAACACCCGGGAACACGGTGATCTGCGCACTGGCAATCTTTACCGGCGAGAGCCCGATAAGGGTTGCCATCTCGTTGACAACAATGAGATTCCCGTCCCCTGCGCGGGGCAGGCGACCGTCATCGTCGGGTACCAGGCCGCCGACGAATTTGATATGGGTGGGGACAACGCCGAGCTCGACGTTGGCCTTGAGAGTGATTTGTTCTGCCATGATGGCTTGGATTGTGCGACAAAATCCGGTTCACTGCAAGCCTGCAGGATAAAAGGTGCGCGGTATGAAAAAACGCGCATTCTCTGGGTGTTATGAAAAAGGATTGCCATGGCAGGGTATTTAAGGGTGACTAATGACAGAGTGTTTTTTCGACGCATTAACAGGCAGGCAGCCTTGTCATTGGCCCTTTTAGCCGGGTTCTCCCTGTCCAGTGTGTTGTGTGGGCAGCAGGTGGATCTTGACAGGGCATACGTCACGGAGATCAGACCGCTACTGGAGCATTATTGCTTCGAGTGCCACTCGGGTGAGGATTCCGAGGCGGAGATTGACCTCGATTCATTCAAGGAAGTTGCCGATATCCGGCGGGCCACGAGGGTCTGGATCAAGGTTGACGATATGCTCTCTAGCCGGCAGATGCCACCGAGGAAATCCGACCAACCGAGTGTCGAAGAGCATCGCCAACTGCAGCAGTGGGTGCACGGTTTTCTCACTGAGGAGGCGCAGGCGCGGGCGGGTGATCCCGGGAGGGTGGTTTTGAGGCGGCTGAACAACGATGAGTATAATTATACCGTCCGTGACCTTACCGGGATTAAATCACTCAATCCGACACGTGAGTTTCCCGTGGATGGCGCGGCGGGTGAAGGATTTACGAACTCCGGGGCGGCTCAGGGAATGTCGCCCGCATTGGTGACGAAATACCTCGACGCCGCGAAAGAAGTCGCGGCCCACGCGGTGCTCACGCCGGAAGGAATCCGGTTTTCCCTTTACACGACAGAGCGGGACCAGACCGATGAACTATTGGTCCGTATTCAGGGGTTCTATCGCCAGTTCACGGATGACAGCGGTGGTTCCGCTGTCAACCTGCAGGGGATCAAGTTTACCACGAACCAGGGGGGGCGGCTTCCGGTCGCCAGATATTTGGCGGCGACGCTGGCAGAACGCAAGACGTTGGCCAGCGGCGCGACAACGGTTCAGACCGTGGCGAAGCAGCGCGGCCTGAATGCCAAATACCTTCGAACGCTATGGAAAACACTATCGGCGAACAAGGCGGATGACGGCACGCTGCTCGGCGGTCTGCGGGAGCGATGGCGTGACACGGGGTCGGACGACCCGTCCAAATTGGTGGCAGAGATTGAGCAGGCTCAAAAGAAAATGTGGAAGTTTAATTCGATCGGGCACATGGGTCGTGAAGGCGGTCCGCCGCGATGGATGGAGGCGGTTGGCGTTCGGACACTCGTCGCATCGCGGCAGGATTTGAAATGGAAGCTTCCCGCTGCGGCAGACGGCAAGGACATTGTTTTCTATCTCGCCACGGGTGACGCGGGTGACGGGAACGACCACGACTATGTCGTTTGGAAGAACCTGCGTTTGGAAGGTGGCGGGCGCCCATCGTTGCCATTGCGGGATGTGGCGGGATTGCAGCAACGCATCGACCGGCAGCGGCTCAAGATGCTTGGCCATACCGCCAGCTACCTCGCAGCGGCGCGCGCCGTTAACGCCGACAGCGATGTCGCGAAGGTTGCCGCGGCACACAACGTCGATGCGGAAACGCTCAAGGTGTGGCTGGACTATCTGGCCGTCGGCCGCAGTAGTGCCGTGAAGGTCGAAGGGCACCTGACCAAGAAAACCAACAGCCGGAAGGGGATCACCGGATGGTCAGCACACAGCCCGGATTCGCTCCCGATGGTGGTCGCAAACTCGTCGGATAAAAATGAAAATATTCCCGGCTTGGCGAAGGCGCACTCGGTGGCGGTTCATCCAACCCCGACCCATTATGCCGGGGTCGGCTGGCAAAGTCCGGTCGATGGTGTGGTGCGTGTCGAGGCCACTATCGCCGATGCTCATTTCGCGTGCGGCAACGGAGCGGAATGGCTGCTGCAGCATCGCACAGCCGGCAAGGCGGGGACGCTGTGGAAAGGCGAGTACGAACTGCGCGGCTCGGCCACGATGACGCCGACAAACGTTGCGGTTCGCACGGGAGAAATGCTGTCATTCCTGGTCGGTCCGAGAAAAGGCGAACAT
>JAPYUT010000120.1 GCA_029940475.1 Verrucomicrobiales bacterium | reverse complement strand
ACGTCCCCCAAGAATCTTACGCAAATCGTCTATATTAATGTTATTGGCTGCTTCCCGTGCCTCCCTCGCATTACCCGGAATGCGCCCGCCGCCAATGTCCGGTTCCGAGTTGATGCTGGTGGACTGGGGAAGGTTAACGCCTCCCGTTAAGCTGTCAGTCGCCTCAAGATCCTCAAAGCTGCCCGGATCCTTCTCACCACTCAGATACCCCTCTAATTGATCCAGCCATTCATCAATATTCTCATGTTCAACATTAGACCTGACGATTGCGACCATGGCCGTCAGTGCCGTCCGGCGTTTCCCCGCTCTGAGCAAATCCATGTTCTTTTCCCATTTCATGCGCGGCAGGGTATCCCTCACGAATTTTGTCTCGCTCTCAGACCTGTCAAGGGCACCCACCATCGTGATGCGCTGGGCAATGCGCTTGTCCCAGGCCGCGGAAAGCTCAGACACCCTTTCCTTGGAGCGGTACAGGGGAAGGATCGTCTGATCATAAATACCGTCGATATCCATCGGTGAACGCCCCCAGTTCCTGTTCTTCTTCAGGGTGGACTGCAGGTCATAGACCCTACCGAAGGTGGATCCGGTTGCATCAGCATGAAGGATCTTGCGCGATGATCCAAGTTGCGGATATGCTGAAAGAGCATTGTCAATCAGTGTCGTGAGTTCCGGGATAATTGAATAATAATCCTCCTTCTGGGTGAACTGTGCGGCACGCAGAGTCAACACCAGGAACTGCAGTTGAATACGGCGCGCGACACTGTGTTCCCTTGAGCGCAGGTAATCCCTGTTCTTTTTCTTCCACTCAAGGTATTCGGATTCACGGGCACCCTTGCGGGTGAAATTCATCTCCTTGTAACACTTCAGGTAAAATTCATAAGCCGAGGTGGTAGAGGAAGCCGCAGCCCGGAATGCCTGGATGGAGGATGCATGGATCCCGTAACGCTGCTCTTTAACCTTACCCTGTAGACCCTTGATGGTATCCAGCAGTCGATTCGTTTCTGACGGGGTTAACGCTTGTTCCTGAGCCCTAAGTCCACCCGCCACAGTCATAAGCATAATTAGCACGGAGCAAATAAGTGATCGTTGCATGATTGCAATACTAAGTGCTCACCACAATTCCTGCAATACCTGTGACAAAACAATTCTTCCCCGGCAATTGCGTTGAAAATCAATGCTCCTGCCGACAGTTCCGCCCTTTACTGCCTTGAATCCACCTTGCCCTCACTGTCCTTTCCTAAAAGGAGAACTGCCCCGTGCACAAGGTGCAACAGGCCAAAGGTGACAACCATGATTGCCGCCGCTGTCTCCGCCTCACCCACCCCAAGCTGCGGGGTAAGCGCAGCTCCGTATCGTCTCCAGACAAGAGTAATCACAAGGCCTGAAATTAAAAAAATCCATCCCGGGCCCCGTAGTGGACGCGGCACGACCTGTCTAACGGCAAGCAAGGCGACAGCGTAGAACAATACCCAGCACAAGGCGCACAATTCGTACTCATCATAACCGGAAACCATCTCGTAGGAAACAACCGCACCTGCCAGCATTGCCGGCGCAAAAGCAAGAACCACACGGCGTATCCCTGTCGACCAAAAAGGTTTCCCTGTCCCTTTCGCCTTGCTCCACAGCAACACGACACCGAAAGCCGCCACCGCAATCAACACCTTGACCCAATCCCAGTAGAACGCATTGCCCTGCAGCACCCCGCCATGCTCTGCTCTCCAGATCTGGTAAATTCCCGTCGCTACAGCCAAAACCCCGGAAAAAATCGCAACACGTGCGGCAAGCACCCGATAGGCTGCTATTGCCTCCGCGCTTTGACCAATGACCTTCACCTGTTCAGTCGCTCGCAATTCGTTCATTTCGGCCTTAACTTTTTTAATAAGCCGTATTTGCAAGCACGTTCTCACCGTTCATGCACCTGCTTCACCGCACAGATTCTTCCCTGCGGCACTGATTAAAGGTAACTTAAAATACCCTGTGTCAAGGCATTGAATATCCCGGGGAAGTATTAATTATTTGTTTCCGCCCCCCCTTACCCGATATTGCGCAGCTAGAAATTCGTACACCCGTGCTAATCCACTCCAAGTCCCATCCGCGTGCCGGACTCGTCGGCAATCCCTCTGACGGTTATTTCGGCAAGACGATTTCATTCATTGTGCGCAACTTTGAAGCTGAAATTGTGCTCTATGAAACACCTGAACTTAAAATCCTGCCGGCACGGCGCGACGAATCGGTGTTCGGCAGCATCGCGGAACTGTCTGCGGATGTCCGTCAGTTCGGTTACTACGGCGGAATTCGATTACTTAAGGCGACAATCAAGCGTTTCCATGACTACTGCCAGGAGAACGGGTTGTGCCTGGATGAGCGGAACTTTACCCTGCGCTACAGCAGCAACATTCCGCCACAGGTCGGCATGGCCGGCTCAAGCGCAATCATCACCGCATGTCTCCGGGCATTGATGACCTTCTATGAAGTCAGCATCCCCAAGCCCATCCGGCCGGCGATCATCCTCTCCGTGGAGAATGACGAACTTAAAATCCCCGCCGGCCTGCAGGACCGGGTGATCCAGACCTACGAGGGACTTATTTATATGGATTTTGCCGAGGACCTCATGAGCCAGCAGGGACACGGCTATTACGAGGAACTCGATCCCAAGCTGTTGCCGCCACTCTATATTGCCTATACCACCAAGCTCTCCGAGGGCACTGAAGTTTTTCACAACGATATTCGCGGACGCTTTGAACGCGGTGACAAGGAGATTATGGAGGCAATGGATTTCTGGGCCGGCCTGGCACAGGAGACCTGTGATCTCCTGAAGGACAAACGCGGTAACGAGATTGGGCCACTGCTCAATGCCAACTTCGACCGTCGTCGCCAGCTCTACGACATGAGCGAGGGAAATATCAGGATGGTGGAGGCTGCCCGTGCCACCGGCGCCACCGCCAAGTTCACCGGATCCGGGGGGGCAATTGTCGGCACCTATCCTGATGGAGACACTTACGAGAAACTGGTACAATCCCTGACTCCATTGGGAATGAATGTCATCAAGCCAATTATTACTGCAGACTAGAAAAACAACCCGGAACATATCCCACCATGCCCAAAGTCACCAAAGCTGTCATTCCCGCTGCAGGATTCGGGACACGCTTCCTGCCGGCCACCAAGTCACAGCCGAAGGAGATGCTGCCGATTGTCGATACCCCGGCCATCCAATACGTGGTGGAGGAGGCAGCACGATCCGGGATCACTGATATCCTCATGATCATCGGTAAAAGCAAACGCGCAATCGAGGAGCACTTCTCGCGCAACCTTGAGCTCGAGACCGAACTCTCGGAGAAGGCAAAAGTTGACGAGCTTGAGCAGATTCGCGGCATCTCCAACCTGGTGAACCTCCATTTTGTCTGGCAAAAGGAGCTCAACGGCCTTGGCGATGCGGTCTCCTACGCCCGCTATCATGTGGGCAGGGAACCTTTCGTGCTCATGCTCGGTGACACGCTGATGGGCTCAGACGATATCAGGCGTCCCATCACAAGACAACTGCTTGATACCTTTGAGAGCCATCACGGGTCAATAGTCGCGGTCGAGGAAGTAGCCCATGACAAGGTCGAGCGCTACGGGATCATTGGCGGAAAACTGATCGAGCCGGATCTCTACAAACTGGACACACTGGTCGAGAAGCCAGGCCGGGACGTGGCACCCTCAAACCTTGCCATCGCCGGGCGCTACGTGTTTACCGCAGAGATTTTCGATTACATCGATGCCACCGCACCCGGAAAGAATGGTGAGATACAGCTCACCGATGCCATGGCCAGCATGCTCAAGGACCATGACATGTATGCGCTTAATTTTCACGGCACCCGCTACGATATCGGCAACAAGCTTGATTTCCTCAAGACCAACGTGGTATTCGGCCTGGATCGTGAAGACCTGGGTAGCGAATTCCGCGAGTTCATTATTTCCACGGCTGATCAATTACGCGGAAACCAGTAACCGATCTTTCCTCAACTGCCCTTAAACCCGGCATTTACTATGAACCCCGGTAGTTCTGCCGGTTCTGCCGGTTCTGCCGGTTCTGCCGGTTCTGCCGGTTCTGCCGGTTCTG
>JAPYUT010000056.1 GCA_029940475.1 Verrucomicrobiales bacterium | reverse complement strand
GAGGCGAGGGCGGGAATCGAACCCGCGAATACCGGTTTTGCAAACCGGCGCATTACCACTTTGCTACCTCGCCGTTTAACCGCCAATAAAATCGACTAATGCCTCATTAAGGCGGGCGTCCTAGATATCCCCTGTGCGGCCGAATGTCAATATCGATGCCCATTTTAGACTTAACACCCCGCCGGCAGGGACATAGTATATGAAGCTATGCAACGCTTGCGCTGCGGAGTTATCCTCCTGGACGGGTTTATCGACCACCTCGCTGAATGCGCAGTTTCACGTGCAGGGGGCGACAACACCCATGTTGCATCCCTGGAATACATCCACTGTATTGAGGGGGAGCAGGCCGGGGAAGAATGGACAAAGCTCGGCTCGATCAGCCGGGGCAACCTCTCTGCAGAGTGTGTTTTTGAGGTGGATGGTGTCATGCTCTACATGTCACGGCAGACCCAGAAGGGCTTGCGCGATAAATGGCTTGATTACCGCGAAGGAACAATTGTCGTCGGCTGAAGAAGAAATGCGCGCCCTGATCCAGAGAGTCTCCAGCGCATCGGTCATGATTAACGACCGGGTGCACAGCCAAATTGAGCACGGGCTGCTGGTCCTCCTGGGCATCGAGGAGAGTGACTGCAGGGAGGATGTTGAATGGCTCGCCGGTAAAATCTGCCGTATTCGCATCTTTGATGACGGTGACGGCCACATGAACCTTGCCCTCGTTGACATCGGGGGAGAAACCCTGGTCATCAGCCAGTTCACGCTGCACGCCAGCACCAAAAAAGGCAACCGCCCGTCCTTTACCCGTGCCGCCCGGCCTGAGCAGGCGCTGCCGCTCTACGAGATGTTTATCAGCCGGGTCCAGGACATTACCGGCAAACCCGTGGCCAGCGGCCGCTTCGGGACCGCAATGCAGGTCTCACTCATCAACGATGGACCGGTCACGATATGGATCGATTCAAGGGACCGGCAGTGACGGCAGCAAATCGTTGCACTGTCTCATCGCGGCGGCCCGTCACCCGGGCGCAACCTGAATGAAGCGCCCCTAGTATTCAGCATCTCCGCCCTCAGCATCTCCGCCCTCAGTATCCTGTTGGCTGGACTCCGGGGAAGTGCGATGCCTGAGCCGGATCGCCGTGCCGCAATACATGCACCTCATCCACTTGAAAAGCAGTAAATGAAGCGCTGAGCTGCAGGCAATGCCAACTAATGGCAAATAATGAGCCGCACGGTGCTTGCGGCAAAGCCGCACAAAAAACAGGGGACAACTGCAAATGCGGCAGCGAGCTCTGCTGGCAATAATGATAAATCCTGCTCCAAGCGGAAAAAATGCAAATACAAACGGCAACAACTCCGTCACCAGCCTCAAGTTGCCCGTGACGATGAGCACACAAAACGTGATAATCAAAGCCGTCAGGAAAAACTTGGTGAGCAACAACAGAATGGACGATATCACTATCCTTACCGGAAGCGGATGAACCACGCCGCGTTCCACATGCCGTGAAAATGCACCTTTGCTGAACTTTTCTTTTTGCGGGTCATGGCCCCCGCTTATCTTCCTGCCCCGACTAAGTGGCGCCGTATGTGTTATGCCGCTGTTGTATTCAACGGATGAAACAATTCGTGACACATCCAGAGGCTGGCCGGGCGCCGCATCCGGCATCTCCAAAGCCTCCGACTCGTGGCGCCTGGGAGGTAATTGCGCCAATGATGGCGTATCCGAGTCGGAACCAGATGCCAGCTGTGAGCGCATCTTGTCGGTAATTTCAATTGCCTCGGGGATGCTGAATATATCGTGTTTGCCCGGCAATGCCCCCTGGTCTTGCGCTGTATCAGTTACCGGCTGCGGATCAGTGTCGGTGCCGGAATCCGCCTGTCCCGGCAAACGCGCGCCATCCTGCTGCTCAGCCGGTGAACCTGTTGAGCGATTTTTCTTGGAGCGGAACATAACTCAGTAAACAAGGTCGCTGCCCATACAAGGGCAGCGCAATGCTGTTGATTAAATATTTGGGAGGGGAATTTACTTGCCGGAGACAGTGCAACTTAAGCCATCCCCCGCATTATTCAAAAAAAAATCACCCGCTACTTCATGATCCTCACGCTCACGAAAGGCTTTTGAGCATTTCATCAAGTTGCTCAATGCTAATCCTCAAGGATTCCCTGCGCTGCCGATTTTCCTCAACAACTTCCTTCGGGGCGCGCTCGACAAACTTGGCATTGGCCAGCTTAGTGACAATCTGGTCCAGGTCTTGCTTCGCCCTCTTCATTTCCTTGGTGATCCTGGCCTGCTCAGCCTTAATGTCCACCAGTCCCGCAAGGGGCATATACATCTTCCCCAGCGGCGTCAGGAATGCCGGAGTGCCGGCGGGAGCGCGATATCCGCCATCCACATTAATTTCTCCAGCACCACAGAGAAATTCAAGCGTGTCGAGTTCCTCTGCCACCCAGTCGACGGCCGGTTCAAGAAAAAACTTCACGTTGCGGTTGGCGGCAAGATTGTATTGCGCCTTGATATTACGTGCCCGTCCTGTGGCCTCATGCACCGCCGAGGTCCGCTGCTGCGCCACAGCCAGCCTCTCCTGGCTGATCCCCGCAAGCAAGGTGTCCTCGGGCAACATAGTGAGCATTAACAGTCTCCCGTCTGCGGCAAACCCAAGCTTTTCCCAAAGCTCCTCCGTAATATGGGGCATAAAAGGATGCAGCAGCGGCAGGTAGCGTGCCAGCACCGTGTCAAAAACCGATAATGTCCGGGAGCGGATCTGTGGATCAACTCCATCACGGAGGTGACGCTTTATCGACTCCAGATACCAGTCACAAAACCCACTCCAGAAGAAATCGTAAAGCCTGGTGGCTATTTCCTGGAACTTGTAGCCTTCGTAAGCCCTCTTTAAATCAACGCAAAGCACATCAAGCCTGGCAAGGATATCAAGGTCATAAATTGAAAGGCTGTCCAGCTGGTCACTGGTCGATCCCGCCTGCTGCCCGCTGTTATCCCCCTGCAGCTGCCGGAAACGACAGGCATTCCAGAGCTTATTGGCGAAATTACGCCCCTCCTCAACCTGCGGGCATTCACTGTAATCAAGCCCGGACTCCTTGTCCTTCTTCCTGTTTTCAATGAACCGCACATCCGTACCAGAGGGCGCAATACGCATGATCGAGAAACGCAGTGCATCAGCCCCGTATTTGTCAATCAAGTCGAGCGGATCCGGTGAATTGCCAAGGCTCTTCGACATTTTCCTGCCCTCCTTGTCGCGGATGATGCTGGTAAAAAATACATTGGAGAACGGCTTCTGGCCGGTGAACTCGTAGCCGGCCATGATCATCCGCGCGACCCAGAAGAAAATGATATCGGGCCCGGTCACAAGGTCGGTAGTCGGGTAAAACTTTGCCTTGGTCGTGCTGTCCATGGTGGCAAAGGGCCACAACCAGGAACTAAACCAGGTATCAAGCACATCCTCATCCTGCACCCAGTTCTCGGGATCACCCGGTGGGTCCAGGCTTACATGCAGGTCTTCGCCGGCAGTTTCCTTGTCGAGTGACTCGGCACTCTGCAACGATTCCGCATGATCCCGGCGATACCAGACAGGGATACGGTGCCCCCACCACAACTGACGGCTGATACACCAGTCCTGAATGTTCTCCATCCAGTGGGCGTAGGTCTTGGCCCAGCGCTCGGGTCGAAACTTAATCTCACGCTCCGCCACGGCGGCCGTGGACTCCTTCACCCGGGGATACTTCAAGAACCACTGCATTGAAATGCGTGGCTCGACCGGCACATCCGCACGCTCACTGTATCCCACGTTGTTCTCATAGTCCTCGACACGAACCAGCAGGCCCATCTCTTCGAGTTTTTCCGCCGCACGCTTGCGGGCCTTGAAGCGGTCCATGCCTTCAAACTCCTCACCCGCAAGGGCATTAAGCGTGCCGTCGGGATTAAACACATCGATAATTTCCAGGCCGTTCCTGATGCCTATGTCAAAGTCAGCCTTGTCATGGGCAGGTGTTACCTTAAGCACACCGGTGCCAAACTCGGGATCAATATGTTCATCGGCAATAATGGGAATCTCAGCCCGGGGAAAAGGACGAACCGCACGTTTGCCGATAAGGTCGCGATAGCGTTCGTCCCCGGGATTAACCGCAACGCCGCTGTCCCCCATGAGGGTTTCAGGCCGGGTGGTGGCAATCTCCAGGAACTCACCTTCCTCCCCGGCAATCTCGTAACGCATGAAATAGAGCTTGCTGCGCCGCGGCTTCATGATGACCTCTTCATCAGAAAGTGCCGTCATCGAAACCGGGCACCAGTTCACCATGCGCTTGCCGCGATAAATGTGCCCGCTTTTGAAGAAATGAATGAAGCACTCCTGCACCTGCCGGGAATATTCCTCATCCATGGTGAAACGCTCACGGTCCCAGTCACAGGAGCATCCCAGTTTCTTGAGTTGCCTTATAATGATGCCGCCGTGTTTTTCCTTCCATTCCCAAGCCCGCTCCAGAAATGTATCCCGCCCCAGATCACGACGCGTCTTGCCCTCAGTATCACGCAGGTGCCGCTCCACCTTGGACTGTGTTGCGATCCCTGCATGGTCGGTCCCGGGCAGCCACATGACCTCTTTGCCCTCCGCACGTGCACGACGCGCCAGGATATCCTGAATTGTATTGTTCAGCACATGCCCGAGAGTCAGAACCCCCGTTACGTTTGGCGGCGGGATGACAATGCTGTAATGCTTTTTGCCGGAAGATGAGTTGCCATGGAACGCACTTTCGCCGATCCAGCGGGAAAACCACTTATCTTCCACCTCACTGGGCTCGTAGGCTTTGGGTATCTCGGCAGACATGTGGGCGGAAATAACTTGAACGACCCCCTGTTTGCAAAATCTAATTGAGTCTCCGGTAAATAATAATATCAACTATAACTCTTGCCAAACCCGGTAAAGGCTAAACTGACAGCCCGTAAAACCAATGATTAAGGTTAATAATGCACAAATCCCACGCCCGTTGCTGGCAACGCTTGCCGTGATCCTGTGCTCCGCATTGTGGTGCAATTATGCTGAAGGGGCGGCATGGACGATCATTAAGCACAACGATCGTGACTACGTAACGGCCGAGAACATTAAGGACTTCTACCGCTTCACTGCACTTGACATAAAGGGTGGCACTCTCAAATTCCGCTCGCCTAAGGTCGAGATGCAAATCCGCAACGGTTCCGATAATCTCTATATCAACCGCATCCTGTTCCGCCTGAGTTACCCGGTGATATATAAGGATCGCAAATATCTCTTCTCGCGCATCGACCTCGCCAAACTCATCGATCCCGTGTTGCGGCCAAGCTATATCAAAAGTGCCAAGCGCTTCCGTTCCGTGGTTCTTGACCCGGGTCATGGTGGCAGTGACCCGGGCAGCAAGAGTATATACGGCCATGAAAAGGACTTTAACCTGAAGCTTGCGAACCTGCTCAAGCGCGATCTTGAACGGCGGGGGTTTCGCGTGCGCATGACGCGCTCCGGGGACACCTTCCCGACTCTCCGGGATCGGGTGGAATTTACCAATCGAATTCCTGACGCGATATTCATTTCACTGCACTTCAATGCGTTTAATAACACCACGGCAAAAGGCATTGAAACCTATGCCTTGAGTCCAAAGGGTTCCGGCACTCACAATGCAAGGGGCATTAAGGAGAATACTCTCACAGGCAATGCGCGTGACTCAGAGAACATCGCGTTGGCTACCGCCATCCACGCCTCCCTTTTAAAGAAAACCAAAGCCGAGGACCGGGGCATCAAACGTGATCGCTTTACCGTCCTCGCCGGGATTAACAAACCCGCCGTCCTCGTTGAAGGTGGCTTCCTCAGTAACCCTGAAGAGGCTCGCAGGATTGCCAGCCCTTCCTACCTGGCCCGCCTCTCAACAGGTATCGCCGATGCGGTGGTGACCTACCGCAACGCATTGCGTAAATAGCAAGGGAATGCTTAACGTGATACTCAGGAAAGATGATGAAGGTTTCACTCCCCGAATTAAATAAATCTCGTCACTCGCAAACGCTCAGCCCGCAGAATATTGGCAAATGATGCGTAATCCGCTTCCCGGCTGCTGCTGAGAATGCGGTAGGTATAATGACGCCAATGCTCAAGCTCTGCGAGGGCGGCCTTCATTCGCAACCGGACAGTCTCCTCGTCCTCACTGCCACGCGCCCGCAACCGCCGCTCCAGTTCTGCAGTGTCCGCCGGCATCATGAAAACATCAACGTGTGCGCGTGAAATCAATGAGTCACTGCAGGCCCGGATCTGTTCAGCCCCCTGAATGTCAATGTCCATGATCACGTCGAAGCCTTCTTCTATAAGGTCGATAACCGACGCGCGCAGTGTCCCATAGCGCCACTTGTGAACACTGGCATGTTCCAGAAACTCTCCCGCCCCCAGCTTGGCTGAAAACTCATCATCAGAAAGGAAATGATAATCTATGCCGTCAACTTCATCCTCACGCGCCGGGCGTGTTGTGCATGAGACGGAAAAGCGGATAGCGGGATCACCCTCAACGGCCGTGCGTAAAACGGTCGACTTCCCGGCACCCGCCGGGCCGGAAAGCACCAGCAACAGCCCCTGCCGCAAACTTGCAGCTTTGTTTCCGGAGGCCTCACTCATTATTCAATGTTCTGGACCTGTTCACGAATTTTTTCCAGCTCTGTTTTTGCCTCGACAATATACTGGGCAATACCGGCATCATTGGCTTTGCTGCCAATGGTGTTTAACTCGCGATTCATTTCCTGCGCAAGAAAATCAAGTGGCCTGCCAACCGGCTCTGAACTGCCAAAATATTTTGAACATTGCATGAAATGGCTCTGCAGGCGGGTAATTTCCTCGCTGATATCACTGCGCTCGGCAAACAGGCCAAGCTCTCTCATGACTCGCTCATCATTGGTGTCTATATCCAGCCCGGCACTATCCAGCCTCTTGTGCAGATTTTCACGATACCTGTCCACGACTCCCGGCGCACAGGTGGAGATATTCTCAACTAGCCCCTGAAGTATGGACAACCTGTCGCGCATGTCATGGCACAAATTCTCTCCCTCCAGTGAACGCATTTCCATCAATTCCCTCAATCCCAGATCGAGTGCCTGCCTGATCTGCAGCCATGCATCATCAGTCCCGGGGAGGATTCCACCGAGGGAAACAACACCCGGAGCACGCATCGGGTCAAAGCCGGTGAGGATATCCCCAAGCCCCAGTTTCTCGCCAAGCCCCCTTAACGCATCAACATATTGCTGCGCAAGCTGCTCGTTGATCTGCAGCTGGTTTGAGGATTCCTCCGCCGCGGAAACATTAATGCTGACATTTACCCTGCCGCGTGAAACCGCCTCACCAACCCTCTCACGCACCTGCGTTTCAAGCCGGACAAGTTCTCGCGGCAAGTTGACAACAATATCCGCCTGCTTGCGGTTTACTGATGAAACCTCGACGCGATAAACCAAGCCGTCTGCCGACGCCTCACCGTGCCCAAACCCTGTCATGCTGTTCATTGGCTGGGAATCAATAGCCCATACGGCCTCATGACAAATCGAAACTGATCAGTAATCTGCCAGCAAACAGTGCCCAGAGCCAAAAATGCTGTATAATTTGATTACCTGCACAAGGATTGTGCTGTTATAGTAGAATTCTTCGATTTAGCCCAGTAAAGGCACCCACCAGAAATTGAAGTCATTCTTCAATTTCTTTAAACCCCGTTGATTGAAACTCCGCTGCTGACAGCTGGAGGGGATACAAGCCCCTCTTGATGATTCTTTTAAAATTCCATTTATTGATACTCGTCACGTCCTTCCTTGTTGCGGCATGGGCTGAGGCTATCGACCTCCCCCTCCCGGAGGCACCCGTCGCGCTTAAGGATCTTCCTGCCGAGTTTGATCCGGCCTCTGCTACCGGAGGGACGCTCCCTTCGCCTGTTGCCGAGCCGAGGACACCTGCACCAGTACCAAAATCGGGTATTTTCTATATACTCCCGATCCTCGGTCTGTGGATGATCCTGCGGAGCCGCGGCCAACGGGGCACAAACAGGTAATCTCTCCCTTGGGTAAATTGACTTTGGAACACCAGGCCTTATCTTAAGGGGTTCAACTATATCGGCATACCATGATTGCGGTTCACACACAGCGAATCACTTGTAACAGGCTTTTCCTTCCCGGTAAGCTGTCTCGCCGCCTTCTTTTGCTCGGCCTGTAGGTCGAGCAAATATTTCTTCCCCCAGTGCCCGCGCCTGTTACCTGAGGGTGCACTGCGCCCACAAGATAATCCCCCTTGCCCTTTCCCAACACAGAAAACCATGAAGCCGCAAAGCCTTAAAAAATACCGCCCGTTTCCGCCAGTCGGCCTTCCGGATCGACAATGGCCGGAGAAGAGTATTACGCGCTCACCAATATGGTGCAGTGTTGATCTGCGTGACGGCAATCAGGCACTCGCCGTGCCGATGAATGTCACGCAGAAACTCGAGCTTTTTGAATTGCTGGTGAAAATTGGATTCACGCAGATCGAGATCGGCTTCCCGTCAGCCTCGCAAACCGAGTTCGAGTTCGTCCGCAAACTCGTCGATGACGGATTGATTCCGGAAAATGTGGAGTTGCAGTGCCTGGTACAGGCACGCGAACACCTTATCAGGCGCACTTTTGAAGCAATCGAAGGTGTGCCAAGGGCCATTGTCCACCTCTACAACTCAACCTCCCCGCTACAACGACGCATCACTTTCGGCGACGCAAGCCGTGAACAAATCAGGGACATGGCCGTTGATGGAGCGGCGCTGGTCAAAGAACTGGTTCCCAGCCTTCCTGATACGGAGATTAATCTCGAATATTCTCCGGAAAGTTTCTCGGATACCGAGCTTGAGTTCGCCCTTGAGGTTTGTCACGGGGTCATGGATGTCTGGCAGCCGGGGGAAAAGACTCCCATGATACTGAACCTGCCGGCCACCGTGGAATGGACCACCGCTAATATTCATGCTGACCAAATCGAGTGGTTCTGCCGCAATATAAAACAGCGTGACCGTGTGCATATCAGTCTGCACACCCATAATGACCGGGGCACGGGAACCGCCGCCACCGAGTTGGGCCTGCTGGCCGGCGCCGACCGCGTGGAAGGCACCCTTTTCGGCAACGGTGAGCGCACCGGTAACCTTGATATCGCCACCGTGGCCCTCAACATGAACAGCCACGGCATTGATACCGGCCTCGATTTTTCCGACCTGTCGGGTGCTCGTGAGGTTTACGAACGCTGCACGCAAATGTCCGTTCCTGACCGGCATCCATATGCCGGCGACCTCGTATTCACCGCTTTTTCAGGCAGTCACCAGGATGCCATCAAGAAGGGCATGGATTTACGGCAGGATGAAAATGGGCCCTGGGAAGTGCCTTACCTGACCATCGACCCGGCAGATATCGGCCGCAGCTATGAAGCCATCATACGTATCAACAGCCAGAGCGGCAAAGGCGGCGTGGCCTACATCCTTGACCGTGAATACGGATTTGACTTGCCCAAGGCGATGCAGCCCCATGTCGGCGGGCGTATCTACTCGCTGGCCGACAAGCTCGGGCGCGAATTATCCA
The DNA here is from genome assembly GCA_029940475.1 of Verrucomicrobiales bacterium. Lineage (GTDB taxonomy): Bacteria > Verrucomicrobiota > Verrucomicrobiia > Verrucomicrobiales > DEV007 > CACIUL01. The sequence goes on along the minus strand of JAPYUT010000056.1, from coordinate 14,109 downwards.
ATGAGGAAATCCGCCAGGCATTCTTTGATGAATTCGTTAACATTGAGCACACGCTTGTCCTCTCTGACTACGAACTCGATCACCACGATGTCGATCCCGGGCAAGTGCGTTGCCGTGCACAAATCCAGTATGATGGAAAATCCCGGGAGGCAACCGGAGTCGGTAATGGGCCGATAAATGCCTTTGTGAATGCACTTGAGGATCTTGAATTGAAAGACTTTAAATTGAGTGACTACCGATCACATGCCATTCGTCACGGTTCAGATGCGGATTCCGCTGCCTACATCCTGCTTGAGAAAGAAGATTGTGCCGGCATCTGGGGTTGCGGTGTCGACCCGTCTATTGAACTTGCCGGGGTGAAAGCGCTGGTGAGCGCATGGAACCTTTTGCGGAGAATGGATTAGGATCATTACTCTCCCTGCTGATATTCGACCTTTTCCAGGTAAAGCCCCTCCGCAGGCGCACAATGTTGGCATTTACGGTCGCCAGGATGCTCCAAGAGCTCCCGGATCCAGGACAGGGGCTCGCGGCCTTCTGACACTCGCACAGCCCCGCCAACGAGCAGGCGCACCATCTTGTAAAGGAAACCGTTGCCGGAAACAGTAATCAACACCTTCCCCGAATCTTCGACCACATTTACAACAGTTATAACCCGGGTCATATTCGGCTGATCGCTCTCACTGGTGCGATTTACCGCAAAAGCACTGAACTCATGTTCACCACGATAAAGGGCACAGGCATCGCGCAGGCGACCAAGATCCAGCTCGCCGGGATGATGCCATACACGACCGCAACGCAACGGGTGTAATATCTCGCTGAGATCAATCTCATAACGATACGTTTTTCCAAGAACGCTAAATCGTGCATGAAAATTCCGGTCCACCCTTGCTGCACTGAGTATACGCACTGTGGCAGGCAAACAGGAGTTAAGCGCGCGCCGCCAGTCAGCTGCACTCATGCGGTTGCCCCCGGGCAGATCAAAGTGTGCCACTTGCCCGAGCGCATGCACCCCGGTGTCGGTGCGCCCCGACCCGTGAATACGCACCGCTTCCCCGGCAATCCCGGAAATCGCCTTCTCAACATGATCCTGCACGGTGTTGCCACACGGCTGGCTCTGCCAACCCTTAAAGGATTCTCCATCGTACGCTAATACCAGTCGCATACGGTTCATCACGTCCGGTATTGCTCAAGCTCCTTTGGCAAGCGCGAGGGACGACCTTCAGGCATTTGAACCATCGCCAGTTCCTGTCGCGAGGTTACCAGCTTTGCCATGTCCGAATCACGGGTCACTTCAAACGCACAACAGAAACGCACCTTTCCCGCCTCCTCCAGCCAGCCGTGCACCGTGAGGTGATCGCCAAGCAATGCCGGCTTGTGGTAATCAATCTCTGTTCGTATCACCACCGCATAAAGTCCGCTCTCTGACATGCGCTTGAGGCTCAAGCCAAGCTTGGCACCAAGCCGTGTCCGGGTCTTCTCAATAAAGCGCAAATAGGCGATATTGTGCACCACGCCCCCGGCATCTGTGTCATAAAACATCACCTCCTCATGAGTCTTGCAATCCGGATGCTGCGCCATATTGGCAATCAAGCTACAACCGGGCAACCAACCCCGCCACTCCCTATGCGCACACCGCTCAAAGTAAAAAACGCCAAGCGTTTTCTCTTTGCCGGCAAAGGCGTTATAGTAACCGGGTATGTTTGAAGTCCGGGAGAAACCGCAAATGGTTGAAAACGCTCTGCTTGTCGGGGTGTTTTTTGACAAGGCTGGCACTGATGAAGCAGCCAGCCTGCTCGAGGAATTGCGCGAGCTCGTTGCAACCCTCGAAATAACAATTGCTGAAACCCTGCTCATTAAAGTGCGGCGCAGTTATCCCTCGCACCTGGTGGGCAAGGGTAAAATGGCCGAGCTTATTGGCAAAGCCGGAGAACTGGATTGCGATTGCATTATTTTTGACAACGAGCTCACGCCGCGCCAGCAGCGAAACTGGGAAGAGGAAGCAAATCTCCTTGTTATTGACCGGCATGAAGTGATCCTCGATATCTTCTCTATGCGTGCACGAACCAAGGAGGCACGGTTACAGGTTCAGTTGGCACGCATGCAGTATGCACTGCCTCGCATGGCGCGAATGTGGGGACACCTCGATCGACAAGGCGGCGGTTCCGGGGGCGGCAAGGGAGGTGCGGGCGCTGCACGGGGGGAAGGCGAAAAACAGATCGAAATTGATCGCCGGCTGGCACACAAACGCATCGACAAGGTTAAGGCGGAACTGGCAACCGTGAGAAAACAGCGGGCGACCCAGCGCAAGGATCGACTGCGCACGCCGCTGCCACATGCGGCAATAGTCGGCTATACCAATGCCGGCAAGTCCTCTTTGTTGAATAAGCTGACTCAAAGCAAAGTCCTGGTGGAGGATAAACTTTTTGCCACCCTGGACACAACCACAAGAAAACTCGAACTGGCAGACGGGCAGACTTTATTGATGACTGACACTGTCGGTTTCGTGCGGCGGCTGCCGCACGGGCTGGTTGAAAGTTTCAAGGCCACCCTTGAGGAGGCGGTGTTGGCGGATTTTCTCATTCATGTCATCGATGCCAGTTCTCCGGATATTCACGAACATTATCAAACCACCCTTGATGTCCTCAAGGAACTCGGTGCTGATGAAAAACGCATGGTCCTGGCAATCAACAAAATAGACCTGGTCGACAATGACCGGCAACACGAGTTGGAAACGCACTTCGACGGGAGTGTCCTTATTTCCGCCGAAAACGGCGCCGGTATGGACGTTTTGGTGGCAAAAATGGGAGATATGCTGTTGGAAAATATAGTGCGAAATAACCTCCAAATCCCCCAAATACGGCAGGATCTGGTGGCTTTGTTGCACCGTGAGGGGAAGATCCTCTCCCGGGATTATAAGGGGAACGATGTGATCCTTAATGCCACCTATCCAAAACGCTTCCTTGCGAACTTTGCAGAATTCGTTATGGCTGAGCAAAATTATAACCAAATAAAGGACAATCGAAGCAACGCTAATCCATCCTGATGAAAAAGATCTGGTCCAAGCTCGAAGGTGAACTCACTGCCAAGGCACGTGCTATTATTGAATCACTTAATCCCGGTGCCGAAGAAACGGAAGTAGAGGCACTTGAAGAAAACATCGGTCAAGAACTCCCCACCGATTACCGTGATTTCCTGCTTACGCACAGCGGGCAGAGTCAGGAAAGCAATCCCGGATTTTTTGACATGTTCAGCCTGATGCCCCTGGAACTCGTACAGGAATCCTGGGACGAGCTTGAGTCACTGCGGGATGATGCCGGGGAAGAAAAAACCTGCCCGGGAGACTGGTTGCCCTTCGCCGAGGATGGCAGTGGTGACCTCCTCTGCATCGAGCTGGAAAGTGGAGCTGTTAGCAAATTCGTCAATGACGACAGTAATGAGGAGATGGCCGATTCCTTTGAAGGCTGGCTCACTGACATCTATACCGCCCTGATGAATGCTGAATTCACATTTGATCCCTCAAGCGGGAGCGGTATTGAGCCACAGGGTCAGGTAGAAGACGAGGATGAAGATGATTCGGGAGCGGCAAATAATGAAGATGATGTCGTTATGGATAGTGATGACGGTGATGATGGTGGAAGTTCCCTGACTTACAAATTCACTGCCAAGCTGATCGAGATTTTTGAGGACGCGGAAAAAATGGGAACCGTCCCCTGGGGTGACATAATGCGCGTGCGCATGTCATCGTATGCAGGTGAGCCGCTTATCTCGCTCAATCTTCCCGAGGGCAATGACCCGGAAGAAATTGAGCTTTCCACCAATATCCCAAACGCAAAGGATCTCTTCAAATACCTCGGAAAACTCAAAGGCTGGGATTCAGCTGCTTTTCAGGAGGCCCTGGCCGGGGATGGTGAGGAAACCGTCATCTGGCAACGTTAAGACTCCCCGGGCAAAAGAAAAATTCCCTGGCCCCGGGGGCACCATTTTTATTCACTTGAGTTTTCCCCGCGCGGCACTGCGGGCATCATTGTAAGCTTTCTTGGCCGTATCAAGCTGTTGCTGGACGCGTTCCGGGATTTCCCCTTTCCGGCCAACCTTGCGCCTGACCGCGGCATGATCCTCAATCTCTTCAAGGTAGTCCTTTGCCGTCTCCGGAAGCGTTACTGCCTGCGGGTGGATTTTCTCCTCGATTTTCCTTATTCCTGCAACCAGTTCACGCATGTGTTTGCGTAAATCCCGCTCACTGAATTTATCAAGGCTGCCGCTGTTGGCCAACTCAATCTGGCTGTGCAGATACGATATACAACGTTCAAGGGAATAGGTCTTGGCCACCTTCTTGGTGCGCATCCGGGCATAAGCAAAAGCGGTATTATTGCCCTTGTTTGCCCGTCCTGCCGCCACTACCCGGGCCCATACCTGGGCATTGGTAAGCATGCGCATGGTGCGCTCGCGCAATACTTTCTGCGCAGCGGCAAGATCAATGATTGGCTTCCCCTGCCCGGATCCCTCGACTATCGAACGAATTAATGCGACCGCTTCATCAAGGGTTGAGCAGGATAACACCTGAACACTGTTAAGGGTCATCCAGTCCTCATCCAGGATAAAGTCATCCAGGGTTCCCGCCGGTACCTGGCCGGTAATCAGGTATATACTGCTCTTCACTATCGTTTTCGGAGCACCCAAGGCACTGCGGTTGCGGGGATTGTCCTCTTTCTCCGGTGCCGGCGGCAGCGCAGCCTTCGCGGCCAATGCAACAGCTTCCACATAGGATGCATCGGTTCGGGTCTTGTCACCCGAGCGGGTTATCTTTCCCGCGCTGTTCATGCCCCCGAACAACACCACGTTTTCAGGTATCTCAATGCCGGAAAGAAGACACTCAATAAGAACTGCCGCCGCAAAATTGGGAGGGGCGCTGTCTGCCTGCACTTCATCAATGATGAAATGCACGGCCTTGTCACGAGGCCAGCCAAGGGACTTGTATTTTTTCGGCAGGTAAGTCATGGCCGCAATCATCGGCTTGTTGTCGAGCTTTGGCTTAAGTTCAAAGCTCGCCTGCATCGGCCCGGAGTCTGCCTTGTCTATAATCTCGGCGGTTACCTCGCTCACCACCATGGTCGGCGGCCCGCCTGCAAACATCGGCAATACCACCTTCACTGAAAGGGCATCCCCTTCCGGCCGTAGATCCTCCTCACCTGGCCCTACCGGAAAAATAGCGCCCGGAGAAACCGGCTCATATACTTTTTTCTCTTCTGTCCCGGCGGTATTACTGCCGGGTGGTGCTTTGGCCAATTTGTCGGGACTGAACGCCATCTGGTTCGGCTTGGTCAGGCTGATCTGCAAAAACCCGTCAGCCTTTACCACCTTACCGCGCGCATAAATCACCTTGCCGATCTTCTCCTCGATTCCCCATCCTTTAGAGGCATCAAAATGATCCGGTTCGATCAGCAGGCGGAACCCGCTCCCTGCAAAATAAATACGCACAGTAGCCGTGGCGGGCGAAAGATTGGAATCCCGCACCTTGCCTGTGACAACCACATTTTTCCCAAGTGTCGCCGTTAATGCCGCTTCATCGGTGACTTGAATGGGATTTTGCTGCTGCGCCGCGGGTTTTACCTGCCCTGCCTGCGGTTTCGTGGGTGCCGGCTGTGGAGGGTTATCCTGGGTAACACCAAACCCACAGGTTAAGTGGAAGCTTAAGAAGCTGATTATAAGGGGTTTCATGGAGTGTTAGGAGGATCAAAGATGAAATACCATATTCCGGTAACGGCCTGCTAGCCAAATACATCTTCACCAAAAATTGCCTTTGCCGCCTGGGCAACATCCTTGTCCCCGCGGCCGGAGAAATTGCAGATGATGAGACCGTCCTTGCCAAGCTCAGGGGCAAGTTTGCGCACCCCTGCAAGGCCATGCGCAGTTTCCAGCGCCGGAATAATGCCCTCAATTAATGACACCTCCTGGAAAGCCTCAAGGGCCTCAGCATCCGTGGCGTAAGAATATTCGGTGCGGCCGATATCCTTAAGGAAGGCGTGTTCCGGCCCAACCGCGGCGTAATCCAGACCGGCAGAAACAGAATGCGTCAACTCAATCTGGCCATCGTCATCGGCCAACAACCAGGTTTTAGTGCCCTGTAGAACCCCGAGTTTGCCTCCCTCAAAGCGGGCGGCGTGCTCACCGCGACGAATGCCGCGACCACCGGCTTCGACCCCCAGCATTTTCACGGACTTGTCATCGAGAAAAGGATGAAAAAGACCAATGGCGTTGCTGCCACCACCGACACATGCCACCAGGTAATCAGGCAATCGTTGTTCACGTTCAAGAATCTGGCGACGGGCCTCCTCACCGATGACCCGTTGGAAATCACGCACCATCATTGGATATGGATGTGAGCCCAGGGCGCTTCCCAGAATGTAGTGGGTAGTCCCCACGTTGGTAACCCAGTCGCGCATTGCTTCGTTAACAGCTTCCTTGAGTGTGCGCTGGCCGGCAGTTACTGCACATACCTCGGCACCCAAAAACCGCATGCGTGCAACATTGAGTGCCTGTCGTTCCATGTCCACTTCCCCCATATAGATCACACACTTGAACCCAAAACGCGCGCATACTGTCGCAGTGGCAACCCCGTGCTGACCAGCACCGGTCTCGGCGATAATGCGATCCTTGCCGAGCCGTTTTGCCAGAAGAATCTGGCCCATGGCATTATTAATCTTGTGCGCGCCGGTATGCAGCAAGTCTTCACGTTTCAGATAAATCCTCGCGCCGCCGAGTTCCTCACTCCAGCGTTCAGCAAACGTCAATGGCGTCGGTCGTCCCACATATTCACGCAACATAAAATCAAGCTCCTCTTTAAACAGGGGATCCTGTTTCGCCCTCTCATACTCCGCAGCCAACTCCGTGAGAGCCGCCATAAGCGTTTCCGGGACAAACATCCCGCCGTAAGTGCCAAAATGACCCAGGGCATCAGGCTGTGGATGAGGTGTGATATTGCTCATTTTGCGAGCGCAATTATAAGCGATTTAAGCCCTGGTATCAAATCCGAGGACATTTGTTTATGATGGTGACGGCAGAGGCCTTGGGCAGTAGGATAGAAAATATGAATCGTCTGCTTTTTTCTTATCTGGTGGTAATCATTGCACTGCCGGGCCTCAGGGGGACGACCTGCGCCCAGGAATGGACACAATTCCGCGGCCCGGGAGCCTCAGGCTTATCCGAGGCCAAGGGGATTCCCGCGAAAATCAGCGAGAAAAACATCAAGTGGTCAAAAGAGCTGCCCGGCACCGGACATTCCTCTCCGGTGCTCTGGGGTGATACCATTTTCCTGACCGCCACCGATGGCGATACCGGTGGCATCCGCTATATCATGGCATTGGATGCCAGGAACGGTGATGAGAAATGGCGCAATAAACAGACCTTCGGCAGCTACAGGCAGCACCGCTTTAACAACTATTCCTCATCCACTCCATGCTGTGACAGTAAACGGGTGTATGTCACATGGACTTCTCCAAAAGGGGCGGAAGTCCTTGCCCTTGATCATTCAGGTAAAGAATTGTGGAAAAAGGTCATCGGTAAATTCTATGCCAAGCATGGCAGCTCCGCTTCACCGGTGCTCGCAGGAGGGGTATTGGTTATCGGCAGCCACGGGGAAACCGGCACGAGCTTTATCGCCGGACTTGATCCTGCAAGCGGCAATGAAAAATGGCGGGTCAAAAGGAATTCAAATGACAAAGGCGCCTACAGCACCCCGGTAGTCCGCCGTGGCCATGATAATGTTGATGAGCTTGTTTTCAGCAGCACCGCGCACGGCATCACCGCATTGAACCCGTCGAATGGCAAGATTCGCTGGGAACACGATGCCGGGTTCTCACAACGCTGTGTTGGCGGCCCGGTGATTTCCGGCGACACAATTTTTGCCGCAGCGGGTTCCGGGGCCGGTGGTAAAGAATCCGCCGTGATCAACGTCCGCGACGGCAAGCCCAGCATCGCCTGGGAAGCCGGGCTAAAAGGCCTGCCCTACGTCCCGACCGGGCTCTCTTTCAAGGGCTTGATGTTCCTGCTTAATGATGGCGGGATCATGACCTGCCGGCGCGCCAATGACGGTGAGATCCTGTGGCAGGAACGGGTGGTTGGGCCGCCTTACAGCTCGCCGATCTGTATAAACGATAAGATCTACTGCTGCAGTAAGGAAGGTGATTTTAATGTCCTCCTTGCCAGCGACAAACTGCAGCCCATCAGTAATTACAAGTTCCCTGAAGGGATCTATGCCACGCCCGCGGTAGTCGGGGGGAATATGTATCTGCGCACCTTCTCAAGGCTCTATTGCATTAGCCAATAGCCTGACAATCCGCTGATGGATCGCCGGGGAACATGAAAACACTCGGCTGCCATCGACACCGATGATCATCCCCTCACGCCTTGACGGCGCAGTATAATGCCGCCATGCGCTCAAAAGTGCAGGCCCAACTCTGCCCGGCGGTTGTAACGGCGCCCTTTCGGGTCATCGCTGCCGTCATCGCGCTGGTTGGACTTCCAGGGCTGCGCCTCGCCCAGTCCCTTGGTAATTACCTGGCTTGCAGGAACCCCGTAGGCACTTATTTGCTGTTTTACTGCCGCCGCACGGGCAGAAGATAAACGCACATTATAATGTTCCGTGCCCAGCGCATCGGCATGGCCCACGATGCTTAAGGTCTTACTCCTGTCGGTCTTGAGAATCCCGGCAAGAATCTCTATCTGGCGCTTGGCCCGCGGCAGTAGATCGGCTTGATCATATTCAAAATAGAGAACCAGCATATCCCCGGATCCGGGACGGGACTTGATCGGGGTGTAAGGCACCTTGCCGGCCTCCGAGGCGGCAATGTAGGTGTCCAGCAGCTTGCCAAAGTTAATCTCAGTGATTTGCCATTTGGCATCTTTTTTCCCGGCATTGCGTTTCATCACCAGCCCGAATTCAGAAGGTTGCCCAAGCTTATTGGACTCAACGTGCGCTATCACCCATGCCTTCTCCTCGCTTAAAGCTGTGGCCACCAGGGGTTTCTTCTCGCGCAACCTGATCTCACCCTCCTCAAAGACAATACACAAACCGGCTATTTTTTCTTCAGGGACTGTCTGCGAATCGCACCCTCCCAGGGCGGTTGCATAATCCAGGCGGGTAATGGCGCTTATAAACCCGTCCGCCATCATCAGCGCATCCTCTTCAGTCCTGACCTGTTCAGAAATTGTATCCGGGGAAGCCGTGGCGTCCGCGACAAGAACATCAATTGCGGGAGGATAGAGAATCCTTTTTACAGACCACTCTATTTCCCCCTGGCCGTTAACTCTCTTCACCAAATCAATGAATATACGCTCGGCCGCAATCCCGGGTTGTGGCACAGTGCCACGTTTACGCACCGGTATCACCCAGCGCACAACATCCCCGATGGTACCGACTTCTGCCGGCTTCTGGTCTTTGTCCAGTTCATAACCCGCATCCCCGAAGATCACCTTAAGCACACTCGCACTGCCCGCAGCATCCTCGCCAAGCAACTCGCCGGCACCGGCAAAATCTCCCGCAGCAAACCGCTTGGCAATTTCCCCGACAAGTTGCGCCGGGCTTGAGCCCTGGACCGCAACCGGCGGAACAACGGGTTTCGGGACATTGGAAATCTCAGGGATTTCGACCGGCCCGGGAAGGGGAGCCACTTTTTCGGGTTGCGGAGCACCGCTGCCATCGGGGGTGGCCGGCGCATCTATAGCCTGCCGTTGATTGGAAGATCCCTGTCCCTCGTCATGCCCCTCCTTGGCTAAGGGACGAGTCACCAGGAAAAAGATAACCACGCTAACCGTCACGGCTGCCAAAACTGCCAAAGTAGCCGCGGCTCCGGAACCCCTCTGTGATCCACGAGTATTCATGGTGGCCAAGCTTAAACAAACTGTGCGCCTTTTCAGCTATAAAACGCAAGAAACTTGAATTTTAGTCCCTGATACCCGGTTGCCGCTCATTAGTATCAGCCATTGCATCACTAAAAAAGAACGGAATGGGAGGAATAATCCACGCAGATCCAACCAATTGCCACTTCCCCGGTTCAAATACCCCGGGTGAAAGCCCAACACACCTCAGCGAGGCGTTTGCTTACAGATTATCTGTTTAGCGATCGTCGCAGCTCCGTCTCACATCAAATATGGATGGCTTTACCGTGTATTGCCCCGGCAGCCTCGTTCACCATTTCACTGAGCGTTGGATGCGCATGGATCGTGTTCTCGATATCCTCAAAGGTCAGCTCCGCGGCAATCGCCAAGCCAAGCTCAGCAATTAACTCTGTCGCCTCGGCCCCAATAATATGGGCGCCGAGAATCTCACCGTATGGCTCGCCAACGATTAACTTGATAAATCCCTCAACCTCGCCAATTGCCTGTGCCTTGCCACTGGCCTGGTAAGGAAACTGTCCTATCTTAAACTCAAGGCCTTTATCCTCAGCCATCTGCTCGGTAATTCCCACGCTGGCCACCTGCGGCTGGCAATAGGTGCACCCGGGAAAACTATCCACTTTGCGCGGGGAATGTGCCGTGAACAAACCTTCGACGCACTGGGTCGCCTCAAAGCTGGCAACATGGGCCAGCCATGGCGGGCCAATGATATCACCTGCGGCAAACACGCCGGGGACACTGGTCTGGTAACGTTCATCCGTGACGATATATCCACGCTCAAGCTCTGGCTCGATTCCTGCCGGCAACACCGGGGCCACTCCGATGGCCACCAGGACAGCCTCGGCATTGAGAGCCTCAGGCATGCCGGGTTCCTTCTCGATGGTGATCTCAACGCCATCCCCGGAATCCTGCGTCGAGGTCACCTTGGTTGAAGTCATGACCTTGATTCCCTGTTTCTTGAAGTTGCGCTCCAACAGGTTGCTTATATCCCTGTCCTCGATCGGCAGAATATTCGGCATCATCTCGACCAGTGTCACCTTGGTGCCGAAAGCATTGAAAAAATACGCGAACTCGGCACCAATAGCACCTGCTCCTATGATAATAATGTCCTTGGGCTGCCGCTCCATTACCATCGCATCACTGCTGCCAATCACCGAGTGCCCGTTCATCGGCAAGTCGGGAAACTCCCGGGTCTTGCAGCCGGTTGCGACCAAAATGTGCTCCGCTTCCAGGACCCGGCTGCCGCCGTTTGAATCTGTAACCTCCACCCTGCCGGCCTCCGGTATCGAACCGGTACCAAGCACATAGTCCACCTTGTTCTTCTTAAACAGGAACTCGATGCCGCCCGCCAAACGGTCTGCCACCTTGCGACTGCGGCCAACCACCTTGCTCCAGTCGAAGGAAAGGTTATCAAAGGTGAAGCCGAACTCATCGGCATCATGCTGCATTAAGCGATACAGCTCGGCATTACGCAGCAGGGACTTGGTCGGGATACACCCCCAGTTCAGGCAGGTGCCGCCGGCACGTTCCCGCTCGACGCAGGCAACAGTTTTGCCAAGTTGCGCGGCGCGGAGGGCGCCAACGTATCCCGCCGGCCCGCCGCCAATAACAATTAGATCGTATTTCGACATGATTTGCTGTGTCTGCGTAGCTTCCGCAACCGTTATTTAAACCCGGAACTGCGAAGATTCGCATCACTTTTGCCAACAATTCGTAATTCCTTATGAATCCTGCCCCCACGTGGCTTTAACCGTCAATCTGAGGACCTGAAGGTGATTTTAATTGGCATCAGATCAGACAAACCGCTAGATTGGGGTTTCTTCGCAATACAATTTTGCCAACTCCCCACGGTGTCGGGCAAGCCTATATAATACATCCGCTAATGGCCAACGAAACACAAAATCCCGAACCCCTTGTGACCTCGGAAGCAGGGAAACACACTGCCAGCCCAAAATACCCGGGTATTGCCATTACCTGTAACGGCAACCAGCTGGTTGCCGAGCATGTGGAGGTGCGCGTTACAGAAGGCGGGGTTTTCTATCCCATCACCCCCTCGACCGAGGGCGGGGAAATTTATCAGGCCGCCTACGCCGAGGGCAAACTCGATGTCTGGGGTAACCAGAAAATCGCTGTAGAAACCGAGGGGGAGCACTCTGCCCAGGGTGGCGCCACGGCTCTCGCTATCACCGGCCGCCGGGTAGTGAACTTCACCTCGGGTCAGGGACTGGCCTACGCGATGGAACAGTATTACCACGCGCCGGGAAAATGCTCAACCATGGTGCTTGAAGTCGGCGCCCGCGCCCTCACCAAACACGCCCTGAATGTGCACTGCGGACATGATGACGTTTATTCCGCACTCGACACCGGCTGGACAATCCTTTTTGCAAAAGACGCGCAACAGGCCGCTGATCAGGGAATAATCCTGCGCAAGGTCAATGAACTCGCCCTTAACCCCGGGATGAACGTCCAGGACGGTATGCTCACCACCCATTCCGAGCGCATGTATCTCAAGCCGGAAAGCGAGTTGCTGCGCGAGTATCTCGGGGCCAGTGACGACACTATCGACTGCCCGACCGAAGCGCAGAGAGAACTCTTCGGGTCAACCCGGCGGCGCGTCCCGGCGATGATGGACCTCAAGGCGCCTATCCTTCTCGGCCCGGTGCAAAACCAGGAACACCACATGAACGGCGTGGTCGCCCGCCGTAACAACTTTAATGAGCCCATCCTGGGCTTCCTCGAGCAGGCTTTCCAGGAGTTCGGCGACCTCACAGGGCGCCGTTACGGCCTGATCGACGCATACCGGTGCGGGGACGCTGATACCGTGTTCGTGTCTCTCGGCTGTGCTGCCGAAAATATTGAGGAGGCATGTGACTACCTGCGCGATCAGCGCAACGCCAAGGTTGGCTCCATCCACATTAATGTCATCCGCCCCTTTCCCGAGGCCGCAGTAATCGAAGCACTGCGCGGCAAGAAGAACGTTATTGTCCTTGAGCGCACCGACGAGGGCATGGCCGGCGACAACCCGCTTGGACGCGACATCCGCACTGCTCTTAACAAGGCACTGGAGGCACACAAGGCAGGGGTAGGGACTGTCCCGTCGCTTTCGCTTGAGGAGACCCCGCGCCTGTTTAACGGCTCCTATGGCATCGGTTCGCGGGACTTCCGTCCCGAGCACACCCTCGGTGCCTACGAATTTGCAACCGGGCCACTCGCCCGCAGCGATGGTAGGACCGCCGCCGATGGCACCAGCTATTTTACAGTGGGAATCGATCACCCTTACGCGGTTATTTCCAAGGACACGCCCTCGCTGCTGCCAGCCGGTGCCATCGCGGTACGCTTCCACTCCATAGGCGGTTGGGGCATGATCACCACCGGCAAGAACATGGGCGAGATTATCGGCTCATTCGGCCACCACATTGCCGAGGCCAACCCCGACTATGATGAGGAGGGCCGGTTGATGGAAAAGCTCTTCATTATGGCCAACCCTAAATACGGGTCGGAGAAAAAAGGGTCTCCTACAAACTACTATCTCACCGTTGCGCCCGAGCGCATCCGTGTAAACTGCGAGCTTAACCATGTCGACGTGGTGCTCTGCTGCGACCCAAAGGCCTTTACCCACACCAACCCCCTCGCCGGGGTCAATCGCGGCGGATGCCTTGTCTGGGAATCCTCCGACACGCCGGAGACCGCCTGGGAACGTATCCCGGCACATTATCGCGAATTTGTTCAGGAAAATAATATCCGGATATTCATTCTGCCCGGTTTTGAAATCGCCAAGGCGGCGACCGACAGGCCGGACCTGCAACTGCGCATGCAGGGCAATTCCTTCCTTGGGGCATTCTTCCGTGTGTCAACCTTTTTGCAGGATCACGGTATCGAGAATGAGCAATACGAGAAAGACATACGCAAGCAATACGAGAAGAAGTTCGGCCGCTTTGGTGAAGCGGTTGTGGAATCGAACATGACGGTGATGAAGGAGGGCTTCAGCCGTGTCACTGAAATCAAATACGGTGAAATCGATGCACAGGATCGCTCCAGTATGCGCCTCGACCCGCTTGCTCCGATTGGTGAAAGCTACACGCTTTTGCCAACTGCAGGACTTGGCATGGACAATGTCTCCAGCCATGAAGCTCCTGCGGAGCAGGCCGCCAAGGCTCCTATCCAGCAACTCGGCAAATTCGATTCCGAGTTCCGTGCCGGCAAAGGCTACCACCA
>JAPYUT010000011.1:5102-87241 GCA_029940475.1 Verrucomicrobiales bacterium | reverse complement strand
TCCCCGGCATCGGCACAAGCATGAATGAGCGAACCGGGAAGCAACCCGAGGCCATCGCCGGCAAACCCGGCGCTAACAGCACCACAACCTCCCACCACTCCACCACGCCTGATGACCGCGATCACCGAGGCTCGAAGCCCCGGCGATCCGAGCCCCTCCTTTAATCCCCTGCCTGCCCGCGCAAGCAACCAGACACCTGTTGCTGCATTCACCGCCGGAATGATTTCTACGGCGCCTTCATGCTGTCCGGGTACTGCAACCACGGGGACGGGCAGGTTGTCCTCTTTGCATTTGTCCAGAATGCGAACGGTCATCTTTTTTGAGGATTCGCTGCCATCAAGGCATAAAAGCACGACTCGCATTTCCTTGCCGCCTGCCAGTTTATGGAACTTATCAAGCGCCTCATCGGGAAGACTACTCCCCGAGATCACCAGTGCCCCGCTTATACCGGCCGGGTCGATACGTTCCCCGGCCTCCACCACGGCGACACCGAGACCAAGCCAGCAAGCCACTAAAAAAGACAAGGAGAATCTCATGCCGGAAAACTGAATATCATGATGGTGTATCATCCGGTATGTCCGAAGAAGTTACAAGTTACCTTGGGAACAGCGCGGCGGGTGACGGTGATCATTGATGATCCCCCTCGCGTTTTTCTCTCTTCCTGTTTAACATATGTCACTGCAATGAAGACGTTTCCCGGCTTTTCTCTCATTATTCTTCTCTTCTCATGTGGCTTGATGCCCCTGCATGCCGCAAATAAGGAAAAAGCCTACAATGTCCTCTTTATCATCTCCGATGACCTGACGGCGACCGCCCTCTCCTGCTATGGGAACAGCATCTGCAAGACTCCCAACATTGACCGTTTGGCCGCACGCGGGACGCGCTATACCCGCGCCTACTGCCAGGGGACTTACTGTGGCCCCTCGCGAGCCTCCTTCATGAGCGGATACTATCCGCATGCCACCGGTGTCCTGGGTTACAGGAGTCCGCGACCCAACATCGGTGACCGCGTCACCTGGTCACAGCACTTCAAGGACAACGGTTACTACACCGCGCGCGTCAGCAAGATCTATCATATGGGTGTGCCCATTGGCATAGAGCAAGGCAGTCATGGGGCGGATGACGAGGCCTCGTGGACCGAGCGCTTTAACAGCAAGGGTCCCGAATGGAGAGCCCCCGGCGACGGGGAAACCCTCCAGAACAATCCCGACGGCAAGAAACCTGCCGTAGGTGGCAACACCTTCGTGGTGGTGGAAGCCGACGGGGATGACCTCGTGCACTCCGATGGTAAAACCGCGAAGAAAGCGGTGGAACTGATTCACCGCCACAAGGACAAGCCTTTCTGGTTGGGCGTCGGTTTCGTGCGGCCGCACGTGCCCTTCGTCGCCCCGCGATCCTATTACCCGCCTTTTAAGCCCTACAGCAAGATGATTCTGCCCCCCAAGGTCAAGGGCGACTGGGATGACATCCCCAAGGCGGGCATCAATTACTGCACCAGCGCAAACATGAAGATGGATATCCGTCGACAAAAAAAATCTGTTGGCGGCTATTATGCGTCCGTTGCCTACATGGACGCCCAGGTCGGCAAGGTCCTCGATGCTCTCGAGCAGGCAGGCCTCAATGAGAAGACCATTGTTATCTTTACCAGTGACCACGGCTACCACTTGGGTGAGCACGACTTCTGGGCAAAGGTCAGCCTGCGCGAGGAGTCCGCGGCGGTGCCTATGATCATCAGCGTGCCGGGCAAGAAGCCCGCAGTGTGCAACTCACTGGTTGAACTGCTCGACCTTTTCCCCACGATAGCGTTCCTGTGCGGCCTCGATGTACCCAAACGCCTGCAGGGAAAAAACATTGCCAGCACACTCGATGACCCGAGGCACGAGGTAAGGAAATCAGCCTTCAGTGTTGCCCCGACTCGCAAAGCATTCCTGCTGCGCGAGGATAAATGGGCCTATATCCAATACCGGGAGGATGCCTCGGGGGGCATCGAGCTCTTTGACATGGAAAAGGACCCGAAGCAATACACCAACCTCGCGAAAGATCCCGGCCATGCTGACAGGGTTGCCGGGTTCAAGGCCAAGCTAGCCACGAAGCTGAAGGCAGTAAGGGACAACGACCTGAAAGCCTTGCCCGCCAAGCCCAAGAAAAACCGCAAGGGTTAAAGCTTACTTGCCGCCCTTGTTCCAGTAGATCACCACGTTCTTACTTCCCCTTCCGGCGGCAATCACATCAGGTTTGCCGTCACCGTTGAGGTCAGCCACCTTCAGGTCCTCACAGGTAATGCCGCCCTCATCAAGCGATTCACCCTTCCAGCCATCGGCACCCTGAATGTAAATTCTTATGCCACCCTTGCCGCCACGCCATCCGGCAAGCACCTCGGGTTTCTTGTCACCGTCCAGATCGGCAATGGCCAGCGCATGACCCTGATTCAGGGTGGTATCGAGGGAAGTGCGTGAGGGTTGCTCCGATCCTTTTTCAGGCGCGCCGTAGACCACCACCTCATTGCCGTGCATCGGTTCAATCGTCGCCACCAGCCGGTCGTCGCCAGGACGTCCCTTGGCTTTACCATCCGCTCCCACGTATTGGCGGCCACCCCCATAGCTGCGCACCTCACCAACGCCCCGGGAAAGAGGATTGGACACCAATTTTTTCTGTCTCAGGTTGTCCCGGACAATCACCCCCTCCTTACCGCCAACAATGACCCCTTCACTGCCTTGATCGGCGGAAACAACATCAAAGTTGTGGGTGGCATGCAGGCCAATGTCATGGGCGACCATCTTCCAGTCACTTGCCGCGTAGTGCAGCATCTTGACCGCTTCGCCCGCCCCGCCCCTGTTGCCGACCCCGTGCAGGGGAAGCACCAGTAGCTCAAAACCCTTCCCGGACCGGACAAAATGCATGCGGTGAATAGTCGGTAGGTGGTCGAGTTTTTTCGATCCCCAGCGCTTGGTCGCATCATCCGGGCGCTTGAGGATATGCACCGATCCGCTCTTCGCCTTGTCCGAGGTCTCCCCCGGGTTCCAGTTGGCACCAACGGCAACCTCAACCTTGCCGTCCCCGTCAATATCGCGGGCGGCGATGCAGACATTATCCAGGAAGCGCGTTCCGACCCGCGGGTTGATGTTCTCCGTCATCACGAAGCGCTGCCAGTCACCATTGCGATACCAGGCGACCTGGGACTTGTCGGCAAGCAGGATGTCGGGCTTCTTGTCACCGTCCACGTCACCAATGGCGAGACCGTAGCCAATGGCGATCTTGGCGTCAATAACCTGACGCTCAAAGGGCAATGCAGCGTTACCGCTCAATACGCCAAGCCCGAGGAATGACATTACAAAATAGCCTGATTTATTCATGACGGGCACCTTACCGGCTGGGAAACAACTTGTGAAGGGCAAATGGGCAAGGCCTGCACAGGGCCCGAAACCTCCTGATCCGCCCGTCAATGCTCATCTCCTCGATCTTCCCTTTTCTGGTCGCATGCATATCTATTGCATGATGCCATCGACAGAGCGCACCTGATTTGATAATAAATGAAAAATATATGGTCCCCCCTGTCACTATCGTCCTGTTTACTGCATTGTCCCTGCAGGGGTGCTCGGTGTTGACCATGGATCGGCCGGTCAATGACCGGAACCTTGAGCTGCCCGGTAAATGGACAGGCTCAGGCAAAAACAATGAGGGCAGGATTGTCACCGGGTGGATTGCCGGGTTTGGCGATGCCCAAATGCAGGAACTTGTCAGGGAAGCACTGGAAAAAAACAACAACCTGAAAGCTGCAGCGTCACGGCTTGAATCCGCCAGGCAGGGAACCATCACCGGACGTGCGGAACGCTTCCCCGCAATCAACATCAGTGGTTCCGGCTCGAGCACCAGGCGCGATGTGCTCAGCGAATCGGCAAAATACGAGTCCGGCTACGCACTGACACTGGCAGCCTCGTGGGAAATGGATCTCTGGGGAAGGCTGCGCGACCTTGATCACGCCGCCCGGGGGGATTATCAGGCTGCTCGCGCGGATTTCCGCGCGGCACGGCTGTCACTGGCGGCAAACGTCGCCAAGGCCTGGTGCAATATCATCACTGCCAGGCAGCGGCTTGAACTCGCCGAGCAGACCCGTGACAGCTTTGTTAGCAACTACCGGATCACCGAGCGCAACTATAAGGCCGGCGATGAAACAGCCACCCCCCTTTCCGTCCAGTTTGGCCGCAACAACGTGGCCTCCGCCGAGCGCAACGTGATCGCGCGTAAACTTGCCCGTGACAACGCGGCAAGGCCCCTGGAAGTCCTGCTGGGACGGTATCCCTCCGGGAAACTAAAAAGCCGCAACCTGCTTCCAAGACTGCCGGCAAACGTGCCTGCAGGATTGCCCTCCGAGCTGCTGTGGCGCCGCCCCGACATCGCCGCCGCGGCGGCATCCCTGCGGGCATCGGCCAGGCGTGCCGATGCGGCACGCAAGAACATGCTGCCCTCCTTCGCCCTCACCGCCCGCGGCTCGGACGCAAGCGGAGAGCTGAACCGGCTCCTTGCCGACCCTGAGACAATCCTCTGGAATGCCGCATCCTCACTTGCTCAAAGCATTTTCCGGGGCGGTGCATTATCCGCCCAGGCGCAGCGGGCCCTCACACAGAATGAGCAGGCATTGCACAGCTTCACGGACCGTGTGCTCGAGGCTTTGCGTGAAGTGGAATCCGCCCTGGCCACCGAGCGCTCGCTGTCCGAGCAGGAACGCTTTATCAGCGTTGAGCTGGCACAGGCCAAGCTCGCCGAAGCGCAGGCAGGCCGGGATTACTCGGAGGGATTGATTGGCATCCTGTCGATCTTTGAGGCCCAGCGCCGGGGTGTTGCCGCCCGCAACGCAATGATCACGCTGCGCAACCAGCGCCTGCAGAACCGCATTGACCTGCACCTCGCCCTTGGCGGGGATTTTGAAACCCTGCCGCCGGAAGAACAGTAGCCGGCTATAGGCTCTTGACCTTCAGGTTGCGCACCCAGAACTTCTGGCCGTGGTCCTGAATGGCGATCTTTCCTGAATCCGCCAACTTCTTGTTCTTCGGTTTCCTGGCGGCCAGGTCCAGCTTGTCCTGCACCGTCTTGCCGTTGAGGACCACGCTCAACCTGCCTTCCTTCATTGTCACCACCATGCGATTCCATTCACCGGCGGGCTTCGAGCCGTTAGCCAGCGGCCCGGCAGTCTGGATCACTCCTCCAAGGTCATGCTGCCCGAGTTTCTTCTTGCCGAAGCAATCAAGAATCTGCACCTCAAAGCCGTGTGCGGTCGGGTCGGCCTCATCGTAGATCCTGAAATAGAGGCCTGAATTTCCACCTTTCTCGTGCTTATACTCAAAGTCGAACACGAAGTCCTTGTAATCCTCCTTGAGCCACAGGTAGGAGCCGTATCGCGACCAACCCTTCTCGCCGGGCCTCGGTTCAAGATAGAGTGACCCGTCTTTCTGTATCTTCCAGTTACCCGCGGTCTTGATCTGCGACATGTCCTTGCCGTCAAAAATCGTGGTGAACCCGTCCGCTGCGCGGGACAAGGAGGTGAAGAAAAACAACAGGGCTGAAATTGAGGCTAAAGTCTTCATTACTGCAAAGGACTATCACAACAATCCCCGCAACAAAACAATAATAATCCGCCATCGCACGAGCTGTTCGCGATATTGGCATTTTCCCTTATGCTGCCATGAAATAATGATTCGCCTGCTTTTACTGCTTAACGCCCTGGTGCCGGTTGTCGCAAGCGCAGCGCGGCAACCGAACATTGTGGTTGTTATTGCCGACGACATGGGATTCTCCGATATCAGCTGCTATGGCGGCGAAATCTCAACGCCGAACATCGATGCATTGGCAAAAGGCGGACTGCGTTTCACCAACTACTACGTCAACAACATGTGCCTTGTCACCCGCGCCAGCCTGATGACCGGACACTACCCGAAAACGGCCAAGCCCGGTGCCACACTCAGCAAAAATTGTGTCACCCTGCCCGAACTGTTGCGCAAATCCGGCTACACCACCCTGATGGCCGGCAAGTGGCACCTCGGCAACCATGCCCGCGCGGGAGCGGGATCACCAAACGACCGCGGTTTCGACCACTGGTACGGCATTCCCGGCGGGGCGGCAAGCTTCTACGATCCCGACCTGTTGACCCGCGACGGCAGGGACATCTCGCATGAAGCGCGCAATGATCCCGATTATTACTTCACCGATGCGCTGAGCAGTGAAGCTGCAGGCATGGTGAGCAGGGCACTCGACGAGGAGCCAAAGCGCCCGTTCTTTCTCTACCTCGCCTACACTGCCGCACACTGGCCCCTGCACGCCCGTGAGCGCGACATCGCAAAACACAAGGGAACTTTTGCACAGGGATGGGACACGCTGCGCAAATCGCGTCTCGACAAGATGAAACAGCTTGGTGTAATCACGCCTGACTGCAGGATTTCCCCGCGCCATCCAAAGATACCCGCCTGGAATGATGAGAAACACAAGGCCTGGCAAGAGCGCCGCATGGAGGTCTATGCGGCACAGGTCACGGTGATGGACGAGGGCATCGGAAAAATCATGGGCCTGCTCAGGAAACGCAACGCATTTGATAATACCCTCATCCTCTATATGCACGACAACGGTGCCTGCCATGTGGAATACGGCGAGCAGCGCAAAGGTCCCTACCTGCCCGGCAAAACCCGGGACGGCAGGCCGATGATGCCGGGCAACCGGCCGGATATCATGCCGGGCCCGGAGCATACCTATCAAAGTGTCGGCTATGGCTGGGCAAACCTCGGCAACACACCCTTCCGCCTGTTCAAGCAACACGACCATGAGGGTGGTGATCGCAGCCCGCTGATCGCGCACTGGCCACAGGGAATTCCCCGTAAAGGCAAACTGGAAAAGGCAGTCTGTCACGTTACCGACCTCATGCCAACCTTGCTTGAGGCCACAGGAGTTAAGTATCCCGAGAAATTTGGAGGACTGCCAATCCTCCCCCATGTCGGGCGCAGCTTTGCGGCGGCTTTCGCTGGAAAAGCAGTCGCCGATCGCGCGACAATTTTCTGGAAACACGCCAAAGGCAAAGCTGTTCGCGATGGTGACTGGAAACTGGTGGCGCAATCCAGGGGCCGGTGGGAACTCTACAATCTTGCCAGGGACCCGACGGAACTCAATAACCTTGCCGGTTCAAACCCGGAAAAGGTATCCCTGCTCGGGAAAAAATGGCAGGCTTGGCAAGACCGGCAGTAATATGCCACACTCGCCATATGAAAAGCAGGCGACAATTCCTGAAAACCTCCGCAGTTGCCACAGCACTGGCGAGCGCTCCCGCTGTATTGGCGCGAAAAAACCCGAATCAACGCCTGCGCATCGGCGTGATGGGCCTCAGTCGCGGCAAGGCGCATATCGCCGGCTTCTCGGGAGTTGACAATACCGAGATTGCTTATGTCTGCGATGTCGACAAAAACCGCCTTGCCGGAGGCATCAAGTATGCCGCCGGCAAACAGGCTGGAAAGGAACCAAGGGGAGTCACTGATTTTAGAGAAATCCTTGATGACAAGGAAGTTGATGTGCTGGCCATTGCCGCACCAAACTTCTGGCACACGCCTGCTGCCATTCTCGCCTGTCATGCCGGCAAGCACGTTTATGTCGAAAAGCCAGGCAGCCACAATGCGCACGAATCACAACTGATCGTCAAGGCCGCACGTGACAACAATCGTCTGGTGCAGATGGGTAACCAGCGCCGCAGCCTGCCGGCCTTTCGCGAAGGTATTGAAAAGATCCGCGGTGGTGCGCTCGGCACCCTGCACTACGCACGCTGCTGGTATAACAACCGGCGTGGATCAATCGGCCGCGGCAGGCAGGTGGCAATCCCGCAGTGGCTGGACTGGAAACTCTGGCAGGGACCGACCCCGGAGCGTCCCTACAAGGACAACCTGGTGCATTACAACTGGCACTGGCACTGGCATTACGGTGGCGGGGAACTCGCCAACAACGGGGTACACGCACTCGACATCGCACGCTGGGGACTCGACGTCGATTACCCGGTGCGGGTTACCTGCAACGGCGGGCGCTATCACCATGTGGATGACCAGGAGACTCCTGATACCGCTGACGCGACCTACGATTTCGGCAAGGTTGGCATCAGCTGGCACGGCAGTAGCTGCCTGCAGCGCAAACACGAGAAACACAGCTTTGTCAGCATCTACGGCGACAGGGGCGTAATGGCTTTCGAGAGTTCCGGTTATCGTATTTATGACCTTGAGGGAAAGTTACTTGAGGAGAACATCCCGCCTTTCACCGACCTGCCGCACTTCCAGAACTTTGCTGCCGGCATCCGCGATGGCGCCGGCCTCAATGCCGAGATCGGGGATGCCCAGAAAAGTGCAATGATGTGCCACCTCGGCAACATTGCCTATCGTAGCCGCAGCGAGGTCAGGCTGGATCCAGAGACACGCCAAATCGTTGACAACCCCGCTGCCGGCAGATTCTGGCGACGCGAATACCGCAAGGACTGGCAACCAAAATTATGAAACCTGTTCCATTATTACTTTGCATCCTTACCTGCGTTTGTTCTGCCGGCGCCAAGTCCCCAAACGTTGTTATCTTCCTGACTGATGACATGGGATGGGGGGATCTGGCCTGTTACGGTCACCCTGTCATCAAGTCCCCCAACCTTGACCGGTTTGCCGGAGAAGGCGTGCGTTTCACGCAGTGCTACTCAGCCTGCGGTGTGTGCTCGCCATCACGTTCATCGGTGCTTACCGGACGCACTCCCTACCGCAATGGCGTCTGGCGCTGGATCCCATCGGGCCACTACACACACTTGCGTGAAAGTGAAGTGACGTTGCCGGAATTGCTCAAGACCAAGGGCTACGCGACCTGCCATGTCGGCAAATGGCACCTCAACGGCCACTTTAACAAAGAGAGCCAGCCGCAACCCAACGACCACGGTTACGACCATTGGATGGCCACTCAGAACAATGCGGCGCCAAGCCACAAGAATCCCACCAACTTTGTCCTGAACGGCAAGGCTATGGGCAGACTTGAGGGCTTCTCCGCACCACTGGTAGCGGGCGAGGCGATCAGGTGGCTGGCAGATGTCCGCGACAAAACAAAACCGTTCCTGCTATCGGTATGGACGCACGAGCCTCACCTGCCAATTGAATCCTCCCCAGAATTCATGGCGCCATACCGCAATATAGCTGACGATGGGATTCGTCAGCATCACGGCAACATCACCCAGATCGACCATGCTTTCGGTATGCTGATGAAGGGACTCAAGGAACTTGGGCTGCACGATGACACTATCGTCTTCTTCACCTCCGACAACGGCCCCGAGGGCAGCGGCAGGTCCGGCCGCACCCGCGGTTCAACCGGCGGTTTGCGCGGGCGCAAGCGCGACTCGCATGAGGGGGGAATTCGCGTGCCGGGCATGGTGCGCTGGCCCGGCCACATCGATCCCGGAACCGTCAGCACCGTGCCGGTCATCGGTTCCGACATATTCTCGACAGTGACCGGCATTGTTGACATACCCCTGCCGGACAACCGAACTATTGACGGAACGGACATACGCCCGGCCTTCAAGGGGCAACCTGTCAACCGGGCAGTGCCGCTGTTCTGGCGCACACACATTGCCCCGGAAAAAAGCCACGCGGCAATGCGCATAGGTGCCTGGAAAATAGTAGCCGACCGATCACTCAGCGAATTTCAACTTTACGAAATTGAGAAGGACCCGAAAGAGCTAAACGATCTGGCCGGGAAGCAACCGGCAAAGCTGGCCGTGATGAAGTCGAAATTCCTTGAAGTCTGGCGTGGCATTGAAGCTGAAGGACCACGTGAATGGTGGCAAAATGAACAACCGAGAAAAAAACAAAACCGCGGCAAGGCAAAACCCAAGAAGGCCGGCAAACTCAGCGATGGCAACGACCAGAGCGGCGACTGGCCGATTGTCCGGGGCGGTTCAGTCACAAAATCTGAAAGTTCCTACCGTCTCACCAGTGCCGGCGAGGCTTTCGCATTGCGCCCTCTCGACCCGCCACTCACCGACAAGTCCCGCGCCGTCTTTAAGCTCAATTATCAAAGCGCAGTGAGCACAACCACGCGCAACGCCTTGTTTTGTTTCGGACAGAAAGCCGTAAATGACCATCTCATCAAAGCAGGCAGCATGATCGGCATGAATTCCCACGGCATATTCGAGGGGAACTGGGCAAATGTGAAGTCCGGAACCCTGGAACAGGCCAAATTCGATCAAACCCAGAAGTTTACCGTGCGCATCACTGTCGACCTCGGCAAACGATTAGCGGTGCTTGAAACCGGTATGTGCAGGCTGGAGAAAGAACTGCCTGACACACTTGACGCCGTGAATTTCTTCGGCATCTACACCAAGGCAACCGCCACGGATTTTTCCGATATAGAAATCGAGCGCTAGGAGATTGTGACAGGTTACCGGTGCCTGTTTCAGGCAGCGGCAAGCTCATCCCCTTGCATTACTCACCTGCCTCTGTGACAAACGAAGTCGGAAAAATATACAGACCGTGAAGCACGCATCACACTGACAAGTCGCCCAGGCACGGCCGCAAACCACACAAAGCCCGTGAAAAGGCCGCTCGCCCTTGTATACTCTAACAACCATCACCTGATGCACTTTCAACTCCAGATCAGCTATCAAATAAAAGCTTTGCTTTCAGGCCTCCTTTTAGTCCTCAGCTCTGCCACCCTGTGGAGCGCTGAACGCACCACGGAAGGGTTGCTGGCCCTTTATGATTTTACCGGAACGGATGGGGTGACAATACAGGACCGCTCAGGCGTTGATCCCGCGTTGGACCTGAAGATTGAGGACAGCAAAGCGGTTTCACGCACCCGTGGAGTCCTCAAAGTCCACGGTGAAACGCAAATTCGATCCCTCAAGACGGCAACCAAAATTCTCAATGCCGTGCGCCAATCCGGTGAGATTACCGTTGAAGCCTGGATCCATCCGGAAAACATCACCCAGTCCGGGCCGGCACGAATCCTTACCATTTCCAGGAACAGCAGTGAGCGCAACTTCACCCTTGGCCAGGATGGCAACAAGCTTGATGCCCGTCTGCGCACTACCCGCACAAGCAAGAATGGCATGCCGTCCACCGTCTCCCCAAAGGGCAGCCTCCAGGCACAATTAATGCATGTCATTTACACCCGCAATCGTTCCGGGAATGCCTTCATCTATATTAACGGCAAACAGGCCGCAAAAAAGACTGTCGCGGGAAAACCCTCAAACTGGGATGGTTCACTCCACCTCGCGTTGACCAACGAAACCTCGCGCGACCGGCCCTGGAAAGGCAGTTATCACCTTGTCGCCCTTTATGGGCGTGCCCTTTCCGGCAGCGAGATCCAGGCAAACTTCAAGGCCGGTGCCGATGCAGACAGTGAGGAACTTCTCGCCCGCCTGCGTGCTAGAAAGAAAGCCAGCCTGTTTCATCAGGAGATTGCCCCCCTGCTGGTAAAACATTGCCTTGAATGCCACGATGCCACCACACGCAAGGGCAAGCTTGACCTGTCACACAAGACCAACGCCTTGGCCGGCGGCAAGGAGGGCAGGGCAATCATACCGGGCAAGGGATCGCAAAGCTTATTGTGGCAAATGGTCGCTGACAACGAGATGCCCGAGGATCGTGATCCTTTATCGGCAAGCGAGAAGGCCTCACTGAAAAAATGGATCAATGATGGCGCCTACTGGCCGGTGGACTTCATTGACCCGCTTGCCTACAAGCCCGATGCCAATGCCGGGAAGATTTTTATCAGGAGACTTACTGCTCCCGAATATATCGAGACCGTTCGCGCAACTCTTGGCGTTGATCTCTCCGCGCAGGCTCAAGAATTGTTACCTGCCGACCTCCGTGCTGACGGATTCAGCAACACCGCCTACAACCTGGGTGTCGACCTCAAGCACGTCGAGGCCTATGCCCGGCTTGCAGCGATCGCAGTCGCGAAAATGAATATCCGGGAATTTGCGGCGCGTTTTTCCAGCAACCGCAGCCTTACCCAGAAACCGATGCGTTCGCATATCGAAAAACTCGGGAAATGGATCCTGCGCGGCCCGCTTGAAGATCATGAAATCAATGCATATCGCGGTATCTCGACGGCAGTGGCTGCCTCCGGTGGAAACTTTGACGAGGCAATCGGATTCATTGTAGAGGCCATGCTGCAGTCGCCCCGCTTCATGTACCTGGTGGAAGGGCAAAACAAAACCGGCACCCCGGTGCGAATCAACGATTACGAGCTAGCATCACGCATCAGCTATATCATCTGGGGCGCTCCTCCCGACAGGCAACTCATGCAGGCGGCGGATGAGCACGAGCTTGGTGACCCGGCCAGAACAGCCGCTCAAGTGCGCCGCATGCTTGCAGATCCGCGCGCGCGTAAACGCTCCGAACGCTTCGCCTACGAATGGCTGCACCTGGAACGGCTCAAGCATCTCACCCCGGACAAAAAGAGATTTCCCGGGTGGAACAGTCAACTGGCTGATGATATGTCAGCTGAGACAATCGCCTTCTTCCGTGACATCACCTGGCAGCAAAAGCGCCCGCTCGCCGACCTGTTGAACGCACAATTCACCTACGCCACTCAGCGCCTTGCCGAGCATTATCGCTTCAGTGCCGACGGCGGAAAACCATCAGGGGAAACGGTCAAGACGCGCCCGGAAAAGAACGGCCTTACCCGTTATGACCTCTCGGCGATCCCTTCCCGCGGCGGTTTACTGACCCACGGCAGCGTCCTTACCATCGGCGGAGAAAATGCCTCGATGGTAACCCGCGGACTTTTTATACTGCACGACCTGCTGCGCGGCACGATCAAGGATCCGCCACCCGGAACCGACACGACGCCGATGCCTTCGAAGCCCGGCCAGTCACAACGCACGATAGCTGAAATGCGCATCAATGATAAGGCATGCGGCGGATGCCATACAAAATTTGAACCTCTTGCCTTTGGCCTTGAGCGCTACGATGGCCTGGGGACTTTCAGAAAACATGACCGGTTCGAAAATCTCCTGCGCGAGGATGGTGAATTGCTCCTTCCCGGTAAAGTGAAACCGATACCTTATAAATCGAGCGCCGAATTGATGGACATTCTCGCCGGAAATGACCGCGTGGCTGAAAATATCACCTGGAAATTAACCCAGTTTGCACTTGGCCGCCCACTCGCCGGTCCGGATGTTCCGATCCTCAAGAAAATACACGCCCAGTCCCTCAAAAACGGCGGCAAGTATACTGACACCATGACTGCCATCGTGCTCAGTGACCTTGTACGCATGAGCCAGCCTGATAAGGCAGCATCCAGCAGAAATTAAATGATTCACACCGCTGTTTCCAAATTCACTCAATTCGGTGTAGACTGATCCAACCCTTGGCAGCAGCCAACCATGAGCCATCATAAAATCACCCGCCGCAGCGTGCTCCGCGGCCTTGGCGGCATTACTGTCGGCCTGCCATTGCTTGAGGAAATGACTGTCACCGACGTCCTTGGCGCGGCGGCAAAACAACCCATTCCCGCACGCGCCTTTAATGTCTTCTTCGGCCTCGGCATCCCGGCACCCCTGCAGACTGAAGGCTTTAACGGAGTGCTTGAACCACTCAAGTCTCTCTCTGAGAAGTTGCTCATTATGCGCAATGTCGACCAGGTGCGCTGCGACCAATCAGGAATCAACGCCCATTTTGACGGCGCATCCGGGGCATTCACTGCAACCGCACCGGACGGCAGCGCAAAATCGGGAGGTGCCTCCATCGACCAGCTGGTGCGCCGTGCACACTATCCAAACGGGTTGCCAAAAGGCCTGGTGCCGACCCTGGTTGCCGGGACTTTCTTTCGCCGCAGCAGGATCAGCAGATACATCCACAGCTACAATCCCGACGGCACCATTGCCGCCAGCATGCAGGAAAAACCGCGTGACCTGTTTGACCGGGTGTTTGGCACGGTCAACCTGACCGGGAATGACAAGGACGAGAAACGCAAACGACTGAAACGCAGTGTCCTTGATGCGGTGGTCGACCAGTATCAATATTACACCGGTGCCAATTCCCCGCTGGGCACAACGTCGAAATCACGTTTGAGGGATCATCTGGACCGCATTCGCGAACTTGAGCAGCGTGCCTTTGCCAAGGATCATAAGCTCAATCAGGATTCCGGAATCCCCCCTGTGCCGCCAAAATCACTGCTTAAGCACGAGGGCAAGGCCGACCCCGGTGGACAGGGAATCGACATCAGCCTCAAGGAACTGACAAGCGAGTGGCGTTTAATGGCAGAACTGTATGCACTTGCCATACTCACCGACCGTGTTCGCTTTGGATCCCTGACTTTCCTCGCCGCCGGGGAACGCATCCGCCTGACCGGGGATTATCAATATGAGGGTCGCAAAATATTCACCTTCGATGATGCCAACCAACACAATGCATCCGGGGACAAGGGTTGCAGTCATGAGTGGTGGCACAAGTTCAACGAAAAGAAGGACAATGAAGCCCTGCGGGCACATGCCCACATGAAGATGCGCGAGGTGGCCTACTTCCTGGACGCCCTCAACGATGAAGGCGCCATTGAGGGCAACGGCAAGACAATCCTCGAAAATTCGTTAATCACAATATCAACCGAGTCCGGCGATGGACGCCATAACGATGTCAGGCGCGAGCTTTCAGGTGTCTTCCATGCCATCAGCGGAGCCGGAGGACGCTTCAAGACCGGTGAGATCATGGATGTCAACGCCGAGGGAATCGATGTTTACAATACCATGCTTGATGCCGTGGGAAGCAAAGAGCGCCTTGGGCCAGCCAAGCGGGATCACCGGAAAATCGATAATATCAGGGCCTGAGATCCTCTCTTCAACAAGAGTCAACCGGCCAATAACGGCCATTACGCCCTGTGAAACACGACTTTCCCCGGGATTCCCGCCAAAGGTTTGTTCTGCACAAGCTCATTTAGAGTATTTTCTCCGGCATCATTCTAGGGTAATCTTTGCCTCCTAAACTGTTGCCATAAACTGAAAAAGCTCCATTCCAAATTATCAAAACTCACCTTACCATGAAAACTGCCAATCTAGCACGCTGCCTTGTAATCACGGCATTGACCCTTGCCTGCAACGCCTTCGCACAAGGCCAGGATAAAGAACCGCCGCGTCGCGACCGGGGAAATGACAATGCCAGGGGCCAGGACAACCCGCGGCCACCGCTGCGTGATACCGCCCGGCCTGCTTCCAGGGACAGCAACGCTGGCGCACCAAACGCACAACGCCCGCGCCGGGGTTCATCACAGCGCCGCTCTCCGGAGGGTGGCAATGCCGGAGGGGACAGGACCATCCTGCAGGTGCTCGACTACAATCGGGACGGAAAACTTCAGCAGGGAGAAATCGACATGGCAGTCGTCATACTCCGGCGCATGGATCGCAACCAGGATGGGGAAATAAGTGCCGGGGAGTTATCCTCGCCATCCAATCGCCCGGGCGGTTTTGCAGGTATGCAAAATGACCGTCCCCCGGGAAATCCAGGCCAGGGTGGACAGTCGCGCTCAAGGACCCCGCAATTTGCCGACCTGGACAAAAACGGTGACGGCAAAATAAGCAAGGACGAGGCACCCGAACGCATGGCCGAACACTTTGGTGAACACGACACCAACTCTGACGGCTTTATCGACAAGAAAGAACAGGCTGCTGTTATTGAGTTTATCCGCCAGCGCTTCAGCCAGCGCAACCGCACGGATCAGAATAGGGGATTCACATTTGAGCAAATGGATGCCAATAAAGACGGCAAGTTAAGCAAAGACGAGTTGCCTGAACGACTGGCCAGCCGTTTTGGTGAATCCGACACCAACAGCGATGGCTTTATCGACAAGGAGGAGCAGGCTGCTGTTTATGAGGCGATGCGACGCCGTTCCGGACAGGGACAACGCAACCGTCCCGATCCCAATGCCGGCCAGGGTGGTGCCGATAAACCCAAGCGCCCACCGCTTGATCAATAAACAACTTAAAGCACGGTTGCCAATCACACCCCCACCCAACGCCATGAAACTTCCATGTGTCATCACCCTGTCAGCAATGGCGACACTATTGTCACTGCCGGCCGCTGATGACCCACAACCCAGTGCCGAGGGACTGAAGTTCTTCGAGTCGAAGATTCGCCCCGTGTTGGCGCAAAATTGCTACAAGTGCCACTCGGCAGACGAGAAAATCAAGGGCGGGTTGAACCTGGACAGTCGCGCCGGAATCCGCCACGGCGGCGATTCCGGACCTGCCATAACACCCGGTGATCTCGGTTCCAGCCTGTTGTGGACCGCAATAAACTGGGGCGACAAGGACTACGAGATGCCGCCCAAGAAAAAGCTCCCGGCAAGTATCATCGCCGACTTCAGGACCTGGATCGAGATGGGTGCACCCGACCCGCGCGTGGCAGAAAAAATCGTGGTCAAGACTGAGATTGACATTGATGAGGGCAAGAAATTCTGGTCGTTCCAGAAACCCCTCAAGGCACAACCTCCTGTCGTGAGCAACCAGGGGTGGCCGGCATCGGCAGTCGACCATTTTGTGCTGGCGAAACTGGAGGCCAACGACCTCAAGCCCGCAGCCGATGCTCAACCCGGGACACTTCTCAGGAGGCTCTACTTCGATCTGGCCGGTATTCCGCCTTCAACCGGGGATATTGAGCGTTATGCAGAGGCATGGAAATCGGATCCTGCTGGTGCCTACCGCTCGGAGGTCGATCACCTTCTCTCCAGCAAGCACTTTGGTGAACGCTGGGGCCGACACTGGCTGGACGTGGCGCGATATGCGGAATCAACCGGCAAGGAAGTCAACATGTCATTCCCACACGCATGGCGCTATCGAGACTACGTCATTGATTCCTTCAACAAGGACAAGCCCTATGACGAGTTCATCAGAGAGCAGATCGCGGGTGACCTGTTGCCAATAAAGAGTGATGCCGACTGGCAGGAAAACCTGATCGCCACCGGGTTTCTCGCGATCGGCCCGAAGGGCCTCAATGAGCGCAGCCCCCGACAGTTCGCACTCGACCTCGCCGACGAGCAGATCGACACCACCACCCAGGCAATCCTCGGTCTCACAGTGTCCTGCGCAAGGTGCCACGATCACAAGTTCGACCCCATTCCCACCGCGGACTACTACTCGCTGGCGGGTATCTTCCTGAGCACCAAGACCTACTTCGGCACGGTCAACGCCATTCAAAACCGCCGCGGCACCAAGTTGCTCGAGCTTCCGGTCCCGGACTCTAACCCGATCAGCTCGGTCAGCACTCGTGAAATCTCGATACTTAAACAGCGCATCTCGGATTCGGAAAAAAGGTTCAATGACTTGCAGGTAGTAGCAGCACAGGATCGCCTGGCCGGCAGGTCAAGCAATGCCGGGCAACAGTTGCAGCGCCTGCGCTCAACGACCTCACAGATGAATGCCCGCCTGAAAGGCTTTGACGAAAACGGTGTCGCCAAGTCCTTTGCCATGGGAGTCCAGGATCAAAGCGTCCCGGTTGAACCCACGGTATTGGTGCGCGGTGAACTGGAAAGGCCCGCCCAGAAGGTCGCCCGCGGCTTCCCCCAGGTGCTCTGCAATGAGCCGGTCAAGCTTCCCGCTAATTCCAGCGGCCGGCTTGAACTTGCCGGGTGGCTGGCCTCAAGGGATAATCCTCTCACTGCCCGCGTCATGGTCAACCGCGTGTGGGGACACCTCTTCGCAAACAGCCTTGTCACCTCGCAGAACAACTTCGGCACCAGCGGCCAGGCTCCCAGCCACCCGGAACTGCTGGATTATCTCGCGGTAAACTTCATGGAGGGCGGCTGGTCATTGAAATCACTGGTTCGCGAACTGGTGTTGACACGCAGTTACCGGATGAGCGCCGACTTCAATCGCACAGCCTTCGAGAAAGACCCCGATAACTCCCTGCAATGGCGGCACAGCCCAAAGAAAATCGATGCCGAGGCGCTGCGTGATGCCATGCTCTTTGCCAGTGGCAATCTGGATATAACTCGTCCACTCGGATCGGAAATCGCCGTCGGCGGTGACATTCGCGTCGGCGGACCACGATCGCCACGCGGTGCAACCAGCCGCGATCGCGCTACCAACTACCGTTCCGTCTACCTGCCCGCGGCACGTGACAACCTGCCCGCGGCACTCGCCCTTTTCGACCCCGCCGACCCGAACCTTGTCACCGGTAAGCGCGAACAGACCAACGTTCCCGACCAGGCACTTTACCTGATGAACAACCCCTTTGTGCTCCAGCAGGCGGAGGCTATGGCGAAACGTTTACTTTCCGAGGCAGACACCCCGCGCGAACAGTTCTCCAAAGCCTTCCTGCTCTGTTACGGGCGCCCGGCCAACAAGGAAGAGGTAGAAGCATCTCTGGCCTTCCTGCAGCGCTTTCAGATTACTGCCGGAGCCGACAGCCGGAACCGCAATGAAATTCGTTCTCTCGCCTTTGCCACCTTCTGCCAGTCGCTGCTCATCTCAGCCGAGTTCAGGTATCTCAACTAATCATCAACTCCCAACTGTCATGTTTACCCGTCGCGATCTTCTCAAATCCGCCTCCTCCGGCGTCGGCTACCTTGCTTTCGCCGCCCTTGCCCACGAGCAGGCACTTGGCGAGACAAAAGCTGCTGCCGGCCCGCTTTCCCCGAAACAGCCACACTTCAAGCCGCGTGCAAAACGCGTTATTTTTCTTTCCATGCGCGGGGCTCCCTCACACGTCGATACCTTTGACTACAAGCCACAGCTCGCCAAGGACGATGGCAAACCCGGACGCTTCGGCCGCGGCGGGAAATTACTGGGATCACCGTGGGAGTTCAAGCAGCGCGGTAAAAGCGGGCTGTGGATCTCTGAGCTATTGCCTGAGATCGCGAGCCACGCCGATGAACTGTGCCTGCTTAAGGGCATGCACACCGACCTGCCAAATCATCCGCAGGCACAGACTATCATGCACACCGGCAACGCCCAGTTCGTGCGGCCCTCAATCGGTGCATGGACACTCTATGGACTCGGCACCGACAACGCCGACCTGCCCGGTTTCGTCGCCCTCGGCGCACCCCCGGGCAGCGCCAACCATTTCGGCAGCTCATTCCTGCCCGCAATCTACCAGGGGGCACGCTTTGGCAGCAACGCACGCCCGGGTGGCAACAACCGGTTCTCCCGCCGTGAGCAGAAACCGCAAATCCCAAACATCGCCAACCCGAAGCTTGATCGCGACCTGCAGCGTGTGCAGCTCGACTTCGTGCAAAACCTGAACAAGGCCAAGCTCGCCCGCGAGGAACACGCACCCGGTGTAGAGGGCGTCATCGAGTCCCTTGAGCTCGGCTTCCGCATGCAGGACACCCTGCCCGAGTTGATGGACACAGCCGGTGAATCCAGCGAAACACTGGAACTCTACGGCATTGGCTCCGGTGGTAACGACGCTTTCGGTAAGCAGTGCCTGCTTGCGCGGCGCTTCGCTGAAGCCGGAGTGCGCTTCGTTGAACTCAGCCACGGCAACTGGGACCACCACCGGAACATGGCCACCGACCTGCCCGCCCGCTGCGACGAAATCGACAGGCCCATCGCCGGGCTGCTCACCGATCTCAAGCGCCGAGACATGCTTAAAGACACGCTGGTCGTCTGGGCCGGCGAGTTCGGACGCACCCCGCACGGCCAGGGTGGAGACGGGCGTGACCACAACAACAAGGGCTACACCACCTGGATGGCCGGTGGTGGGGTCAAGGGCGGTTTCCAATACGGGGCTTCCGACGAATACGGATATCAGGCCGTTGACGGCCGCATGCACATCCACGACTGGCACGCCACGATCCTGCACCTGCTGGGGCTCAATCACGAGGAGTTAACCTACCGTCATGCCGGCCGGGATTTCAGGTTGACCGATGTGCACGGCAACGTGGCGAAGGAAATCCTGAGCTAACTTCCGCCCTTTCGGCATTGTTCCTCCCGGCCTCCGGAAAAAGGTAGCCTTACCTTGAAGAACTACTTCTTCGCGGGTTTCCCGCGCCCAAAATCCGGGTGCTTTGGTGCCCCGCCAAGGTAGGGAACAGCATCAAAATCAAACTCCTTCCCCGTGCTGTGGCGCGGATCTCCGCTGGCAGTAAGCTCAGCAGTTAACTGCTCGGCCAGTGATGCCAGGGTCGTGTTGTAGGCTTTGTCAGCGGCAACGTTGATCAACTGAGCGGGATCCTTGTGGAGATCGTAAAGCTCCTCGGCGGGACGTTTGCCAAAACACAGTTCATAAGCGTGGCGATGAGCTTCATCCCGGTTTTTATGATCGATAATATAAGTCTTGGTGGGCCCGTTGTCGGTATCAGCAAACCAGGCGCCAGGCAGTGCGGCATTCTTCCAGTTGGGTGTTCCGTTTGACCATCGATCCGGTTCGTAGTTGCGGATATAAAGGAAATCGCGTGTCCGGATCGCCCGCGTTGGGTAGCCTCCCATATTCGGGGCTTCCTGTGAGGGCACATGACGTTCCTTGCCGAAAAGAATGTGTGAGCGCAATGCGGAATCGCCGCCTCCAACCAGCGCAGGCAATAAACTGCGCCCGGTCATGGCCTTCGGGACCTTAACCCCGGCAGCCTCGAGAAAAGTGGGAGCCAGGTCAGTGGTGCTGACGAAACCGTTGAACACCTGGCCTCTCTTGACCTTCGCTCCCCAGCGCAATGCCATCGGGACACGGGAACCGGAATCATAAACATTGGACTTACAACGCGGAAAAGGCATGCCGTGATCGCCGGTGACCACAACGATTGTATTGTCAAGATCACCCTTCTGCTCCAGCAGGGCAAGGGCCCTGGCAACATCCGAATCAAAGCGCTGCACCTCATAGTAATAATCGGCAACATCACCACGCACCGCTTCACTGTCAGGGAAATGCGCGAACAATTTAATTTTTGAGAGAGCCATTCCCGAATCCCGCCCGCTGTGCAGTTTGTAGCCCCGGTGAGGATCACTGGCCCCCAGCCAGAAGCAAAACGGCTTTCCCTCCGGGCGATTGGCAAGAAATTGCGCAAAACCCTTCCTGTAAACCTTACCTGCAGGCGGGTTGGCTTTCCACTTCCCGGTGAGCCGTCCCGGTCCCCAGGACTTGCGCCAGGATCCCACATGATAGCCGGCATCCCGCAACAGGTGAGGATAGACCTCCAGGTCCTCCCTCAGGGTGCTGTGAAGGTTTGCTCCAGGACCAAGCCGCCAGTGCCACTGCCCGGTCAGGATCGCATTGCGTGATGGCGTGCAGGAAGGCGACGATATGTAGGCATGGTGGAAGAGCACCCCCTCACCGGCAACACGATCAAATGCCGGTGTCCTGATCACCTCGTCATTCTTGTATGCCCCGGCATGAGGCCATCCCCAGTCATCCGCAATGCAGAAGAGGATATTCGGCCGGTCGACTGCAAGGACAGAACCGGCGGCACAGAGAACAATAGCAAGAATACCAACTGTCTTCTTCATGGAAATTAAATGCAGCAATCTAACACGGCAGATTGGATGCCAATCGCTAGGCAAGCAGGTCCGTCATCACGTGCCCGTGAATATCAGTCAGGCGAAAATCACGCCCCTGGTAACGATACGTCAGCTTGCGGTGATTAATGCCCAGAAGATGCAGGATCGTGGCATTGAGATCATGAATATGCATCGTTCCCGGTGTCCACTTGTCCCGACTCGGCTTCGGTCGCATGGGGGTGCCGTCAGGATGGGCGATATTGTAGCCATAATCATCGGTTTGGCCGTAGGTGATACCCGGCTTGATACCGCCGCCGGCCATCCAGACAGTAAAACAGCGCGGATGATGATCGCGCCCGTAGTTGTCCTTGCCCAGGCGGCCCTGGCAATATGCCGTGCGGCCAAATTCCCCTCCCCATACAACGAGTGTTTCATCCAGCATCCCAAGCCTCTTCAAGTCCTTGATAAGTGCCGCCGAACCCTGGTCGATGTCCTTGCACTGATTGCCGTGCTCGCCAACCAGATTGCCGTGAGCGTCCCAACCGCGATGGAAAATCTGGATATTGCGCACACCGCGCTCGGCCAGTCGCCGGGCATTCAGGCAACAGGCAGAAAATGACCCGGGCTTGCGTGCCTCCTCACCATAAAGTTCAAAGGTCTTGTCATCCTCCTGCGAGAGATCCATCAACTCAGGCACTGAAGCCTGCATTCGATAGGCCAGTTCGTGCTGTTTAATCCGCGATAGAATTTCCGGGTCGGCAAAGCGGGCATGCTGCGCCTGGTTGATCGCCGAGAGGGCATCAAGCTGGGCACGGCGATCCTCGCGGCTGACACCTGCCGGGTTGCTCAGGTAAAGGACAGAATCCCCCTGGCTGCGCATGAGTGTTCCCTGGTGCTCGGAAGGCATGAACCCACTGCCCCACAATCGGCCGAAAAGGCTCTGCTCCGGGTGCTTCGTGTGCGCATGCATCACGACGTATCCTGGCAGGTTCT
Organism: Verrucomicrobiales bacterium; assembly: GCA_029940475.1. GTDB lineage: Bacteria > Verrucomicrobiota > Verrucomicrobiia > Verrucomicrobiales > DEV007 > CACIUL01. The sequence goes on along the minus strand of JAPYUT010000011.1, from coordinate 64,833 downwards.
CATTCATGCTGCCCAGCCCGTAACTTAGCCATGCCCCCAGGCTCGGCCTGCCCGGGATCTGACTGCCGGTCTGGATATAAGTGATCGCAGGATCATGGTTGATGGCATCAGTAAAGGTGGAATGCACCACGCAGAGTTCCTTGGCCACGGTGGCAGTATGGGGCAACAACTCACTGATCCAGACACCACGCTCATTGTTCTCATGCTTTGTGAACTCGTATTTGCTCGGGCAAACAGGGAGTGTCTTTTGCCCTGCGGTCATGCCGGTAATCCGTTGCCCGTCACGAATGTGTTCAGGCAGGTCCTGACCGAACATTTCCCGCATTTTCGGCTTATAGTCCCAGAGGTCATGATGACTTGGGCCACCGCTCATGAACAGGTAGATTACCCTCTTGGCCTTCGGCGCATGATGCAGGCCACCATGAGGGGCGAGTTCACCCGCTCCTTTTCCAAGGACACCGGAGCCCAGGATTTGACTCATGGCGGCAGTGCCAAGACCAAGCGCTGAACGACCGAATAATTGACGACGGGTCAGGTTAAGATCGAATTCGCGAAATGTTTCTTGCTGATTCATTGCCATGTAAAATACGGGGAAGACCTTAGCTAATTAATAAATCAATATCGCGACATCACTTGCCAGGACAGTGGCAGCCAACTGGGTCCAGACGGCAAGCCTCTTGGGAGAATGTGCCTCATCACGCGAAGCCGCTCCGGAAGCGAGCAGGGCAAGCGCATCTTCCTCGGAACCATCATAGCGCACATTCATCTTCTGCAGCAGCACCATGCAGGCACTTCGTTCAGCGTCGGTTGGCTTGCGGCAGGCCAACAAGCCGAATAGATAATCAACTCGATGCTTGTCATCTCCCCCCAGGCTCAGCAAACGTTCCGCCAGTTTGCGTGACATCTCAATGCGTTGGGTTTCATTAAGCAATCCAAGGGACTGCAGGGCGGTATTGCTGCGCGAGCGCTTCACGCAACTCGACTCACGGGCAGGGGCATCAAAAAGCGTCATCATGGGATGCGGACTGGTCCTCTTCCAGTAGGTGTAGAGACTTCTCCGGTAGAGGCGATCACCCTTGTCAGGCACATAATTCTTGGTGTTGCTTCCCGGGTGCATCAATGCCGCCCACATGCCCTTCGGCTGGTAGGGCTTCGCTCCTTCACCTCCCTGGGTTGCAACAAGCAGCCCACTGGCCCAAAGGGCAACATCACGCAGCATCTCGGCATCCATGCGATAATTCTGGCCGCGCGCAAGCAGGCGGTTCTCCGGATCATTCAGCCCGCCCCGCCATTTGGAATCCTGCCTGAAAGTCCTGCTGTGTACCATTAAGCGCAATAGATGCTTGAGATCCCATCCGCTGTCCTGCAATTCCACGGCAAGCCAGTCAAGTAAGCCAGGATGCGTCGGTTGCTCTCCCCGCACTCCAAAATCCTCCGGGGTGCGCACCAGGCCATGCCCGAATACCCGCTGCCAGACGCGATTGACCAGAACGCGTGAAACCAATGGTTGATCACGCGCAGTCAGCCATTGCGCAAGGCCAAGACGGTTACGCGGCGCACCCTCGGGAAATCTGTTCATGATCTCCGGCACATCAGGCTTGAGGGAATCCCCAAAGCCCAGGTTGTATTCACCACGGCGAAGCATCTTGGTAACCCGTGGCGTCTTTCGGTCCTGGGCAACCAAGGTGGTTGTGAATTTCTTCTCCGCCGCGGAAACCCGCGCAGCCAGATCAGTCGCCCGCTTGGACAAAACGGTTTGCTTCCAGGGACCGTTCGGGTCAGTGATCATCCTCAACCGGTCTTTTGCACCTGCTTCCTGCCACTTCTTTGCCGCAGGAGATTGCTCCTCCCTGTTCTTCTTCAAGCTGTCTTCAGCCTCGGCAACAATTGTATCCCCCTCGCTCTTAAGTGCCTGCCACTCGCGCCATTGACCCCCATCGGCGGGTGCCTTCATCACCGGCGCATATTCATATTTGTTACCGTCCATTGATCCTTCCGCGGTATTGTTGAAAAATGCATACAAACGGTAATATTCGACCTGCTTGATCTGGTCATACTTGTGAGTGTGACAACGGGCACAGGTAAGTGTCATTCCCAACAACACGGTTCCCAATGTCTCCGTGCGATCAAATGTATTCTTCGCCTGGAACTCATCAGGAATCGCACCACCCTCAGCTGTCGATGGATTCATCCGCACAAACCCTGTTGCCACCCGTTGTTCCAGTGTCGGCTCCGGCAACAAGTCACCGGCAAGTTGCCAGGTGATGAAATCATCCAGTGGCAGGTTGTCATTAAAGGCCTTCACCACCCAGTCCCTGTAGGGATAAATACCACGCCGGTTATCGAGGTGCAACCCGTGCGTATCACCGTAACGCACTGCATCCAGCCAATAACGCGCCTGGTGTTCGGCATACCTGGGATTCGCCAGCAAATCCTCGACTAAATTGCCGTACGCCTCAGGGTCATTGTCAGCAAGGAACTTGGAGAGTTGTTCCGGCTCGGGAGGTAACCCGGTCAGCACCAGGGCCACCCGCCTTGCCAGCGTCGCCCGGTCAGTCTCAAGCGCAAAATCAACACCCTCTGCTGCCAGTCGCGCACCGACAAAGGCATCAACATCCTTCTTGCCGGCTTGTTTTCGTGGGAGCACGAATGCCCAGTGGTCGGCATATTTACCGCCCTGCCGGACCCAGTTGCTTAGCAACTCACGCTCCTTGTCCGTGAGCTGTTTCTCTGCATCCTCCGGCGGCATGGGATCCTCCTTGTCATGAATCCGGATAAGAATTTCACTTTTGGCCGGATTCTCCGGGTCAATCGCGCGCACACCATCGCGATCCGCAGTCGCCGGTGATGCAGAATCCAGACGCAATTGCGATTTTTTCTTGGTATCCGGCCCGTGGCAGGCAAAGCACTTGTTGGAAAGAATTGGCAGGACATCCCTTGCAAAATCAACCTGAGGATTAGGAGCGGAACACACTACGGAGGGAAGTCCTCCGATAGCCGCAACGACACAGAAAAAAAGATTACGGCGGGGAAACATATTCATACAATATACTGCCAATTAGATTTGCAATCTCACGTAATCTAACGGATTGCGGGACAATGGTCTAGGTTCTTCCTCGCCGTAATCGCTAAACACCGGCACAAGCTAAACTATAGGCATGTGGAACGTCCTTTCATCCCATCCCTGAATAACAACCAAGCACGGGCAAAGGAGGCATTCAGCGGGAATTGCGCAATTTTCCCGGCTTTAATCCCGCCGCCGTGAGGCGCTTGTTGAAAAGCACGCGGACTTTCTTGAGTAAAGCCACATGCTCATCTTTTTTGCTGAGCGCAAGATTGCCAAACTGCCCGGGATCCTTCTCCATGTCGTAGAGTTCCTCGCTGCCATCCTTATAACGAGTGTAGGTCCACCTGGCGATGCGCATCGAGACGCCGCTACCATGGATGGAGAGGGCACTGTCCCTCACCTTGGCGGCAGGGTCACTGAGGATGGGCAGCAGGCTGGTTCCGTGTAGTCCCCCGGGAGCTTTCAGCCCAGCTGCTGCGGAAAGGGTGGGAAATATATCCACCAGCTCTACCAGGGACTTGCTGCGTCCGGCCCTGCCCCCGGGCATTGAGACGATAAGGGGCACGCGGGTCACTTCCTCATGCAGGTTACTCTTTTGCCAAAAGGTGTGTTCGCCCAGGTGGTAACCATGGTCACTGGTAAAGACGATGGCGGTTTGATCGCGCAATCCCAGGCGATCAAGTTCATCGAGGATGAGCCCGACCTGTTCATCCATGAAGGTGACTGAGGCGTAATAGGCGGACCACATGCGCTTCTGGTTGTCGGGAAACTTGTCAATTCCATTGAGTGCGGAGCGACTGCGCGTGATGGCGAGTTTTGGCATGTCGTCAAGGTCGTTGGGCACGGACTTTGGCAGAAGCATCTTCTTCCAGGGATAGAGATCGAAATATTGTCTCGGCTGAACCATTGGGTAGTGCGGGCGGACAAACCCGGCAGCTAGGAAGAAGCGCTTGTCCCTGTGTTTGCGGAGAAGCTCAATCGTCTTGCGCGCGGTTTTATGGTCAGGCTGATCGGATCCGTCGCCCTCGTAACTCACGGAGACGAACATGCGGTGCGGCATACGCGTTGACTGACGCCCCTTGAGCTCCCGCGTGAAGATATCCAGGTTCAGGCAGGCGTAGTCGCCAGGCGTATGGGCCTCCTGACCCGGCGAATTGAATTTCTCAGTCCAGGATGAGGCGATATCCAGCCCGTCTGTGCCGGCAATAATGTCCCCGGGAACCCGCATATGATAAATCTTCCCCACGCGAGCGCTGTAGAATCCGTTTTCCCTGAAGTGTTGGCCGAGGTTCATTCTCCCCTGGGCCCCATGGTAGCGACTGTGCATGAAGGAGGTGCGGGAAGGCCCGCAGGCCATCCCCTGGCAGTAGGCACGCTCAAAGACCATCGCGTTCCTGGCGAGCTTGTCGATATTGGGAGTCTTTGCGACCTGGTCACCGTAACAACCCAACACACTTGCCTTGAGATCATCGGAAATCAGAAACAGGACATTCTTGATGGCGGCCTGCCCGGTGGACAACATGACAGTTGTCAGCAGGGTGCATAAAACGGGCGGGATGGAACGCATGGTTTCAGGCATGGTGGTTATTTTTAACTGCCCCTTGCTACTCCCCCTCCTGCCCTGTTGCAGGACTTGCCACTCCCCGGCGAAAGCCATACATCGGCAGGAATCGATAATAAACCTCAAGGCTCAATGTTGCCAGGGTTGTGCTGATTACCCGTCCGCCGTCTTTTGCCATGCTGCTGCTCAAGTCCCAGCTGCCGGTTTCCGCGCCATCCTTCCTCTGGATCAGTGGCAGCGTGGTTTTGAGCCGGGCATTCCATGCATCCCAGACCGGACCCTGGTGCTGATAAAGGGCAAGGGTTGCATAATAGACATAATACAAATCCGGCGCCTCCGTCTTCATCGGATACTTCTTCATGAAACGCGCGCTCTCCACCATCCTCGGATCAACCGGTGGAACAAGGTCAAGTTGGCGGCAGAACATCCCGGTAGGCACCATCGCCCGGCTTATCTTGCTTGGTGCCTGATAGCCGTAGAGACCCCCGTCCTTGCCGCCACTTATGCTCTCAAACCAGCGACGAGCCAACTCAAAGGAATGCTCGGGAATCTTCAGTCCCGCCATTCGCGCGCTGTGCAAAGCCATGAACTGCCAGCCGGTGACAGAGGTATCCGAATCCTGTCCCGGGATATACCTCCATCCTCCACGCGTCGGGTGCTGCGCGGAAATCGTGTAGGCAATCGCCTTCTGCGCCACCGGCCTGATTTTGGGATCACGGGTTATGCCATAGGCCTCGCACAGGGCAATGGTGGCGATGGCGTGGGAATACATCTGCCCGCGAACTGCAAGAGCCCCATTGCTCTTCTGTGCTTTGAGTAACCAGTTAATTCCCTTGATAACGTTGTTCTGGTATTTACCAGCCCGGTCATGTCTCGCACCCCAACCGTAATAACAAAGAAGCGCCAGTCCTGTGGCGCCGACATCATAATCATGGTTGGCGCCGTGCTTGCGGGCATCCCATCGGCCATCGTTTTCCTGGTTCTTGGACAGCCATTCAATTGCGAATCCGATCGCTTTTTCAGTTCCGTCCGAACCGCCCATCTGCTTGATCACATCAAGTGATGGCTTGCCTCGATGTTTCTTGATCATGTCACCCAAGCCGCCAATATCCAGCCCCTTTCCAGGAGATTCCAGCGCCCCGGGAAGCAATGGGTCATTAAGGGCAAGAGCATTTTCCCCGAGGCTGGCCGCGGCCACGTCCAGGGCAACGCCCGGCTCTAATTGTGAACTGCCCGCCTCCAGCCCGTTCCTGGCATCCACCAGTCCCGCTGCGCTCTCATGTTGTGCCGCAGCAACATCAGATGCACTGCTCGGATGGCCCAGCGCACTGTCCGCTGCCACCTCACCACTCACCGGGGCCGTCTCCAGCCCCGCCTCGGCTGCCGCCGGCCTGAACATGTCCTTACTCGAATCTGCCACCGCACCGCCAGGCTCATTGCCCGCCTCCTCAAGCTTTGGTGCACCCGGGTCAATCAAGGCAAGCTCAGGAAGTGATCCCGATTCCAGGCTCGATGCCGGCTCTAGCTGCTCCAACCCTGATCCGCTCACCTCAGAGGGACGCACTGCCGTCTCCGAGGCCTCGGCAACCAACCCGCCGCCACCCACCTCGGAGGCATCTGCAGGATTCACCGCCGCACTGTCCGCTGCCACCTCACCACTCACCGGGGCCGTCTCCAGCCCCGCCTCGGCTGCCGCCGGCCTGAACATGTCCTTACTCGAATCTGCCACCGCACCGCCAGGCTCATTGCCCGCCTCCTCAAGAATGGGTTGTGCCGAATCCACAGGCACCTGATCAGGTAATGAGCTAAGCAGTGCTGACTGCAGGATTTCATCAGCCAACGGCACATCGGGATTTTGATCAATGTGTTCAGGCCGCACCTGGGAAACTGCTGACACCTGTGTGGTCGTCGAAGGATTCGACTGTGTCGCCCCGGCAACCTCGCTCACCTCAGTCGGTGCCTCCAGGGCAGTATCTTCCAGAGGGACAACATCACTCTTGGCAACAGCCGTATCCTCAGGTTCCGGGCGAAACATGTCCTTGCTCGAATCCACCTGAGTCTCAGCGGGATTCACCTTGCTGTTCTCCTCAAGCAATGGCTGTTGCAGGTCGGGTAACAGGGTCTCGGACAATTCAGCAATAAGTTGTGAATCTTCAGTCTTCGGCAGCTCCGCCTCCTCGTTGAACTCCGCCTGCACAGGAGAAATTTCAATGTCCACAGCCTCCTGAACCTCACTCGAAGCAACGGAAACATTCTCGGTGAATTCCTGTGGTTTTAGATCAGGGGTATTAAATTCGGTTTCCGCCTTGGCGTTGGCAACGGCTTCACTGTGATCGATAATTTCCACCTCTTCAGGAACGCTTTCCATGGCAAGTTCCTCCTGTGTAAGCGCATTCAGATTAATCGTAATCTCCTCGAGATCCTCCTGGCTGCCGGAATCTATCTCACTGGAAATGAGCCACACCATTCCCAGCAACAAGCTCAACAGGTGCGCCATTGCAGATCCAGCGAGACATTTATGGTAAAGGCTGGAAATGTCCCGCCACCTCTCAAGCAGGTAAATGAGGGCAAGCAGTGAGGCGATCGCAAGCAGCAGCCACCACTTGATATTGCCGATCAGTTCCTTGAACTGCTCCCAGACCCTGCGGTCAGTATAACCGAATACCTCACGCGTTGTGGAGCGGAACAGCCGGAAATCGCGCCCTTTGTCATCCTGCCGCAGCTTTTGATCGCTGCTGAAGAGTAAATCAAACCCATCCATCCGCACTGCAGGATCGGTGACATCACCCTCACTGATATAGAGGTCCACCTTCTCAGGTTTCTGGGCCTCGCCGTCCACGAACCGGCTGATATAAACACCAAATTTGTCCTGTTCCCGATTCGAGGCGAGAAACACGTGATCACCGCGCCTGGTCAATGCCGCCTGTATATCATCCGCACGTGAATTGAGATCACCCAATATCGGTTCAGCCTGTTCAAATGCCGGCACCGGGGGCAATCCCTTGCCCGCTGTCTTCACCTCCTTGCGCAAAGCGCTGTAAATATCCTCATCTTCCCGATCGCTGCGCCTTGAGGAAAAAAGTAAACTCCTGCCATCGCCCGAAAGGGCAGGCCCCTGTTCATCATTGGCCGTATTAATCGTCTCCCCAAGCGCAACAACACCTCCCCACTGCCGGGCGTTCCAGCGGGCCACATAAATATCGTATCCCCCCAGTCCTCCTTCACGATCTGAGCTGAAATACAGGTACTTTCCATCCCGTGAGAACGCCGGACCGCGCTCATTGGCCCCAGTATTGATCGCCTTGATCGGTTGCGGAGGCGACCAGGAACGTCCATCCCAGTTTGACAGGTACATCTCCGCATTTGAGCCGTCCGCATCGCGACGTACCAATGCCATCATGGCTCCATTGGCAGAGAACGCAGCCTCAAGCCTGCCGGTCAGTAAATTTCCCGGAGCAGGGGATCCGGAAGGCCCGGGGATTTCTTGCTCCGCAAAATGAGTTGCAACCGGTTCCTCCCACAGGACATCCCGTGCCTTTCCTTCTTCAGCATCAACCCGTATTCCCTTCTCATCGGTGTAGTAACTCCACACTTCTCCGCTCATTCTGCCGCCGACCTTCCAGACGACAAAGAGCAATAACAGCAAAGCCGCCGCCGATGCCAACCAGGGCTTGACATCATCCCTGCGCAAATGACGCAAACGGGTGAAAAATGCAACAATGTGATGCCGCGCTGCATGCAGGTCTGTTGGCCTGTGTCCAACCCGCTCTTTAACCTCTGCAATTTGCTGGTCAACCGCAGCATGACGCAAATCCTGAACCTGCGGCTTCCTGCCCTCTGCGTCATTGCCATCGCCGGCAATCTCGCTCGGCAATTCAGTAATTTGTTGCTCCCTTAGTTTATCACGGGCGGCCTGCGCCTTGCGTTGCAGGGTTCCATCACCCTCACCGAGGGAAAATGCATAGTCATAATAGGATGCACAATTCTCCCAATCCTCAAGGCGCTCATAAATATTGGCAATCTTCTCGACGGTATCAAGATTCTTCGGGTCTTCTGTATACTTGACCCCCAACTCAGCAAGCTGTGCCTCCATCTGCTCCCTGGTCGCATGAATATGGGGAGACTTTCCCATGCTCCTTGCTGGCGATTTTTTCGGCATCCGCAATCCGGAATCACCCACTCCTGCAGAACGAAAACGCGCAAAAAACGCTGCGACACGATGCCATATGAACTGCGATTTTTTCGGCATCTGCAGCGCTGTATCACTCTGGTCTGCAGAGCGGAAACGCGCGAAAGCCGCAGCAACCCGGCGACCTCCTGAACGAAGCGCTGATTTAAGCCCTGCAAACCTGTCATTGCCGGCCATTCTCAGAACCGCCTACTGCGAGTTAATTTGCTTGATGTAATTTTGCGCAAGAGTCGCCTCCTCCGATTCCTTAAAACTCTTGATGACGGTCTTGAACTGCGCAACAGCCTGCGCGGTTTTGTTTTGCTCCATTAACAGTTTTCCAACCTCAAGGATCGACCTTGCCTGCCAGAGCGGATACTGCGGATAATTGATCTCAATACTCACGAATTCCACCACCGCCGCCTCATACTGCTTGAGGCTCATCTGACAGCGACCGATCTGATAGCGACTCCGGACTGTCCACAAATCAACAGTCGCGGCAGCCATCAACTTCCGGTATTCAGGGATCGCCAATGCCGGATCACCCGCCATTTCAGTGGCCAATGCCAAACCGAAAATCGCGTTGCGTCTCCAGCGGGACTCTGTGAAGCGCCCAAGGAAAGCCGCATATGTTTCCTTTGCCTCGGCATGTTGGCCATTATTCGCCTGGGTCTCCGCTAGGCGCATGCTGACGGATTCCGCCAGCGTTTCCGGGGTACCGGAGATTTTCGACGCGGCAGAAAAATGATCATGTGCAGCAGCATTATCCTTCAATCCCAAGCGACACTCGCCGGCATGAAAGAGAATACGTGCAAGCAACTTTGATGCCGGATAATCCACCAGCATTCCCTCAAATTGATCAACAGCGCTCTTGTAGTCGTTATCCTTGAAATGTGCACTGGCAAGTTGATAACGAATATCCTCAAGCAATGCCACATCCTTTACAGTTGCCATCACCTTCGTTAATTGAGCAATGACTTCCCCTGTCGCGCCACTTTTAAGATTCAGCTCAGCCAATTCGCTCTGCACCTTGGCACTCAAGGAACTCCCCGGATAACCCGCAAGCAGCTGCTGGTAAATTCCTGTCGCCTCCTTGATGTGCTTTAATTCGCGTTCACACCATGCCCATTCGTAAAGGGCACGGTCAGCAAGCTCAGATTTCGGGTAATTATCAACCAGCTTCTTGAACTGTATGGTCGCACTGCTCCAGTCCTTCAGCCGCGCATGGGAAAATCCTGTGTAATACACAACCTTTACCATCTTCTCATGTTCTGGATATTGCAGCTGAACTTCCGGGAAATGCTTGGCTGCCGCCTTGAAATTTTTAGCTTTAATCCAGGCGATACCCTGCTGCAGGGCTGCATCCGGCGCCAGTTTATGATCCTTGTCGATCTCAACAACCCGGGCAAATCGCGTCGCTGCAGAATCATTCTGCCCCTCCATCGCATCCACCCACCCCAGGTAATACATGACGCGAATCCGCTGTGCCGCGGCATTGCCTTTAAAGGGCTCAGCATCCTTCGCGTCCTCGACAATAAAACGCTCGAGAGCCGAGCGTGCTGTCTTCAGGTCATTGCCCTCATAGGCCAGTCGCCCCTGCTCGGTAAGCGCCAGAGGAAGATGCGGCGTTGGGTGGGAATATTGATCCAGCAGCAGGCCAAGTTGCTCGCGTGCCAACGCTTTCTTGCCAATGCGCTCGTAAGCCACCGCCAATTGCATCAATGCAGTATCAACATTCGGGTCCGCAATAAGCTTTCCACCTGCGATGCGCGGGGCCACAAAACTCTGTAACGATGCCACAGCCGGTTGCCACTTTTCCTGACGAAACAGGCAATCGCCGACAATGAACGGCAATTGCGCAAACAAGGTTCCCTGCGGAGGATTCTCGAGGAGACCCTGTGCTGTCTTGAGGCACTCTTGCCACCGACCCTTCCCATGATGGATCTGGGCAGTGCGAAACAAGGCGGCAACACGGTTTGGATGCTCCTCATGCGTGGAGAGGAATTCGCCATAGGCCTTCGCCGCCTCTTCCAGGCGATTTAACAGCAGCAGGTTTTCCGCCTTTACAAACCGCCCGTCCCCGGCAAAGGGATGATCGCCATAATCAGCAAGAAATTTTATACTGGTGGCAAGGCTGCCCTCGTAATCCTTAAGCTTGTGCTGGCAAACCGCGCATTGGTTCAATAACTCGGCTGTTTGTGAAAAAGTATCGCTGGCTCCCACCTGCTCAAGCAATTCCAGTGCCACCTTCCAGTCCGGGGCATCGAGAGCCATCAGGGCATTGGCATAATCAAACCTGATATCGGTAATGACTGCAGAATCCTCAAACCGCTCAATCGCCTCAGCCAAGACCTCTGCGGCCCGGTTATAATCCTTCGAACCGCGGGTGGACACGCGTGCCAACCACAGGCTAGCCTGTGCCGCAATGCTGCCCTCCCCGGCAGCAAGCATTGTGAATTCTGTTCCTGATTCTTCATAATCTCCCCGCTCAAAGAGAGAACGTGCAATATAAAACCGGGCTTGGGCGGCATGGGTGCCATTTTCCGCCTTCTCCAGATAGCCACCAAGGTCAGCGGCAGCTTCAGGATATTTCTTTAACACAAAGCGAGCTAAGCCCAGACGGTAAAGGCATTCAAGTGCCTCTGGATCTTTCAGGCCGGGCAACGCGGACACAAACGCAAGTTCCGCTTTATCATGTTGTTTAAGGATATTGTAACATGCCCCCAAAAGGTAATTGGCACGTGTATTCCAAAGCTTGTTTGCCTTCAGTGGCGCAATCTTTGACAAGGCCGCAACCGATTCAGCGGTTTTCTTCATCTGGTAATACGCATAACCCTGCTGATAAAGGCCACGGGCTCTCTGCTCGTCATCCAGCTTGGCGGCGAGCAGTTGTTCACTCCACCGGTCAACCTGCTGCCAGACTTTGCTGCTGAAGCTCACGTCACAAATCACTGCCAATGCAGCAGTGCGGAAAGATTCGGCCTTTAATTTTGCTATCTGTGCAACGAAGAGCTCCTTTGCCTCTTGACGTTTGCCGGTTAACATCAGGCACTGGCCATGGAGCATGATGATCCGCTCGAAATCGATCGTCGCGTCAAGCTCCTCATCCGCTACAAGTGCAGCAAAGTGCGGCAAGGCTTTGTCATACTGCTTAAGAGCATAGAGACTTAATGCCAGCCCGCGACGAGCCAGATCCGCCTTTGCATGCGTACCGTGCGCCTCGAGAAACCCCTCAAACTGACTGATGGCAACCGGATACAGCTCGCGATTAAATGCCGTGGTGGCGATGAAATACTGCTCAAGTGCCGGGTCTTTCTTCTGCCCGGAAACCTCTTTATCCTCATCGGCCTTTTGGGCAAAAATACCCGGCGTGAAAATCAGTAACAGGAATGAAAGCAGGTAAGCGGTGCGGGTCATGGGTTGTTGGTTCGGTCAATCTTTGTGGAACGGAAACCCGTGCAGGTTCCTGCCAATGATTGCGTATAACAATACAACGTGTCCAGACCGGGCAATCTTACTCTTGAGATGTTCTTTCCCACACCACGACTATGAACCTATCAGGTGATTTATCCAACCGAAACCACCTCCCAAATGCCTTAAAAACAGGTAACTCAAGGAGGTAGGGTCACCTCAGCGGGAATAGTTGAACGAAACTCCTGAAATGGTTCCCTGGAAAGCATTTCCGGCATGATAATCACCAACCGGCTGGATAAGATCACTGCCAATCTGCAGCGAGTCCCCCGGATCTGTACCCAGGAAACCAGGTGCCTTGCCGCGGGAAACCAGTTTTCCATCAACTTTAAGCAGCATTTCCCCGCTCTTCTGCCAGAAGAACTCGACCTGACGCACCCCGTCTCCCAGCGGCGCACTGATAACGGTGCGCTTCCAGGAAACGCAGGTGGCGGCGGCAATCTGCCCCTCTTTCAGGTACAGGCTGTACCCCTCCTTGTTGCCGCCATGCGCGAAAATAACACCGTTGGGCGACTTGGGATGAATCGTTGCACGAACCCGCAGCCACTTGCCACCAGCAACTTTCGGGGCAGCTGACCTCGGCAGGTCCAGCCATGCCTCGCCGCTAAATTCCATCACGCCTTCTTTGCCCGGGGATTCCACTCCGTGGTTATTGAAGCGCAGCAGTTGCCGGTTCACCAGCACGGCAAGGCCGGGTTGCGGCATACTGGGTAAAGCGGCCCGGTCAAAACTAAAGCCCAGTCCCTCAGCCCACCTGCCAAGCTTTTTATGCAGCATTGCGACACGCGCCGGCTCAAGTTCAAGCACATTGACCTGCTCTCCCGGGTCTGTAATCAGGTTAAACAGGCACGCACCGGAACCGTCGGGATTGATAAGAAACTTCCAGTGGCCATCACGTATTGCAAAGCTCGGGCTCTGATACTCCAGCTTGCCGGGTTTAAGTACCGCATGGGGAGCGCCATACTGCCAATACAAGGGTTCCGGTCTTGCCGCAGGTTCACCGAGCAACACAGCACTGCAGTCAATGCCATCGAGTTTCTCCGATCCCGGTATTTTAACGTCTGCCAACCGGCAGAATGTCGGGGAGAGATCGATGCCGCCCATCATACTGCTCTGATCAACCACACCCTCCGGAATTCTGCCCTTCCAGCGTGCAATAAACGGCATACGGATACCGCCTTCAAAAAGTGACCATTTGCGGCCAAAGAACGGCCCGGTAAAACCCGGCGGCCCGCCACTGCCGTCGCGATAGTATTTAGGCCAATCAGTCGGCCCGTTATCACTGGTGAAGACAATCAGGGTGTTTTCAGCAAGCCCCAGGGCATCAATCTCGTCAACCAGCCGCCCGATCTGCCGGTCCATCTCCTTGAGCACGGCAAAAAACTTGTGCTGCCACGGGTTTTTACTGACAGCTTTCCAGGGCTCCTCAGTTCCGGGAAGCGGCACGTGCGCGTCATGGACATCATTGGGAAAAAGACGCACATACCAGGGCTTATCCTTGTTGCGCCTGATGAAATCAATGGCGCGATCGGTATACTTTTCGGTCTTCTCCCAGCGCTTGCAGAAACTGATATTGCCATGCCCGAGCCTGGTGCTGGAATTCTTCGAGTTTATCAGGAGGCGATCACCAAGCCCCTCAAAGGCAACGAGCGACTCGTCAAAACCATAGTCAGCCGGCAAAGGGGCATCATCGACATCCCGGCCACCCCCCATGTGCCATTTACCGAAATGTGCCGTGGCGTAGCCGGCGGCCTTGAGCTTTTTCGCCGTGGTGGGTGCCGCTTTATCAAGGTAATCGGCCATACCCCGGCTCTTGTTCCCGGCGCGGCTGTTGAGGTAGGAATGAATCTTCCAGCGTGCCGGGTACTGCCCGGTGGTGACCGCGACGCGAGAGGGCGAGCAGATCGGTGAGTTGACATAGAAATTGGTAAGCTTGATTCCCTCGGCTGCCAGCCGGTCAATATTGGGCGTCTTGACAAAGGGATTGCCGAAACAAGCCGGGTCGGCATAGCCCATATCATCGATGAAAATAAAGACGATATTGGGTCGAGCTTGCCGTGAAATCGGCATCTTTCCCGAAACTGGCGATGGCAAAGGGATAAAAAAGATCAATAAAAGGAATATCGTGAACCTCATTTGCCCTGACATGGTAACTCCTGCGTCCCTTTAGGGGAAGCCCTTCCGGCAGGAAAATCCTTAAAAACAAGGTTGTCGTGGGCGACATCCCATTCAGGTTTCCGGCAAATACAATCTCCGCAAAGATTGACCCGGATTGCAGATAGGCACATCTTGTTCTGCATGGAAAAGCGGCTGCTTCGCCACCGCGCATGGCGTGTGTTACTCTTTACTGCCGGGATCTCGGCAGGAACACCGTTGTCTGCGCCTGCTGCAGAAAGGACCGTCGTCTTTAACCGCGACGTGCGACCCATCCTGTCAAACAACTGCTGGTCATGCCACGGCCCGGATACCAACATGCGCAAGGCAAAGCTCAGGCTTGACCAGCGCGAGGCGGCAACCAGGAAGGTAATCCTGCCTGGCAGAGCCCAGGAAAGTCCACTCATACAACGCATCTTTTCCAATGATCCCGAAGAGGTGATGCCGCCTGCCGGGCACCGGAAAAAACTCAGCCACGCCCAAAAGGAGATATTACGTGACTGGATCAGCCAAGGGGCCCAATGGCAGGATCACTGGGCCTGGATAGCGCCACGCCGGGCGCTAGATTCGCCGCCAGTAAAAACTGCCATTGATGACTTCATCCAGCGCAAGCTCGACAAACAAGGACTGCATTTCTCAAGCCAAGCCAATCACAACACACTGATCCGCCGCCTGAACCTGGACCTGCGCGGCTTGCCTCCAACTCCCGCCGAAGTCTCGGCATTCGTGACAGATGATTCTCCCGGCAAGGTCAACAAGCTGGTTGATCGCCTCCTTAATTCACCGGCATTCGGTGAACGCATGGCAGTCTACTGGCTTGACCTGGTGCGCTATGCCGATACCAACGGCTACCACGCAGACATCGAGTGGAGCGTTTCCCCCTACCGTGATTACGTCATCGGCGCCTTCAACAGCAATATGCCCTTTGACCGCTTCACCCGCGAGCAGATCGCAGGTGACCTTGTCCCGGACCCGACCATTGAGCAGCAGGTAGCCGCCGGGTTCAACCGCCTGAACATGAAGAGCACCGAGTTTGGAATACAGGATAAGGAATATCTGGCCAAATATGCCGCTGACCGGGTACGCACGACGGCAACCACATGGCTTGGCATTACCCTGGGGTGTGCTGAATGTCACGATCATAAATTTGATCCCTTCACAAACCGTGACTTCTACAGCTTTGCTGCCTTCTTCGCTGACATAAAGGGGCTTGGCTATTACCCGGACGCACAAAAAAAAGGCTGGGGTGAAACGATTAAAGCACCGGATCAGGAAGCCGCAAAACGCATCTCTGAACTGGAAAACATCCTGCAAGGCACAAACCCAGGCATCCTGCTGCCCGACTCGCGCAAAGGTGAACAGATATGGCGCTACACTCTTAAGAAGCCGGCAGATGAATGGCAGAAAAACGGGTTTGATGACAGTTCATGGGAAAACGGTGAATCTGGATTTGGTTCCAAAGGGACACCAAACGGCATTATCCGGACACAGTGGAAATCCCCCGACATCTGGCTTCGCAGGACTTTCATGATCGAAAAAGTGCCAGAGTATGCATCGCTCAACATCCAGCATGACGAAGATGCCACAGTCTATATCAACGGAAAAAAAGCGGCACTGCTTACCGGCTTCTCAACCGGGTCGCCCGATTATACCACCCATCAGTTCAATGCCGGCTTGCTGCAGCAGGGAGACAACCTTATCGCAATCCACTGCCACCAGACAGGAGGTGGCCAGTTCATTGATGCCGGCCTGAGCTCAGGGGATGCCCAGCGGGCGGCAATCGAGAAGGAAATTGCCGAATTGCGCAGGACCACCCGCACCATGCTTGCCACAGTCTCGGCTCAACCGCGCATGGTGCGAGTACTTCCCCGCGGCAACTGGATGGATGATTCGGGTGAAGTCGTTAAGCCGGCAGCGCCGCGATTCCTGGGCGGGCAGGAGGTGACCACTCGCATGGAATTGGCCGGCTGGATCACTGCACGCAACAACCCGCTGACCGCACGCGTCTTCGTCAACCGCTTGTGGAAACTCTTCTTTGGCACGGGTCTCTCGCGAATACTTGATGATATCGGCTCTCAAGGTGAATGGCCATCTCATCCCAAGCTGCTCGACTGGCTCGCCGTCGAGTTCATGGAATCCGGCTGGAACGTCAAGCACATGGTGAAGTTGATGGTCACCTCGCAGGCCTATTTGCAATCATCGCTGCAGAATGAACAATTAAAGGAAACCGACCCCAGCAACCGGCTGCTGGCGCGACAATCCAGGTTCCGCCTTGATGCTGAATTCATCCGCGACAACGCACTGGCTGCCAGCGGACTGCTTGTCCACCAGGTTGGCGGACCAAGTGTCAAGCCCTACCAGCCTGCAGGCTATTGGGAAAATCTTAACTTCCCAAAGCGAACTTATGCAGCCGACCGGGGCAGCGCACAGTATCGTCGTGGCATCTACACCCACTGGCAGCGACAGTTTCTTCATCCCGCCCTACTGGCATTTGACGCCCCCTCGCGCGAGGAATGCAGCGCCGACAGGCCACGATCCAATACCCCGCTGGCTGCCCTGGTGCTGCTTAATGACCCGACCCATGTCGAGGCAGCACGCGTACTTGCACAGACAACCCTGGCTGACACCGGGCTGAAGGACAACACTACACGCATACACTCGATGGTAATGCGTGTGCTCTCCCGCCCCGCCCTGGACATGGAAATCGCCGTACTTACCTCCCTGCTGGAAAAACATCACGATGAGTTCACAAATGATCCCGAAAATGCCGGCCGCCTTGCAGCCATCGGTCAGCATCCGCTTCCGCAAAACATCAGCCGGCTTGAGCTAGCACCCTGGATTTCCGTGGCGCGCGCACTGCTTAACCTCCATGAAACCATCACGCGCAACTAGCACCCCCACCGCCCTGCTCCGGCGCAGTTTCCTGCGAAACTCGGCAATGGGTATCGGCTCGACGGCACTGGCTTCATTGTTAAGGCCCCGAACATCAATTGGTGCACCCCTGCCGGTGATACCGGCACGCTGCAAGCGGGTCATCATGCTCTGCATGGCAGGCGGTCCATCACATCTGGAAACTTTTGATTACAAGCCCGGGTTGGCAAAGCTGCACGGCAAACCAATGCCAAGGTCAGTTACCGAAAACCAGCAGATCGCGCAACTCCAGGGCCAGGCAGACAAGCTGAAGGTCCTTGGCCCGCAACACGCCTTCAAGCGGCACGGAAAATCCGGGCAGGAGATCTCCTCGGTGTTGCCCAACATCGCATCACATATTGCCGATGATATCTGCATCATCCGCTCCATGCAGACTGAGCAGATCAACCACGATCCGGCCCATACCTTCATGAATACCGGCTCAATTATTTCCGGCAGGCCGGCAATGGGATCATGGGTTACCTACGGATTGGGCAGTGAATGCTCTAATCTCCCCGGCTTCGTCGTGCTTACCTCAGTCGGCGGCGGACAATCCCAGCCGATCGCCGCCAGGCAGTGGCACAGCGGTTTTTTGCCAGGCCAGTTTCAGGGCGTGCGCATGCGCTCCAAGGGCGACCCGGTGCTTTACATTAACAGTCCCGATGGCGTGACATCCAAGCGCCAGCACGATGTTATTGATACCGTACGCCAGCTCAATGAAATCGGTAATAAAACACTGGCAGATCCTGAGCTTGAAACACGTATCAGCCAGTATGAGATGGCTTTTCGCATGCAGATGAGTGTGCCGGGACTGGTTGATTTCTCCGACGAGCCTGAGCATGTGCTCAACCTTTATGGAACCCGGGGAGCCGATGGCACCTTCGCAGCCAACTGCCTGCTCGCCCGGCGACTGGCAGAACGCGGTGTTCGCTTTGTCCAGCTTTACCACAGGGGATGGGATCATCACGGCGGCATCAAGAAAGGCATTGAGCACACTGCCAGGCTCGTCGATCAGGCCTCCGCCGCGCTGGTGCTCGACTTGAAACAACGTGGCCTCCTCGATGATACACTAATCGTCTGGGGAGGAGAATTCGGGCGCACCCCGATGGCGCAGGGCGACGGCCGTGACCATCACATCAAGGCATTCTCAATCTGGCTCGCCGGTGGTGGAATACGTCCAGGAATAACCTTTGGCGCAACCGATGACCTCGGTTATCATGCCGTTGAGGACCTTGTCCATGTTCATGACTTCCACGCCACCATGCTGCAGTTGTTGGGAATTAACCACGAGGAATTTACCTACCGCTATCAGGGAAGGGACTTTCGCCTCACTGATGTTCATGGTCGCATTATAAAACCAATTCTGGCATGAAACTGGCTACCTACATCCTCACGGTCCTGCTCCCGGGAGCTTGCCTTCTCCCTGCAGCAGATCCTGACTTCAACAGTGAGGTTCGACCCATCCTTGCCGGTAATTGTTTTCAGTGCCACGGCCCTGATGCAAAAGCCCGCAAGGCAAAACTCAGGCTGGATCAGCAGCAGGGTGCCACCAGGGACCTTGGTGGATACCGAGCCGTGTCCCCTGGCAAACCCACTGCAAGCGAACTCATGGTCCGCATCCTCTCCGATGATCCTGACGAGGTCATGCCACCACCCAAAACAAAAAAGCACCTGACTGCCGGGCAAAAGGAGACCCTGCGCAAATGGATTGCCGCAGGTGGCGATTACCAGGAGCATTGGGCCTTTGTCGGGCCTGAAAAACCAGAGATCCCCGGGATTGCCAATGACCCCCGGGTTAAAAACAGCATCGACCGCTTCGTGCTGGCACGCCTGCAGCGGGAAAACCTGGAACCCGCCGCCGAGGCAAGCCGCGAGACCTTGATTCGCAGGGTAAGTTTCAGCCTGACCGGCCTGCCGCCAACCCTGGAGGAAATCGACCTGTTTCTTGCTGACAAATCACCCGGGGCTTACGACAACATGATCAACCGCTACCTTGGCTCACCGGCATACGGTGAGCACATGGCCAGGTATTGGCTGGACCTCGCGCGCTATGCTGACTCCAACGGCTACCAGTATGACACTGAACGACAGCAGTGGGTGTGGCGTGACTGGGTGATTGATGCCTACAACAGCAATAAGCCGTTCAATGAATTCACCATCGAGCAGTTGGCCGGGGACCTACTGCCACAGGCCACCGGGCATCAACGACTTGCCACAGGTTTCAACCGCAACCACGGCATCACCATCGAGGGAGGCATCATTGATGAAGAATACCGCACCGAGTATGTCATGGACCGGGTGGTAACGACCAGCCAGGTCTGGCTGGCATTAACCATGGGCTGTGCCCGGTGTCATGACCACAAGTTCGATGCCCTCTCCCAGAAGGAGTTCTATCAGGTTTTCCACTTCTTCAATCAGGTCCCGGAACGCGGTGCCAACGGATTCGCGCCGAAGCAACGCCTGCCCTCACCGCTCGCCGCAACCCGGCAGGCGAAACTTGAGAAGGAATTAACGCAGTTGAGGACAGAACTGAACACCCCGCCCAATCTTGATGCGCTGCTGGAAAAATGGGCGGTTAAAATTGCCCGGCAGGCTCAGGGCGGCTGGAAAATACTTGCGCCCGTAACAATGAAGTCCTCGGGAGGCACCACGCTGAACAAACTCGCTGACAACAGCATCCTCGCCGGAGGGGCAAACCCTGCAAAAGACATCTACGAGATCACCGCCAGAACGGCAGCAGGAAAATTGACAGCGGTTAGGCTGGAGGCACTGACCCACGAAACGTTGCCCGGTGGAGGCCCCGGACGGCACAGCAACTCAAACTTTGTCCTCAGCGAATTTGAATTGATCGCTGCCTCGCTCAAGAACCCCTCCCAAAACCGAGCGGTTAAATTCGCACGGGCAAAAGCGGACTATTCGCAGGTAAAATACGAAGTCTCGAAAGCAATCGACGGCACTGTCAACCATCCCAACGGCTGGGCAGTCGATGGCCCCACCCGCAAGAAACCGGCTACGGCCATGTTCATTGCCGCCTCACCCTTTGGCTATGAGGGTGGCACGTTGCTGCGTTTCAGGCTCCGTCATGAAGGCAACTTCGGGACCCATGGCGTGGGTCGCCCGCGCCTGTCGGTCACTGCCGACCCGGCCGGTTCCCTCCGGTTGCAGGGTATCCCCGCCGACATCCGCGCAATTGCCACCATCACCACCCAAAAAAGGACAAAGCCCCAGTCCGATCGCCTGCAAACATATTTCCTGGCTCATCATCACCCGAACAGGATTCTCAAGGAACGCATCGCGACGATTGAGAAACAGCAGGCAGCCTCGTTCCCTGAAACGATGATCATGCAGGAGATGGCAAAACCGCGGACAACGCACGTCCTGCATCGGGGACAATACAATGAACCCGGGGAAAAGGTTTCCGCAGGGGTTCCCGCCATTTTTCCCGCAATGGGAAAAAACCATACAAACCGCCTGGGCTTTGCACAATGGCTGGTGGATCCCGCCCATCCGCTGACCGCCCGGGTCGCGGTCAACAGGTACTGGCAGCAACTCTTCGGTACCGGCTTGGTGAAAACGGCTGAAGACTTTGGTGTCCAGGGGGAATTACCCTCTCACCCCAGGCTGCTCGACTGGCTTGCCCTTGAATTTATCCGCAGCGGCTGGGATACCAAGCACATGTATCGCTTGATACTAAACTCGGCGGCTTATCGACAAACTTCCCATGTCGGGGCGGCCGCTTACCGGCGGGACCCGGAAAACAGGCTGCTTGCCCGCGGTCCACGGATGCGGCTGGATGCTGAGGAAATTCGTGATGCCTGCCTGGTAAGCAGCGGCCTGCTGGTGCAGCAACTCGGCGGGAAAAGCGTCTACCCCTATCAGCCAAAGGGACTGTGGTTGGAACTCAATAACCGCCCCGGTTACTCAAAGGCATACAGTCAGGGCAAGGGTAATGACCTTTACCGCCGCAGCCTTTACACTTTCTGGAAGCGATCGGTTCCTTCCCCGATGCTCAAGACATTCGATGCCCCGGAACGCGAGTTCTGCACCACCCGCCGTTCACGAACCAACACCCCGCTGCAGGCACTGGCGCTGCTGAACGGACCGCAGTTCGTCGAGGCGGCACGGCACCTGGCACAACGCATGTTGACAGAGGGAGGGCAAACGGTAAACGAGCGCATCACCTACGGTTTCCGGCTTGTGACGGCACGAGTTCCCGGGCAGCCCGAGATTGCATTGCTGCGCTCCGCCTACACGGAAAACCTGAAACGCTACGCATCCAATGAGCCCGCAGCGCTTAAACTGATGCAGGTTGGCGATTCCCCTTATAATGCCGACCTGAACATCTCAAAACTCGCGGCAATGACCCGCGTTGCCCGCCTGTTGCTCAACCTCAATGAATTAATCACGAAAGGATAAGCCTGATGAACGATCTCCTCCTTGAATCCCAACTGATCCAGAACCGACGACAATTCTTCGGGCGTTCCAGCACCGGCATTGGTGTGACGGCACTCGCCTCCCTGCTCAATGATGACCTGTTCGCCGGGAAAAAGCCTGGTGAGGCTGCCCGCTTTGGCGGACTGCAGGGCATTCCTCACTTCGCGCCCAAGGCCAAGCGGGTTATCTACCTGCTGCAGTCAGGAGCACCTTCGCAAATCGACCTGCTCGACTATAAACCCTCACTCGAGAAACTGCATATGCAGCAACTGCCCGACAGCATACGTGGCGGACAGCGGCTAACGGGCATGACCTCAGGGCAGAAAAGCTTCCCCGTCGTCAAGTCACCATGGAAATTCCGGCAGCACGGCAAGTCAGGAACCTGGATCAGCGACCTGTTGCCGCACATGGCCGGTGTCGTCGACGACATCTGCGTTGTCCGCTCAATGCATACCGAGGCCATCAACCATGACCCGGCTGTCACCTTCTTCCAGTCCGGGCATCAACAGCCCGGCCGGCCCAGCATCGGGGCCTGGCTGAGCTATGGCTTGGGCAGCGAGACGGAAAACCTGCCGTCTTTTGTCGTGCTGTTGAGCAAGAACACCTTTCACCAGGCCCAGCCGCTTTATGACCGGCTCTGGGGCAGCGGCTTTCTGCCTTCAGAGTATCAGGGAGTCAAGTTCCGCAGCCAGGGCGACCCGGTGCTCTACTTGAATGACCCGGCCGGCGACAGCAGTCAAAATCGCCGGGCAATGCTTGATCGCCTTGCCAGGCTTAACCGGATACGCGAGAAAGAAATCGGTGACCCGGAAATCACCACCAGGCTGGCCCAATACGAGATGGCCTACCGCATGCAGACATCGGTTCCGGGGCTTGCGGATATTTCAGACGAACCCGACAGCACCTTCAAGCTCTATGGGGAAGAGGCCAGAAACCCCGGTTCACATGCCGCCAATTGCCTGTTGGCACGCCGCCTGGCTGAGCGCGGCGTGCGCTTCATCCAGTTATTTCACCGTGGCTGGGATCATCACAGCAATGTCCAGCGCTACCTGCCAACCATTGCCCGGGAAACCGACCAGGGTTCAGCGGCCCTCATCGCGGACCTGAAAAGACGGGACATGCTGGACGAGACACTTGTCATCTGGGGAGGGGAGTTCGGCCGCACGGTTTACTCCCAGGGTAATCCCACTTCCTTTGGCCGCGATCACCATCCAAGATGCTTTTCCATCTGGATGGCCGGAGGCGGTATCAAGCCGGGAACAACCTATGGGCAAACCGATGATTATTGCTACAATGTGGCGGCAGATCCGGTGCACGTGCACGACTTCCACGCCACCATTCTGCACTGCCTTGGCATTGACCACGAGAAACTCACCTATCGTTTCCAGGGACGCGATTATCGCCTCACCGATGTGCACGGCAAGGTGGTCAGGGGAATCCTTACCTGATCTCCGCTACGGGCGCATCTGTTTCTTCCAGGTGGCCGGCTTCTCGGACACGTCACTGTTGTCCTGGTAACGTTTGCGGATCGCGACCAGTTGCCTCTTGAGGTCGGTCTGCAATTTTTCCTTTCCGGCCTTGCCGTAGATGTTAGTCAGTTCATCGGGATCCTCCTTGAGGTCATACATTTCCCACTCGTTACCAAACTGGTAAAAATGCATCAGTTTGTATCTCGCTGTACGGATACCGTAATGTCGTGGAATCATGTGCACGCTGGGGAATTCGTAATAATGGTAATAGATGCTCTTGCGCCAGCTCTCAGCCTTGCCGTTCTTCAGGATCGGCAACAACGAGCGACCCTGCATATCGGCCGGGATAGAGGCCCCGGCAATGTTTAGAAACGTCTCGGCGTAATCCAGGTTCTGTATCATCTGCCTCGAGCGTGAGCCCGCCGTAACCACACCGGGCCACTTGACGATAAAGGGCATCTTCAACGACTCCTCATACATCCAGCGCTTGTCATACCAGCCGTGGTCGCCGATGTAAAAACCCTGGTCGGAGGAATAGATGACAATCGTGTTGTCCTCGATTCCCAGTTCCTTGAGTGCCCCCTGCAGGGTGCCTACGCTGTCATCCACACCCCGCACACAGCGCAGGTAATTCTTTGCGTAGCGCTGGAATTTCCAGCGCACTAGGTCTTTGCCGGTCAATTTCGCCTCATGAAACTTCCTGTCACGCGGGGCATAAAATGCCCGCCACGCATCCAGTTGATCCTTGCTCATGCGCTTCATGTTTCTCCAGGCAGATTGGTCCTGGCGCTTCTGTGAGGGGGTTCCCTTGTAATCCACCGTCAGGTCAACAAAGAGGTCGTAATTGATATCCATATGGCGATCAACCTCAAGTTCCTGGTGCCGCGCCGGGGGGGCATTGTCCTGCCATTGATCAAACAACGTGGCGGGTTCCGGAATCTTAATGTCGTCATAAAGGGAAAGGTGGCGCAATGCCGGCATCCAGTTGCGGTGCGGCGCCTTGTGCTGGACCATCAGCATGAAAGGCTTTGATTTATCGCGACCCTTCTTCAACCACTCAACTGCAAGGTCAGTCACGATGTCCGTGCAATGCCCCTCAATGCGCACCCGTCCTTCCGGTGTTATCAGGTCCGGGTTGTAATACAGCCCCTGCCCCGGCAAAACCTTCCAGTCATCAAATCCCTGTGGTGATCCCTTGAGGTGTGACTTGCCGTAAAGTGCTGTCGTATATCCCTGCTGGCGCAGCAGCTTCGGGAAAGTCTGCTGTTTCCAGTTGAACGAGTTGCCGTTATTCATGAACCCGTTCTTGTGGCTGTGCTTGCCGGTCATGATCACCGCCCTGCTGGGACCGCAAATCGAGTTGGTGCAGAAGCTGTTCTCAAAGAGCATTCCTTCAGTCGCCAGCCTGTCGATATTCGGTGTCGGGTTTACCGGTTTCAGCCAGCCGTTGTATGCTCCGATGGCGTGGGGCGCATGATCATCACTGAAAATGAAAACGATATTCGGCCGATCAGCCGCGAAAGCTTGCCCTCCGGCCGGCAGAAAGGTTAGCATCAGGAGAAGGTTCAAATATCGTAATCTCATCGCAATTGATCTAGCGCAGATACACTGCTTTGGCAATACCTGGAAAGCCGGTTCCAAGCCCCAACCCAAAGTCCTAAAACTGCTCCCCAGGTGCATTTAGTGTCGCCGTTTTCTGATGACAATGGTTTAATGACACCAGTTGTGTAAGAGATGCCGCCGAACATGTTTACCAGCCTTAAACCTGCCGCCGCTAAAACGACAATCCTGACCCTTCCCTGCCTGCTGCTTGCCACGGCAGGGATCTCGGCCAGGACCATAAAGGTCACTCCCGCCACGGACCTGGCGGAAGTCATCAGCAAAGCACGTTCCAACACCACCATCGTGCTGGCACCCGGGACCTACAGGCTTCCAGCCCGTGAGCCTCACTCCCAGGCCATCCTGCTGGGGAACAAGAGTAATATTATCATCACCGGAATGGATCGTGAGAAGACCCGTCTCGAACTCGCCCCGGACGCAAAGTTCGGCTTCTATATTGGCAGTAATCTCTCCGGCCTCACAATCCAGAAGCTGACAATCAGTGGCAACCCTCCACTGGATCACAATACGCATGCCATCGGCAACTATTCCGGCAGCACCAATAACAAGGCAATCCGTTTCACGGACCTGAGCATTAAAAACGTCGCCGTTGGAATCAGCATTGCGACCTCAGAAAGCGGAAGTTACCAGGAGGTAAGCATCGACCGTAACATCATCGGCCCAACCATCGGGACTGCTGCCGGATCGGGCTATGGCGTCCATATTGAAAATGCCAGGCAAGTGACTGTATCCGGTAACCTCTTCAGGGAATGCACGCGCCACAGCATCTACCTGGCGCGGGGTGCCAAAGGTTCCGGCATCCGCCTGGAGGAAAATCTCATTCTTAATCATGATCCCGAATCCAAGCAATCCCGCTGGTATTGCGCGGCGGTGGCATGCTCACGCACAAGCGATGTCACTATAGCCCGCAACCTGATTGTGAACCCCCCAGTCACCGCCATCAGCGTAGAACCGGATGAATATAAAAACTGGCCCTCCAGGAACATTAACCTGCTATCCAACCGTGTCATCGGGGCCAGGCGCGTGGGACTGTGGGTTACCACCGGGGAGTCCTGTGCTGCCATTGCCAATAAGGTCACACTTGATCCCGCCCCGCCCGATCCGCAATGGTGCCTGCAGACCAGCTCATATGATTTTGCGCGGGGCAAGGAAACCAGCAGCAAGATCGAGGCCCCGCTCAAGAGATGGCAAGGCTCCGACTACACCGCTGAACTTGCCGGTCAACTCTTCATCCTGAAGGACGGTGTCCTTGACCGGGCTGATCCAAAGGACTGGTCCTTCAAAACCTGTCCGAAGAAATGGAGTAATGTCCTTGGGATGGTGGCCATTGAGCATGCTCTGAGGAAAGGCGAACACCGGATCTTCATTGTGACCGACTCCGGCATCGACGAAGTCAATCCGCGCCACTGGAATATAAGGAGCAGCCGGGCAAACTTGAAGGGCTCCCGGTTTGTCACCGCTGCAGGAGGATTCCTTCATATACTCAAAGGTGACAACCTCTACAGGCTATCACCCGAATCACCAAATTCCCGGCCGCTGAAAAAATCATTTCCCGACATAGAATGGTTGTGCCCGCTCGGCGACAATCTCTGCATTGCCAATGCCGAAGGTCGCCATCTTATCAATGCAAAAACTCTTGAGGGATTGGAGCTGGAGGCCGCATTCACAAAAGAATAGCAAGGTGCTCCCGCTTATAAGAGCGATTGCCAAATCTTAATGGATTGACCATGACAAGTGGATACGCGGATCACCGGCCAACAGACCAATACACCTGCCGAGGCTCGTTCCCTAGGCGTGCCAGCGGAAAATATCGTCCAGGTGATAGAACTGCCGTCCCTCTGCCACCCTGTCCAGATGCGCGTGCAGTTGGTCAATCCTCAGGTAGCCACGGGTGCCGTCAAACTCCCGCACATCATCAATAAGAACCACAGCGGGATCCACTCCTGAGTTCCTGATGCACTCCAGTTCCCCGACGATCGGGGATTCATCCGCCACCAGTTTGGTGACTCCCGAATAATAGTGGCCATCGAGCCAGAACATCACGGATTTGTCCCCGATCCGATCAAGCACCTCCTCCAATATTACGGCACTGTCCCCCTGG
Organism: Verrucomicrobiales bacterium; assembly: GCA_029940475.1. GTDB lineage: Bacteria > Verrucomicrobiota > Verrucomicrobiia > Verrucomicrobiales > DEV007 > CACIUL01. The sequence goes on along the minus strand of JAPYUT010000011.1, from coordinate 37,878 downwards.
TGAATCGTAATGTGTTGGTCGGATTTAAAAATCCGCTGAGCACGGGACGCGAGCTCGGGATCGAGCTCGATCGAGTGTATTTCCCCGAAATATCTGCTCATTGCGCTGACTGTATTGCCGCGAAAAGTCCCTGTTTCCACGAATACATCACAAGGGAAACGCTGCGCGTATTCCTTAAGTATAAGATGCTTCACAAACCCGGGAGGAGGATGAGGACAGTTCGCCCTGAGCCACCGCCGGTAATGAATGGGAGTACGCAACTTTGTTGCGATATCGAATACCCACGTGGGTCTGAGAAGTTCCTTTAAGCTCATTTAAATTAACAACAATCGCTCAGCGCGGCAACAGCCAGACATTGCGGTAAGCCACAGGGTTGCCGTGACCCTGAAAGATGATTGGCCCCAGTGGCACCTCCTTGCGCCCTCCCCCGGCACCGGTGCCTTTTGGCAACGCAACGTCATCATGAATTGTGATGCCGTTGTGCTTCACCGTAATCCGGGCATCAGCCGTCTTGTTACCGTTGTCGAATTTCGGGGCTCTAAACTCAATATCATAGGTCTGCCAGCTCAAGGGAGGCAGGCACATTGGCGTATCGGCAACCTTGAACTTGTAGAAGCAGCCACACCACTGCTTCGGGTCTGATTTCAGTGGCAGCTTCACCTGTGCGCGATCATAAACCAGAGCAAAGCTATCGAGAACCTGCACTTCGTAACGATTTTGCAGGTAGATGCCACTGTTTCCGCGATCCTGGCTGGTCAGTAGCGCCGTAGGTTTATAGGGCAGGCGAAACTCTAGATGCAGCAGGAAGTCACCGTATTCCCCGGTGCTCTGGGCGCCCGCCCAAAGCAAGTCGTCTTTCACTTCCCCCTTAACCTGATCATTAGCCTTCCCGGCAAATAGAATCACGCTGCCGGCGGGGGGCTTGGCGCCAAGGGTGGGACTCTCACGCACAACTTTCTTCATCTTGCCGATTCTCCCCTTCAGGCCATCAGTCCCGATTTGTTCAACTGTTGGCGCATTACGTTTCCAGCCTGCCCCGGGCAGTCCCCCCTCAAAGCTGCTGACATAAAATCTTCCACCGCCAAGTGCCGCCACCTGCATTCCCACTCCACTTCCAACATACTCGCCCTGCAGCAGGAAATCCGGGTCTTCAACTGCCGCCTTGGCGGTATCTGTCCACACCGGCCGGGCATTCTTGTCAGCAGAAAAGGCTGCAGGAAACGACAGGGTGACGGTAATTAAAATGATAAGAGGAAAAATAGCGAGGATCTTAGAAATCGGGTTCATTGTGGAAGCTTGACACCAACGACCACAGTAATGCAACCAACTGTGGTACAAATCGTGCAGGTATTTCATGGAAATGCCGCGCTCAAAGTCAGGTGACCGGGGAATTGCTATCCACCCGCTGTTAATGCACTCTCGTGCCCCAGGAGCAGGCGCTTGATTTCAAGCCCGCCGCTGAAACCTGTCAACGAACTGTTGGCTCCAATCACCCGGTGACATGGTATGATGAGGGGAACAGGGTTCGCGCCGAGAGCTGAACCCACAGCCCGTGCGGCCGCGGGATTGCCTATCCGCCCGGCGATATCCCCGTATGTCGCAGTCTGTCCCAATGCGACCAGCTGCACCTGTTGCCATACTGATTGCTGGAACCGGGTACCGGCCGGATCCAGCGGTAAATGAAAATCCCGGCGCTCTCCGGCAAAGTATTCATCAAGCTGCATGGCCGCTGCGTTGAGGTGATCCTGAAGCGGGCTGTCGCCGCTCACCATTGCGTAATCGCTACATTCTCCGAAACAAATCCTGATAATCCCCCTGGCGGAAGCGACAAGGATCAGCTCCCCTATTGGACTATTGACGACACGTGCAGCGGTCGATCCTGATGAATCAGCATTCAATACAAATCCAGTGTTTTTTCCCTTCCGGCAACTTTCAGCCCTGCTACGCGATCAACTCACGGGACCTGGCCAGCAATGCCTCGACACCCGAGGGATCACTGCCCGCACCGCGTGCCATTTCCGCTTTACCGCCGCCCTTGCCGTTAACCAGCTGGGCAAGCTCCCCCATCAGTTTGCCCGCCTGAAAACGATCGGTGAATCCGGGCGAGACTGCAATCCCGACATGCACTTTCTCGCCGTCATTGACAACCATCACCCCGATACCGGCAAACTGCTTTTTCTTCAGCCCGTTGAGCAGTTCCTGCAACAAGGCGGGAGACCCCTCGAAGGATTCCGCAATCAACGGCACCTCGCCTGAGGCTGCCGCAATGAGCTCAACCAGATTGGAGTCTGCCTGTGCGGCAGCACCGGAGATTTGTTTCTTCTTGAGAAGCTTGTCAGCCTCTGCTGCAGTTGCCTTGAGGGAATCGCGCCACGCAAGCCATGGTTCAATCTCCGCCTCATCACCGTCCAGCACAGGCGTTGGCAGTGCCCCTTGCGCCAAAGTCGAGTTGGCCTTGTCGAGCTTTGCCGAAAATGACTGTGCCTCTTCCTTGAGTATCGCGATACGCTCCTCTATATAGGCATCGGCCGCCGAGGCGCACGTCGCCTCGATGCGTCTCACCCCGGCCGAGATCGCACCCTCGCTCTTGATCTTGAATCGGCCAATCGCGCCGGTACTGCGCAGGTGCGTGCCCCCGCACAACTCCATTGAATAGCCGTCCAGTGCACCCGGTTCGCCGCCAATCTTGACCAAACGCACCAAGTCACCGTATTTGTCACCGAAGAACTGCATGACATCGGCTCGATCCCTGACCTCCTCATGTGGCAACTCCTGCCATGAGACCGGGTCGTCATCGGCGATCCTGGAATTCACCCGCTCCTCCACCGCGTTCACCTGATCGCTGCTGAGGGCATCACTGTTGAAGTCAAAGCGCAAACGATCCGGTGCCACCAGTGAACCCTGTTGTGCGACCTCGGGCCCTACCACCTCATGCAGCGCCCAGTGCATCAGGTGTGTTGCTGTATGATGAGTCTCAATCATCCTGCGCCGCGACACATCAAGCTTCAAGATTACCCCCAGTGCCTTCCCCTGCCATGCCTTAATCCGCTTACCCAAGGCAAGGCAAAATGCCGCTCCAACCTGGCTCACGGCACTCACGGCAATCTCCTCCTCGCCGATGACAAGCACACCGGTATCACTCACCTGCCCGCCCTTCTCGGCATACATGGGACAGCGATCAACGATTGCATAATGCGTGCCGTCACGATCCAGTACCTCAAGCACCTGTGCGGCGGACTCATCCTCATCAAATCCGGTAAACTCGGTCTCGACATCAGTCTTGTAATCCAGTGCGGCAATCACCTCTCCCTGGGCACCGGCCCGGCTGATCTCCTGGTGTTCGCGCAGGCACTCGGAATATCTTTCCATGTCCACACTCAGACCTCGCTCGGCAGCCATCAGTTCAGTCAAATCAACCGGGAAGCCATAGGTGGCCTCCAGGTCAAAGGCGGTGTCACCGGGAAATACTCCACCCTGCGCCTTGGCAAGCTGGCTCTCAAAAAGCTTAAGGCCACGGTCGAGGGTCTGGCCAAAAAGGGTCTCCTCGCCATCAAGGGTCTCAATAATGGCAGCCTGACGTTGCGCAAGCTCAGGGAAAATCCCGCCAAACTCCTCGACCAGGGTCGGCACAAGCCCGCTCAGCAACGGCTTGCCTTTCCCTATCCCAAGCGTGCGGCCGAATTTCACCGCCCGGCGCAGAATCCGGCGCAATACATAGTTGCGACCGCCATTGCCGGGCTTGATGCCATCTGCAATCGCGAAGCTCAAGGTGCGCAGGTGATCGGCAATGACGCGAAAGGAAATGTCAACCTGCTCGGCCTCACTTAAGCCCTCACGTGACTCCGGAAGGCTGCAGCCATAGGTTTTGCCGCTGGCTTGTTCAAGGGCGTCAAAGACCGGCCGGAAAACATCCGTCTCGTAATTGGAAATCGGGGTGGAGAAGTCCGTGAATCCCCTGGTGCCCTGAATCATCGAGCAGGCCCGCTCGAAGCCCATCCCGGTATCCACGTGACATGAGGGCAGGGCGCGGAAGCTGCCGTCCTTCTCCGCGTTATACTGGATAAAGACCAGGTTCCACAACTCAATGCAGCGCGGGTCATCGGCATTGACCAGGCTACCCCTGGTATTCCCCTCAGGCGTCAGGTCAACGTGCACCTCGGAGCAGGGTCCGCACGGCCCACTATCACCCATCATCCAGAAGTTGTCCTTCTTGTTGCCGTCGACAATATGCACTGACGGATCCAGGCCGGCTGCCTCAAAAACAGCCGCCCAGTGATCATGTGCCTCCTGGTCAAACTCGGCGGGATCACCATCACCCGGGCGGTACACCGTCGCATAAAGCCGCTCCGGCGGGAATCCCCAGCGCTCCACCAGCAACTCCCAGGCCCACTCGATCGCCTCCTTCTTGAAGTAATCCCCAAAGGACCAGTTGCCGAGCATCTCAAAGAGCGTCTGGTGGTAGGTGTCAAAGCCGACATCCTCAAGATCATTGTGCTTGCCTCCTGCACGGATGCATTTCTGGGTATCCGCCGCCCGTGGCGGCTGGTAGGGGGATTTCTGGGTGCCCAGAAAAAACGGTACAAACTGGTTCATGCCAGCGTTGGTAAACAACAAGCCCGGGGACTCGGGCAGCAGCGAGGAGGAGGCAACAATCGTGTGCTGCTTCTCCCTGAAAAAATCAAGGAACGACTGGCGGATTTCTTTGGAAGTCATCTTGTGGGCCCGGGCAACAACGAGAGGCAAAAGGAACGCAACTTGAGCCCCGACGCAAACGCCACCTTACCGATTCTTCAGGCCTGCTTCAATCACATCCTCCGCGGAAGACACCAGTGCTAGGTGCTGGAAGCCCCGTCAAAGGTTCCCCCGGTCATCTCCAGGAAGCGGGCCTCAAGGCTTGCTCCCTCAAAAACACTGCGCGGATAGATCTCAAAGCCGGCCATTGTGCCGTAGATCGCCTTCATCGCCTCATCCTTGCCGCTGCCGGAGACATTGAGCCGCAGGTTGAATTCCTTCTCCGAGGTCAGTTCAATGTCCTCAACAACCGGCAATGCCTGCAGTGCCCCCTGCGCCTCCGGGGAAAGGGGCGAGACAAGCTCAATGCGTACCAGAAACGTCGACCCGGTCAGTGACTCCATGGTACCGGACTCAACAACCCTGCCCTTGTCGATGACACAGACATGGTCGCAGATATCCTGCACTTCCTGCAGGTTGTGACTGGAGAAAACAACCGTTTTATCCCTGGTGAATTCCTTGACCAGTTGACGGATCCTGCGGGCGTTGTCCGGGTCCAGACCGGCGGTCGGCTCATCGAGAAAGATCACCTTCGCATCGCCGAGGAAGGCCTGGCAGAGTGCCACCCTCTTCATCATGCCGTGGCTCAGGGCCCGTGCCGCCTTCCTTGCGACCTCGGGCAGGCCGACAATCTCCAGCGCCTGCTCGGCAGCCCTGCGCGCGGCAGATTTATCGAGGCCATTGAGCCTTGAGAACATGATCAACTGCTCAATGACCGGAATCGAGCCCTGAAAGGCGGCATCCTGCGGCAGCATGGCAAGCTGGCCACGTAACTCACTGATCCGGGACACATCCACACCAAGCACCTCGACGGAACCCCCGGTGGGCTTGAGAAAGCCCGCGGCAATGGAGAAAAGGGTCGTCTTGCCGGCACCATTGGGACCGAGTAATCCATAGAGACTGTTCTGCGGAATCTCAAGATCAACCCCGTCCAGGGCAACCTGGCGCGAAAACTTCTTGGTAAGGTTGATGACTTTAACGGCCGGTTGCATTCTTTTAGGTTACAGGTCGCGTTTCTGGAAATGGCGCAGTCCAAGCAACAGGAACGCCAGGGTAAAGCCCAACATGGCCAGGATCGCTGTCATGCGCACCATCGGGTCACCATGCAGCAGTTCGTATTTCCATCCCCATGGCAGGGTTTGAGATAGCCAGCCCAGGCTCTCGGGGTCCATCTTCATCGAGCTGATCAGGGAGAGTTTCAAGACATACAGGAGGACCAGGGAAAAACCCGAGATCAGCAGACAGATCGCCAGTGACCCGAAGGAGGTATCCAGCAGGCAGGAGACCCAGGCACAAAGTGCGATGTAGGGTAGGCTCAGGAAGAATACCGCTGCCAGGCCCTGGAATCCCCACAGCCAGAGATCCACCCCGGAATAAGCGCCGACCTTGAACTGCACATAGAGGATGATCACCAGCATCGTGCCAATCGTCGAGACAATCGTGAACAGCACAACACCGACAAAACGACCCAGGAAGATGTTGATCCTTTCCGTGCGCAGCAGCAGGTAGCGCAATCCCCTTGAGGCAATATCCCCCGAGGTCTGGTTGAAAGCCCCGAAGCAGGTCGTGAAGGGCACTGCAATCAACAAGATCAGCAGGATGGCACTGAGCAGGGCCGGTTGTTCCTGCAGCAGGTATTCGGACTGGTCGCGATCCGAGTCCGTGATCCACTCGACCGCATCCGCCACCATCTCCGACTCCAGGATGGTCGTGCTGATCTCGACGGCATCCATGCCCCCCGGCACTGCCGAGTCATACTTTACCAGTGACTCGAGTGGGGTAATGAACAATGACGCCACCGACAGGCCCACCGTCAGGAAGATGAGCAGGAACATCAGCCCGCCACCCGAGCGCAGGGCAAAGCGCATCGAGTAAAATGCAATCAGCCACACATGCTGTGGCGACCAAACCCGGGACGCGTTGCTTGTTGCCGGCTCCATCATTATCAATGAATCAGGAATTACTACTCTGTCCTGCCCTACGGGAAACCGGTTCTTCCCGGGCAAATATCAAATGGGCAGAGGGCTTTTCCCCATTCAATTCACTAGGTCCTCCTTGAAGGTGGTATTGATCAGGATCAGGGTCAGCACCGGATAGACAAGGCCGATGATTGTTGCTAACTCAAACCCCTGACCACCGGCAATTCCAATCGCCGTGCCCAGCAGTGCCAATATCCCGTAAAGGGTACCCATGGTCCTGCCGAGGACACGCTTCTGTTTAAGGTAGCCGACCCCGGAAACAATCAGCAGTGCACAACTGGCAGCCATCAACACAATGGTGACCATCAGCATTCCCCCGCTAAGCCCGGCTTCCACCATCAACTCACCAGCCTCACCATCGGTTGCTATATTCGCAGCTCCCGCCACAACTCCCACCAGGGCTATCATTCCCAAAACGGCCAGGGCACCAAGCCCGCCAAAAACAAAATTCAATACTGCAAGGGCAGTGAGCCCGCCCGGTCTTTTTCCTTCAGCCATAATATTTTCTTACGTTTTTAGAGTTATAGGTTCATTGAATGGTGATGGGATATTGTTTAGCTTAACTTAACAATTCCTTGGAATCACGCTGAAATTTTCAGAATTTGCGATTATAAAGTGAAGCGCATCTTGTAATTCCCCCGCCAACAACCCTTAAAACGCACCAGTTTTTTGTCCCCTCACTGCCGAGAAGCGAAAATTTTTCTCCTGATGGGGGTGTGTGGCTGCGGCAAAAGCACCATTGGCAGAATGCTGGCAGAAGAAACCGGCGGCATTTTCATTGATGGTGACCGCTTTCACCCGCCGCAAAACGTGACGAAAATGGCTAACGGCACCCCACTCGATGATGACGATCGGGAAGACTGGCTTGTGGCCATACGGGCAGCCGCCGATGCGCACCCCGGACCGTGGCCGCTGTTCATGGGCTGCTCGGCCCTGAAACGCAAATACCGCGACCTTTTGCGCGGCGGCAAACGTGGCGCAGGCGTGTATTTCATCCACCTGGCAGGCTCGCCTGCCCTGATCAAGGAACGCATGGAGAACCGTACCTCCCACTTCATGAAGGCCGGCATGCTCGAGTCACAGTTTGCCGACCTCGAGGCACTGGCAAATGACGAGGCGGGCTTGACCGTGGATATCACTCCCTCCCCGGAGGAGATCGTGTCGCAAATCCGGGAATGGCTTGCGGGCAACTAATTCGTGGCAGAAATATTTGACCTAAGAATTTACCGCTTCGATCGTTGCTGCAAGAGATGAAAGTGCAATCAAGAAAGCGGGCGTTCCTCTTCCGGGCAATGGCGCTGTTGGCGATGGCAATGACGGCAGCACCTGCGGCAGAAAGTGAGAAGCAATTCAAGGTCAGTGCCACCGCCCCGGCAACCAACTACAAGATCAGCATCAGTGGCGTCTATCAGGTCAAAGAAGAAATCTGGGTAATCTCAAGGGTTAAGCAGGTCGGAGACTTCGGCGGGCAGGCACTCACCACGGTAAGCGACACGGTGAAGGTCAACACAAGCGATCTTCCCGCCGGAAAGTTCAAAACCCTCCATAAAATATCAGGCCGTGCCATGAAGGGGGGCGGTTCCGGGCGACCCGATATCCGGGAACTTCAAAAGCGCATTGCAAAAATGAAAAGCTTTGCCGCACGTGCCCGCTTCACGCCTCAGGCACACCAGGAATATCTCTCCAAGTTGTCCGCACTGGAACAGCAACTGGAGAAATTGCAGGCCGGTGAAGATGAAAAAAACGGTGTTGAATACATTTCCAAGACCGGGGAGGCACAGCTGGACAAGACGCTGGCAAAGGCCAAGAAAATCGCCTTCGTGCGCGCAGACAAAGAAACCACGCCCGTGCGCCCCGGCAAAAAACGCTGACCGGCAACGATACCGGCCATGAAATCTGCAGGTGGCCTAACCCGCCAGGCCGCTGCGCAGCAACAATGCCTGCGGATCCGGGTCACGTCCCATGAAGTCGCGGAACAGCTTCGCCGGGTCCTCGGAATTGCCCTTGCTGAGGATTTTGTCACGAAAATCCCGGCCGGTTTTCCTGTTCATGATTCCCTCCTCCAGAAAGCGGGTGAAAGCATCCGCATCGAGCACCTCCGCCCACTTGTAGGAATAATACGCCGCCGCATAGCCGGTCGGGCTGGCAAAAAGGTGCCCGAAGCGACGCGCCATGCTCGGTGGCCGGGTGCTTGTCGGCATCACATAGCCCTCGAGCAATTGCCTGCTGAGCTCATCCAAGTCACGTGAGGGGTCGGCATTGGCCGCCTCATTGATGTGCAGTTCCAGGTCAAGCTTGCCGAGGCTTAACTGCCGCATCATCACCGTCGCCGAACGGTAATTGCGTGCTGCAATCATCTTGTTGTAAAGCGCGTCGGGAATTTTTTCACCGGTCTCATGATGGCGCGCGAAACGATCCAGTGATTCACGCTCCCAGCAGAAATTCTCCATGATCTGGGAAGGCAACTCGACAAAGTCCCACGCGACATTAACTCCATTAAGTGACTTGATCTCGACATTGCCAAGCAGGTGATGCAGCAGGTGTCCAAACTCGTGGAACACCGTCTCAACCTCATCGTGCTTGAGCAGGGCAGGCTCATCACCGACGGGTGGCGTCATGTTGCCGCACATCAACCCGAGGTGCGGGCTGCGTGTGCCGTCCGGCCGTGGTTCGCCGGTGCGCAGGTAGTTCATCCATGCCCCGCTGCGCTTGGTCTCGCGCGGAAACCAGTCGGCATAAAAGGAGCCGAGGTGCATGCCGCTTTCCCTGTCGTGGATCTCGTAGAACTTGACACTCTCATGCCAGAGCTCCAGATCACCGGTTTGCTCGTTGAGCTCGATGCCGAAAACCTCAGAGGCGATGTCAAACATTCCCCCGATGACACTTTCCATTGAGAAATAGGGACGCAGCTGCTCGTCATCGAAATCATACTCTTCCCGGCGCTTCTTCTCCGCCCAGTAGGCAACCTCCCAGGGCTCAAGGCAACCCGGATCGCCGCCGGTTTTCTCCGCCTTGTATGCCTGAAGCTCGGCTGTCTCCACGTCAAAGAACGGCTTGGTGCGCCGGTAGAGATCCTCAACAAAGCCAAGGGCAGTTGCCCCGTCCTTTGCCATGCGCCGTTCAAGCACCTGGTCGGCAAAGTTTGGTTTTCCTAAAGTCTCGGACTTCTCCTGGCGCAGTTTCAGGATTTCCCAGATGAGGGCGGTATTGTCATGTTCTCCCCTGGCCCCGATATCACAGGTGCCCTCCCAGACCTGTTTGCGGATTGCATCATCATCAACATGCTCAAGCACCGGGAAAAATGAGGGGGCCTGGAGGGTAAATCGCCACTTTTGATCCTCGTCAGTGGCAAGGTCTTTCGACTTGGCACTCTCGAGTGCTGCCGCCTTCGCCAGTTCCGGTAGACCGGCAAGCCTTGACTCGTCATCAATGACCAACTGCCAGGCATTGCTTGAGTCGAGGACATTCTCCGAATACTTCTGGGTCTTCTCCGCCAGCGTGGACTCAAGTTCCTTCAGCCTCACCTTCCTTGTTTCCGGCAGGTCAGCGCCACTGTTGCGGAAATCAGCCAGCGTCTCCTCAAGAAAACGTCGACGGACACCCTCAAGGCTCTTTGCCTCCCCGGTCCCGCTGTATGCCTTGACCCGCTGCCAGAGTGCGGAGTTGAGCGGCACGGCTGCAAAAAATTCAGAAACCGGCTTGAGCATTTCATTGTGCGCCTTGCGCAATTGCTCCGAGTTGCACACCGAGTCGAGGTGTCCCACCAGTCCCCATGGCAGGCTCAGGGTTTCAGTCGCACTCTCCAGCGCCAGCAGGGTATTCTCAAAGGTAAGTTCCCCGCCGGTTGCAGGCCCAGAGGCAAGGGCATCAATCTTTTCGCTTGCAGCCTCGAGGGCCAGGGTGATGTCGGCAACCACATGCTCCGCATTGAGCGCAGACCATTTAATGGCAAAGGTATTATCAAGGAAGGGATTATCCATGGCGAACCCATGCCGGAAAATCACGCTGAATTCCAGTGGAATATCCTCGCCCCCGGAGCTTACCCGCCTGAATATGCAGAAAAGAACTGCATATATCAGCGAAATTTACCGATGAATACCCAATCAGCTGTCCGCGACCGATACGCCGCCGGTGCCAAATCCCGTGAAGATTCCCTCTGCTGCCCGGTTGATTATGACAGCAGGTATCTCGAGGTTATCCCCGAGGAGGTGATTGCCAGGGATTACGGCTGCGGTGACCCGAGCAAATATCTGCATCCCGGGGAAAGCGTGCTCGATCTCGGCAGCGGCACCGGCAAGATCTGTTTCATTGCCAGTCAACTCGTCGGTAGCAAGGGCAAGGTGATCGGGGTGGACATGACAGATGACATGCTTGAGGTCGCGCGCCGTAATGCGCCGCTGGTTGCAGAGCGCACAGGCTTCTCAAACGTCAGTTTTCACAAAGGGAGAATTGAAGATCTTGCCCTCGACCTGGAAAAATTTGAAGCACAACTGCAAGCCAACCCGGTCACCAGTGCCAACGAATTCCTGGCAGCCGAGGACCTTGCCGATAAAATGCGTGCCGGGGAGCCGATGATAGCAAATGACACCATTGACGTCGTGGTATCCAACTGCGTTCTGAACCTGGTCGACAACCGCCTGAAGGAAAAACTCTTCCGGGAAATCTACCGGGTGTTGAAAATTGGCGGGCGGGCAGTGATCTCGGATATCGTCTGCGATGAACCGGTGCCAAAAGAAATGCAGGATGACCCGGGGCTCTGGAGTGGGTGCATCTCCGGGGCCTTTGTTGAGGATGAGTTCCTCCGTGCCTTCGAAAACGCCGGTTTTCACGGCGTGCAAATCCTGCAGCTCGGTCATGAGCCCTGGAAAACGGTCAACGGCATTGAATTCCGCAGCATGACCGTTGAGGCCTTCAAGGGCGATGACGGACCGTGCCTTGAGGGGATGCAGGCCGTCATTTACCGGGGCCCCTTCAAGACCGTGGTCGATGATGACGGACATCCCATGCAACGCGGCAAACGCTATGCGCTGTGCAGAAAAACATACGAGATGTATCGCAGGGCACCCTATTCGGGTTTCTTTGAGTTCATGGAACCGCACCAGTCACCGGGATCCGCAGATGCCGAAGCCTTCGACTGCACCCAGACCCGCCTGCGCGACCCGCACGAGACCAAGGGCAGCATCTTTAACCCCAGTTCCCCCTCGGAGTGCTGCGGTGACGATCCACCAGGGACAAAGAAACCGGGAAATTGCTGCTGATTTTACAGGTCAATCTCCCCGGCACGATCTCAGGATCGCTTGCCGATCCATTCCCTGACCAGCTTGAAAAGCTGTTCACGCTCCTTGTCAAAGGCAAGCAAATGGTAGCTCCCGGCAAACAGCCGCTTTGTCTTGTCGGAGGATTCCAGCTGCTTGAAAAAATGCTCGACCTGGGCCGGCTTGGTGAACAGGTCCATGCCGGGATAAACCACGAGTACCGGTTTATCGATCGATCGTGCGGCAGCGGCACTGTCCCGCGCCATTTTCTCGACCGTGCCAAGAAAGCGCAGGGTGAAGCGCGGCACATAATGCTTGGTTTTAAGCATCTGCTCCCAGTGATCTGAATCCCCGGCGACCTTGGCAGCCTGATCTCCGGCGATCTGGAAAAGTGACACCTTTAATCCCGGGCATATCTTCATGGCGACGCGGACAAAAAATTCCTTTACGGGCGGCAGGCCCTCCGGCAAGGCCACCACCGGCGAGGCATAAATGAGCCCACCGACAGCTGATCGGTTCAACTCCGAGAGCCCGGCAAACCCGTGCATCACAATCAACGCGCCAAGGCTCTCGCCATAAAGAAAAACCGGTGCCCCCTCATGTCTTCCCCTGGCCATGCCGATAAAGCTGTCAAGATCCTTAAACCAGCGGTCGGGGGAGCGCAGGTCGCCAATGCGTTTGCGCTCCGGGTCATTGCCCTGGCCGCGAAGCTCATGGGCATAAACGGCCATGCCCTGCCCTGACAAACGCTTGCCGAGTTGTTCAAAATCAGAGGCAGCTCCACTGAGCCCGTGAACGCAAACCACGACCACCTTGGGCTTTACTTCGCCGGCAGGAAGCCAACTTGAATACGGAAACTCCTCACCGTCAAAACTTGACCATTTCCCGGGCTGATTGTCCGCAGCCGGCGCAGAATAAATGTCAGTGCTAAAGAGCAGCAGCGCAACGATGCCCACAATAATAGTGCTAGGTTTGGATAACATGATGCCCTGCTTCCCCTTAAACTCCGCCCATTGGTTTCCTTACTCAAATACTTTCCGGCTTTGTACCAAGGGCATTATCCAGCACTTCGGCTACAAACCCCGTCACAGTGGGTTCATTAGAACCACGGGGACCTGCTGCATTCAGCACCCTGGCTCCTGTTTCCTCAATGAAAATTCGCAGTTCCCCGGCCGGATCGCGGGTGCTCCCCTGCGATAAATGCAGGCACGGCCTCTGCAGTTGACGGGCAAATCTGAAGGTTGCCAGGGATCCCCCCATAAGTTCCCCCGCTATGCTGAAGATAACCGTGATATCACTGTCACGAACATTCCACCTGGTGCGCACACTGTAACCACTCCCCGGGGTTTCCCGTAAAAGATAACAGTCAGCAATCCTGCCATCCTCCGCCCTGCGATCACGCGGACACCAGCCGCCATGAGGAATATTATTGGCAATGGCCCAGTCAAGTGCGGCACGGTCCACGCCGCTTTGCCCGCCGGAAACGATACGTCCAATCAGCACGTTGCCAAGCTCGTTGGCTTTGCCGTTGACCGCATCCGCTAATCATGAAATAATCCTTTATCGTGTTAAACCGCACCGGCCGCATCCTGACGTGCCTTTTCATTTTCTGCGTGGCCGGCGGCCACTGGGGAGTGATGCAGGTGACAGTCTGGTCACAGATGGCTTCCGCCTCCCCGGGCTCATTCCTCGATGCGGTATTGACATCTCCCTGTGAGAGTTGCCTGACTGTCCTTGCAGGCAGTCAAAAGGAAACAAAGGACCAGAAATTATCGGCAAATAAAATGGGGCCGTTGTTCGCCAACACCGCCGGCCCGCCACGGGTAATCTGTCCGCCGGCGCTGGTTTTCCTGCTTGATGATAAGCCTCCGGCTCTCACCGGCATCAGGCTTACTCCCGCCCACGGTCCGCCCCGGGACTGCTAGGCTCCCTTCTCTTCAGGATACACGTGATGTGTGCCGGCGCGATTGCGACCCGCGCCTTGAGTGTTCCCTCTCCCGCGACGGCACAGCTTACCCGCTGCCGAAGCCCGCTTACCAATTAACCAAAAAAAATCATTCACCAGAAACGATCATGAAATCTCTCATAACCCTAACTGCCATATCGTGCAGTTTATCATTAATTACTCCCTCCCCGGCCGTGGAAAGCCCGCAACCTGATATCCACGCAGGTCACGAGCACCACCACACAGGCCACGACCATGATAACCAGGCTCCAATCGGCGTGATGGGCACACACACACATGACGCCGGTGAGTTCATGCTCTCCTACCGCTACATGACAATGGCAATGGACGGCCACCGCCGGGGAACCGGTTCCCTCTCCGCAGAGGATGTCTTCGGCCTTGGCTACGATATTGCTGCAAGTGACATGTCCATGGACATGCACATGATCGGCATGATGCACGCACCAACTGACAAGCTGACATTGATGGCAATGATCAACTTTGTGGAAAAGAAGATGAACCTGACCCGCAAACCCGCCCACGGCATGGGCGGGCATGGCGGCATGATGATGGGTGGCATGGCAGGGGGTCATGGTGGGCATGGCGGCGGCTCATTCAGCCACGCCTCCTCTGGCCTTGGCGACATTACCTTTGGCGGCATGTACAAAATACACGATGCAAACCGCCAGCGCATCCACCTCAACCTCGGCATAGGGCTTCCCACCGCCGGTGTGCAGGAAAAAGAACACGGCATGCTCCTGCCCTACGGAATGCAGCTCGGCTCCGGGACCTGGGACCTGAAACCCGGCATTACATGGCTGGGACAAAGGGATGGCTACAGCTTTGGCGCACAGGCCATGGGCACGATCCGGCTTGAGAATGAGAATGAGGCCGGTTACGCACTCGGCGACCAGCTCAACCTCACCGGCTGGGTCGCCCGCGACCTCAACGAGAGCCTGAGTACCTCACTGCGCTTAAGCTACACAAATGCCGATGCAATCGAGGGGCACTTCTCCAGCCACCACAGTCATGCCGCACCACCTTTCATCCAGGGCAACTACGGCGGTGAATTCCTGGAGGGCGGTATCGGGCTCAACTTCCAGATCAGGAAGGGAGCGCTCAAGGGGCACCGGCTTGCCATCGAGGGCATCTTCCCGCTGGCTCAGGATCTCAATGGCGTGGGCATGCAACGCGACTACTCGGTCATCGCCGGTTGGCAATTTAACTTCTAGCCCGGCTCTATCCTGCTTTCCAGACCCCGGCCTCCTGCAGTTGTCGCAGTGCAGCCTTATCCCAACCCCGGTTGGCCGCCGGGCTGGCCGGGCTGGGGTGCAGGATGCGCGTGACCCTTGGTGGAGAACTTAAATTCCCGGCAACAGCCTGGAGCTTCGACTCCGCAAAGGCGCCCACGCCAACTGCCCACTGTGGGGAGAGGATCTCCAGCAGTCTTGCCAGGTGCGCATCGCACAGCGCATCAAGCTGCGCCTTTTCCGCAGCGGAAAGCTTATCCGGGGTGCGGTTGCGCCCGGATTGCTCCATAAACACCAGCGGGCAGTAATTGCCGACAAAATGCTCGGCAAAAAACCGCTCGGGAGCACCAAACCTCTCAGCGAAAAATCCCCACAGCCTCCTGCCGCTGACCTCAGACCGGGTGCAGGAAAATCCCTCAACCGGGCGTTTCGGGTGCTCGGGATCAGGTTTATCCACCGCACACTCAATGCCCATCCACTCGCGCACCGCAGCAATCTCCCCGAATGGCACGCCTGTCTGCGCCATGCCCCAGGGCCCCGGGTTCATGCCAAGGAAAACCACGCGCTTGGGGCAATCGGCAAACCTCTTGAGATATTCCCGGTGTGCTTCCCAGGCATACTGCAACGGGTTGTAGACATATTCAACGGGTGAAGAAAACCGGAGACGATCCACATCCTTACTCAGGGCCTTTGCCGCCTCCTGTAACTTTCCGCTGACTGTCATCAATCCTCTTTGATACCCGCAGTACAACAACTGCTCAAGACAAAGACGGGCCGGGTATCAGGAAATTCCTGTTTGATTACAAAAAAAGCCCGGCGGATAACCGCCGGGCTTTTCGTGTTGGATTGAATTTAAATCCTTGATTCTATTGTTAACTGTAGGCGCTCTCGCCGTGGGATCCCTGGTCGAGGCCGTTGTCCTCCTCGTTGTCACTGACCCGCAGGCCAACGGTAAACTTGGCCACGGTAAGGGCAATCACTGCAGCAATGGCACTCCACACGATGGTCACCAGGACTGCCTTGCCCTGAATAATCGCCTGTGCGATTCCACCTTCCGTTCCATATCCCTCGCGGATAAACACGCCGGTGAGGATGGCGCCCACAATACCGCCGACACCGTGCACGCCGAATACGTCAAGGCTGTCATCATAGCCAAACTTGCGCTTCAGTGAAGTCGCGGCGACGTAACAGATTGCGCCGGAGGCAAGTCCGATAATCAATGCTCCCATCACGTCGGTTGAGCCCGAGGCCGGGGTAATGGCAACCAGTCCGGCAACCGCGCCGGTGGCCGCACCAACCGCGGTCGGCTTGCCGTTGATCAGCCACTCAACAAGGACCCAGGCGATCACCGCGGCAGCGGTGGCAATCTGGGTGGTCAGCATCGCGTAACCGGCAACGCCATCAGCCGCTAACTCACTGCCGGCATTGAAGCCGAACCAGCCGACCCAAAGCAATGAGGCACCGATCATCGTGAACGGCACGCTGTGCGGCGGGATAAGGGTATTGGGATAGCCCTTGCGCTTCTTCAGCATGATACAGGCCACCAGGCCGGCAATACCGGCATTGATGTGCACCACGGTGCCGCCGGCAAAATCAATGGCGCCTTCCCCGGCTGCCATCAGGAAATTACCTTCATCACCGCCGCCAAACAGGCCGCCGCCCCAGGCCATGTGCCAGATCGGGCAGTAGGAGATGAGCGCCCACAGGATGGTGAAGATCATGACTGCCGAGAACTTCATGCGCTCGGCAAAGGCACCGACAATCAGCGCCGGGGTGATGATGAAGAAGGTCATCTGGAAAGTGATAAACACGCTCTCCGGAATACCCCCGTCGTCGCCGCTTTCGGGCGTCAGGTCCTTAAGGAACAAATTCTTTAAATCACCTATGAAAAGATTTCCTTCACCGGCAGCAAGGCTATAGCCACAGATGACCCACAGGACGGACATCACCGCGGTGATGAAAAAACACTGCATCAACACGGAAAGCACGTTCTTGGAACGCACCAGTCCGCCATAAAACAGAGCCAGGCCGGGGATGGTCATCAACAGCACCAGGACGGTGGCGGTAATCATCCAGGCGGTATGCCCGGAATCCGGGCCGGTTGCCTCTTCGGCGGCAAAAAGATCTGGTGCACTAAGCACCAACAACAGGAATACGCCGAGTGGCGCGATTAACTTCTTCATTTTTAGTAGGTTATTGGTTTAATAGAGAGAATACACAGGGGTGAGTTTCCTATAAAAAAGCAGTTCCCGTGCCAAATCTGCCACCTCAAGGTGGAAAACATCTCACACAGGGGCTCAAACCGGCCCGATCAGTGCACAAGCCCACCCCGACCTGCCTTGACATCAAAACAAAAGCAGTGCCCGTACCGGGTAATGGTCAGAGAGGTAACGCCCATCGCGGTGATAGCGCACGATTGCTGCCGACTTCACCGTGGCGGTCCCGGGCAGCACGAATACATGGTCAATCTTGCTCCCGGTCGCCGTGCCGCCCCGGAATCCGTGGAAGGTGCGCACCGCCTTCTCTTCCGGCTTGACCACGCGATAGGAATCAATCAAGCCCAAGGGCTTGGCCTTCAGTGCCGTGATCGCCGGGTTGGACTCATTAGCATTGAAATCACCCATCAGGATGATCGGCTCTTTCGGGTGGCTGCGCTTTGCGATGCGCTCAATGATGAGCCCTGCCGCACCCTCGCGGCTGGGCTGGCTCCTGTGGTCCCAGTGGATGTTGTATATATAGAAGGCCCGCTTGCTTTTCTTTTCCACCAGCCGCGCCCAGGTGCAGATCCTCGGGATGCCGTTGCCCCATGACTTGGAGGCAACCTTCTCCGGCGTGTCACTCAGCCAGAAGGTGCCGCAGTCCGCAGCATCAAGGGCAAAGCGCGCAGCCTTGTAGAGAATCGTGCAGTGCTCACCCGCGCTTTTGCCGTCATCGCGGCCAACCCCGTATTCGGCATACTGCGTGGCGATTTTCCGGATGTCATCAACCTGGTGGCGCTTTGCCTCCTGCAGCCCGACAAGGTCCGGTGACTGCTTGTGCAGCCACTGCCCGACCATTTCCTGCCGCTTGGGCCAGGCATCCTTGCCATCCTTAGGGTTGTCGTAACGGATGTTGAAAGTCAGCGCGTCGACCTCCAGCGGTGCACCGGCGACCGGGATAATCCCGAGCATCCATATTGTAAAAAAAAGTGTTTTCATTCCTCATCAACCCTGACACACCCGGAAGGCCTGCTCAAACAAACTTCCCGGGGTTGAGAATGCCGTCAGGATCAAGGACAGTCTTCAAGCGCCGGTGCAGGTCAAGGGCCCCGGGATCAAGGGCCTCCTCAAACCAGCGTTTCTTGGCAATGCCGATACCGTGCTCACCACTGATCGTGCCGCCAAGGTCCAGCACGGCCTTGAACAGGGTGTCCAGCGCCTCATCCGAGCGGGCGCGCACCGCCGGGTCATCGATGCCGTCCACCATGATATTGACATGAATATTGCCGTCCCCGGCATGCCCGAAACAGGCAATGGGCATCCCGCATTCATCCTGCAGGCGCTCACAGAAAGCCACCAGTTCCACCAGCTTGCCACGCGGCACGACAATATCCTCATTAAGCTTGGTGAGACCCGTCGCGCGCAGGCTGTAGCTGAATGCGCGCCGGATCTCCCAGATCGCCTCACAACCGGCCTCATCCTCCGCGGTTTCAAGGGACAGGCAGCCAAGGTCCCGTAACAGTGAAACCACCGCCCTGGTCTCGGAATTGACGGACCCGGCCTGGCCGTCAATCTCGACCAGCAGATGGGACTCCCCGTCAGGGATCAGCTCTGATCCCACATGGTCACGTGCTGCCCCGAGGGTGAACTTGTCGGAGATTTCCAGAGCCGCCGGCAGGAATCCCGCACCGAGGATTTCCTGGACCGCGGCGGCGGCCTCGGCAAAGGAGGCGAAGCTCGCTGATGCCATCGCCCGTGCCGGCGGATGCGGAATAAGCCGGCAGGTGATTTCAGTCACGATCCCCAGCAGGCCCTCGGACCCGACAAACATGCCGATCAAGTCAAAGCCGGTCTTGTCCTTGTGGCAGCGGCCTCCCAGTTTTGCCACGCTGCCGTCAGCAAGCACCACCTCAAGGCCAAGTATGTAGTGGCGCGTAACCCCGTACTTGAGGCAATGCGGCCCGCCGGCATTGGTCGCGACATTGCCGCCGATGCTGCACTCCTTGAGGCTCGCCGGGTCAGGCGGATAAAACCAGCCGAGCTTGCGCACCGCATCCTGCAAATCGCCGGTAATTACCCCGGGCTCAACGATTGCCACTCCATCGGCAGTGTTGATTTCCCTGATCGCAGTCATGCGCGCAACGGAAATCACAATGCCCCCGGTCATCGGCACCGCTCCTCCAACGTAGCCGACCCCCGCACCGCGGGTTGTGACCGCAACCCCCTGTGCTGATGCAAACTTCATCACCGCGACAACATCGGCGGTGGACCCGGCAAACACCACCACATCGGGCGGATGCCCAACCAGCCATTTGTCGATGCTGTGATCCTCAATCACGGCTTGCGCTGCGGAAACCTTGTCCGCACCGAGCAGCGCAGTGAGTGATTCAACCAGTTCGGGGCAATTCATGAAATAAGCTTTGGCAGAAAGATCATAATCCCGACACACCCAGCCGCAATCGCCGCGATTAATACCGCACCTGCGGCCATATCCTTAACCCTGCCGATATGTGGCTGGCGCTCCGGATGCACGACATATACCTGATTTGCCATTACCAGCACTACTCGACCAGGTCCACGCTGCGCAACGGATCGCTCTCGGCGTCATAATCAACACCTGCCAAACCAAAACCGAACAATTTGAGAAAATTTTTCCGGTAACCTTCAAAATCGGACAATTCACGCAGGTTCCCGCTCGTTATCTGCTGCCACACCCCGGCGACATGCGCCTGGATATCCTCACGCATCTCCCGGTCATCAAGACGAATGCGCCCGGCATCATCAAGTTGGGTGCCATTATCCAGGTGATCGGCAAACATGCGCTGAATTTGCTCAATGCAATCCTCATGCAGGCCTTCCTCCTTCATCTTCTTGAAAAGGATAGAGATATAGAGCGGCACCACGGGAATGGCGGAACTGGCCTGTGTCACGACCGCTTTATTGACTGAGACAAAGGCACGACCCCCTGTTGATTCAAGTTTCCCCCTGATGCGGGCGCAACTTTCCTCAAGATGAATCTTGGCACGTCCAATCGTTCCCTCCTTGTAGATCGGCCAGGTAAGTTCCGGACCTATGTAGGAGTAGGCAACACTGGTGGCGCCATCGGCGAGAACTCCCGCTTCCAGCAAGGCATCAATCCAGAGCTCCCAGTCCTCTCCCCCCATCACCTTCACAGTGCCGGCAATCTCCTCGTCACTGGCAGACTCGATGGTTACCTCGTCAACCTCCGCCTTGTCGGTATTGATGTTCTTCTGCGTGTAGGTTTGCCCGATCGGCTTCAGGCAGGACCTGTAGACCTCACCGCTTTGCGGATCCGTGCGACGGGGTGAAGCCAGGGAATAGACAACACAGTCGATCGGCCCCATGGAGGCACTGATCTCCCTGATTGCGCGACGCTTTATTTCCCCGGAAAAAGCGTCACCATTGATGCTCCTGGCATACAGTCCATCGGCACGCGCCGCCGCCTCAAGAGCAGCGCTGTTATACCAACCCGCACTGGCCGTCTTGCGCTCAGTCGGAGGCTTCTCAAAAAACACGCCCAGCGTGGACGCACCGCCGGAGAAAGCAGGGACAATTCGCGACGCCAACCCGTAACCGGTCGATGCGCCAACAACCAGTACGTTCTTTGGCATATTGCCGGGCTGCGGACGGGACCTGACGTGATCAATCTGCTCCTGGACATGCGCCGCGCAACCATCAGGATGCGCCGTAGTACAGATGAATCCTCGGGTCTTCGGGACAATAATCATGATCCTCCTCAATAAAGGCAGGTGATCCCAAGGGCAAGTGGTAGCCGACCCCCTCTCCGGCCAGCCTCTTACCCCCGCCAAATACATATACCTGCTGTAAAAAAGCCGCCCCGGCCCGCGTCTCCGCGAACCGGGGCGTCATAAAAGCGGATGTACCGTCATAAGCCGGATTCTGTCCCCGCCATCGGCGGGTAACGGTCATTTATCTCCCCCCCTGACCAAAGGCCAGGGAGGAGCCGGCCGAAGCACAGCTGCGACTATTACCCAGGAACATACCGCTCTCGCGGAACCGGGCAGGCAACCCGTTCTCCCTGTTCTGTCTTGCACCGCACGGGGTTTGTCGTGCCCCCTCGGTCACCCTCGGGGCGGTGGGCTCTTACCCCACCATTTCACCCTTACCCGCCTCGGCAAACGCTCCGGCGGGCGGTATATTTTCTGCGACACTTTCCGTCAGCCGGCGCTTTCACGCCGACCGCCCGCACTTTCATACGGCGGCACTGCCTTATGGTGTCCGGACTTTCCTCCCGCCGGCGAACCGACAGGCGACCGTCTCAGGCACATCCACCCGGAGTATCGGGGCAAAAAGGCAACTTATCAAGCCGTGAACAATAACAGAAAAATCGCCACTACTATCCCTGCATTAAGGAATATCCGGTAGCGCCCCGCTGCCGGAGCATTTAATCCACTCCACCTTTTCTGCCACCGGGTGACGGCTGCTTTCCGGCCACCTCTCGCCCTCCTTGAGCCATCCCAGATAAAACAAGCCGAGGCAGCAATCCTCTTCCCTTAAGCCCAGGAAACTGCGC
The DNA here is from genome assembly GCA_029940475.1 of Verrucomicrobiales bacterium. GTDB lineage: Bacteria > Verrucomicrobiota > Verrucomicrobiia > Verrucomicrobiales > DEV007 > CACIUL01. Next base: position 15,905 of record JAPYUT010000011.1, on the reverse strand, counting down.
ATGCCTCCGGTATCAAGAACCTGGGGGGATGACCAGAATGCCCCCAGCCCCGCCGCGGCAGCCGTAAGGTGCATATTCTGCACTGCGCATGCGACCGACTCAACCTCCTCAATAACGGGAATTTTCGGGTTATCTCCCCGCCTCATGCAAATGGCAATGACCACCGGTGCGAGCAGGGGATTGCGGCCGAGCTTGTCCAGCTTATCCTGCCTGAACTGCCCTTCAGGAGTGTGCTCGCAGTAGAGTTGCTGCAACTGCGAGGCAAGTTGCTGCCGCGCATCCCCGGTAAACACCTTGAATCGCCAGGGCTCGGTAAAGCCATGTGTTGGCGCCCAGTTCGCGTTCTCGAACAATTCTTCGATCAAGTCCCGGGGCACTTCCAGTTGCGGGTCCATGACGGCGGGCTTTACCGTGCGGCGATTGCGGATAATTTTGCTGACGGGAAGAATCTCAGGCATTGCAGTTGAAAGGGTTGACGATGCGTTTAACGCTCCATATACTCGCCTCCAACCAAAGACTCAACCACCAGAAAACAATGCTTAATATTGGAGACAGCGCACCGGATTTCAAACTGACAACCCTTGCCGAGGACGGCCCGGTGCATATCAGCCTGTCGGAAAACAGCGGCAGCCCGGTCGTGCTGCTATTCGTCCCCATGGCTTTCACCGGCGTATGCACCAAGGAGCTTTGCAGCGTCACCAGCGAACTCTCCGAATACGAGGCGCTCGGCGCTAAAGTCATTGCCATCAGTGGGGACAATCCATTCGCACAGGCTGCCTGGGCAGAAAAGGAGGGAATCGGGATCACCCTTGCCAGTGATTACGAGCACGATGTCGCCAGTGCCTATGGCATCGCCTACGAGAGTTTCCTGCCGGACAAGAACCTCAACATGGGAGGTGTACCCAAGCGCTCAGCCTTTGTAATCGATGCCCAGGGCATCATTCAATACGCCGAGAGCAATGATAATCCCGGTGAATTGCCCAGTTTCACGGACATCAAGGCCAAGCTCAATGAGCTGGCGGGGTGAACCTGCCTGAAATCCTAGCGCACAATCTTCAGTCGCACGAAACGCCTGTTGTTGCCGGCATCGATCGCGGCACTGTCAATCACTGTAAATTGCGGGGTGCCCTCGGGTGCAGTCCCGGAGATATACAACTGGGAAACCGGATCGAATGGCTGCCAGTTCACCAGGTCCGGTGAAAACTGCACCTCGACAAGTGCATCCTGCGCATTCACCCGATAGGTGAGGGCCAGGAATAACTCATCACCAACCTCAATCACTGACTGGAAATAACCCCGGCCACCGGCAGATAACGGATCAGTCCCGAGAACATATTCCATCAGGTTGGACAAGCCGTCACCATCCGCATCAATACTTCCGCCAGCTTTCGCGGGATCCATGGCAATGACATAAGGGAACTCGCTCCAGACCCATGTGAAGTAGGGATCTGCATCCAATCCGGGAGTGCCTCCCGGATTGCCACTCGGTCGCCAGCCCTGTGCAACGCCCCAGTAAACTGGATGCCTGTGTTCATCAATGATCGTCAGGGAGCGCCCACCGCCGTCAGTGGCTTCATACCACGCCTCATCATAGGTGAATTCCAGCACGCTCACGCCGAAAGGATCAAGCAGGAAAATTTCCTCGGAGTCATTCTTCAGGTTGCCCTGATATTCGCCAACCACAGGATCGGCGGTTGCGTATCGCTCAATAAAGGCCGCTTGATCCTTCACCACGACGACCTTTTCTCCCGGGGCAAGCAGGTAGCTTCCAAGGACGACATCAACGGCACCCGCAAAGCTGTAACCTGAAATATCGACTGCTAATTCCCCGGTATTGGCCAACTCAATGAATTCAAAATCATCATTGTTATTAAACCCGGCGGCTATTTCACCTGCATCCGGGTCTCCCGGGTTAAACATCACTTCACTGATACGCAAGGGTGAGGGATTCGCATCCGGGTCAATAGCCCCCGGTGATCCTCCCCAGCGGCTGCTGGCACGCCATTGCGCCGCTTCACTCCAGCCAAAGAGTTCTGCTGCCTCGTCAGTCACCACCAGCGATGCCCCGATGCCGTCCGCAGCGGATGCCCAGGCATCAGAATAGCGGAAATTGTGGATAATCTCCCCTGAGGACCCGGTGAGGACAATGTCTTCACCGGAGTTACTCAGTGACCCGGAGGTAAACGAACCGGCCACAATGACCCCGTTCCCGTAGCGTTGCGTAAACGCGGCGATGTTCGAAACGACTACCGCATATTCCCCTGTAGCCAGTAAAAGCGGGTCGAAAGTGAAATCAAAGGCTCCCGAAAAACTGAAGCCGGCCAGTTCAAGCGGGTCAGGTCCGGTATTCAAGATCTCGACAAATTCAAAATCATCGTCACTCTCGAAACCGGCAAGCACCTCGCCAGGGCGCGCATTGCCGGGATGAAAGTTCAACTCGGTAATCCTGAGCACAGGCGGGGCAACATCCGTTGCTCCCGGGGATCCCCCCTCAAAGGTGCTCGCCCGCCATCCGGAGGGGATATTCCAATCATTGGGAAGGGACACATTATACGCCGTGACCAAAGACTGCCCGCCACCATCTGTTGGAGGATGCCAGTCATCATCAAAGCTGAAATCCTGAATCAGGCTGCCAAAGGGCCCTGCCAGTGCAATTCTCTCGCCGGAATTACTGAGGCTGCCGCCAAACTCACCGGCAATCACAGCAGGAACATCACCGTAGCGCTCCGCAAATGCAGACAGGTCATTGACAACGATAATGTGTTCTCCCGCCGCCAGGGTGTGCGAACCAAAGGTAAACCGGATCCCCTGATCGAAGGTAACCCCGGTAAGCTCAATCGGAATGGAGCCCGTATTCTGCAACTCGATAAACTCAAAATAATCCGCATCATCAAACCCCGCTGCCAGCTCCGCCGCAGACGAATCCCCGGGATTATACATAATTTCAGTCACCCGAAGATCCGCGAAGGATCCCGGGATAAAGAACACCGCTTCAGTCAGCGCGCTCCAGTCACCGCTGGCGATATCACGCACGCGCGCCTTAATGCGCATGTTCTCTTGGACGCTTACTATGTTCCCGGCAATGGCCTGTGCCGCAATTGCGCCGCCGGAACCACGTGGATCAGTGCCCTCAACCGTGAAATAAATCTCGCCGGTACCAGGGACCCCGGTAATGCCCAGCATAAACCCGCTGGAAACTTCCCCGCCATGTTGAGAGAATTCCGGGGCGGCAACCACCGGGTAAAGGCCATCAGCAACCAACTGGGCAAGAAGAACCGCGGTGCGATCCGGAAAGAAATCAGCTGCCAGCCGGGCACTCTCAGCGAGCCAGCTCACCCGCGTATAGGGCGGGGCACCCGGGTTGCGGTTGTCACCCCAGCGTGCCGACTCGGCGACAATCGCCCGGTTGATCTGGGAAAGCCGTGAGCGATACATTAATGCGGCGACCTCCGGGGTGAGGATGCCGCCGTGAGCCATCAACGCCCGCGCCCGGTCAGCAAAGGCAAGACGATATGCGGGGTTCAAGCGCAGCCGCTGATGAATATGCGTTGGCGCTCCCGGGTCATCAGCATCAGTAACGTCCTCAATCACAAACTGGAAAGTCTTCTCGGCATCCCAGTTATGGAACAGCCATTTGCGTGCCGGATCACCACGGTGAAAACTTGCATTCCAGTTCTGAAACGCCCAATCAGCATTACCGGCATAAAAATTGATGAGTATATAATCAATGAATGCCCCGACATCCAACAGGGCGGTAACCGCCGTATAGTTCGCGTTCACGGCGAGATCGGCCTCGATCGCAGCCAGCAGGGCAAGGAACCCGTCCGCGCTGCCTGCAACCACATTATCCGCACGATGCCTGAGGATATCGTAGCTGGATTTTTCCCCGCCGCGATAGGTCGCCGCGAAACTCTCCTCAACGAACTCATGCAGACAATAGACGCCCCAGTAGAGTCCGTTTAAATAAATATGCGCATAGCATCCGTGAGGGGCTACGCCTCCCGCCGCATTCTGCAGGTCGCCGACAAATTGATCGCGAATATACTGGGCCCGCAACTGTTGTGCCGGCACCGGGTGCGTCCACGCCTGCTGGTTGGTGGCATCGAGGATCACGGTGTTGATGCTGTCTGTGGCATCATCCCCGAACAATGGGAAATCAAGTTCACTCGGACCGTAAGGTGCCTTGAATTTTAAACGCATGGACAGCTTGTCGGTCTTCCAGCGATCAGTGCTGGTTGCCCCCTGCACTTCCACTGAGCAATCAATCTGAAATCCCGTTGCACCGTCAGGAAGAATCAACTCGGCAGAACAAGCACGCTCAAATCCCTTGCCAATCGGGTAGATTCCCCGCGTCTCGACAACCTTGCCGTGCTCATCAATTGCCACGGTTTCACTCGAGAACAAATCCTCAGGATGCAATGCAAGCAGGAGTGTTGGAATTGATCGTAAATCACCTTTGATGGATGATGCGTAGAGTGGATCATCCACAATATCGGGATCCATTGCATAGTCCGCCCGGTAGGGACCAGGCGGCAGGTTGCCGGGCCCGGTGTCAAAATTACCAAGCTCACCCCAGCTCGCCGGCCGGCCAATGCCCGCCTGGCGAATGACCTGGTCGAGAAATACATAGGTATGCGTATCCACATCGGTGGGCTTAAACCCATCCTTGAATGCCGCCGCCCGTAACACTGTCGTGCTGTTCACGATCAACGGGGCGGTATAGTCCTGCCCATTGATCAGGGACGGTTCACTGCCATCTGTAGTGAAGCGGATTTGTGCACCGGATGTCTGCGTGCTTATCTCCAGTACAAAAGCTGATTCAAAGAATCCGCGATCAACGCTGAATTTTGTATCAGCGACCCGGGCTGACCACGAAACCCGGGGCACCAGAACCGTGCATAAGCAAAATAGACCCCAAAAAAGAGGGAGGATATTAATACCTGTTATATTGAGCGGCATCGTGAGGGGATTGTAAGCGCTCCGCAATATAAGTTACGCTGATTAACGACAACTGTAAAGACACAGCAAAATACGTGCACTTTGCCGTGCAGGGAGATATCATTGGCTCAATGAAATCAACGATTGTTTTCTTGGCTGTTACTGCATTCACAACTCTTCCTGGCCCGGCTCAGCAAGCCAGCCCCGGCAACAAACCCGGTCATCACAACATCAGCGCAACGGTCGCGAGGGAACTTGTTTCGAGATTCACGAGGGAAAAGAAATCCATTGTAATCCTTGATGTGCGTACGGCGAAAGAATACGCGCAGGCCCATATCCCCAGTGCCAAACTGATGGATTTCCTTGCAGCGGATTTCAAAACAGCACTGGGTAAACTCGACAGGACAAAGATCTACCTGCTGCATTGCCGGTCCGGAAGCCGGAGCTCTGCCGCCTTTGCAACAATGAAGCGACTGGGCTTCAAATCAGTCTACCACCTCGACGGTGGAATCATCGCATGGAAGAAAGCAGGTGGAAAAACCGGCTAACACCTGCCTTGCCCTCACTATGGAATCAGCCAGCGCGGTTGCCGGATCCGGTGAACAAGGATCCTGCCTGGCTCAACCTTACCTTCCGGGAAGGAAAGATCGGCAACCACCCGCCGTCCCGGCTCCCATGAGGTTGCCTGCCACACCGCCTCACTTTCAGGATCCCCCCTCGGTAACACGGCATAGAATGCACTGGTTGATCCAGCCAGCCGGACCCTCACCCCGTACCCTGCCTGCGCCTCCAGCCCGGCATCCTCAAAATAACGATTGATCGGCAGGCTGCGGGTAATACAAACCCTCAGCGTGCGTCGCTCAATTGAACGCTCGTCAAGAAATTCAGACCACTCCAGCGCAGCAATATTCACCCACAGCTCCCAATCAAAAACCATTCCACCGGCAACAGTCTCCTCAACGGCAGCGGGACGTTTGTCGCCGGCAGCAGTAACAACACGCAATTGCAGGTAACGTATACCGGCAGCCTCAGTGATCACCGGATCCTCAAACGCAACGAGCTCAACCGGTTCAACCGGCCTACTCCGATAGTATTCCCCGATCAGGGGTTCAACTCTCCTCCTTGATCTGACCAAGGGCAGAAGCTGGTCCACGGAACCTGCCCTCGCAGCCTTCTTGATCAGGGCAAAAGCATCTTCATGCCGTGCACCGAAAGCACTTAAGCTTTCACCGGATCTTTCCGCGGCAGCAATGCCGGGAGCTTTCTCCTGTCGCCAACGACGAAGCTCCAGGGCAATAAAAAGCCCTCCCAAAAAGAGCAATAAAAACCCGGCCGCAATGGCAAAAACCCGGCCACGATCCTCGTTAAGCGCCTCATCATGGGTTAAAACCTCCTCCTCAGGATGCCCTGCGCGATCGAAAGGCGCTATTGGCTCCGTCGCCGAAAAGACAACTTTACTCTGGGCGGGATTGGAAGGGGGTTGTTGTGAGGTTGGCACCCCTGCTCCCGGGGCATCCTCAAGAAAATCAGGAAATCCTGCCGGGAGAGCATCCCCGTGGGAGGATTCACCGCGCGAATCAAAGCGCACCGGCGGCGTGAATCCATATCTGCTGCTGAGCGGTTCCTGTTGCATTTGAAAATTCCCCGACTTGAAACGCATCAGGTTTCCCAGTTGCCGCCTGCTTGCATCGGTCAGCCGCGAGGCGTTGCCATTAGCCGGGTCTGGAGAGATGATTTCCAGCCCGCAATGCGGGCAATCAGCAAGGCCCCCTGCCTCCTTGATCATCATTTTCATCGCTCTCTCACAGTACGGGCATCCGAACTGCATGACTTCGCCATCCACAGTGTAGTTTGTATGTTCGCCCAGCGGTTCACTCTGTGGCGGATTCACGGCAGCGCTCGAAAGTTCACCACTCTGGACCGGGGAAAATTCGCCGGTCACGGCGACAAGCTCACAATGTGGGCAGCGCACCTTGCTCCCCGGAACAACAACCACGAAGAAATACCCAACGCAACGGCTGCACTGCAACGTAAGCTCTTCGGTCAGCATTGGGATCAATGTGTCTGGACTCTCAACCACACGACAAGGTGAACGCCAACGGATTCATTCCAACCGGGATAAACCTCCGTGTCTTCTTTTCCGGCTTGTCCCGCCGCTCGCCATGCCATCTTTCAACACGAAAACCTTTACGCTGAAACAACTTTAGCAGGCCCTTCTTGCCTACCATGTGCCCGGTGCCGACCACCACCATGAATGTTTGATCACCTTTCATGAACGCACTGATCTGCTTCACCCAGCGCTGATTCCGCCTGTCCAGAACATCCCTGCGCAAGCCGGGAACCGCATTCATGGACTCAAGCAAAATCTTGCCGATAGCCTCTTCGTCACCCCTGCGCCAAGCCTCCACCATCCTCGGGAAATCATCCTCTATCGTGGCCATTTCACGCAGGGTCGAAAGCAGCATTTTCTCCTGCGTGTCTTTCTCCATTCCTGCGAAAATGCCAATCTGGAACTCGGTGGTTTCAAGTCCCCTTACCGGTTTATGGTCCCTGATCGCCTTACCTTCAAAATAAGTATCAACACCCAGCTCAGGCCGCGCGCCAAGCTTCATCATCTCGGTAATTGAGAGAGTCATTGCTGCCAGCCAGGGGCGGAATCCATCCATCGCCTCCGCAGGCAATCCCGTATCCGTCAGGAACTTCCGCAACCGGGCATAAGTTTCAGGCCTGAGGTCGTCACTGATCCTGCCTTCCCTGCCATACATTCCCCTGCGCAAACTCTTCACCTCCGAGTCCGGATCCTCACCGGAGGCAATCTCCAGCACAAGTTCATCACTTGCCCTGTATGCCTGTTCAAAAAGGGCAGGCAACGGATGATCTTCCTCGCTTAGAAGATGGATTGAGCCGGCAAGGAGAACCGTTGCCCCGCCATCCTTTCCGGTCACTCTCCAGATACTGGTCTTCGCCTCCTTGTCAGCGGCAGCAGCACAGGCCGAACAAACAAAGGAACCCAAAAGAAAAAAAACGGATGTCCCGCGAAAATTCATCATAATCAGTGGCAATTGATATTGCTCAAAATCCGGCAAGCAGGCCGCTTGTAAAACTGAAATTCACCACAGCAGGCCTATTGACACCTCATGGCTCCTCCAGCAATGCGATAAACAAGGCAAGCCAGGTACAGCCCCATGTGGCTACAGGTTCTCTCCAATCACCCGTAGAGAGTGCCCCGTCACTACAGACGACGCCGGCGGCGCTTGACTTCCAGCTGGACGAGCGACTTGGCGATAACCGCCTGCAAAGCCGCAAAATTCTCATCGTCCTCGGTGGTATCAGCGAGTGCCTCTTCGGCGCGCTTAAGGGCATCCTCAACAGCATTTTCATCAATTTCAGATTCACCAAGGGCAACGTCCACCAAGACGGAAACCGTGTCGTTGGAAGTCTCGACAAAACCCTCGCCGATAGCAAGACAAGAGGTCTCACCGGCCTTGCTGTAGGTAAGTTCTCCAGGCTTAATAATGGTCACCACCGGCGTATGTGATGGGAGAACATTGAACTCGCCCTCGAGTCCAGGAACCACGATCGAGTCCACTTCATCAGAAAAGACCTTCTTCTCAGGAGTAACGATTTCAAGCTTCAGTGGCATTTGTGCAGGATCTGGAGTTTTCCTATTGGCACCCGGCTAGGCCTTGTCAACCGAATCGATACCGGCTTTCATGTAAAAGTTGTCCTCAGGTATCTCGTCATGCTTACCGTCGAGAATTTCCTTGAATCCCTTGACCGTATCCTCAACGGAAACGTATACACCCGGACTACCGGTGAAGACCTCAGCCACGCTGAAGGGCTGGGAAAGAAACTTCTGCACCTTGCGGGCGCGGAAAACTGTCAACTTGTCATCAGGACTGAGTTCATCCATGCCCAGGATGGCAATGATATCCCGCAGATCCTTGTATTTCTGGAGGACGGTCTGGACTCCACGTGCCACCTCGTAGTGCTCCTCACCAACCACGTCGGGAGCAAGGGCATTTGAAGTCGAGGAAAGCGGGTCCACCGCCGGGTAAATACCAAGCTCGGCAAGTGAACGCTCAAGCACAACCGTTGAGTCAAGGTGGGCAAAACAGTTCGCCGGGGCGGGGTCGGTAAGGTCATCCGCCGGGACATACACCGCCTGGAAGGAGGTGATCGATCCCTTGGTAGTGGAGGTGATCCGCTCCTGCAACTGCGCCATTTCCGAAGCCAGGGTCGGCTGGTAACCGACAGCTGAAGGTGTGCGGCCGAGCAATGCGGAAACCTCCGAACCTGCCTGTGAGAAACGGAATACGTTGTCAACGAAAAGCAGCACGTCCTGATTCTGCTCATCACGGAAGAACTCGGCCATCGACAGCGCGGAGAGGGCAACACGCAGTCGTGCCCCCGGCGGCTCATTCATCTGGCCATAAACCAGTGCCACCTTTGATTCCGCGAGGTTATCCTGATTGATGACTCCGGCCTCAGACATCTCCCAATAAAGGTCATTACCCTCACGGGTTCGTTCACCAACTCCCGCAAAAAGCGAGTATCCGCCGTGGTTCTTGGCGATGTTGTTGATAAGCTCCATGATGACAACCGTCTTGCCGACCCCCGCACCCCCGAAGGCTCCAACCTTGCCGCCCTTGGTAAAGGGACAAATAAGGTCGATGACCTTAATGCCTGTCTCGAGGATGGTCGCTGAAGTATCCTGCTCAATGAGGGGCGGAGCCGGGCGGTGAATCGGGTAACGTTTTTCAGTTTTCACGTCGCCGCGTTCGTCCACCGGGTCGCCGGTGACATTGAAAATCCGGCCAAGCACTTCCTCGCCAACCGGAACCGATATATAGTCTCCGGTGTCCCTGATGTCCATGCCGCGCCTGAGTCCCTCTGAGGAGGACATGGCAACCGCACGCACCCAGCCGTCGCCGAGATGCTGCTGCACTTCGAGGATCAGCTTGTTGGGCTTGCCGTATACCTCATATTCAATTTCCAGGGCATTGTAGATCTTGGGCAGACTTCCGGCTTTGGAAAAGTCAGCATCAATGACCGGCCCGATGACCTGGACGATGGTTCCGATGTTATCACTCATTTGAAAGGATGTTCAGTTAATTAAATAGGTTCTGTTTTTTAAAGTTCTTGATTGCCGCCGGGCGGAGCATTATTCGAGTGCCATCTGGGCCGTCGTGATTTCCAGGAGCTCGCCGGTGATTGCAGCCTGCCGCACCTTGTTGTATTCAAGGGTCAGGTCCTTGATCATGCCGTCGGCATTATCCGTAGCACTCTTCATCGCCACCATGCGCGCGGAATGCTCGGAAGCACGCGCCTCGAGGATCATCTGGTAGAGCTGGTAATTAAGATAATGCGGCAGGATGCTATCGAGCACTGCGACGGCGCCGGGCTCATAGGTATAGACTGCACCTCCCATGGGCGACTCATAAACCTCCGCCATGTCATCGCCATCACCCATGCCCTCATATTCGCGCTTGCCGGTCAACTGCACCGACGTGATCGGCAAGAGCGTGGCAATATGGGATTGCTGGCTCATGGTGTTGATGAAATTCGTGAAGGCAACCCTGACACGATCAAATTCACCCGACTCAAATTTCTCGGTAATAAACTTCGCGATCGGCTTAACCTCACTGAACGAAACCGGATCCTTGACCGGAAAATCAGCAACCAGGTCCTTCTTGCTGCGCGCCAGCGTGCCGCGTCCCTTCCTGCCAACAGTGACGTAAGAACTGGAATCCGTGCTTTCGTCGGCCACGGCACGCATCAGGTTGGTGTTCAGTCCGCCACACAACCCCTTGTCGGTGGAAATCACCACCGTCATTTCACGCTCACCCTCACGCACCTGCAACA
>JAPYUT010000011.1:0-5092 GCA_029940475.1 Verrucomicrobiales bacterium | reverse complement strand
GGCATGGGATTCAGGCTCAGCCACCTTGGTGAGATTGACCAGCACACGATTCATCACCTGCGCGTAATGGCGCCCGGTAAGTGCCTGATTTTGCGCCTTCTTCATCTTTGAAGCCGCAACCAGCTCCATCGCCTTGGTGATTTGCTTGGTGTTTTTGACCGACTTGATGCGCCGGCGAATGTCACGGGTATTGGCCACTTTTCAGGTGTTTGGTATTCAGTCGGTAGTGCAGTTACGCATTATAGGTCGACTTGAAGTCCTCAATGGCCTCCTTGAGCTCATTGACAATCTCGTCGGAAAGAATCTTCTGCTCACGGATCTTGGTCATCACCGCCTCCTTGCGGATAGTGAGGAACTCTTCCATCTTGGCTTGAAAATCCTTTATTTTCTCGACCGGCACATCGTCCACATAGCCATTCTGCATCGCAAAGAGCGTTGCGACCTGCACCTCAAGGGACTGCGGCGAATACTGGTTCTGCTTGAACAACTCCACAATACGCTGCCCGCGCTCAAGCTGCGCCTTGGTGTCAGCGTCAAGATCCGAGCCAAACTGGGCAAATGCCTGCTTCTCGCGAAACTGGGCAAGGTCAAGCTTGGTCGTTCCCGAGACCTTCTTGATCGCCTTGGTCTGTGCCGCGGAACCAACCCGCGAAACGGAGAGGCCAACTGAAATTGCCGGGCGGATTCCCTGGTAGAACAGGTCGGTCTCAAGAAAAATCTGCCCGTCCGTGATGGAAATCACATTAGTCGGGATATAGGCAGACACATCACCGGCCTGGGTCTCAATGATCGGCAACGCGGTCAGCGAACCATTGCCGTTTTTCTCGTTAAGCCGGGCCGAGCGCTCAAGCAGGCGGCTGTGCAGGTAGAAAACGTCACCCGGGTATGCCTCGCGTCCGGAAGGCCGGCGCAAAACAAGGGATACCTCCCGATACGCCACCGCGTGCTTGGAAAGGTCATCAAAGACAATCAGCGCGTCCATGCCGTTGTCCATGAACCACTCCCCAATGGCCGCCCCGGAGTAAGCCGCCAGAAACTGGTTGGTGGCGGAGTCAGCAGCTGCTGCTGCGACAATGATCGTGGAGTCAAGCGCGCCGGCAGCCTCAAGGGTACCGATAATGCGCGCAATGTTCGACTGCTTCTGGCCGATGGCCACATAGATCGAATACACCGGGCGGTGATCCGGCAACTTGCCCTCCTCGGCCAGCTTGTTCTGCTTGGCCTGGGAAATGATGGTATCAATCGCAATGGTGGTCTTGCCCGTCGAGCGGTCACCGATAATCAGTTCCCGCTGCCCGCGTCCGATCGGGATCATTGCGTCAATAGAAAGGATGCCGGTCTGCAGCGGTTGACTGACTGATTTACGCGGGATGATCCCGGGGGCGATTTTCTCCACCGGATAGCTGACGGTTGAGGCGATGTCACCCTTGCCATCCAGCGGCTCCCCCAGTGCATTGACGACGCGGCCGAGCAGTTCCTTGCCGACCGGAACCTGCAGGAGTTTACCGGTTGTCTTGACCTCATCGCCCTCCTTGATGTCGAGCCCATCACCCAGGAGAATACAGCCGACCTCGGTCTCCTCGAGGTTCAGGGCAAGCCCGTGAAGGCCACCCGGGAACTCGACCATCTCGTTAAGCATGACATCGCTTAAGCCCTCGACCTTGGCAACACCGTCGCCGATCTCACGAACGACTCCGACATTGGATTTTGTGACAGCCGTCTTTAATCCGGCAATTTCAGATTCCAGTTCCTGGAGGATATTACTCATAGTAGGGTTCCCGTTTGGGTTTTTATTTCCAAAAAAATCTTTTTTTAAAGCTTGTTCTTCAGTTCGGTCAACCGTGCACGCACGCTACCGTCCCAGACATCGCTGCCAACCTTGACACGCATGCCGCCTATCAGTTCAGGATTAACCCTGAACTCGGCCTTCAGGTCATCGCCGTATTTAGCGCGCAGGTCATCCACCAGTGCATTGCCGGCCTGTGCCCCAAGTTCAATGGCGCTCTCAATGAGAGCCTGGAACTTACCGGCCTCAAGGCGCAATAACCGGGCATATTCCTGAAGGATCGCGAGATAACCGCGCGGCTTGGACTCAGCAATCCTTGATGTGATCTCCTTGATGAGGCCACCGTCCAGCCTGCCATCCTTATGGCTAAGGCGGAATAACTGGCGCGCAGCGCGGGCGGCATCTTTGGAGATTTTCACTTACCTGAAATTAGTGTTGCGGTTAATTGCTTGTGTCAGCTCTTCCTTACAGTGAGATCTGGGCGGATATTTCCCTGTTGATTGTCTCCTGGTCATCATCGCTAAGCACCTTGCCGGTCACCTTGCCGGTGGTATCAACAACCAGGCGGCCAAAGTCGCGCTTCAACTCTGCCATGGCCTGGTTTTTCTCCAGTTCTCCGGCTTCGCGGGCCTTGGCAATGATCAGGGCAGCCTCGCTGGTGGCCTCGGCGCGCTTCTTCTCGGCTACAGACTCGGCACTCTCGCGTGCCTCGGTAACCAGGCGCTCAGCCCTGGAGTTGGCCTCACTGATGATCTCCCCCCTCTTCAGGTCCGCCGCCTCAAGTTCAGCGGCAATCTTCTTCAGGTTCTCCTCACTCTCGGCGATGCGCTGCTTGCGCTCCTCAAGGATTACCATGATCGGCTTGAAGGCAAACTTCGAGAGAATCATGTAGACAATCAGGAAAAGCAGGACCTGGGCGAGAAACTTCGGCCAGTTGACTCCGAACTTCTCGAACAGGCTCGCCTCGGAGGCTTCCCCGGCAGCACTCGCCAGGAAGGTAGGCATTTTGGCGGTCAGGCTGGTGAGAAAATCCATGGTTTCAGTAATTTGCGGTTCTGATGCTTGTGGCGAGATGGGGCATCTGCCGGTGGCGGCTCCGCCGGCAAATGCCCGGATTAATCAATCTGGACGGCTTATCCCTTGGGGATGTCCAGGCCGGTAAACACAAAGATAAGGCCGAAAATCGCGATCGCCTCGGCCAGTGCCATACAGATAAGTGAGATCGTCAGCACCTTGCCGAAGGCTCCGGGATTGCGCCCGACGGCCAGGGCGGCGCCAAGGCCAACGGAGCCGATGCCGATACCGGCGCCGGCGGCAGCGATGCCGAAGCTCAGGTTTCCGTGGAGTTCTGCTAATATGGATATGAATTCAAATGGCATGGTATGGTTCCTTTCGTCTGTAACGGTTTCGGTATTGGTTATTTTGTTTCACTGCCGCCCACTGACATGCATGGTCCCGACAGCAAGATTTTTTTAGAGGCTAGTGGTCCTCCTCCTCCTCGTGCGTGGTGGAAAGTTGGATATAAACAGCGCATAGAAGCGCGAAGACCATGGCCTGAAGGCCGCCCACCAGTAACTCCAGGAAGAAGGTCGGCAGCGGTAAAAGCACACTTATTAAGAAAGAAACGACCGCCCCGGCCTTGTCGCCGAGGCCACTCATCACGTGCATGAGGTTCTCCCCCGCGAAAACATTGCCAAACAACCGCAATGAGAGAGACACAGGGCGCAGGGCTATTGATATTATCTCGATAACACCAACGAACATGAAAATCGGCACGAGAACCATGCCAAGTGCCCCCTTGATGCCGCCCTTCGGCCCGAAAGTGTGCTTGATGAAGCCGATTACCCCGGTCTCGCGGACGGTCAGGTAAACCCAGATCAGCATGAACACCGCAGCCATCCCCAGGGTCAGGTTCAGGTCGGCGGTTGGCGGACGCAACAAGGGCACCACGTGATGGTCGTGCGCGGAAAGGGTCAAGAATGCCTTCGTCGGCTCACTGCCGAACCCGATCGTGCCAATCCCCGGCAGGAGCCCGAACCAGTTTGCGACGGCAACGTAGATAAAGATTGTTGCCAGCAGGGGAAAAACCCTGGGTGCAAGCTTCTGACCGACAATCTGCTCAACCTGGGAGTAAAGAAACTCAACGATGAGTTCAAAGAAGTTCTGGAAGCCGGTCGGCACCCGCTGGGCGTTACGGGTCGCCTTGCGCGCCGCCCACAGGAGGAGCAGGGCAATAAAAGCGGCGACAAAAACCGAGTTGGTCAACCATCCAAAAATCTTTGCCTCGGCAAACGGCTCTGCAAACAACGACACCTTGCCAAGCAAGGGCATCGGGTTGAGCCCTTCCAAAATCAATGCGTCTAAACCACCCTGAATCATTCGTATTACCATGCAAACCGCCCGGCACGGGAATCACGAGGGGATTCGCGAGGGAATTCGCTTACCCGGGCTTATCAAGCCAGCCCACACCCGTGCCACGGATGCGATCGCATTTAATCACTGTTAAAAAAAAAATTCAAGGCAATTTGTGAAATTTTTCACAAAGTCAACCCGCCTGCTGTGTCACCGTTCCCGGGACGATTCCCGGGCTGACAAAGCATGCCCCTGCCCCGTGCAGTCGATTACTTTGTTCCCCGCTTGTTGCGCAGGGACTATCGGCCGGACAAACCCGGGCAGAGCCCATACATGCATGAGCCTGTTGACGGAGCTCCGCGAAAGCCGCGCAGCGATGAAAGGAGGATATTCGGTGGTGCTTTCGTCGGATGCAGGCATCGGGCTGGTCAAGCGGAAAACGGCAAGCGGTTTGAGTGGAAATTCTTCGACGCCGGCAACAAAGCAGTGGCAAGCGGGGAACAAGTGCCAGCCAAAGCCCGTACCGACCTGCAGGCGTCGTGACGAAATTGGGACAGTTGGTTCTGTTTCCCATAAACCATGAGGTACCCCCATGCACTAGCTAACGCCAATTCTCGCTACCGAAGCGCCAGCAACGAAAGCCGGCATCAACGGTTCTGGAGTGCGGGCTATGTATCCTGACCCGGTCAACTCGAGCGATTTCCGATAGAGCATCTTTGCCGTCTTCTCGACATCGTTCTGATAGCAGGTAATCTCGGGGAGCAGATGATCCAGTAAAGGCAGTCGCCGATGCGCCGAAACTTGTCCGATCTGGTCTGTGTTGATCCCAATTGTCCAGCAATCAGTATACAAAGCAATTATTGACTGGTTCGCCTGTGTACCTTATAAAATCGGCGTTTGCGCGGGTAGCTCAGCGGTAGAGCAACTGGTTTACACCCAGTTGGTCGGCGGTTC
>JAPYUT010000119.1 GCA_029940475.1 Verrucomicrobiales bacterium | reverse complement strand
AGTATGCTCGGAGAAATGAATATTGAGGCGGAGTCTTTTGCCTCCAGTACGGGGAGACTGGAATGGTGAGGTCAATGACCGACCGGGTCTTATAAACTTTATTCGATTAAACAAAGCATGAAGAGAAAAATCACAACAATTGTAATGACGGGCCTCGCCCTCTGCCTGTGTCAGGCGCACGCGGCCACAATTAAGGGCAAGGTAACGGACGCATCCGGCAAGGTGATGGCTGGGGTGATGGTTTCCGCCTTTGATGAAGAGCGCAGGCAGAGCACCTCGGTATTCAGCCAGGCGGACGGGACATTCAAGATTGACGGCTTGCGGGAGGTGAATTTCAAGATGCGGGCCCGCTTGATGGGGCAGCTTGACCACTGGCGTGATGCGGTGGGCCCGGACGCGGGGTCAGTGTCTATTTCCATGAAACCGGCCACCGGGGAGAAACTTGAGGAACAGAGGCCGGCGACCAGTGGCTTCGGCATGCTCAAGTTCGACAGCCTCAAGGACAAGTTGAACTTCAAGATGATGTGTTCCTACTGTCACCAAATCGGCACTGTTGGCTTTCGCTCGCCGGAGAAACCCGTGGACTGGGAAACCATGATTCGCCGCATGGATGGCTTCGGGGGACTTTATCGTCACACGCAAAAGACGATCATTGGCAAGATTATTAATACCTACAAGGGGGATGCCGTGGATCGCTGGCCGCAATTCGTGCCCCCGCCGGCACCGACCGGTGTCGCTGCCAAGGCGAAGATCACTTCCTGGGAGGTCGGCAAGCAGTATGAAGGCTCATTCCATGACCTTGAGCTTGGTCCGGATGGGCTCGTGTACGTGGTGAATATCAGCAAGGGTCGCCTGGTTACCCTCAATCCTGAGACCGGTGAACAGAAGTTTCGAAAGTTTCCGCGTGGCTCCCATGGCCCGCATTCCATTGAACTGGCCAATGACGGCAACATGTGGGTGACCATGTGTGCCTCGGGGCAGATGGCCAGGTATGACCTGAAGACCAAAGAGTTTTTGGTCTGTTCCAGTGCTGAGGCGCCTGCCCGGCGTGGCTCCTATCCCCACACCTTGCGTATCAATCCCAAGGATCCCGAGGGGTTGATCTGGTATACTGATGCGGGCCGCAATTCCTGCTTCTCGCTGCATCCAAAGACACTGAAGGTCAAGGAATACAAGCTGCTTGAAGCCAACCAGGCAGAAGCTGCCGGTAAGGGAGAGTCGCGTGGAATCACCCCCTATGGCCTGGATTATTCACCGGTGGACGGGGTGATCTGGTATAGCAAGCTCAACGGTAACCGCATCGGGCGCATTGACCCAGCTGCCCCGGACGGGGACATCAAGGAATGGAATCCGCCCTTCCGCGGTCCTCGTCGCCTGCACGTGGCGCCGGACGGAATGGTCTGGGTCCCGGGATTTGCCTCCGGTGTTTTTGGAAGGTTTGACCCGAAGAGCGAGAAGTGGCTGGTCTATGACCTTCCTGATGCGGAGAACCAGATTCCCTACGCGCTGAACGTGGCACCCAACGGTCATGTCTGGATTTGCGGTACGGGAAATGATACACTCTACAGGTTCAATCCAAAGACAGAGTATCTGGTTGAGTTTCTTTTGCCTCACCGGGTGAGCTACACCCGGGAGATCGAGTTCGATGAGGAGGGCAATGTCTGGACCAGCACCAGCGGGCCGGCTCGGCACATGGAGACCGGGAACGGTTCAATTATCAAGCTGGAGGTGCTCGGTGAGGCTGATCATGGCGGTCAACGCCTGGTGGGTTATGTGCCTGACCGCAGCACCCTTGCCTACGAGCAGCAGCGCAAGGTCAACTACACGGGGCCGAACGGGAAACTGCTCGCCTCGATTGATGCCCATGGCCTTCCGGCTGCCTATGAGAAGGAGCAGCCTCACCAGGTTTATGTGGACAAGCGCATGGCGGGCCTTACTGAGCAGCAGCGCAACCGGATTGGCCGCCTGTATGCGGAAAAGCGCAAGGCGGACCCCGACATGCCCAACGCCGGACAAACCTTTGTCAAGATCATGGAGTATGTCGC
Organism: Verrucomicrobiales bacterium; assembly: GCA_029940475.1. Lineage (GTDB taxonomy): Bacteria > Verrucomicrobiota > Verrucomicrobiia > Verrucomicrobiales > DEV007 > CACIUL01. The sequence goes on along the minus strand of JAPYUT010000119.1, from coordinate 2,128 downwards.
CAATGAGGGGAAGGGAGCGGAAAAAGGGCCGGCCAACCCGGTCAACCCGGCTGGAGTGCACCGCCTGAAGAGTAAGAAACGTTCGCTTTTTGACGCCTTTCTCTACGTGAACCGGATTCCGGAAGAGGCAGAGGAAGGGGAGCCGGCGCAGGATTTTTCAGGTCGCATATTTGGTCGCCTTGCCAACCAGGAGGGCCGTGTCCAGATCAAGTTGCCCCCGGGCATGGACCGCAGGGCTTACCTTGGCTTCAAGACTTTCCTCAAGTCAGAGCCAGTGGCGTGGAGTGAGGCAAATCGCCTGGGAAGCAAGGAGCGAAAAACAAAAGTTCAAAAAGTGATCCAGGGAAAAATTGCCGCCGGCAAGGCTGGAGGCTTGGGTAAGGCGGATATTGAGAATCTGCGCGCTTTTCTTGGTTCACTTAATGATGTCACGGATGAGGAGTTTCGCCGCTCCATTATTGATGCCGAGGTCCTCGACACCTCGATCGACATTGCAGTTCCCAGCCTCAAAAAGCTTGATGTTGAGCATCCCGATGACCCGAAGGCCCTTGCAGAGCAAAGCCGCAAGAAGCCATCGGGTTCACCCAACTCGGCATTGCTGGCGCGCATTGAGAAGAATAAGGTCCCGGCGGATTATCCGGGCGGTGGTGATGGGCATCAGCCCTGGGTGGACCGGAAAATGGCGGGCATGCATGCCAGGCAGCAGGTATTACTGGGGCGGCTCTGGGCTGAGAAGCAACGCATCGACCCGGATATGAAAAATCGCGGTGATTCTTTCGTGAAGATTCTCAATCACGTGCTGCGTGATGGCGTGGCGGAGGCAGGGCCTGGGGTTAAGCCCAAGCCGAAACCAGGGCCAGCCGTGGTGCCGCAGGAAAAGCCGAAGGGGCCGGCACTTTCCGGGACAGTGAGGTTTGAGGGCAAGAGGCCGAAGCGGGCGCCGGTCCGGATGGATCCTGAGAGCCGTGCCCTGCATGACAGTGCGCCCCTTGATGAGAAACTGCTCATCAGTAATGGCGGCGGAATTGCCAACGTCTTTGTTTACGTGAAGAAGGGGCTCGCTGATAAAGATTATCCTGTTCCCGAAAAACCCGCGATCATTGACCAGAAGGGGTCGATTTTCCGGCCCCGCGTGCAGGGCATACGAGTTGGCCAGGAGGTGCTGATGAAGAATGGTGACCCCTTTATCCACAACATCCGCTCACTCTCCTTTAAAAACCGCGCCTTCAACATTGCGCAGCCGGCCAACTCGCCGGACCGCAACAAGGTATTCACCAAGAAGGAGGGGCCAATCACCATCAAGTGTGATTTCCATCGCTGGATGACGGCCCATTTCTTTGTCATGGATCACCCTTTCTTTGCGGTGACTGACGCCAGTGGTGCGTTCCGGATCCCAGAGTTACCGGACGGGCAGTATACCATTGCCGCCTGGCATGAGGAATTCGGAGAGAAGGTGAAGGAGATTACCGTGAGCGGGGGATCCGCCGACACGGGTTTCAGCTTCAAGGCCGAAGCACAATGATCCGGTGCCTGCTGATACTCCTGCTTGTCGCTCAACTTTCCCCGGGGCCGTGTTCCAGTGCGCGGGCTGGGGATGAAAAGCAGGGCCGCCCAAATGTCCTGTTCCTTGCCGTTGATGACCTGAATGACTGGGTCGGCTGCCTCGGCGGGCACCCGCAGGCCAAGACCCCAAACATTGACGCGCTGGCCGGGTGTGGGGTGCTCTTTGAGCAGGCACACTGTGCGGCTCCCCTTTGCAGCCCATCACGTACCGCAATTATGATGGGGCTCCGCCCATCGACGACCGGCATTTACGGCAACCTGAATTGGTTTCGCGACATGCCACAATACGAAAACTGGATAACCCTACCGCAGTACTTTCGGAAACACGGATACCTGGCTTGGGGCGGAGGCAAACTCTATCACAAAGCCCATGGCAAATTCTCCGATGCAGGTGCGTGGGATCATGTCTATTCCACGCGCACAGGCGCCGTTCCTCCTCCCAAGCACGAACGCTACAAGCATGGACTACGCCCCAAGTTCGAATCCAATCCGATCCTCGCCCGCCTCATTGACTGGGGACCGACCGATCATCCCATCGAGGCCAATCCCGATTGGAAGACCGCCG
>JAPYUT010000055.1 GCA_029940475.1 Verrucomicrobiales bacterium | reverse complement strand
CAAGGATCAAGGATCAAGGATCAAGGATCAAGGATCAATTAAGCCCCAGATAATCCCGGCTGAAGGTGAACACTTCCGGGGGAACCCCAAGGGCTGCCTTCAGATGCACATCGCGATCCCATGAGTTGCCTGTCCTTGCCAGTTGCCTGAGCTGACGCCATTTCAGGTTCATGAAATACTGCCAGGGTGTGACCAGCAGGGTGCTGGCGGTTGCCGTGCGTCACGGCGGCCGGGATTACTGTAAGGACAACGCGAGGCCGAAGAAACGATCGCCTTCTGTCCAGAGCCGGACTTTAACCCCCTTGAGGGTTTGCGTGGTCTCCTTCACTGCGCTGAAATCATCGGTAAGCGGCGTGATATACAATGTGTGAATTTTCCCCGTGGTATTTTCCCGGACCCGCAATTGAGCTGCCAGCTCGGTTTGTATCGAGCAGTAGCGCCCGCCGATGAGGGTGAATTGACGGCTGAATTCTTCGCTCGGGGCAATCAGCGGAAAGGCAATTCGATCCAGTTGCGCCGCAACTTTCTGGTAATCGCTGGAGCGAATTTCCATCGCCAGTTGTGCGTTGTGATTCTTTGCGATCTCGGCAACCACGGCTTGCGGCAAGCCGGAGTTTTGCCGGGGGAAAATTGCCAGTAACAAGACCGCCGCCGCGGCAAGCGGAATCAGCCAGGGCCATCGTCTTGGCCTGGGAAAATTCTCCGGCGACTGCATCGACTGGAGATTTTCCTCAGGCAGCGTTTGCTCCTGGTAATATTCCTTGATTTGAGTATCGATTGAATTCATGGGCGTGCGCTTTTAGCTGCGGCTGGGATGGAGGGCGGTTCTTGCTTGGCGGCCAGTTCCCTGAGCCTGGACTTGGCCCGGTTGATGGAGCTGAGGATGGTGCCCCTTGGGCGCCCGACCAGGCCCGATATTTCCCGGGCGGTATAACCCTCAACACAGTGCAGGTAGAGCAGCTCGCGATCTCCGGCTTTCAGCTGCCCCAGAAGATAATCCAAGTCGCCCTTCACCCCGGGTTCACTGGTGGGCGCTCCCGCCAGAAGGACCTCCTCCGGGAGTGTTTCAAACTCAATGATCCCCTTGCGACGCAGCGAGTCGATGAACAGGTTCCTAATCGTCTTGAAAAGCGAACCGAGCACTATCGGAACGGATCCCTTGCGCTGCAACTTGAGCCAGGCCTGCTGCACAAGATCCTCGGCATCCTGGTGATGATGGGCAAGGGACAGGGCATAACGGAATCCCGACTGCGCCAATTGCCTGAATTGGCCCGTTTCCCGGGTTGTTGACCTGTTCAACCAATTCTCAGGCATGCTTGCTCCGGTCATTGCGCCGGCACCGGCTGGCGTAATGCCTGTTCAAGGAGGATAATGATTTCCTCCAGTGTTCGCGGGTTTTCCATACGGGCAATCTCGTGGCCGTCGGGCCTGAGCACCAGCGCATAGGTCCGGTTGCGCTCCACCTTGAGCCTTTTCACAAACGCGGCGCGGCCATTCCTCGTGTCCAGGTGTGCAACAATGAATTTATTGGCCATTTTTGCGAACTCCCGGTTCGCGGCAGGGTTCTCCTCGAGGACCCGGCAATGCTGGCCTCAGAACGAGTCGAACAAGTAGATAAAGACGGGCTTGCCTTGCTCCTTGGCAGCCGCTAAGGCCATCGGCAAATCCATGATGGGATTGTCAGCGGCAGCATGACTGGAGAATAACACCAGCCCGCAGGCAATCAGTGGCCGTAATTGGATCATGCTGAATTTCCTTCTGTTATTTTCTTTCTTGAAACGATGAGGGAATAGCGCACAACACCCCGCCGGTTTCACCTGCAATGAACACAAATTTCCGCGGCCATCTGCTTCAGGGTCTGAGGGGAGGTAAGTTTCCCGGTAACCTGGCGCTTTCCGTCAAGCAGCAAAATGAACCCCGTCCCTGGATTCTCCTCGAGCGCAGGGTTGATGCCCAGTGCCGAGGCCATCAGCATGGCCTGGTGGCGGGTGGTGGCATTGGTGAAATCCAGCTCCACGAACAACACCGGTTTGTCATCGAGCTTGTTTCGCAGATCGGTGAACACCGCCCCCATGGCCTTGCACGCTCCACACCAGTCCGCATGGAATTTCACGGCGATGATTGTCGGTTGGCAACCGGATTCTGCCGCATTGATGCTGTGGATGGGTGTCCCGGCCAAGATCAGCAGGCCCAACAGCGTAAATACACCCGATTTTAATGTCTTCATGTTTTTCCTTTGTTGTTGAAGGGCCACTGCATTGGTAACGCTCTTCAACAAGTAAAACGATTGAACCGGTGCTTTGATTGCAATTAATTTAATTTTCCGCCGTTCCCCTGGCTAGGGAATATGCCTTAACCCCGGGCGAGCAGTGATTTAAGCAGAGAGGAGGAGTTCTCCATCAGGGAATGGAAGAAACCAAAGAAACTCACTTCACTGGCGACAACGATCAGGAATCCGCTGAGGACCAGCAGGTTCACCAGATAGATAAAGACCAGCGAGAAGAAGGTCCCGTTTTGTCGCAGGTCCGGCTGGTTCTTGAAGATCATCCAGCCGGTGAAGGTGAGGTGGAAACACCAGGTGGCACCAACGGCCATGTAAAAGATCCATGACCAGCTGAAACCGACGTGTCCCCAGAAGAGGCTTCGCGGATGATACTCGGAAAGGTTGGTGGCCAGGCCGATGATGCCAAATGCCGCCACCGTGAGGACCGAGTAAAACGGCACGAAGTAGGGCGAGAGGGAAATCAGGATGTTGTTTTTATTGGTGACAATGTGCCCGCCTTCGGTGCGCACCCTGAACTCACTGATTTTTCCCCCGCACAGCAGCACAAAAAAGGCGTGGGTGAGCTCGTGGCCGAGGACATAGAGATAGAGAGGGCGGGGTAAGCCAAGGAATGCGATCACCCAGAGGACTGCGCCCACGAAAAAGAACCACAGGGGTGCCGATCCTATAACCAGGGTGCTGGCTGAGGTTTCACTGAACGCCCCGAGAAAGGTGTGCGTTGATACCACGCAGAGGGGCAGCAGCAGGATGGCAATGCCGGCTTTCAACCAGACCAGGGGAATGGTGCGGGGCTCAGATGCGGCGACCCGTGAGCGGGGCAACGAGGTAGTGGTCCGCAGACGTGAAGGGTGTCGGGCCTTCTTCTTTGGCATGCGCAGTCTGTGATCTGGCGCGCTTAGGCGCGGCTGACGTATTTTTTTGTGCGCGTGTCGATTTTCAATCGGTCACCCGGTTTAACAAATAGCGGGACCTGTACCTCGAGGCCGGTTTCAAGGATGGCGGGTTTTTGCGGATTGTTGGCGGTGTCGCCCTTGATGCCTTCCGAGGATTCAGTGACTTCAAGCTCGACCTGTGGTGGCGGATCGACAGTCATCGCCCTGCCCTCAATGAACAGCACGTCGACAGCGAGATTCGCGGTGAGCAGGTCTTTCACATCCTCCAGCAGGTCTCCGCTCAGCTCAATGGTGTCGTAGGTCTCGGGACTCATGAAGAAGTATCCGGTGCCATCCGTGTAGCTGTATTCAAGCTTTTGCCGGTCGACGTTGACGATGTCAACCTTGTCAGAGGAAGCGAACCTGATGGTCTTGGTTTTTCCTGTCTGCAGCGATCGGCAGTTTACCAGGATGATTGCATTGCCTTTACCGGGGGTGCGGTGGTCGATGTCCAGGACGATGAGCTTTTCACCGTTATACTGGAAACATTGGCCTTTTTTAATTTGCGTAGCGACGACTGCCATTGGGTTGATCTGGGCTGGGTTGAAATTGTGAGGGAATTTAAAGTAAAGGGGCAGGGCAGGGCTTCAACGGGAAATATGGGGGTGGTGGCATGAGGGCCTGGGCTTTCAGGGGATGGGGGCTATACAAGTTTTAATCGGCTTAGATCCTGCGAGTCGACCAGGCCGACCGGGCAGTCATCCTGGTTGATAACCACGAGGTCATCAATCCGGTGGGCGCTTAGCACCGCTATTACCTCAGCGGCAAGCTTGTCTTCGCGGATCGTAACCGGATCGGATGTCATGAACTCGGACACCGGGTGATCAAGGATGTCCGCATCTTTTTGTATTGCGCGAACGAAATCACCCTGGGTGAAGATGCCGGCAAGTGTACCCTCAATTGATTGCACCACTGCAGCACCACTGCGCGCTGCGGTCATTTTCTCAAGCGTTAACCGCAGGCTGGTATCGGGGCTTACGATTGCACAGGAGTCCCCGCTTCGCATAATGTCGGAGACTTTCGTCAGCAGCGCTTTCCCGAGGGATCCACCCGGATGAAGTCTGGCGAAATCCTCCTGCTGGAAACCGCGGGACTCGAGGAGCACCATGGCAAGGGCATCACCCAGTACAAGCATAACCGTGCTGCTTGAAGTCGGAGCCAGATTCATTGGACAGGCTTCGCGTTCGATCTTGGTATCGAGCACCAGGTCGCTGTTGCGGGCGAGTGATGATTCGGGCTTACCTGTCATGCTGATTATCTGAACCTTGAAGCGTCGTAATGCAGGCAGCAGTTCAAGCAGTTCAGTGGTCTCGCCACTGTAGCTGAGCACGAGTATGACATCCCCATCACATACCACCCCAAGGTCGCCGTGGAGTGCGTTCTGGCTGTTGAGGACAACAGTTGTGGCTCCTGTGCTGTTGAGAGTGGCGGCGATTTTATGCCCGATGTTATGCGACTTGCCGATACCGGCCACGATGATTTTTTTGTCGGCGGCAATCGCAGAGCGAAGCAATTCAATCGCACCTGAGAATTCTTCGCCGATACGCTCCAGCAGGTTCTCAAGCTCGTCGATTTCAAGCTGGATGACGCGGCGGGCTTTGGATAGGTGATTCATTTTTCTTCGCCGAACAAACCGATAAACGAGAAAATCCCGGATGCCAGCAGAAGTGCGCATGAGTAAGTATCCTTGCAGTAGTGCCCTGCCTGTGGCCTGTTCATGACATCGCGACAAATGCAAGACAAGGATCGCAAGCCGGTGGCTACAGCCTATCTTCCAACATTTCTGCCTTCGGACATGCGCCATGTCTACAGGCAGGTTATCGGGGTTAGACGCTTTGAAAACACTGTCATTGCCCGCAAACGGCAGAATGAGAGCACTTTTCCCCTCCCTGAAAGGCGGATACTGCTGGTAAGGCGCCCATGTTTGCGCGCATTACGCAGGTGGTGGTTCACGCAGGTTAAAAAGGTGCCGGTGCCACTTTCTGCCCGCGAGGTGCGTGAGATCCGCTCTGCGGTTGAGCGGCATGACACTGATGTCTTCCATGTTTATTTTGGCAGCATTGCCGCCCAGTTACTGCCTGTCCTGCGGGAGATTTCCTGCCCGATTATTGTGTCCTTTCATGGGGCCGATGCCGGCGTGGATACACAGAATTCCGCATACAGGGCAGCGTTGCATGAGATCTTTACCCTAGCAGAATTGGTATTAGCCCGTTCTGAATCCCTGGTGATGCGGTTGCGTGAACTAGGCTGCCCGCAATCAAAGTTGCGTTTAAATCCCACTGGGATTCCAACGGAATCATTTCCCTTTGAACAGCGCACGGTCCCACCCGAGGGTGGGCACTGGCGATTTCTGCAGGTTTGTCGGCTGGTTGAAAAGAAGGGCTTGCCGGTAGCACTGCGTGCTTTTGTTGAAGTAGGCAAGGCGCATCCATTTGCCGAGTTTCATATTGCCGGAGATGGGCCGTTGCGTGCTGAACTGGAGGATCTGGTAAAAGAGCTGGGTGTTGCGGATTCAGTCAAGTTCCATGGTTTCGTTGATCAGGATCATTTGTCGAAACTGGCACGTGAATCACACATATTTATCCATCCCAGCCAGATGGCAGTTGATGGCAACCGGGAGGGCATTCCCAATGCAATGCTGGAAGCGATGTCCACCGGCTTGCCGGTGGTGGCAACGCGGCATGGCGGCATCCCGGAGGCTGTAACCAGTGGCAAATCGGGTTTCCTGGTTGATGAGGGGGATATTGAAGCGGTTGTGGAGGCCTTACTTGCCCTGATGACTGATGCGGCCTTGTATCGGCAATGTTCGCGGGGTGCACACACCGTCATCGAGCGGAGGTTTGCCACAAGCGGGGCTATTGAGGTGCTGGAATCCTGCTATGAAGAGGCCATCGAGATCGCCAAGAGGCGGTAGAACACAGGGAATGGGGGTGGTCCTTTAGGCCTTATCCGGCGCGATCGGGCTGATATTGTGCAGGTTTGTAACTTTCCGAGATGGCTATTATTTCGAAACCTGATTCCTCTTGAATAGTAGGGATCACCGATTATAATTTTCGCCCCTCTGCATTTGGAGGGATATTCCCATAACAACAACAACACTTAACCTTTGCGGGTGCGTGGATCGGCTGATGAGTGGTCGAGCGTGTGGACGGAGCTGGAAAAAATCCAGCCCCCAGCGTGCATTCCCCGTAATCAATAAACATAACGAATGGCAGATCTGATTGAAGAACTTGTCGAGGCTGGTGTCCACTTTGGTCATCAGAGTCGTAAATGGAACCCCAAGATGAAACCTTTCCTGCTGCAGAAGCGCAGCGGGGTGCATATCATCAATGTGGAGGAAACTGTCCTCCGGCTTGAGGAAGCTTCTGAGTTCCTCAGCAAGCTTGCCCTTGATGGCGGCAAGATTCTTTTTGTCGGCTGCAAGCGACAGGCGCAGGACGCCGTGCGGCAGGCTGCGGAAGCCTGCAACCAATACTTTGTCAATCACCGCTGGCTGGGTGGCATGTTGACCAACATTGAGACCATCCGCAAGAGCATTGATCGCCTGGATTATCTTGAAGGACTTGAAGACTCAATTGAGAAGAAAACCATGAGCAAGAGTGAACTCGCTTCCCTTAACCGTGAGCGTGAGAAGCTGTTGCGTAACCTGCGGGGGATGCGCTCAATGGAGGGCCTGCCCGATGCCCTTGTCATCGTTGATTCTGCCCGCGAGCACATCGCGGTTAACGAGGCGCGCCGTTTACAAATACCGATTGTTGCCATGGTGGACTCCAATGCTGACCCGTCATCCATAACTTACCCGATTCCTGCTAATGATGATTCGATCCGCGCGATCCGCATTGTCCTGCAGAATCTCATCGACCCCATTATTGCAGCCACCGATGGAGGAAAGTTGGTGAAAAAAAAGCGACCTGATCAGGCGATTGCCTGATCATTAACGCTAAAGCCGCCCAACGCCCACACGCAGTGTGCGTGTGATTTCCGGTAACGGCGGGCATCCTTCTGAAGGTAAACAATAACAACCTTTTAATTCATCGATTCATAGCTGATACCATGGCCGAGATTACTGCTTCACTAGTAAAGGAACTGCGCGATAAGACCAATGCGGGCATGATGGAGTGCAAGAACGCTCTCAAGGAAAGCGCAGGTGACATTGATGATGCCATCAAGTTTCTCCGTGAGCGCGGTGCTATCAAGGCTGCAAAGAAAGCCGGTCGTGAAGCCAAGGAAGGCATCGTGCATGCGCGGATTGAGACTGCCGCCAGATCGGGTGTTATTGTTGAGGTGAATTGTGAGACGGATTTTGTTGCCAAGAATGAGAACTTCCAGGGATTTGTCAGTGAGCTGGCCGAGACTGTCGCCTCTTCCGGAGCTACGGATCTGGAAGGGGCAAATTCGGTCGCCAAGGATGGCGGAACTCTTGATGACTTTGTGAAGGCAAAAGTTATTGAACTGGGGGAAAACCTGCAGTTTCGCCGCATGGAGCGCTTTGATGTTGAGGGTGATGGTGTCGTTGCCTCCTATATTCACCTTGGCGGGAAGGTCGGGGTGCTGCTGGAAGTCGGCTGCGGCAAGCAGGAGACCGCTGCTGCCGATTCTTTCCATGAGTTGGTTAAGGACCTTACCCTGCATATTGCAGCTGCAGCCCCTGCCGGTATTTCCCGCGATGAGATTGCCACCGACCTTGTTGATACCGAGAAGGACCTGTTCCGCAAGCAGCTTGTCGACAGCGGCAAGCCACCGGAGATCCTGGACAAGATCATTGCAGGAAAGCTCGGTAAATTCTACAGCAGCATTTGCCTGCTTGAGCAGGGATTCATCAAGGATCCTGACCAGAGCGTGGGGGACTTGCTTGCCTCCGGGGGCAAGCAGCTTGACGATGAGCTGACAGTTCGGCGTTTTACCCGTTTCGGGGTTGGTGAGGCTTAATGCCACGTCCATCCGGGCGTGTTATTGCAGGAGTAATTGCCTGGAGTTTCTCCATGACGGGATTGCTGGGTGCACAGTGCAGCTGTCCCCGGTTAAAAGAATCTTCTGGCCGAGACAATTGGCCGGGGGGCACAGATGCGGTTGACACATTGTGACCAGGTTTCCTCATTGCTGAGGATACCGATTTCCACGCGCAGGAAATACACCGGGAGGTCAGGTGATTGGATCTCGGGGAACCGGACGGAATCTTTTTCGGTTGTTACGATCATGTCAAGATCGCGGTAGATACAGTGGTCAATGAAGTCGTTGATTTCCTTCTGAGTATAGCGGTGATGATCGGTGTATCTGCGGATCAGTTCTATATTGGCTCCCAGCTTGCGCAAGCCCCCCTCAAAACTTTCAGGCACTGCGATTCCTGAGATCGTGCCGATATACTTTCCCTTCAGGTGTTCAAGCGGTAATTGTTTACCTGTTGTGGTCTCTTCCAGATACTTTGGCTGGTGGGCGCATTCGATGATTTCCGCCGTGCGGTTATATTTGCGTATACGGGCGATGAGTTTCTCGTTGGAGCTCCCGTCGCATTTCGTGATAAATATGTAGCTTGCCCTTTTGAGGTTCTTGGCTGGTTCCCGCAGGGTTCCCCGTGGCAGGAGTTTCTCGTTGCCGAACGGCGAATGCCTGTCGATGAGGACAATGTCCAGCCGGTGTCGAAGCCGCAGGTATTGCATCCCATCATCGAGCAGGAGCGTATCAGCATTAAATTTTTTGATGGCATGCAACCCTGCCTTGACGCGATCCTTGTCGACAATGATTGCCACATCCTGAAGATTGGTGGCGAGCATATAAGGCTCATCACCGGCAGTCTTCGAGTCCAGAAAGACCTCTTTCCCGTCGGTGACCACACGCGGCGGGTCGTAGAAAATGTCATCGCGAGTGACTTGTTGACGCAGGCGTTCCTTGATTGGCGGTTTTATGCTCTTGTATCCCCGGCTTAGGATCGCGACTTTCCGCCCGCCGGCAGTCAGTGCGCGGGCGAATTTTTCTACCACCGGCGTTTTCCCCGTCCCGCCGACAGTGAGGTTACCTATGCTGACCACCAGGCAACCAAGGTTGTGTTCGCGTTTGATGTGGTTGCGATAGAGCCACAGGCGGATCCCGACTACCCCGCGATAGAATACTGATAAGCCGGAGAGAAACAGCCGCAGAATGTTGGCACGGAAGCCTTTGCGTCGATTCAGGATGACATCGATTGCAAATTGTTCGAGTTCCTCAAGGTTCTCTTTCATCGGGTGATGGCCATTGGCCTCACGGTTAACCCATAGCAGATGTCGCTACTGCTTGCCACTGCGCCTTATATCCCTTAACCAATCTGCATGGAACGACCTGAAGGCCGGGAGGCTGATCAACTGCGCCCGATTTCATTTGTGCCTGATATTGCACCTCATGCTACCGGTTCTGTGCTGGTTAGTTTTGGCAACACCAGGGTTATTTGCTCGGCAATGGTCCAGCCCGGTGTGCCACGCTGGATGAAGGAGCAGAATGTTCCCGGAGGGTGGCTGACTGCCGAGTATGCCATGTTGCCATACTCGACAGGCGGTGGGCGCAAGCCGCGTGATATTTCCCGCGGCAGGCTCGATGGGCGCAGTTCGGAGATTCAACGCCTTATTGGCCGTTCCCTGCGGGCGGTGGTGAACCTTAAGCTCCTTGAGGCAAACACGGCCTGGATTGATTGTGATGTCCTGCAGGCGGACGGGGGAACACGCACGGCGTCGATAACAGGTGCTTCAGTGGCCTGCGCGATTGCCTTTGAGCGCATGGTGGCTGAGGGGCGGCTTAAAGCATCTCCGCTGACCGGACATGTGTCAGCGGTGAGTTGCGGTGTTTATCAGGATACAGCAATTCTCGATTTATGTTATCTGGAGGATCGTGACGCACGCGTGGATTTTAATATCGTGATGACTGAGGATGCCGAGTTTGTCGAGTTACAGGGTTCCGGGGAAGAAGCCGCGTTCAGCAGCGATGAAATGTCCGCCATGCTGATGCTTGGCAGGAAAGGCATCAGTGAAATTGGTGAGCTGCAGCGGCAGGCTGTCCGTAGCGCCCTTGGTGATGCGGGTGAGGATGCCGCGCAAAGACTGGCGAAGCATTTTAAGAAGAGTTAATCGGGCCCCCAGGCAGCTGTTCCCTTTTTCTCAGGGCAGCGGATTTTACGCCCAAGGAGGAAAATCCTGCAGGCAGGTTGCGCTCAATCCATGCAGGATAAAAGTCAGTATATATATCATGTGTCTTGCATGGCAGCCGTCTATCGTTTAGGTCGCGGGGCGTGTCCCGAGTTGATTTAGAGAAGATTGCTGCAACTGCACGTGCGGCCGGCGAACAAATCCTGGACATTTACTCACGTGATTTTGAGGTTGAGCTCAAGGCTGATGATTCGCCGCTTACGGAGGCTGACCGGCTGGCTAATGCAGTGATCATGGAGGCGCTTGCCACCCACTATCCTGACATACCGGTGATCTCCGAGGAAAACAAGGAGGTGCCTTACAGCCAACGTTCAGGCTGGAGTGAATTTTGGCTTGTTGATCCGCTCGACGGGACAAAGGAGTTTGTGAAGAAAAACGGTGAGTTTACCGTGAACATTGCCCTCGTGCGCCGGGGGGTACCGGTGGCAGGTGTTGTTTACCTGCCGGTGGACGGGACATTATATTGTGCAGAATCCGGTGCCGGGGCCTTCAAGACGATGGCCGATGGTCTGCCTGAAAGGATTTCTAATGACAGGCACTATTCAACTGAGCATGAGGTGAGCGTGGTAGCCAGTCGTTCACACCCGACACCTGAAACCGATGCTTTTGTCGAGAGGCTTCGCGCTGAAGGCAAGGTGGTGGAATTTCTTTCAGCGGGAAGTTCGCTGAAGCTCTGCCTGGTGGCTGAAGGTGCGGCTAATGTCTATCCGCGTTGCGGCCCGACCATGGAATGGGATACAGGGGCAGCCCATGCCGTTGTCCTGGAAGCGGGCAGGAAGGTGATTGATCTCGAGACAGGCGAACCACTCTCATATAATAAGCCGTCCCTGTTAAATCCATGGTTTGTGGTAGAGTAGGCTGCCAAGAGGAAAAGATATCCTCTGTTTATGGATAACATGTGCAATAAATTCACCTGTTAGGTTCTGTCACTGGAATTCATGTTGGTTATTGTCTTTGGAGTTGGCTTTGTCGGCAAGCCCCTGTGCGCCCTCCTTGAGGCTGGCGGGCATCGTGTTGTGCCGGTGACCCGTCATGGAGGTGATGACCTGGTGGGCTGTGACATCACGGAGCCCAAGGCACTTGCAGGCTTGCGGGAGAAAGTTGGTCATGCGGATGCGATGGTGCATTGCGCAAGCTCAGGCCGCGGAGGTGGCGATCCCCTCGAGCGTTATCAGGCGTTATATCTTGAGGGGTGTCGTAACCTGATCAGGATATTTTCCCCGGCCCGCCTTGTGTTTACGAGCAGTTCCAGTGTCTATGGGCAAACAGATGGCTCGATGGTTGATGAGGAGTCTCCCGCTGAACCGTTGACAGAGACAGGCAGGGTGCTTCTTGAGGCGGAAGAAGTTGTCCTTGGCCACGGGGGATCGGTGGCAAGGCTGGCCGGCATCTATGGCCCGGGCAGATCCTACCTGCTCAAGCGATATCTTGGAAATGAGGCGCAGATTGACGGGGATACTCCGGAGGCTGACGGGAGATGGATCAACCAGATCCATCGTGAGGATGCGGCGTCAGCCCTGGCTCATCTGGCCGGGATGCGGGATGATTCCCGGATTTACAATGTTTGCGATGATACTCCTCTGCAACAGCGTGCCTGTTATGAGGAACTTGACCGGCGCTTTGGCAGGGGCGTACCGGAGGTGCGGCCACCTGATGAGGGCAGGGCGCGTGGGTGGTCAAGCAAGCGTGTGTCCGCTGCCAGGTTGCGCCAGGCAGGGTGGAGGCCCCGCTATTGCTCGTATTTTGAGGCGCTGGATGATGATCCGCAATTACTGCCGTCGATCATGGCATCATAGCTTCTCCAGGCCGCAATATTCCCGGGGACTTAATGGCTGTGGTCGATCAAGCCAGTATCGGCTTAATGACATGGGCCGGTTTCACCCCGGTCAGCCGGAAATCGAGCCCCTGGAACTTGTGGCTGAATTGCCGGCAATCAATACCGAAGAGGTGCAGCAGCGTTGCATGAAGGTCCCGCACGTGGACGATATCCTGCACTGAGTTGTAGCCGAGTTCATCGGTGGCCCCGTGGCTGGTACCGCCCTTGATGCCGCCGCCGGCCATCCACATGGAGAAGCCCTTGATGTGGTGGTCACGTCCGTTGCCCTGTGCCATTGGGGTGCGACCAAACTCACCACCCCAGATAATCAGGGTATCCTCAAGCATGCCGCGCTCCTTGAGGTCCTTGACAAGGGCGGCGCTGCCGCGGTCAACCAGATTGGCGGTGTTCTTTGAGGCGTTCTTGATACCGCCGTGGTGATCCCATCCGCGGTGGTAAAGCTGGATGAAGCGTACGCCGCGCTCGGCGAGGCGCCGGGCGAGCAGGCAGTTTGAGGCGAATGAGCCGTCGCCGGGCTTGGCCCCGTAGAGGTCAAGGACATGCTGGGGTTCTTTGGACACATCCATCAGGCCCGGGACTGATGCCTGCATCTTGAATGCCATTTCGTATTGCGCGATACGCGCAGCGATCTCCGGGTCATCTGCTGTTTTGTTATGGATGCCGTTAAGGGCATTGACGGTATTGACCACTGAGCGCTGGTCATCCGTGCTGACACCCTTTGGGTTGGTTACATAGAGTACCGGGTCGCCCTTGGCATGGAACGGAACCCCCTGGAAGCGGCTGGGAAGAAATCCACTGTGCCATTGCCTGGCGGCGATTGGCTGGTTCTGTCCGCCGCCGACCGAGGTGAGGACAACGTATCCGGGAAGGTCTTCAGCCTCCGCCCCCAGTCCATAGAGCAGCCAGGATCCCATTGAGGGCCTCCCGGAGATTTGCGTGCCGGTGTTCATGAAGGTGTGGGCGGGATCGTGGTTGATCTGCTCGGTGACCATCGAGCGCACAATGGCGATGTCATCCGCAACCGAGCCGATCTGCGGCAGGATGGAGGAGATATGCTGGCCTGATTTCCCGAAGTTCTGGAATTCATGCTGGGGCCCAAGGACCTTCAGCTTGTTGGCCTGCCCCTGCAGCTGGGCGATTGGCTGTCCCTTGGTGAAGGATTGCGGCATCGGCTTGCCGTTCATCTTTGCCAGTTCCGGCTTGTAGTCGAGTGTCTCCAGGTGCGAGGGGCCGCCGGCCATGCACAGGTGAATGACACGTTTCGCCCTGGCGGGGTGATGCGGCTTCTTGATGACCCCGGTCCACTTTTCCGCAGAGCCCGGGGCGGCATCAAGTTCGTTGTTGAGCAGCGAGGCAAGGGCGACGGAACCGATGCCAAAACCGGAGCGGTTGAGGAAAGATCGACGGTTTATTTGAAGATCAGCAGATGTCATTTTTCTAGTATCGGGTGATTGTTTCGTGGAGATTAAGGATAGTTCTGGCGATGGTGGTCCAGCTCGCGAGTTCAACCGCCGGGATATCCTTTGGCGGCGGCCGCAAACCCACGGTGTTGAATGCAGCGGCTGATTTCTCATCAGCGATGTAGCGTTTCTGTTGAGATGCCTGCAGGTCTCCAAGGAGCTTTACTTCCTGTGCATTGCCGTTTCTTGAGAGTGCAATGCGCATTGCCCAGTTGATGCGTGACTTGGAATCTTTGCCGCCTTCCCTGATGATGCGTTCTGCAAATGCCCGTGCGGCCTCGACGTAGGTGATGTCGTTGAGCAGAACCAGGGCCTGCAAGGGTGTGTTTGAGCGCGGCCTTTCAGCAGTGCATTCCTCGCGGCTTGGGGCATCAAAGGCGAGAAGGCTGGGATGCAGGAAGCTGCGCTGCCAGTGGGTATAGAGTGCGCGGCGGTACTGGTTCTCGCCGCCATCGTGCGCATATTTCCGGGCGGGGAAATTCAGGTGCCGCCAGTAGCCTGTCGGCTGGTAGGGCTTATTACTGCGTCCCCCGAGCCGTTCAGTGAGGATGGCGCCGAATGCCAGTGCATTGTCGCGCACCATCTCGGCATCAACCCGGAAGCGGGATTGCCGTGCCAACAGCGCATTCAGGGGATCACGCTCACGCAGCCCGGGGGAGGCATGCGAGCTTTGGGAGTATGCCCTTGAGGTGACTATAAGCTCAATTATGTGCTGTATATTCCAGCCGCTTGCAACGAATTCCACAGCCAGCCAGTCGAGCAGTTCGGGGTGGCTCGGCCACTGCCCCTGTGAGCCGAGATCGTTGACATTCTTTGCAAGGCCGTTGCCAAAGAACAGTTTCCACAAGCGGTTGACAAAGGTGCGGGCGGTCATCGGATTTTCAGCGGAAATAAGCCAGTTGGCGAGATCGATCCGGGTGGCGCGTTTGTCCCCGGTCTCGAGTTTCCCTAGGAACTTCGGGATTGCAGGCTGGACGATTTCCCCGGAGTCATCCAGCCAGTTGCCGCGGGGAAGGATGCGAATGTCACGGGGTTTCATTGAGACACTTACCAGCGTGCGGGGAAGGTTCTTTTGCAGTCCCGCTTTCTCCTGCTCGGCAGCTGCAATCTTTGTCCGGGCATCGGCAAGGGCTGGCGATATGCCCAGGTAGTATTGTGCAATCTCCTTCTTCTGCGCCTCACTGCGTTCCCCGGAAGGGACCTTGAGGGCGGTAACGACATTCAGCGGCAACTCATTACCGTCTGCCCTGAAATAAAATCCCCCGCCCCCGCCATGGTTGACGATTTTCATGAGGAAATGGTTAATTCCCTGCCTGAGCTCCAGTGTCATTTTTTCCTGGTCCGGAGCGGCTCCGCGTGCGGTGTTTTTCTTGAGCTTTTCCTGCCCGTTAAGCCAGACCCGGATACCGTCATCTGAGCCAAGTGACAACGGGAGTTGCGTGGCAACAGACGCATTAATGGTGCGGTATAGATACCATGCTGAATTAGCGTCGCTGCCGAGCACGTGAACCTTGCCGTCGGCGAGATCCGGACGTTCCTGCCATTTCTTTCCTGCGATCACAGCCTTGGGATTAATCCCTTTCTCAGGACCGAACTCGGTATTGAAGGCCTTGTTGGGATCACCTCCGGGGATCGGTCCGATGAGGTGCCATTTACCGAGCGCAGGCTTGGTGGAGGAGGCAACGCTTTGCTCCCACTGGATCTGGGCGGCCTTGATTTCCGGGGAGGAGACCATGGTGGCCTGTGTCAGTTCGGCGATTTTCTTGTCCAGGTCCGCGATGCGTTTCTTGTGTTGCCCGGTGGCGGCCGGCATCCCGGGAGCACGCTTACCGACTGCATTCTCCTTGATGTCTGCAAAGAAGGCGGCCATCGAGTAGAAATCTTTTGAAGTGTAGGGGTCGTATTTGTGATCGTGGCACTGGGCACAACCAAGTGTGCCTCCCATCCATGCGCCGGAGATATTGCGTACCCGGTCGGCGGCGTAGATCGTGATGTATTCCTTGGCCTGGGCACCGCCTTCCTCGGTGGTCTGCAGCAGCCTGTTATATCCTGAGGCGATCTTCTGCTCGACACTGGCCTCAGGGAGCAGGTCCCCGGCAATCTGTTCACGCGTGAATTGATCGAAAGGCTGGTTGGCATTAAACGCGTTGATTACCCATTCACGGTAGAGATAAACATCCATGTTGGTATCGGAGTGGTAGCCGATGGAGTCGGCATAGCGCACCAGGTCCAGCCAGAAGGCCGCCATGCGTTCCCCGTAGCGTGGCGAGGTGAGCAGGCGTTTTGTCGTGGTTTGGATTGCCGCTGTCGGATTTTTGGCGTAAGCCATGTGGAAATCATCCACCTCTGTCGGAGTGGGAAGAATTCCGGTCAGGTCAAGGCTGATCCTGCGAATCAGGGTATGCGCCTCGGCGGGGGTTGCCGGCTTGAGGCTTGAGGTTGCCAGTTTTTTGTCGATAAAATGATCAACCGGGTGCAATCCCGGCTCAACTTTCGGTTTTATTGGCTTGTTGAATGACCAGTGTCCCTGGTATTCGGCTCCTGCTGCGATCCATTTTTTAATCAGCGCGATTTCAGCCGGCTTTAATTTTTTACCTGATTTCGGCGGCGGCATCACCTCATCCTTGTCTTCCGTGGTGAGGCGGAACATGAGTTCACTCTCACCGGGTTGTCCCGGTATGATGGCTGTGATGCCGTCGCGTTTTTCAAATGCACCACCGTCCCTGACATCGAGCCGCATTTTTGCCTTGCGCTCATGTTCGTCGGGGCCATGGCAGGCGAAGCAGTTTTCCGAGAGCAAGGGACGGATATCTCTGTTAAAAAGCAACCCGTCGTCGGCATTGGCGGAGCAAAGCCCAAACACGATTACAGAAAGGAGTGGAAGAGTAGCCGGTCTAATCATGGATATTTGCCGATATTGTGCCTGAAGATGGAAGAATTTGAATTAAATTCGCACCTGCATGCAGTTCATCTGCTTATGATACTGCGAGTTATGCGTGAATCTCTACTTTTACTTTTCTCAGCGATCTTTTTTGCCGGCTCCGTAGCCGCCAAATCGCCGAATTTCGTGATTATTTTCACTGATGACCAGGGCTACCAGGACATCGGCTGTTTCGGTTCACCTCTCATCAAGACGCCTAATCTTGACGCAATGGCTGCCGAAGGGCGGCGATTTACCAGTTTTTACTCGGCAAATTCGGTTTGCTCGCCATCGCGGGCTGCCTTGATGACCGGTTGTTACCCGACACGGGTGGGCATTCCCGGTGTATTATTCCCGCGCCATGAGGTGGGGCTAAATCCTGATGAAATCACCGTCGCCGAGATACTCAAGGCCGGGGGATATGCGACAGCCTGCATCGGCAAGTGGCACCTCGGGCACAAACCTGAGTTTCTGCCTACAAGGCAGGGCTTTGATTCCTATTTCGGGATCCCCTATAGCAATGACATGACGATTGACCCGGACATGCAACTGGCCGCCGATGTTCTCCTGCGTGATGGCTTTACTGCTGATCGCATCAGCAAGGAGAAGCCTAGGAAGAACCTGGTGCCGCTGATGCGCAACGAAGAAGTCATTGAGTATCCCTGCGATCAAACGACTTTAACCAAACGCTATACTAAAGAGGCCGTCGAGTTCATCGGCAGCAACGCGGATAAGCCGTTTTTCCTTTATCTTCCGCATACCATGCCCCATATACCGTTGTTTGCTTCCGCGCAATTCAGGGGGAAAAGCTCACGCGGGCTTTACGGCGACACCATTGAGGAAATTGACTGGTCAGTCGGGGAAATAATGAAGGCCTTGAAGCAGCACGGGCTTGATGAGAATACACTGCTTGTCTACACCTCGGACAATGGCCCATGGAAGTTGAGCAATGGTCGCGGGGGCAGTGCCCTGCCGTTGCGCGGTTTTAAGTTCCAAACCTATGAGGGAGGAATGCGTGTGCCGTGTATTATGCGCTGGCCGGGGCGGATTCCTCCGGGAAGCAATTGCGATGAGATTGCGGCGACGATTGACCTTATGCCGACATTTGCCATGCTTGCCGGCGCGGCAGTGCCCGATGACCGGGTGATTGATGGTCATGATATATGGCCGTTGATCTCCGGAAAGAAAGGGGCAGGGACCCCGCACGATACTTATTATTACTACCGGGGTAACAGCCTTGAGTCGGCGAGGAAAGGCAAATGGAAGATCCGCCGCACCGGGAAGAAGAAAGATGGCATCGAACTTTATGACCTGGAAACCGATATCTCAGAGAAGAAAAACCTGGCGGCTGAACATGAGGGCGTGGTCAGGAAGATGCTGGAGCAGATGAATGCTTTCCATGCTGCACTGGTGAAATCACAGCGACCCGCCGGCAAGCTCTAGGACGCAATGCAAGCCAAGGCATATCAGCTATACAGGCAGCAGGAACGCTGTCTATATAGTCTCCCCGCGTTGCCAGCAGGTAAAGGTTTTGGAGGTTTGTGCGGACATTGAATCGACAAACACATCGGCATTAAACCCGGGTAATTCAAAGAGCCGTTCACTGAGATCATCCGCGTTGGTTGCCCCTTCCGGTATCACCACCGTGGCGCTTGGCCCGTGCAGGGTGAAGCATGTGATCGGCAGCGGCTGGTCTTCTGTCACTACGACTTCAACCCGCAAGAGGTTTTTCCAGGAGATTGAATCCATGGTGCCATCCGGCCGGTGGCAGCGGATTTCAGTGTCATTGACTTCGAGGATGTATTGTTCTTCTTCTGTCACAAGGGATCCAGTATCAGGCCGTGTGAGTCGATAGGCAAGTACACGGTTGTCGATTACCGTTTTCATGGGGGTGATCCCGGGCTCTGTTAGCTGAACTGTCTTACTGCTGCCGCTTCCCTTTTCCGGGACTATAGTGAAGTATTGCTTGCATCTTTCACTTTGTGACACAAAGTGAAAGGATGAGTGCCAATTGGGCTGAAGAAAATCTAAATACCATTCGCATCCTGATGGAAAGGGCCAGCGTATATCGGCGTGCATTGGCGCCAATCTCCATCGTGGCTGGAATGCTTGGAATCATCGCTGCCGGGTTGGCCCAGGTGGCGGGCTGGACGGCAAAAGATTATTTTGCCGGCTACTGGATGAGCGTGGCGGCAATCACGGGCGGGCTTGTCTTGATACTGATGCACCGACAGGCGATAAAGGCCGGTGAAAAGTTCTGGTCGCCACCCACAAGGCGTGTTGCACAGGCCATGATGCCATTGCTGGCAGCTGGATTGATACTGGGGATTCTCGAGTTAGGAGGTTTATCCGCCGCAAATCCAGACAGCATTCGCCTGGCCGCTTTATGGATGATCCTTTATGGGGCGGCGTTGCATTCGGCCGGTTTTTTTATGCGTCGCGGCCTTAAATTACTAGGATGGGGCTATCTTATTCTAGGCAGTTTATGCCTTTGTGCTCAAGAATTTGGACAACTACCGTGGCTCAATAATTCCCAAGCCCACCTGTTAATGGGCTGGGCCTTCGGGGTCAATAACCTGGCCTATGGATTATACCTGAGACTGACCTCCGAACCCCAGCAGGCCGAGTGAATCCGGATTTCTTCCAGCAACTGGATAAGGTGATCCATGAGAAGAGCCGAATGGCGATTATGTCAACACTTGCCTCCTCAGCGGAGTTTTCATTTACCGAGTTGCGGGACACCCTGGCAATGACTGATGGCAACCTCACCACCCATATACGCACACTGCAAAAATCCGGTTACGTCTCTGTTTCCAAGAGCTTCAGTGACAACCGTCCTCTTACCACATGTGCCCTTACCCGTGATGGACGCACGGCTTTTGGCGAATACGTGGATCTCCTGGAGGAGATCATAGGACAGGCGCGCGGGTCCAAATAAGCGTTAATCAACTGACAAGAACCAATGACATCTCATACTTTGTATCGCAAAGTTAAAGTTAACGTTTTACGGGCCGAGCACATGGGCATGTGTTTTGGTGTGCGTGATGCGATTGCCCTTGCCAACCGCGCGGTAAAGCAACGACCTCTCACTGTATTGGGTGAGTTGGTCCATAACGCCAAGGTGCAGGGAGATCTTCAGGCCCGCGGAGTGCGCTTCGAGGACAGTCCCCAGGCAGTGGCAACGCAAACCGTCATGATTACCGCGCACGGGGCCTCAAACCGTTTACGGGCACAGGTGCACGGGGAGGGTTTACAGTTGCAGGACGCCACCTGTCCACTGGTTCATTATGCCCACAAGCAGGTTCAGAAACTCGCGTTAGCCGGATATCATCCGGTGATTATCGGGCGTCATGGACATGTGGAGGTTCGCGGACTGACAGAGGACCTGGTGGGATGTGATGTTGTCTTAAGCGAGGAGGACATTGATAACCTTGAACCTCATTCGCGTTTTGGGGTGGTGGCGCAGACCACCCAGCCCATTGCCAGGGTTCGTGGCCTGGTGGAATATCTGCAGGCGCGGTTTCCGGATTCCGGGGTGCGGTTTGTGGATACCGTGTGTCAACCGACCAAGCAGCGGCAGCATGCAGCTGAGCAATTGGCACGGGAATCAGACGTGGTTCTGGTCATTGGGGGTAAAAACAGCAACAACACTTGTGAATTGGTTGAAACCTGCCGGCAGTTCTGTGAGCGCGTTCACCATGTACAGGGACCGGAGGATGTGCGTATCGAATGGATCAATGACATGGATACGCTTGGAATCACGGCAGGAACATCCACTCCTGATGAATTAATCGATTCAGTGGAGAGCAGGGTGAACGCGTTTTTTCCATGATGGCGGCCAACAGGACTGGCCTGAAACGATCATATAATCTTCAACAAGAATGATGCATCTCGCACATCTTTTCCAGAGCGCCGGCGCACTGTGCCGGGGGGAAAAGCAGTTACTCACTTCCTGGATCAGGGAAGCACGGCGGGATTCCATTCCGGTTTGCATTCTTCTCATTACGCTGGGATGCGGCCTCTACGGCTGGGTCATCGGTTTCAGGCAGGGTTGGGAGATGTCCTGTTATGTGGCTATCAAGTTACCCGCTATTATTTTCCTGACCCTGTGCGTCAATGGTCTGCTAAATGGCCTTCTCGGCCTTGTGCTCGGCAGTGAAATAGGCTTACGCCAAAGTCTACGGTTCCTGTTAACCGGCTATGCCATCATGAGCGTGATCCTTGGCGTGCTCAGCCCCGTCATCCTTTTCCTCAACTTCAATATGCCCGAACCAAATGCAGATGGTGCTTTGGTTGGGCATGCAACAACGCTCCTGCTCCATACCGCAGTGATCGCCCTGGCGGGAATATTAGCTCATGTCCGCCTGCTTTCCTACGTCCGCGGATTTGCCGCAACGCGACGCGCGGGAACGCATACCTTCCTGGCATGGCTACTCGGCAACCTGTTCGTTGGCGCCCAGGTTTCATGGAACCTGCGTCCTTTCTTCGTTTCTCCCGGCCTTGATATCGAATTTCTCCGTCCGGATCCCTTTAACGGCAATTTTTATGAAGCCGCCCTCAGGGCCTTACAAAATCTCTCTTTTTTCTAATCACCTGAACCTGTATCACCACTGCCACCATGACTGACGAAAAAACAGCGCAAACACAAAGTGCTCCACTTGCCCTCCGGCAAGCAACCGGGAGTCATCCCGTGAAAGGTTACGAGCCACTGGAGGGGGGGTGCAATTTACCCAACCTGATTGGCTCCCTGCTCAAGAAACCCCTGTCGATCATCCATGACCTTGAGGAGCAAAAGAACCCGGGGAAGATCATCACCGGCCTGATCCTGATATCAGTAGCCTGCCTCTCTGTGTTCGGGTTCGTGGTTGGCACCTTTTCCTGGAACAGCCAACTTTGGGCTGCGCCCCTTAAAATCGTCCTTGGACTTTTCTTTAGCGGACTAATTTGTCTTCCAAGCCTCTATATATTCTCCTGCCTGGGGGGAGTGAATGCCAGGTTTCAGACGATCGCCGGCGTGCTCTGTGCACTGATCGCCCTCTCGGGACTATTGCTGATCGGGTTCACCCCGGTGATCTGGCTTTTCAGTGTCTCCAGCACCTCCGCCAGCTTCCTTGGGGCGTTGCTCATTCTACTCTGGGGTGTCTGCGTTGGATTCGGATTCGTGCTGGCCTTGCGGGCAGGACGTGCCCTGGGAATGACCAACATCAGCCACATCATCCTCTGGTGCCTTGTTTTCCTGGTTGTCACCCTGCAAATGACAACCACCCTGCGCCCAATCGTGGGAGCTGATGAGAAGCTGTTCAATTTCGGGGAAAAGAAGTTTTTCCTCAGGTATTGGGGGGAACAGGTAATGCATGACCTGCGCCAAGGAAATAAACGTGATACTGCCAATTAAATATTCAGGAAACAACTGATATCACGCGAGACATGGCCGGTGAAAATGCAAAAACCAATCCTGCCATTATGAAGAAACTTATGATCTCAATATGCACGTGCCTTTTTCTGGCGCAGTTTGCTTACGCCGACGAAGCGGCCTCTGAGCGCAAGAAAGTCGAGTTTTTCGAAAAGCTTTACAAAACCAAGATCGTGGGTGTGAAGTTGCTTGAAGAATACCCTGACCCTGATCAGTTTTACTCCGCCATCGCCAAGCAGGTGGGAATCCCGAAGGTTGCACTCGATGCGGTCGAGAAAAAATTTGGGTGGAGGCAAAACAAGAAATATTTTCTCTACGTCATGGTTAAAGGCGGATGGGGCGCGGATGATTGGGGGGTCATGGTTACCAGATTCCCAACGGGTTTGAAAACCGCCCAATCCAAGGAAGAAACGATGAAACTTCTCAAGGGAATGGAAATGAGGATGGTCGTAATTGGGTACGATGGTACGGTTACCTTCCCGAAAGAGAAAAAGGAAGAGCCTGATTCATCCGAAAAAGAACACCCAGAAGCTGGCCATGTCCACCGCGCCGACTTGCAGCGACAGCAAGACAAAAACCTTAATGGCAGGGATAAAAAA
The DNA here is from genome assembly GCA_029940475.1 of Verrucomicrobiales bacterium. GTDB lineage: Bacteria > Verrucomicrobiota > Verrucomicrobiia > Verrucomicrobiales > DEV007 > CACIUL01. The sequence continues at coordinate 1,499 of JAPYUT010000055.1, read as the reverse complement.
TGAATAACCTTAAATCAATCTTTGCCTCGGCCGTAATATGTAGCCTGCCCGTGCTCCCGGTGGGTTGTATTGATTTTTCTGGAGGAGGGCCTGATACAGATAAGATTGAAATTATTGGTGAAGAGAAATCACCGAATGGCAAGCTCATCGCCACGAGTTTCTCCTGCTCCGGTGGCGGAGCCGCCGGCTACTTTTATTTCAACGCAAGTCTGCGGAAAGCGGACGAGAAACTGGACCAACGTGCTGGTCTTCTGGGCAAGCACAAGACGTGGAAAGCCTTCACCGATATTGAGGTGAAGTGGATTGACGATAAGAACCTTGAGGTGTCCTATAACCAGTCTAATTCACCTGCCTACAAGGAGAATAACGCCATCAAGGTGGAATCCAAACATGGGATTAAGATTCACTACGTGGTCAAAAAAGGAAAGCCGTGAAATGAAACCAATACTTATTACAACACTTGCGGCTGTCCTTTTGCTTGGTTGTGATCCTCACGTGGATTCAGTTTACCTGGGGCGCGCTGAAGCACGCCTGCTAAGTGACGTGTGTGCTGGAAATCTTGCGGCAGTCAAAAAATTTCTCGATCAAGGCGGGAACGTCAATTTACAGGATGAACCAGGCATGACCTCATTGCACCATGCTGTAAATGAGGATTGGAAAGGGAGTCACCTTGAAATGATTAAGCTGCTCATTGACAGAGGAGCCAATGTCAAAGCCATCGATGACACCCACCATACCCCGTTACATTGGGCGAGTAACAAGGAGACCGCCGGCTTGTTGATCGATGCGGGAGCGGATGTCAATGCCAAGACATTGAGTGACGGGGAAACGATATTATATTCGGCGGCGTGGGGTGCGGCTCAAGGGAGTCCCAAGAGTGGTGTCATGTATATGGACCTGACTAAACTGCTGATAGCCAAGGGGGCGGATGTGAATGTGAAACTGAAATCGGGCAGCATGATTCAAGACAATGAACCCTACCGTGCTAAATCCGGAGAAACCACTTTGCATCAAGTGGCGCGAAGTTATGCAGAAGAAGCGGCTTCCGAGGTTTGTGAACTGCTAATTGCTAACGGAGCGAAGATAAATGCGGTTAACGCGAAAGGCCAAACCCCGTTGGATGAGGCACTCGCGAATAAACGCACCAAAACCGCCGAAGTCCTGCGCAAACACGGCGGCAAGAGCGGTGAAGAATTGAAAGCTGAAGAGAAATGAAACAAATACTCGTAACAATGATAGTCGCTCTCTTAATGGTGGGCTGTGCCAAGAATGACATCACCCTGCTAAACAAGGGTAAAAAGGATTGGGAGGATATTGAGGTAAGGGCCGGCGGGAAGGTTTTCGAGATTGAGAAGCTTAAGCCTGGAGTGAACCGTACTTTGTTCTTTAAAAGCAAAACGGAAGGCGGAGGGAAGGTAACCGCGAAGCTGGATGGTAAGGTGAATCAGGCTGAATTTGGTTACTTTACCCCGAACATGTCCACCAGTGCTATTATCAGC
>JAPYUT010000118.1 GCA_029940475.1 Verrucomicrobiales bacterium | reverse complement strand
CTGGAAGCCACCACGGTGCGTCGGCCGGCCTTGGTTTCCTTTGCAATGGAGTCGGCGAAGCCGCGGAGAGTGGGCAACTGGGTGTTTTCCAAGGCCAGCAACTGGGAGCGAATCCGATTAAGGAAAGCTTTGGCCAATACTCCCTTTGGTATGGGGGCAACGGAAAAGTCCTTGTGGTATTTCACCTTGCGGAAAAAGCGGTCCGACCAATCGCGGCCGTCTTCCATGGCCCAACTTTTCCACATTGTCGGCATACGCCCCTTGCGGGTGTGGGCGGCAATGGTTTCGGCCATCCAGATCCAACCCGAAACGGCCCCGACGACGTGGCTCAGCTTGCCCGGATCGCTGTCCTTTGGCTCGGTGTCCAGATCCACCCAACCATCACAGGCCCTGGTATGCTCGGCCAGGCGGGGATTGTTCTTGGAGCCGAAGCCGAGGACGAATTGGCCCGCGGCCTTGAATTGTTGTATGCGCTTCAAGTCGTTGGGTTTGGGGTCGGCATCCCATGCCACCACCGCCAAATCCTGCGCCTTTTCGGCCTCGGTTCGAAGCTCCTTGTCCTTCCAGGGGCGATCGAACCCGATGTGCATGAGGCCGCCACTACGCCCGATCAACTCCTGCTCCAGGGTGGCTCCCAGCCAATGGAAACCGACCAAGCCACCGCGCTCGTAGCGTTCCGCGCTCATTTCACCCAACTTGGTCAACTGGGGAAGATTTTTCTCGATGCGGTCGAGGTGTTGGTGAATGGAGCGCAGGTATTTTTCGGCAGGTCCGGCAGCCGGCGGGTCCTTGCGGAAGGTATCGATCTTGAGCAGGGTAAAGGGATAGATGATGGTGGCGTAGAGGGTATTGTCGCGGGTGGCGATGAGGGCCATGTGGTTATGCAAGGGGGTCATGGTGCCATCGGGCAAGGTATGGTAGCCATGGCTCCAGGGAGGCTTCTTGCCGTTGGCCGGCTTGAAGTCGAAGAAGTCGGGGTTTTTTACCGCCAATACCCCGAGATTTTCGTGGCGCTTTTTCTCAGGATCATAACGGCAGAGATGATGCAGTTTTCCCTGACCAAATCCCGTGGTGTTTTTTACGCTGATCAGGGTGTAGATGTTGCCATCCGGGGCAATCGTCAGTGCACTGCGCGAATCAGGGTTCTCCCCCTTGAGCATGAGCCCGTGGTTGACGCCCTTCACCTTGTTTCCCCTGGAAGAGAGGTTGATGGAAATCAGGCCGGCATCGTTCATCAGGATCAGCCAGGCCGTGTGGCCATTCGCAGACAGGTTCCAGGTGGGAATCGCTGATTGATTCTCACGCACGAAAGGTTCCCCGCCGATTTCTATGGGACGCTGGATCACTTTCCTGGTTTTGGGATTGTAGGTCGCCAACTGGAAATCCTTGGTCAGGGAGTGGGCATTGCCTGCGCTGTCTACCAAAGTGGTGGCGTAGGGGGTAAGCATCGGGCCCAGTTCGCTGAATTTTTTGGCAGCAAAGTCATAGAGCATCCAGTGCTGGTCCTCGCAGGTGACGATGTAGGCCAATCCGCGTGACTCGTCCGCCACGACATCGGCAATGCCCTGTTTCTTATAGGGTATGCCAAGGTTGCGGGCAGTGTCGTTACGCGGATCGTAAGTGATGAAATGACCTCCGGGGTATTCGGAAGTATCCCCCTTCTTCCGGTAACCCTGCTTGGTCCCGGCATAGATCACGCCACTGGGCCCGACATCGTTGCGTGTATGAAACTTGGCCTGGGCAGCATAACCTTCAGCTGTTAGTCCACAGACCCTGTGGGCATCCACCACGATGCGCTGCTTTGCAGTGAGTGGATCAAATTCCACGATGTAGGCGTTGTGGTTGTATTTTGAAGTCCCAACGTAAATGCGTCCGTCATTACCTTCACAAAGTGAGAAATATCCCGATTCTTCAGAATGAGTTTCCGGCAAAACATGATGCGCCGTTCCCCAGACGTATTTAAATGGCGGCTTGGCAATGGCCCAGGTGGCAGAAAAAACGAATCCTAGAAAGAAAAGAGAGGATAGAATGTCTTTCATGGTTTGTGTACATCCTAACGAGGTGACATTAAAAATATAGGGAAAATAAAGATGCAGCGGGAGCGATGGGTAATGCCTGGATGCTGTGAGTTGTCGCCTCTTCGATATGGCGGTATGGTGAGCCCAATGAAACCACTGGTTCCCCTCAGTGTGCAGTTTTTTTTACTCACCTTCGCCACCGGCTTGCTGGCTGCGCCGCAAATAAAGCCATTATTTGATAAAACCACGAAGCTGGAAGCGGACACCACGGTTCTCACCGGGGAGGCCTTGATTACGCGTATCGGCGACCGCGTGCGGGACCGGCATGCGCGGGAAAAGCAGTTCAAGGCTTATGACCATTTCCTGAGCTTTTACTGGGAGGAGCGCACTTTAGGGATCGAGATCATCGATCGCGTGGCCAGGGGCGGCAAGGACATCACCGTGAACATCACCGCGCGCACGGAGTTGGACGGGCCGAACTTCCGCTGCTTCTTCCGCGGTATCAACACCGTGGCGGAGTATCACCATAACGGTATTGCCAAGCCCGTTGGCGACAAGCAATACACCATCACGCTGCGTCACAATCCTTCCGAGGACCGGGCATTGCGAATGGGCGACCGGATGGAGTTCGAGCTCAGCCCTTTCCTTGCCGATCCCCGAAATGGGCGCACTGCCTATTACGGCACTGCATTTCTTTATATCATCGGGAGTGGCATCGTGCCGTGGCGCGGTGAAGGCGAGCGGCTGGAATCGATACCACTGCCCGGCTCTGCCCTGCTGGGTGGCGGCACCACGCTGCCCTTCCAGTATTCCAACGAGCCCGCTCACCGTTTCAAGCAAATGGCCGGCAATATTTCCCCGGCCAGCGCGCAACCTTTCGTGCTTGGCAGGAGGCTGCACCATACTGACTTCGGTGACGGCAGACATTCCGAGCAGCCCAACCCGTCCTATTCTGCGCAAGCCGGAAAACTTGGCCCGCAATACGTCGCCCGAAGCTGCATTGCCTGCCACGTCAACAATGGCCGTGCCCTGCCGCCGGAGATTCGCTCACCAATGCACCAGAGCGTTATCAAGCTTGCGCCCAAGGATGGGTTGGGTTCTGCGTTGCAGCCTCAGTCCGTTAAAAGCCCGCCCGAGGCCACCGCCATCCTGGCCGGTTGGGAAATTATCAATGCCAAATATGCGGACGGCACCCCCTACACCCTGCGCAAGCCGAGGTATGCCTTCGATGGGGCGCAGCCAAGGCAATTCTCGGTGCGCCTTACCCCGCAGCTCGTGGGGCTAGGCCTGCTTGAGGCAATACCCGAGAGCGTGATCCTGGCAAGGGTCGACGTGGAGGATGATGATGGTGACGGCATTTCCGGCCGGCCGCAAATTGTGCCGGATCCTGAGACCGGCCAGCGGCGGCTGGGACGTTTTGGCCATAAAGCCGGGCAGGCGCATTTGCGCCATCAGGTTGCCGTGGCCCTTAACAGTGACATGGGCGTGAGCACGGCAGTGCTGCCCAAGCCTGATGGGAGCGCAGAAGCCGAAACCCCTGAGCTTGCCGACCTTGACCTGCGACAGCTTACGCGATACATCTCAACCCTTGGCGTCAGTGCCCGGCGCAATCTCGAGGATCCCGGGGCCCTGCGGGGTGAAAAGTTGTTTTCTTCTGCCAGCTGTGACAAGTGTCATGCGCGACGGGTGCGGACCAGCGCGTTTCACCCGCTGGCCGAGTTGCGTAGCCAGGTAATCGAGCCGTTCACGGATCTGTTGTTACACGACCTTGGTCCGGGGCTGGCTGATACCCTGGGCGAGCATGCCGCCAGCGGTGCGGAGTGGCGCACCGCACCTCTCTGGAGCATCGGGTTAACGGATGGTGTCAGTGACGGCGAGGCTTACCTGCACGATGGCCGGGCCAGATCCCTGGCTGAGGCAATCCTCTGGCATGGCGGTGAGGCCAAGGTTTCCAGGGAATTGTTCCGGGGAATGCCTGCCGATGACCGGGCGGCACTGGTCCGGTTCTTGAAATCGCTGTAAATCCCGGGGCGGAGTCAAGGTGGCCAAAGCCTTGGGGATTAAAATGCATAAAACGGGTGGAAAATCATCATTACAGCAGGATATCCTTGATGACCTTCCCGTATACATCGGTCAGTCGAATGTCACGGCCGCTGAAGCGGTAGGTCAACTCCTCGTGGTCGATCCCGAGCAGGTGCAGAATGGTGGCGTGGAGATCGTGTATCTGC
>JAPYUT010000054.1 GCA_029940475.1 Verrucomicrobiales bacterium | reverse complement strand
GCGCAGATAAACCCCACAGCACCCCAAATCATTATCGAAAACAATAGGCCATGCAATCGGTTGCCACTACGGGTGTCGTCTGAAGTCATTCGCATCGGTTTACCTATTATGCCGTTCTTAATTATCTTTGCGCTGTTGCAAGAGCCCGCTTCACTTGGCCAAACCTATATCCTGAATTGCCGACAAGATAGAAACGGTCGTGTTCTTCAGGATTTTCTGTCTGATTTCCCCTTCAACCTTATCTTTGGTATCGCCTGCCAGAGATGCAAGGCCCGAGAGCAACAAGGATGTGAGGCTGGCATAGATAATCCTTATTTTTATTTCAGTTTACTGGTTAATCCTCATCTTTCCGGCATGCCTCTCTCAATCCACACCTCATATTGCAGGAGGGTATTGCTTCGATCCAGAAAGACCAAAAGAGCTACGCCAAAAAGCCCCACAACGAATACCGAGGCGGCAAGCCACCCGGCACTTCCAAAAGGTCGCACCACCGCGAGATGGATCAACCCGATGATGCTGACGGGAACAAACACGGCAAGGGCATGGTAAGGATCAAGCCCGGTATGGCCCGAATCATTCTGAATGGTATAGGTCAGGAGAAAGCCGATCGTTACAAGTCCGGCGGTAAAGGAAAGAGTCAATACACCGGAAGCTAGGACCTTCTTACTCTTCTCTTGAAACAAAGCCATTGGCTTGAGAATTTGTTGCTGTAACTGCGTCACGTGACGCAAAGGGAAAAGGAACCCCGCTCATGGGTTGATGTGCCGAGTCTCCTCGTTTCTTGATTTTTTTTTGCAACATTTCCCGACTGTTGCCAGCAGGGTGACGCAAACCATGCTGATCAACATTGCGTAAACGATCACCCCGAAGAACAGCCACATCAATCCGAGAAGAATATTATCCTGAGTCTGCCATTGCTCCGGAGTGATGACAGCACACAGGTCAAGCCAGGGTTCCAGCAAGTTAACAGCGAAATCAGCAACTGGCTGCTCGAAGAAAAACAGGGCAGCAAGCGCAAGAGAACACACCAACACCGTGAAAAATAACCACTGCCACAACCTCCTCCTCATCCTTCTTCAGTCATCAGTACAGTTGTTCTTACCGGGCAGATTTAGAATGACCAGACCAGACCACCAAGGATCAAGCTCAAGACCAGCCGAGGCACCCGGTTTATTTGGATTTCTTGTCATTGGATAAAAAGCATTCTCATCGCCTTGCCAATGACTCCATAAACATCCGCATTAGCTTCACTTGCCGGTTCCATGGTATTTAAAATATGTAATCAGGAAGGTTACCCCTCCAACGGCAAGCAGGACATAGCCAACGGCATTGGCTGCCATTTCATAAGAAATGTCCCGGAAACCGGAAAAACGCCTGAATCAAGCCACCCCTGCCGATAGAAACCGCACCGGCCAGCAATACCACTGCAGAGGCCAGCAGCACGGTTCCGTGGTCCTTGTTTTTCATAACGAGTAACTACACTCAAAATTGTTCCGCCACTCCAAAAAAGAAGACCGGCAAAAACCTCACGAATCTGCCGGTCTATAATCAGGAGTGGAATCATCCGATCTTCCTGAAAAGCTTTGAATCAGAATTCCCGGGAAAGCTAAACCTCCAAGCTTAAATATTTTCGTGTCACGCATAGACATGGCCCAGAGAAATTGTCCATCGACCTACTGCTGCTTTAAAAGCTCCACCATCGCCTTACCCATGGCTTCGCCAACATTCATGTAGGTCTCGGCATTTCCGCCGTAGTGGCCACCGGAGCTTCCGCCCTTGGAAAGCGGGTGCGTATAGACACTGGCGACGTTCCCCTTGAACTCAGGATACTTGCCGGACTTGCCATCAACTGCCTGCATGGCATTCAGTATTTTACCGCCACCATCAGTGGAACCTTCCTTGGTTTGTCCAAGGGAAGCACAGACAAAACTGGCATTGGGGCAATCGAAGTCCTTGCGAAGAGTCTTGATAAGATGAGCGAGGTTTTTCTCATACCGCCCGGAAAGTGCTGCACTGCGACTGTCGCGATCGCCCTGCCACCAGAAGAAGCCGGCCACCTCGTATTCCTTTGCCCCGGGATAATACTTGTCGAGTTCCGAGAGAACCTGCTTTGCCCGGGCGACATCGCCGTCATACTGCAAGCCGGCATACCATCCGATCTTCTTTGGCTCCTCACCCTTTTTCCAGCGTTCAGGACTCCCCTTGTAACCGGGATGCACCCAGGTCACGCCCTTTTTATCGGTAAACTCGAAGCTCTCGCTCCCGGGGGGCAGGAGATCCCAGCCGAGGGCCCGGTTGCCGATCGAACTCTTGAGGATCATTACGGGTTCATCCAGCACGTTGCCGATCTGATGACCGATACCAGTCTCTATGCCGATCTTGCCCCCGGATACGGTCAGCCAGTCATTGCGCATGTCACGAGTCTTACCGGGCCCGCCACTGCCCATCACATGCACGTTTCGGACGTCTTGGCGCTTGGTCCAGTTGCCCGCGTCATCAACCATGAAAGGGTAGAGTTTTTCAGTCTTAACCGCGTATTCAAGCGTGCCTTTCTTGTCGCCCTTGACCCTCCCCATCTCGAGCGTATTTGACTGGCCCATGATGATGAAGACCTTGACCTTCTTTGTCATATCCGCCGGCTTGCCGTCGGGATCAGGTAATTCCTTGGCCAAAAGTACAAAGTTTAAAGGCGCCAACAGGAAAAAAAACACAAGAGTGCGTGGAAGGTTATTACGTCTCATAGGGCTAATGGTTTGTTTAAATAAATCCTTTATCACAAAATCTGAAGGTTATCAGTGTATCGTAATGTTCCCGGGAGGGCAAATCATCCAGGCATCCTTTTTGCGTTTCTTTACAGTGTATTTGCGACACAGTAATCTTGCCATGCAGCAGGCGATGCGCTTAAATTCAGCGAATGAAACATCGCAAAGTCAAACGGGTTGCCATTGCCCTGGAGGTTGAATGGGGATTCAAGCGGCATCTGGAAACCTACGCAGGATGCCAACGCTATGCCGACGAGGCGGGATGGGAATGTTCCATTACCCCATCGATGGCAAGTATATTGAAAATAAACGGGGGGACACCCTCCTTCGATGGTATTCTGGCACGTGCTACAGTTCCCCTGGCTGCGGCAGCCAAGCGCATGAACGTGCCACTTGTGAACCTGTGGATGAACACTCCCGTCAGGAGCCTGCCCAGTGTCTTCCCTGACTGTGAATCCTCAGGAAAAATAGCAGCCGAACACCTGCTAAGCCGGGGATTCAAGCGTTTTGGCTACTTGGGGTTTCTTCGTGACAAGTATGCGGTATTGCAATTGGCAGGTTTCCGCGATCGCCTTAAGCAGGAAGGCCTGGATTGCTCACCTTTCCGTTTTTCCCGCAAGGACGCAACAACAACCACACAAGGATGGAAAACTCTTATCGAGGGCATGGAAAAGTGGGTCGCCTCCTTACGTCCTCCAACCGGGATCTTTGTGGTCAATGACCTGTATTGCCGCTACCTGATTGATGTCTGCCGGGCACAAGACCTCACCATTCCACAAGAGCTGGGTATTGTGGGATGCTCTAATGAAGCCACTATATGCTCCTCCCCTCCTCCAACCCTTACCAGTATCGACGAGAGCCGTGAACACGTAGGGTATCGGGCTGCGGCACTCCTTAATCGCATGATGAAAGGATCAAAGCCTCCAAAATTTCCCGAACTCGTGCCACTCAATACACTTATCCCCCGCCAGTCCACTGACTCCTATGCTGCTGAAAACCCGACCGTTTCCCGTGCCTTGAGATTCATGTCCGAGAATGCCCACCACCCCATCAAGGTCACGGATGTCGCAAATAAAATAGGGGTCAATCGCCGCAGCCTTGAGCGCCAATTTAAGGAATCGCTGAAGAAAAGTATCGCCAGAGAAATTACCCGATTGCGGCTGGCAAGGGCTAAGCGGCGGTTAGTGGAATCCACTGCTCCCCTGAAAACGGTAGCTAGGGACTGCGGCTTTCGTAACGCCGACCATCTTCACAAGGTGTTTGTCCGCGTCGAAGGGAGCACCCCCTCTCAATACCGCCGCCAAAGAGGCAGCTAGGGAATCGCCTGGAACATCTGCTCGATGGTCAGCTTCTTGCCGACCATCTTGATCTGAAGGTCGAAGAACCCGGCGTCCTTGGCCTTGTGCAGGAATCCGACCGAGATGGATTCACCCCGCCTGGAGAAGTTACTGGGCTTATCCCAGCCCACCTGGTCAATTGTCTTTTTATTAACGGCGGGGCCAAGCTCGTATTTTCCATTCAATAACAAGCCGAGGATAGTTTCGCACTGTTCGGGAGTCATTCCATTTATGGATCCGATTTGAAACTCCTTCTTGCCCACCTTAAGGATCGTCTTTTTTCGCGTATAGGGTTTGCCTGCCCAGAACTTGCCCATCTGAATTTGTCCTTTCCGGGGTTTTGCACCCGGTTCGAGCCACGCACCATGACTCATGCTTAACACAGAATAGGAAACCTCACGGCCCTTGACCTGCTCGGGACCTTGCAAGCGTATGCCACGAAAAGGGGATGGATACATGTTGTGGGTAGAGATCTTGGAGACCTCCTTCATGCCACATTTTTTAGCCAGAACGATCACCTCCTTCTCCTGATCCTTAGTGAGCATTGCGCGGGGCACGTAATCCCTGTCCAGTCCATAAGAGGAAAGGGTCAGGATGAACGTGAGGAAGGCGAACAATGCCTTTTTCATTTTGATGTGCGGGATGATGGATTTGTCGTTGGAACGTGGCTGATGCATGAATCCTTAGGGCATTTACCCGGGGAAGCATTTATTTTCTCTCGTTGCCTGCACATGGCAGTATCAGCTGACTCCATCCGGGCGCGCCATGATTATTCGATCTTCCTGATTCTCAGAAAACCCATTTGGGAGAAGTTAGTGATGAGGAAATTATCAACCACCGTCGTCTGGGAACCCTCCGCAACAATCCCGTCGTCGAGCTCCAGCCAGTCCCCTTCTTCAAGAGTCGTTGAATAATCCAGGGCATAATTGGCACCGGGCTGGGAATTAAACACGACCGACAATGAGGATGTCGCCGCATTGTAACTGATATCAGTAATCTCAAGGGGAGCCGGGGCCGAGGCCACCTGGTTGGTCAAGCCATAGAGATGGAAACTGCCGGGATTTCCCTGCACCACTCCACTGGGCTGGACCTCAAAGCCAATGGCAAGGGTTCCCGAGGCATCCGCCGTGTATGTGTAGCTCAGATACCATGCCGAGTCACGGTTCGGCAGGACGGTCGGCAATACCTCAGGGTGATCCTCAAAGAAGGTGATTGATGAGGAAGCCTGTCCCCCCGCCGTGAAAGTCGCCGTCTGGCCCCTTGCCGTCGAGTTGTCCCACTTGCGCATGTAGAGCCGGGTCTCGTAGGTTTGCCCGGGGGTCAATGCGCTGAGGGTAAAGGTCTGGTTTGATCCTGCATTGCCATCATTATTATAGGTGAAGGAGCCGAGCAGGCCCTGCAATCCCGGGCCGGTCACCCCGCTGGCACCTAAATTCCAGCCGCCGTTGTTGTTGTCGATCTGGTTCTTCACCGAGGACACCGTCCAGTTGAAGTTCGGCGGAAGTGTCGTGGAGTTGAGCAGCTCAAAATTCACGCCATTGACCGTCTCCGCACCCCCTCCACTGATGGCATGCGTATAGTCATTGGCAGGGTCAATCCCGGAACTTGCGTCATCGGTCAGCGGACCGGTCAATGCAAAGCCATCAGGAAGGGGCGGAAGATCATCGGAGTCGTGCGGATCACTGCCGGCAGCCACTTCCTCGCCGTCAGGCGCACCGTCACCATCGGTGTCGGACTTGGTAGGATCTGTACCCGTGTCGCTCGCACCGGCAAACGCACCGGTGTTGGTCTCGGCAAGGTCACTGAGACCATCGCCGTCGGTGTCGGCCTTGGCAGGATCCGTCGCAGGACGCGACCCCACACCGGCAATTTCATCACCATCATCAAGCCCGTCACCATCGCTGTCGGCAATGTTCGGGTCGGTCCGGTTCTCAAATTCCTCTAGGTTAGTCAGCCCGTCATTATCCGGGTCATCAGCGGCATTGAGGGCGGTGGCCGACTCGGGATCCGTGTGCTCCACCTCAAAGGCATCCGGCAATCCATCGCCGTCGGCATCCGGCATGAAGGCCACCTGGTTGGTCAGCCCATAGAGGTGGAAGGTTCCGGCTTCGCCGGGAATTCTGTTTACCTTGAGGTTCAGGGTGCCACTCGCCCCGGCCGTGTAGGTGAAGGAAAACGCGTAAGCCTGATTGGATGCAGCCAACCCGGGAGGAATCAGGGATGCATTATCCTGGGAGATCCGGATGGAGCTCTCGAACACACCATCACCGTCCCCGTCAAAAAGGAAATCCTGCGTGCGCGTGCTCAGTGCCCACTGCCGCATGTAATAGCGAAAATCATAGGTGACCCCGGGCGTCAACCCGGTAAGCTGGATGTCCGCAGTCGCATCGTTGTAAGTCATGTCCCTGAACAGCTCGGAGACAGAACCGGACGTATTGTGGCCTGCATTTCCACCGTGAACATTGGGAATCGTCGAAGAGCCGGTGCCCACCGTGCCGGGAAAGGCACCCCCACCTCCCTTGGCAAACTCCACCCCGTTGACATTGGCCACCGTGCCGGTGCCGAAATCAATGGCGTGGGTATAGGTATTATCGGCACTGATATCCGAGTCCGCATCATTGCTGATGGGGATAAATCGAAATGGAGAAGCAAGCGGATCACTGCCGGCAGCAACTTCCACACCATCGGGAAGACCGTCCATGTCCGTGTCAGCCTGATCGGGGTTCGTGCCCGTGTCGCTTGCGTCGGTAAACGAACCGGTGTTGGTCTCAACAAGGTCACTGAGACCATCGCCGTCGGTGTCAGCCTTGGCAGGATTCGTCGCAGGACGCGATCCCGCACCGGCAATTTCATCAGCGTCATCAAGCCCATCACCATCGGTATCGGCATTGTTCGGGTCAGTCCCGCTCTGAAATTCCTCCAGGTTGGTCAGCCCGTCATTATCCAGGTCATCGGCAGCATTGAGGGCGGTGGTTGACTCGGGATCCGTGTGCTCCACCTCAAAGGCATCCGGCAACCCGTCCCCGTCGGCATCCGCCACGTTAACCACCTGATTGGTCAGCCCGTAGAGGTGGAAGGTGCCGCCGGTAATCATGTTTACCTTGAGGTTCAGGGTGCCACTGGCTCCGGCCCTGTAGGTGTAAGAAAACGCGTAAGCCTGATTGCCTGTCGCCAACCCGGGTGGATCCAAGGCCGCATTGTCCTCAGAGATCCGGATGGTTTCAAACGTACCGTCACCGTCACCATCGAAGAGGAAATCCTGTGTACGCGTACCCGCCCCCCACTGCCGCATGTAATACCGAAAATCATAGGTGATCCCGGGCGTCAATCCGGTAAGCTGGATATCTGCGGTCGAGTCGTTGAAAATCATGTCGCCGAACAACCCGGAGACAAAACCGGAGGTATTGTGGCCTCCGTTTCCATTGTGACTGTTGGGAATGGTCGAGGAACCGGTGCCCACCGTGCCGGAACCCACCGCACCGGGAAAAGCACCCGGGTTCCCATTGGCAAACTGCACCCCGTTGACATTGGCCAGCGGGTTACCACCGGGCTGATTGCCGAAGTCAATGGCGTGGGTATAGGTATTATGGGCACTAATATCCGAGTCCGCGTCATTGCTGATGGGAATGAACTGAAACTCGGCCAACACCTGGCTGCTAAACATAAAAAGGACCGGCAGGAATGAAACTATCTTCAGTTTTTTCATAATGGGCTAATGGTGGGTGAGTTTATTTCATTCAAGTTTTCTCAGGATCTTCTCGAGAAAGCAACGCAAACTTTACGTCTCTTACGTCTCTTTGCAGTGCTTTTGCGACTGGTGAACGCATTAATCCACAAGGACAATCCACTTGCAATGCTTCAGCCTCTTAACTTGATCGCTTGGCTTCCTTTTTAATCTCAATCCCATTGGGAAGAAGTGGCTCCCAGACCTTGCCGGCCTTATTCCACTTTAAATACACCGTTACGGTATCGCCTTTCCCGGGAATTGAATCGTGCCCCTGAAGGCCGGGGTGGGGTGGAATGCGCACCGAGGGCTGCCATGCCACAACCCGGATTTCCTGATCCACTTTCACCCCGGTTCCCTTCGAGATGGATGCCACCTTTATCGTGAGGGTGAATACCTTGTCACGGTGAATCCCGAAGGCCCGTTCAACCCGGGACTTCTGCACCTTGGATTTCACGGCAATGACCCTGCCGGTGACAATCAGTTCCGCTTGTGCCTGCAGTTGCTTTTGACCCAATGGCGCCTTGGCGGCGGGCAGATTCATTGCGCCCAAGATAAAAAGACAACCAATCAGGAGAGCCATCGATGGCTGACAGAAAAATACGGGACGTAGACGATTCATGCTAACTCAACATAATACCACATGGTAACATGTCTGTTTCTGGTTGAGAGGCTCTCCACTTTCCAACAATCCTACTGACCGTTTGTGATGAAAAAAGCCAGTATGTGCTTCATTTCTCCCTGAGTTGGGGAAACTTGGCCTGTATTGCCCCATCACGATAGGGCCAGCCCTCGTTCTTTTGCCTCGCTCCCGGGGTAGTACGGCCATCCCGGAATGCCTTGGCAAGTTCATCCACCAGCTCCGTCACGACCTCCGGGTGATCATCCTCCAGGTTGCTGGTCTCACCGGGATCATCCTTGAAGTTATAGAGCTGGACAAGCTTTGCCGTGGTCTTTGTCTTCTCCCAGGAACCACCCCATCCTCCACCGGCGCCTTTGTTGAGAATCAATTTCCAGTCCCCCTTGCGGATGGCGAATACTCCCGAGATAGAATGATGAATGGTGAATGGTCGAATCGGCTTCTTTGCCCCCTTAAGGCAGGGAAGAAAAGAAAAGGAATCCTCGGCGGCGTTATCGGGAATATTGCCTTTCTTGTCCACCAACTCAGCAAAGGTCGCAAAGAAATCAGTCGTGCAAATTGTCGTCGGGTTGACGGATCCGGCTTTCACTTTGCCGGGCCAACGCACGATGAAAGGCACGCGATGCCCACCCTCATAGATGGTCGCCTTTGCCCCGCGCCAGGAACCGGAAGGACGATAGCCGGCCTCGATCATCTTTGGAATCTTTACATAGGGGGCAAAGCCGTTATCAGAGGTGAAGATGATCAATGTGTTCTTGTCGATCCCGGACTGCTCAAGCTGCTCAAGCACCTGCCCGACCACCCAGTCAGTCTCGGCCATGAAGTCCGCATACCAGCTGTATTGCGGGTATTTGCCCTTGAACTTTTTCCCCGGGGCAATCGGGGTGTGCGGTGAGGTCAATGGCAGGTAGAGAAAGAAGGGTTTCTTCTTGTCCTCTGCCCGGCGCTTGATGTAGTTGCGCGACTCGGAAGCCCAGTCCGCCAGGCAGTCACTGGCTTCGAAGTCTGCGGCGGCGGCCCCGATGCGCTGGTATTTATTGTATTCGTTGTGCGGAAACCCCTTGTTCACAGATGGAATCGCCACCGCTCGGTCATTGCGAAGATAGACGTAGGGAGCCATGTCGAGGGAGGAGAGGATGAAGAAGGCTTCGTCGAAGCCGACGTCCACCGGCCCGTTCCTGAAAGGCTTGGCATAGTCGACCTGCCAGGAAGCGTCCCGCTTGCGCTTGTCCGGTTCCGGGTTTTTCGGCACCCGCTCAAAGTCCGCCCCGAGATGCCATTTGCCAACACAAGCGGTGTGATAGCCGGCCTTCTGGAGGAAGTTGGCAAGATTGAGGCGCTTGGCATCCATCAACGCCTTGTCGGTTGCCTTGAACAGCACTCCTCTCTTCAGCCTGCTGCGCCAATTGTAGCGCCCCGTCAGGATGCCATAGCGCGTCGGAGTGCAGACTGACGAGGTGGTGTGGGCATCGGTGAAGCGCATGCCTTCCCCGGCCATCCGGTCAAGGTTCGGGGTGGAAATGATACCCCCGGCATGACTTGGCTCCCCGAAGCCCATGTCATCGGCCAGGATTAAAATGATGTTGGGCGGGGAATCAGCAACTTGACCTTGTGCCGCAATCAACGGCAAGGTCGGTAAAAGCAGGATAAAGAGAAATGCGGATTTGAACCTCATGAAATGAATGGCTGGTGAGAACATCATGAATACTGGGAAGAAGTTCCGGGGTGTCATCATTGGCCGAGAGCCGCGGTGATCTTGCCTGCCACCGCCTGCCCGAGCCTCTTGGATCCCTCTGCCTTGAAGTGCACGTTGCCGGCTGCGGTGAAGAGCCCGGAAGGGAAAGAATCGCTCAAGGCATTGAGGTCATTGATCTCAACGCCATGTTTCTTCATCACCCTGGCAGCGACTTCATTATATTTGTCATCATCGCCGACCTTGCGCCCCGCTTCACCTTTCGGCACCGTTGTGGTATGCGCCCAGATCAGCCTGGCCCTGGTCTTCTTCAGGCGGGAGGCCAACTGGTCGAGATTCTTCTCGTATTGCTCCAGAGAAATTGTGAGCGTGCCCCTGACCTTGTCGCGGCGGCCCTGGACCTTGGACTCGGGATGCCGGTAGCACAGGTCCCAGAGCCCCCAGTTGAAATGGATCACATCCCATGGCCTCTCACCAATCCAGCGATCAAGCATTTTCAATCCCGTGCCGGTATGCTGGGCGTTGCCCTTGTGGTGGATGACCTCAACCTTGCCCTTCAGGGCAGCCACCACATGCGGCGTATAGCCAATTGATATGGAATCACCGATAATAAGAGCCCTGGGCAAATCCCTGGCCCTCAGGCTGGTCGTCAGGGCGACAAGCAAAAGGAATGAGAGACATTGTTTTTTCATAATCTAAATTACCTTGAATCAGGTTTAGACACCCTAAAAAAAATCAGTATACCCTTGGCAAAAAAAATAGGCACCTTTAAAAACCCAAGGCTGAAGCGAACAACCATGGACCACTGGACTGTATCAAAGATGTCTTGCTTTCCATGAAAAAGATAAGAAAGATCATACAGGATAATTAAAGGTGCCTCGAATTGCCGCGAGATGGTTGTGCTCGACGCCCCAAAACAAAAAAACAAGATTAATTACGGAGATGCAACCGGTCAAAAGTGACCTGTTGCATGTAAAAAAATTTACCAAAACAGGAAAACAAATGACCAAAGAAAACCCTAAAATAAAGACCACACGCCGCGCAGTCCTTAAAGGTGCATCCGCCCTGGCACTTCCAACGTTCCTGCCAAGCAGCGTTTTCGGTGCCAATGAAAAAAAGATCAATATCGCCTGGGTTGGTTTTGGCAATATGGGTTGGGGTGACTTGAACAATTGTGCCGGAGGTAACAATGTCGTCGCACTCTGCGACTGCAATCCCGGCACATGGGAGCGCGCAAAGAAGAAATTTCCGCAGGCAAAATTCTACAAGGATTTCCGCAAGATGCTCGAGGAAATGGGCGACCAAATTGATGCCGTCGGGGTTGGCACGCCGGACCACGCCCACTTCGCAATCGCCTACACCGCGATGAGCATGGGCAAACACGTGTTCGTCGAGAAACCACTTGTCCATTCGCTTTGGGAGGCACGCACGTTGCAAACCCTCGCCAGGGAAAAGGGCGTGGTGACACAGATGGGCAACCAGGGGCACGCTTTCGAGGGTGCCTATCTGGTCAAGGAATGGTACGAGGCGGGGCTGATTGGCGAGGTGAAGGAAGTCCTCACCTGGACCGACCGACCTGCGCGCGGATGGGGATTCAACGGCCAGGTGCGCACGGCCTACCCGGCGGCTGAAAAACTTCCTCAAGGCATGGACTGGAACATGTGGCTCGGACCCTGCCAGGAGGATGTCCCCTTCAGCAAGGCCCTGCACCCGACGACTTGGCGCCCCTGGTGGAGCTTTGGTTGCGGCGGGCTGGGTGACATCGGATGCCACACCATTGACACCGCCTACTGGGCACTCGGGCTTGGCTCTCCTGACCGGGTAGAAGTCGACATGGCCGAGGCGGCGAACTCGATCCACACGCCAAACGGCTCGATTGTTTCCTACAAGTTTCCTGCACGCGGCAAAAAACCGGCAGTGGATTTAAAATGGATCGAAGGACCGCGCCTGCCCAAGGCCCCGGAAGGTTATGACTGGGACATCAAGGGTCATGGCGGTTTCATCATGGTTGGAGAAAAGGGCGGCATCTGTCACGACGGCATGCGCCCGAACAGCCCCAGGCTCTATCCGCAGGCGCGCTGGGAGGAATACCGCAAGAATGCCAGCAACCGCGTGCCCAAGACGCTCAAGCGTGTACCCGGCATCCACAATGACTGGGTCAATTGCATCCGCAACAGCGAAAAGTCGGTCTCCGATTTCAGCTACAGCGGCCTGCTCACGGAAAGCATCATCCTGGGCACCCTTGCAATCCGCACCGGCAAGTCCCTTGAATGGGATGCCAAGAACCTGAAGATCAACGGCAACAAGGAAGCCGCCGCGCTGATCGAGATCGAGGCACGCAAGGGTTGGCGGACCTCCGACCTCGTGTAAACCACAATCCCGCACACAATCCATCAGTACTGCCCACCGCTCACCAAAGGTAGAACTCATCGTCTTAAGCGATGAACTTCTTCCATGTGCCAGTGCCGTGAAGTAACCGGATTCCCTGGCGCACGTCTGTCTTCTAATGGCAGAAAAATTAACAGGAATCCCTCCCGGGATCTATTTCTGCTGATAGACACGCACCCAGTCAATATGCATGGATTGCGGGAAACGGGTGAAATCGTAGAGTTCGTTTTTTTTCTTCTTGTCAGGCCCGGGAGCATCAGGGCCCCAGACACCAAAGTAATTGCCGCCAATGGCCAGGTTCAGGATCAGGAAGAAAGGGTAGTCCCTATACATGTTTTTGCCCCCGAATCTAGCCGGGTCGGTGAGGTTCAGACCCGATCCCCACTCCTTGCCATCGAGCATAAAGATGATTCGATCCCTGGTCCATTTGCAGCCGTAAACATGAAAATCGGAAACATAGGACTCCTGCCCCGGCAAAGGCTGCAGCGGAATCCATATTCGGTTCAAGACCGACCTCATTATCGAGGGCATCCGCCCCGGTCGCATCGTCCGCATCCGCCCCGGTCACTGGCCCCACGTCAACATCCCTCGCGAAGAATACCTCGGCGGCAACAGCCACGAAGAACGCTTCCCCACCCCGGCCATCTTCCCGAAATATTGACCGAAAAAACGATTTCTTTATGGTTTCAGCCCCAGTTTCCTGAAGGCTTGCAAGAGCTCTTTGCGCATCCTTCCAGCATCCTTCCCACCTTGGTTAACCAGGAAAGGGATTTTTTCCAAGGGATCCTTGGCCATGTGAAATAAACGACCGTCATTATAGAGCTTCCATTCCTGGTTGCGCACCCACTTGAGCCCGGAACTGGTGCCATCCGGCTCCACGCCACCTGGCTTGGGTAACACCGCTTCTTCACAGTAGGTGAAAGAACGAGGTGAGGCTCCCTGCCCGCGCAGGCGGTTGGCGAAACTCACCCCATCAAGCTTCCGGCCTGCTGGAAGTGGCGCGCCCGCCAAATCCAGAAAGGTCGGCAACATATCACTGAAATCGACCAGATCGTTTACCTCCTGCCCGGCCTTGATGGTTCCCGGCCAGTTTGCGATCATCGGAACATTGGTGCCGGCATCATTCAGCTGCTTCTTGCCCCCGGGCACGTCACGGCCATTGCGACGGGAAACAACGGGAATCTTGATAAGTTTTTTGCCCTCAGCACGGATGATAATCTCAGGCGGGGTGCCGTTATCCGCCACAAAGACAATAAGAGTCTTCTCCCTCAACTTGAGGGCATTCAGTGCCGCCACCACCCGCCCGACAGCCCGGTCCATCTCCGCCACCATCTCCGCATAGTTGTCATATCGGTCAAAGGGACCGTGCGGCACCGGGGGATCCAGGTCATCGGTCACCTCGTGGGTAACAGCCATGGAGTAGTAGGCAAGGAAAGGGCGATCGCGGTTGGCCTTCATGAACTCTATCAGGCTTCGCACATAAAGATCCGGGCCGTAATACCCAAGGGTATCGGTGCGCACCCGGCCGTTGCGGTAAATCATCGGCTCATAGAAACGCGGCCCCTCATGCCAGCCGAAAAGATCCCAGTGGTCAAGGCCCATCCTGCGCGGATGCATGGGGTCATCCTTCAAGAGACAAAGTTGCCACTTGCCGGCAATGGCAGTCGCGTATCCGGCTTTCTGCAAATAGCGGGCGAAAGTATGGGACTCCTCTTGCTTCGGATAATCACCCCAGGTCACCTGGCCGTGCCGGAACGGGTATTTACCGGACATCAATGCCAACCGGGAGGGGTGACAAACCGGCATGCTGTAGGCATGGTTAAACTTCATGCCCGTGCGGGCCAGCTCATCGAGGTGAGGGGTGCGGTAGCTTTCCCCGCCGTAGCAACCGAGAACCTCCTGCCCGACATCATCGGCGAAGATAAAGAGAATATTGGGCGGGCTGGTTTTTGCCTGAGCCCCTTCAGCAATGGCAAGCAGGGTAAAAAGAAAAAGGGCAGTGATTTGTGACAGGGCATGCATGATTATTCCGGGATCGTGAGAGTAATTTAGCTTATTTTAGGCCGTAGAACTTCCGTGCATTGACGGCAAAGAGCTTCCTGAGGGTCCGTTCACCCTCAGGGGCAAAAAAGGCACGGATGATCGCCAGTTGTTCGGTGTAAGTCCCGCCACGATCCGTCACCGGCCAGTTGCTGCCGTAAATGATACGATCCTCGCCAAATGCCTTGTAAACCACCTCGAGGATCGGGGCGTAATAGGGCAACTCCTTTGGGGCGGGCATCTGGCCACTGCGCTGGAAGATGCCGCTCACCTTGCAATAGACATTTTTATGTTTGGCTGCCTTACTGACCATTTTCGACCAGTCAGCTTCAGCCGCTTTCCCGGTAATGGTAAGCCCCGTGACGTGATTGATCAGGATCTTCAAGTCGGGGAATCTTTTGGCAATCGTGATGACATCCTCAAGCGTGAAGTTGGCCAGCAACACGTCGAGGACGAGGCCTTTTTTCGAGAGCAGGGCAAGGTCGCGCCAGACCGCATCGGTAAAGAAGTCTTCTCCTCCCGGCCGGTCCCGCATGCGAATGCCGACATAACGATGATCTTTTGCATAACGTTCAAGCAGGACACTGAACTGGTCACTGCCGATTGGCAGGCTGCCCACCAATGCAATATATCGCTGCGGGTTGTGCTTCACCAGGTCAAGCACCCATTGATTGTCCTCAACACGGCTGCTGGCCTCGACAATGACCGTGGCGCTAATGCCATTAGCCCTGCAGATCGCGTCGTAATGTTCCGGCAAAACAGACCGGAAAAGCACCTTGTCCGAGGCAGGCGGCCAGTCCACGCCGGATGCCCGGTGCGCATCGTAGAGATGGATATGGGTGTCTATGATAGGAATGCCATCAGGTGCACCCTGCGGTGTGTTGGTGGCACAACCCGAAAGGATGACAACTGAAGTTAAAAGAACCAGGAGGTTCCCTGCACTGCTATTATTCATATTAGTCGGCGTTTGCGCTTCTTATTGATGATCTGGAAAAACGGTGTGCGAAAATCAACCTTGTGCCCCGGTTAACGTATCGTTGATGGCCGTGGCAAGTCGCCTATGAAGGGTGCCCTGGTCCGCTTGAGTTCCCTGATCGCCATCTGCCGATACTGCGCAAGGGTTTGGTCAAAGCGTGGCTTCAAGGCAAGGTTATTCAATTCCTCGGGATCACCCTTCAAGTCATACAACTCCTCCATTTCTCCCTCAATCAGGTTGCGCACATACTTGAACCCCCCCTCAGCCACCATGACATACCATGGAACACCCGGCCCGTGATAGAGCCTGGGGTCATCAACCTTCGGGATCTTCGCCGTGGCCGACCCGTAGATCTTGCCGGTGTGCACCAGCATCGCCGGTGAAGTGCGCCGTGCCGCGGGATCAGTGAGCAGCGGGCTTAAATCCTCACCATGCATCTCCCACGGCAGCGGTAAACCTGCCTGCGCGAAAAAGGTCGGTGGCAAATCAACACCACTGACCGGTTCTTTCACCACGCGCCCGGCAGTCTTGCCCGCCCTTGCCGCCGGCGGGCGAATGATCAATGGCGCGCCCACCGTCGCATGGTAGGGGCCGACCTTGGACTTGAAGCCGTGCTGACCCCAGCCAAAACCCTGGTCGGAAGTGAACACCACCAGCGTGTTCTCATCCTGACCGCTCTCCTGCAAGGCCTTTAGCACACGACCCACCCCTTCATCAATGGCCAGCACCCCCTCGTGGTATTGCCTGATCCACTCGCGCAATGGCTTACCCGGAATATCCCTCATGCCAACCGGCCCCAGTTCGCGCACTTTCTTCTCTACCGGCTCACCCTTTTTCGGCTCCCAATGCTCCATTTTCTGGACATACTTCGGCTTGCCGGGTCGTGGCGGATAGACATCCTTCGGCACCGGCACCTTTGCCTCCCTATATTGACCCTTGTGGCGATCTGACGGGGTAAACGGCCCGTGCACGGCACCATAGCACAGCCACAAATACCACGGCTTGCCGGCATCACGCCCCTTGCCATTGATGAATTCCACCGCCCACCTCGTGTAATTATCCGTGGTGTAACCTTTCACTAGCTCCGGTTCACCGCCGTTGAACTCCGTGAGTTGATCATGATAATAGTTCGGCGAATTCTTCACGTATTTCGGCCGGTTCCAGATGATCTGGTAATCCCAGTCGCGCCCGAAACCACCATCCACGCCGGTGTGCCATTTGCCGATCTGGGCGGTCACGTAACCGTGTTTGCGGAACACCGCCGGCCAGAACGGGCATTGCTTCGGGTCATACGCGCTGCCCGGATACTTGCCCTCCATGCGCATCGACTCCACCCCGTGCTGGTGATGTCCCGTAAGCATCGTCGCCCGCGAAGGCATGCACCAGGAACCAATATATGCCCGCGAAAACCGCACACCCGTTTTTGCCAGGGCATCAATGTTCGGAGTCTTTGCAAAATCAAATCCGTCCTCATAGCAACCCACCGTGCGCGTGGACTGGTCATCGGTGTAGATGAAGAGAATATTGGGCTTTTTGGCCTCGGCCCAAGCCACCAGGAAAAGTAGTAAAACAAATTGGATCAGATAAGACTTATTCATCGGAAGATGAATTGTATCCGTTGTCAGGGATTTTCACCAGAAATTGCTTAGCCCATTTGAGGGATGGCTGCGGTACATGGTGCCGACATGCTGAGATAATATATAATATGTGTGCGAATTGGCTGGTGGCTGTTCGGATTCAGCGTTATTTCTTTTCGCGCAATCGGATCTAAAACAATCGAGCAAGCACTTATGGCCATCTCAAGAATCGTATCACTTAGCATTATCCTTTCCCTGGCGGGCGCCTTCGGCCAAGCCCAGCTTCCGCCACTTGAAAAACCTATCGAGGATCCCGCCACGGGCCTGAACGTGCCACCGGGCTTTGTCGTGGACCTGGTCTACAAGGTCAACAAAGGCAAGTATGGATCATGGATCTCCATGGCCTTTGACGGCAAAGGACGCCTGGCCGTCTCGGACCAGGGAGGTGCGGGCACCTTCTTAATTGAGATTCCCAAGCCCGGCGAAGCCCTTGATGAGAGCAAGATCAAGAAACTCAAGGTCAGGTCATCGCTTTACGGGATGCTTTATGCCTTCGATCACCTTTACATGATGGGTAACAAGACCCTGACCCGGGCAAAGGTAATGGCGGATGGCACCCTGGGTCCTTCTGAAGTCATCTCGGAAATGAATGGCGGCGGCGAACACGGCCCCCACTCCCTGGTTGTCACCCCTGATGGTAAAAGCCTTTACGCGATCGCCGGCAACATGACCCAAATGCCCAAGTACCAGAAGACCCGCATTCGGGACAACTGGAAAGATGATTATCTCCTGCAGAACTATGCCTATGGACACAACGGCGGGGGCAAGGCTCCCGGCGGATGGGTCATGAAGCTCAGCCCGGACGGCAAGCAACGTGAAGTCATGAACATGGGATACCGCAACCCCGTTGACTTCGCCCTGAACCGCGACGGAGAATTATTCGTTTATGACGCGGACATGGAATGGGACATCGGTGCCCCATGGTATCGCCCCACCCGGATCAACCATGGTATCTCAGGTGGTGAAAGCGGTTGGCGTGCGACCTCCAAGAAATGGCGCAAATATTTCCCGGACACGGTTGGCTCGGTAGTCGACATCGGCCCCGGATGCCCTACCGGCGTAATCGCCGGGACCAACGCAAAATTTCCCAGCCATTATCGCGATGCCCTGTTCATCTGCGACTGGACCTTTGCAACCATGTATTCCGTCCACCTCAAGCCCAGCGGCTCCTCATATGTCGGTGAAAAGCGTGAATTCATTGCCAACACGAAAGGCTCGCTGGCCCTGACCGATGTCGATGTCGGCCCCGATGGAAACATGTATTTCTGTGTCGGCGGTCGCGGCGGCCAGGCCTACCTCTACCGGGTCTCCTACAAGGGCAGCGCATCCACTGCCCTCTCCAAGCTGGACACGAAAAGTGCCCATGCCAAGGCCCGTGCCACCCGCCATATGCTCGAGTCCTTCCACGGTCATCCGGATCCCAGGGCGGTTGCCGCAGCCTGGCCATATCTTGGCAATCAGGATTATCACCTGCGCTACGCCGCGCGCATCGCCATCGAGTGGCAGGATGCATCAACCTGGACCACCAAGGCCTACTCTGAAAATGATGACGTGGCAGCCATTCATGCCCTGCTTAGCCTGGCAAGAAGTGACATCAAGGGCAGCCTTGTCCCAAGCATCAAGCGCCTACTGAAAGCGAATTTCGAAAAACTGGATAAAACCGGCCAGTTGGCACTCCTGAGAACCTATGCCGTGATCATGAGCAGGGGCGGTAAACCGGATGCAGCCCAGGTAAAGGCGATTGGTGACCAGCTCGATCCACACTTCCCGGCCAGGGACGACAACTTGAATGAGGAACTCTGCCGGGTGCTCTGCTATCTGCAGCACCCTTCCGTGGTTGCCAAGACCATTGCCCTGATGCAGACCACCAAGGCGAAAGTACCGGATTTTGACGCCGCGGTCATGAGACGCAACCGGGGCTATGGCGGAACCATCCTGCAGTCAATGCAATCCGCCCCCAACATCCTCAACATTCATTTCCTCTTCTGCCTGAAGGACGTCCAGGAAGGCTGGAGCATGGCGGATCGCAAAGTCTATCTCGGTGAACTCAAAACTCTACTCGCGAAGAGAGGCGGCAACATGTTCACCGGATATATCAATAAAATCCGGGAATCCGCAATCGCATCCGTGCCTGAAAAAGATAAAACGACACTGCAGTATCTGATGGGTGCCATTAAGACGATCGATGTCTCCAAGTTACCGAAAGCCAGTGGACCGGGTGTTTCCTGGACAGTGGAATCCGCCTTGAAAATGCTCAATGAGGAGCCCCTCGTAGGTCGCAGCCTGGCAAATGGCAAAAAGATGTTCTCGGCCGGGCTCTGTGTGGCCTGCCACCGCTTTGGCAATGATGGCGGAGGGATTGGCCCCGACCTGACCAACCTTGCCAAGCGCAGCGATTACAAAGCAATACTCGAGTCCACCCTGCAACCCAACCTGGTGATTTCTGATCAGTTCGCCCAGCATGAGATGAAACTGAAAAATGGCTCGGTGGTCATGGGGCGCATCGTCAGCGACGGGAAAAGTGAATATTCAATCGTTCAGTCAGGACTGCAGCCGCTGAAATTGAAAAGTGTGAAGAAGGCAGAGGTGGTGTCCAAGAAAAGTTCCAAGATTTCCATGATGCCTCCCGGGTTGGTTAATACCATGAACGCGGAGGAACTTAAGGACCTGGTCGCCTACTTCGTCTCAGCGGGAAACAGCAAGCACCCGGTATACAAGAGACCCAAATCGAACAAGAAACTCGACATTGAATTAACCAGCGCGGTTTATGGCGTGGCGGGTAACTCCAAGATGCAAATGGACGTGAGCCACACCATCAAGCAATATCTCGATGCACGGGAATACGAATTTGAAATGTCCAATACCGTGGCAGGAAAGGACCCCGCTCCCGGCACCAAGAAAGTCCTGTTGCTCAAGTATAAATTCAATGGCAAGGCATTCAGCAAAAAGATCCCGGAGAACGGCACCGTCTCTTTCTATGAATAGCAACTGCCGGGCAACCGGCTGAATTCCGTTGCTGGGTTCGACACCGGTATTGCCAGGCCCGGGGAATACTATGAACCGGGAACCGGGGAATACTGCCAGACCGGGTCACCCTGCATGCTGTCCACGCTTGTCCCGTCTTCCCTGAAGATGACACGAGCACCATCATCCACAAGGTTCCACCCCGCTCCATGAAGACGATATCGCTCATTGATTCCCGCAGTGTAGGAATACGGATTGCCACTGAAAGGCTCCCGGGGCGGCGTCATCCCGAGATCGGATAACTGCCCGGGATACTTACCGTCCTTGATCCTGTGTTGTTCCAGGGCACCGGCAATGCGGGCATGGTCGATGCCGCTCTGTAAGGTGCCGAAACGCATCGCAACACTACTGAGTTCAATACACATGATAGCAGCCAGCAGGTTATGCGGGTCATCCTTGTCCAGTTTTTCGAGGTAATCGTCATTCGCTGCCGCGATACCGGGGTCAATGATGCCCCTCTGCAAATCCACAAGGTTCCTGCCGAACTTCAGGTAAACCTGATTAAACCGGATTTGATTTTTCTCCAGCCAGGCAATCTGGTTGGCGGGAGGCGGATTGAAGCCATCGAGCCCGGGAAGATCCTGCCATTCCGAGAACGGTTTCCTGACCATCTGCTCAATGACAAGGTTAAACATGTCACGCTCATAGAGCAAGGTAAGCCGAAGGTCTTCCGGCAGATTGATACCTGATAGTCGTTGCTCCAGGGCAATCAGTTGTTCACTGGTCCATTGCCTTTCCGCCAGGCCCTGCCAAATGACTTGCAATGCATTTCGCAGGATCACAACGCGCACTAAATGGGAAATAAGGATTGGCTCGCCAGCAATACTCTGCGCCAGAAAAACGATCATGTCCGTATCGGCATAGGCAGCTTCATGCTCACCCCTGGCAAGATAGGCAACTGCCCTCAATGCGAAACATTTTGAGGCCTGCATCAATACCTGCAGGTGAGGTGCGCGGGCGTTCAGGTGTGCCTCGTATTTAACATCAAAGCGACAAAGCGGTCTCTCCTTGGCAGCAATCAGGAGCGCAGTCATTTCCTCGCCAAAAACCGTCAGCGCCTGCAGCACATCGCTTGCAGCCTGGTCAGGTTGTGCCTTGGCGGGAATTTTTCCTTCCGCAGCTTTAAAGAATTCTTCCTGCCCGCGGAAATATTCCTGCCAGGCCACCAGATCCACTGCGTGACCTGCCTGCCATTGCCCAAGCGAAGGTCGCCTGCCGGGCAACTTGAAACGACTTATTGCCTTGCTGTGCTGCGCCGGATTCGAAGGCTCAGCTTCCGTCATGTCATCATTCCAGTCGTATGCAAGCAAAGGCTTGAGAAGCGGGGTGTGGGCGAAGTTCTTTTCGGAAGGCACCGGCGCGGGAATGCGTGCCCGGCAATCGAAGACCTCCCCTTTGGCCTGCCATTGCTTGCGGAACTCGTCCCAGGTTTGCCCGGTTGTTACCGGCTCTGCGCATCCGGATAACAGCAGGGCAGGCGATACCAAGAAGATGAAAAGGGAAAAGATCCGGGGAAAGCGCATAAGAGATAACGTGAACAAGGACATTCTATCCAAACTCCAATTAATCAACCCTCGCGCCATCTTTCTCGTGCCAAAGCAGGATTTTAATAGGCTTGAACTAAGCACACACAGGAGCCAGCATGGCGTCAACTCATTGTATTGTTTCGATCACATCTCACAAAAAATCCTGAAAATGAAAAATCTCAGAAATGCCATTGCCCTGTTTTTTGCACTGATGGCTGTAAACGCTGTCGCGGCAAAACCCGACAGCAAGAAGTTGCAGGTCTTTATCCTTGCCGGCCAATCCAACATGGTCGGCCATGCGAACTCCCATACCATCGCAACCCTGTATGACTCGGAGGATGAGGGAGACAAGCGGCTCGCCCAAATGGTATTCAAGAAGGGCAGCGGCCTGTCCAAAAAAGCACTGGGTGAACAACTGATACAGGTCAGGAAAACCGATGAACTTACCGGCGGGATTTCCAACGATAAGGTCAAGAAGATGAGCGAGGGCCCCGAGAAAACGGCCCTTGAGGCACAGGTGAAGAAACTCAAGGAAGAGTATGAGGCTTACAAGAAAAACGTCATTTCAGCGTGTGTCGTCTCCGATCAGGTTTACATCTCCTCTATTGCAGACGGCAACAAAGGCTCAGGACCGCTGACGGTTGGCTTCGGGGGAAACCCGGAGAAGATCGGCCCGGAATTGAGCTTTGGCCTGTCAATGGCGCAAAAGCTGGATGCCCCGATCCTGCTGATCAAGACCTCATGGGGCGGCAAGTCCATCAATTACAATTTTCGTCCTCCCTCTGCCGGGCCATACGAGCTGAATGAGAAGGAAAAAGCCGGTGATAAAGCTGCGGACATCAGCAAGAATGCCGGCCTCAACTGGAGGATGATGAATGAAGCGATCCGTGAAGTACTCAAGGATCTCAAGGAACATCATCCTGCCTATGACCCGGCTGCCGGGCATGACATGGCCGGCTTCGTGTGGTTCCAGGGCTTCAACGACCAATTCTCTGATGAATTCCGGAATAATTACAAAGACATGATGGTGCATTTCATCAAGGACATTCGCAAAGAATACCAGACTCCAAAGATGCCCTTTGTCATTGGCGTCCTTGGCACCAACATGACCAAGGAGGGTGTCGACAAGAATGCCGTTTCAGTGGCCCAGCGGGAGGCTGCCAAGGCACCTGAATTCAAGGGCAATGTCGCCTCGGTGGAAAGCTACAAGGTTTATGACCTGGAGGCACGGACCGTCTATGACCAGGGGTGGGCCAAGCATTTTGCCCAGTGGTGTGTTGTCGGCAGCGATCGTCCCTACCATTACCTTGGCAGCGGAAAATTCTTCGTGCGCCTTGGTGATGCCTTCGCCAGATCCATGATTGACCTGATGCAGCAATAGCAGGTAAAAAACATCCAATTTAAATGAACCGGGTCCACCAGGGTCCAGATCAAACATCAAAAAAACCAAGAAACAAAAAATGACTCTTCCAGCACGAAACACCTTGAACTCATTTCTCGCACCGGCCTTTCTAATGACATGCTTCATGCTCCCCGCAGGAAACGTTGCCGTGGCCGCACCAGGTAAACTTGCAGTAAAAAATGGTGAGAAAATCGCCTTCATGGGCGATTCCATCACCGCTGCCGGCAAGAGGAAAGGCGGTTACTGCCAGCTGGTTCTCTTGGCCCTGAAGGACCAGGGGATTGAAGCCACCCCGGTATTTGCCGGCATCAGCGGTCACAAGTCCGATCAAATGCTGGCACGCCTGGAAAATGATGTTCTCAAGCACAAGCCCAACTGGATGACCCTGAGCTGTGGTGTCAATGACGTCTGGCACGGCAAGCGCGGAGTTGACCTTGAGTCCTACAAGAAGAACATCACCGAGATCGTCAACCGTGCCCAGAAAGCGGGGGTCAAGGTCATGCTGCTGACCTCAACCATGATCAATGAGGACCAGGGCAACGCCATGAACCAGAAGTTGGCCGGCTACAATGATTTCATCAAGTCACTGGCCAAGGAGAAGAAGTGTCTCTTGGCTGACCTCAATGCCGACATGCAGGCGGGCCTTAAGAAATTCCCGGCCGATGCCCCCAAGGGAAAGCAATTAACCAGTGACGGCGTGCACATGAACAAGGCCGGCAACATCATGATGGCCCGTGGGGTCGCGAAGGCTTTCGGGCTCACCAACCAGCAACTCGACAAGTCGGCAGCAAACTGGAAATAAGGTTTCCCGCTAAAACCATACGCCCGGTTATCCTCACCCCCGGAATGGGGAGAGTCAGCATTAAACCCCTGACTGAAGAGCCTCTGCCACGGCAAGGGGGAATACGTCCTCAAGGGTTGCGGTCAGGCGAAGGGTCACCTGCGGCAGGGAGTCGTGATCGGTCTCATCACGGTTGATAATGATATAAGGGGCACCGGATTGAGCCGCAAACATGGGAATGGAATTGGCCGGGCTGACAGAGAGCGTGGAGCCCAGCGCCAGCACAAGATCACAGGATCCGGCGGCGGCAAAGGCACGGTTAAGGTCGTCTTCACGCAGGCTCTGGCCAAAGCTGATGGTAGCGGGTTTCAGGTAACCGCCGCAGGCACAGCGCGGGCAGTTGCGCTCTTTTTTGAAGGCTTCAAAGCTTGCCTGTGGCGGTTCACGATGGCCGCAGGACTGGCACTCGACCAGGCTGCCGGTGCCGTGCACTTCCACGAGTAGTTCCTCACTGGTGCCGGCGGCACGGTGCAGCCCATCAATATTCTGGGTCACCACCATTGCCACCCGGCCGGCCTGCTCGAGTCGCACAATGGCCTCATGAATAGCATTGGGCCTGGCATCGCCATGTTCCTCCCAGAGTTCCAGCTTGTATTGCCAATACTCGATGCGGGCGGATTCCATCGCCATGAAATCCTGATAATAAACCGGTTTCCTGGTGGTCCATATTCCTCCCGCACCGCGAAAGGCCGGAATCCCGCTGGGAGTGGAAATGCCGGCTCCGGTGAAGACCAGGATGCGGCTGGATTCACGAATCCAGTCTGTCAGGTTTTTTGGCATAAGAATCGTTTATCAACCCTGGGGAGCAACCTTTCTGCCGAATCATTCGGTTGCTCTCTTAAAAATGGATCTGCTACTCCCTCATGTCGACATCCAGGAAATGTAGGCAATCCACCGATCACCTTCCTT
>JAPYUT010000117.1 GCA_029940475.1 Verrucomicrobiales bacterium | reverse complement strand
ATCCTGGAAGCGGAAGGCTACGCCACACAAAGAATCAACGAGGCAGAAGGCGACGCGGCCCGCTTCAATGCCGTCTTTGAGGAGTATCTCAAGGCGCCGGAAGTCACCAGGCAGCGCCTCTACCTGGAGACGATGGGGGAAACAATTCCCAAGCTGGGGCGCAAGATCATCCTCGATGATGAAGCGCAGCAGCTCCTGCCCTTCCTGCAGATTGACCCCGCCAGAAAATGACCATCGCCTTCCGCATCATTATCGCCGGCATTGTCATTGTGATGGCTCTGTTCTTTACCGGAGCCGCCTACACCGTGAAGGAGTTCGAACAAGTCGTCATCACGCAGTTCGGTGAGGTCAAGGGAACCGCCGTCACTGATCCCGGCCTGCACTTCAAGATCCCCTTCATCCAGAAGGCGAACCGCTTCGATAAACGCGCACTGGAGTGGGACGGCGCGCCCAATGAAATGCCCACCAGGGAAAAAACCTACATCGTTGTCGACACCTTTGGCAGATGGAAAATTGGAGATGCCAAACTCTACCTCGAGAGCCTGCAGGAAGAGCGTCGAGCCCAGTCACGCATTAACGACATCCTTGGCAGTAAAACCCGGGGTGCTGTCGCCAACCACAACCTGATTGAGATCGTGCGCACCACCAAGGACCGTATACCCGAAGTGGAAGAACCTGACCCCGGTGACAAGGATGAAACGGAAAATGACAAGGTTTCCATTGAATCAAAGAAAAAAGTAGTGTGGAAACCAATCTCCAAGGGCAGGTCACTGATCGAGCAGGAAATCTACAAGAAGGCAAAGGAGGAATTGGCACCCCTGGGGATCGATTTGCTCGATATCCGCTTTAAAAGGTTCAATTACCGTCCTGAGGTCAGCAGGCAGATCTACACCAGGATGACCACGGAGCGCCAGGCAATCGCCATGGAATACCGGGCGGAGGGCAAAGGGGAAGGTGACCGCATCCTCGGTGAAATGGAAAAGGAGCTCAAGCGCATTGAGTCGGAAGCCTACAAGCAGGTGGAGACCACCAAGGGGGATGCCGACGCTCAGGCAACAGCCACCTACGCGGCCGCCTACAACAAGAGCAAGGAGGCGGCTGAATTCTATGAGTTCACCAAGACCATGGACCTCTACCGCACCGCCCTTTCCTCTGACACCTCGGTGATCCTGTCGACAAAGAGCGACCTGTTCCGCTACCTGAAGGGACACGGCGGGACACCTGACAACCAGTAAAGGGCAACATCCGGCCATGGTTCCGCCTGAATGCATGCATCGATCAAGCCGATCGGCGGCATCCCGGAAAATCCTCCCGCCCCTTCTACTCGCCCTTCTTGCCATCGCCGCCTCCGGCTGTAAGCGCGGGGGACACCCGGGTGATGGCTTTGACTTCCGGCTCGGGCACTGGACCGTGGAAATCATCAGCCGGGAAACTGGAAAAGACCCGGTGACCATTCGTCAGGAAATGGTTGGCCGCTGGCGGGAAAAGGGCAAATCCGTGGAAACCATCTCTGAACTCAGCGGCCCTGACGGGCAGGTGCTGCTACTCAAGCGCATGCTGGTGACCTTTGATGCGAAGCTCTCCTGTTATGTCGACACCATTGAACTTTCCAATGGCACTCAAATCGTTGACCACACCACCTGGGATGAGGCCAATGGCGCATTTGCCATGCAACGGATTTCCCCGGAACCGGCAAAGGGAAGCCAAAGCAGCTTCACCGCGACCCGGGTGGATAAAGACACCTTCACCCTTGAATCGGAGAGGCAAGCCTTCGGCATCACTGTGGGCTCGGCGACAGGAAAGAAAACCCGCATCGGCAAGGCGCATGATGCGCGATATGATGAGCTGGAGAAAAAGTTCGAGGCAAGGTTTGCACGAGCAAGGGGTCGACAAAAAGGATAACCGGAAATGGTACCCTGCCTCTAAAACTACCGTGGCATACGACACTTTTTGTATTCCACTCGGATAACAATCCGGGCTAGTTTCAAGGCGATGCCTGAACAGCCAAACCCATCCTCTCCCGCCAACCTCATCCTGCGCCACGAGGACAAGGCAGAAAGGGAAGCCAGTGCCTGCGGATACCGCTATCGCCTGCTGAGCCGGGGAGATGATGATGTCGCCGCCTGGGCTCACGCCGTTGACATTGACGGCGCCCGGGCCCACTACCACAAGCGTGCCACTGAGCTCTACTATGTCCTCGAGGGCGAGGGTAAGGTGATTCTCGACGGCAGGGAGAAAGAAGTGCGCAAGGGCACCATGATCCATATTCCTCCCGGTGTGGTACACAGTGCCCTTGGAAAAATGCGCGTTCTGGTTGTTGGCATCCCCGACATTGACGATTCCGATGTCTTCTATGTCGGTGATGATGAAGGCTAACGCTGAAAGCATTGCGCCCTCCACATTCCAATCCTAATTAAAAGCCCATGACCAGTCCCAACACCCGCAAGGAGTCCCCCATGCGCCATGTTATCACTACCCGCATCTTGATTGCCTTGCTGCTGGTCATTGGCAGTGCTGCGCACGATGCCCGCGCAGAAGTGGACAAAAATGCGCTGCCCGAGGTTGAAGAGGGATTCGGGATCAACTTTTTTGTCCGGGAACCGCACATCATCAATCCCTCCTCACTGTGCTTTGACAAGCACGGGCGACTTTACGTTGGCGCCGGCCCGCAATACCGGCATCCAAAGGAGGATTCGCCCACCGACTACATCAAGATCCTGATCGATGCGGATAATGACGGTGTCGCCGAGACGGTGAAGACTTTCGCCGAGGGGCTCAACTGTGTTCAGGCAATGGCCTGGAAAGGCAATGAACTCTGGGTCGCCAACGCTCCTGAACTCACGGTGCTGCGCGATACCGACGGCGACGACGTCGCTGACGAGTACCAGGTCATCTACACGGGCCTTAACAACCTGCGCCACAGTGTGCATGGGCTTAACTGGGGACCCGATGGTTGGCTCTACTTTACCATGGGTAACACCTGGGTGAAGCCGAACGCACCAAAGCCGATCCGTGACCTGCAGGGCATCAAGTCAGAGGACAAGACGCAATATCCGCTGAGAAAGGTCTACACCAGGGACGCCTACCCGAAAAGCTACCACCCAATGAACAAGGATGAAAAAGAAGGTGGCATTTTCCGCTGCCGGCCCGGCGGGCACGACCTTGAGCTTTACGCCCGCGGTATGCGCAACCCGTGGGACATGTGCATGGACAGCGGTTTCAACTGGCTCGCCACCGACAACGACCCAGGCGCACCGGGCGAGCGCATCTTCATGCCGATCCACCACGGTCACTACTCGATGCGCCACCAATGGAAGTTCGACTGGATGGGAAAGCACATCGCCATCGCGCCGTCCTCCGATCTGTTCCCGAGCGTGAGCGGCTCCGGGACGGGTGTCGCCTTTTACACCTCCGAGCACTTCCCGGAGAAGTATCGCTATCATCACCTGATCGCCGATTGGACGAACAACTGCATCTTCCTCTACAAGCCGAAGTGGGACGGTGCGTTACAGGTGCCCGCTGAGAAGAAGTGGAAAATCGTCGATGGAGGGGCGACGCAGGGCGGCGATCTCGGTTACAAGGGCGCGAAGGGGCGCGCTCTATTCAGGCCGACAGATATCGAGATCGGCCCCGACGGTGCTCTCTACATTGCCGGCTGGGGATCCGTTTACGGCACCGAGTATGTGCCAAAGGAAAAGTGGACAGCCGAGGAGAACGCGAAATACCAGGGACGGGTATTCCGCCTTATTCACAAGGAGTCGCCGCTGATTCCCCGGACAACGTGGGATACAGCGAAACGCAAAAAGGACATCGGCAGCTGGAGCTTCGGGGAACTTGTCGAGGATCTTGCCTCCGACCTTCACGTCTGGCGGGTGCACGCTCAGGACGAGCTCATCCGGCGGGGCGATGAAGTACGCGATGACCTCGTCGCATCAATCCGGTCAGGCCAGCTGAGCAAGGCACAGGCGACCTGGGCGATGTGGGCAATCGGCCACATCGACAAGGCCCGCGGCGAGAACCACGGGTTGATAGAGCAATTTGCCAGTGGCCAATGGCATGCCACGAAGAAGGCCAGCCGCTTCCCGCTTGCAAGCTACAGGCTCAACGTCCGTATCCAGGCTACACGCATTCTCGGTGAGAACGTGGTGAGAGAAGCAGCCCCACTGCTCATCAAGTTACTCGCTGACCAGGAACCACGCATCCGACTGGCGGCAATGGGATCACTCGACCGTATTGGCTGGGGCAACAACAGTGCCGCGATCCTCGATGCCGTCGCTTACGAGACCGACCGGGTGGCCTACTACACCAGCTGGCAGGTCATGCGGCGCCAGTTGCCGGAGGAGCAGA
>JAPYUT010000053.1 GCA_029940475.1 Verrucomicrobiales bacterium | reverse complement strand
TGGAGAAACTGGGCAAGCACAAGATCGGCAAGTCCTGTCTCTACCTCAAGAAGCTTGAGGACGCCCACATTCCCACGCTCAAGGAGTTGATTAAAAAAGCCTACAAATCCCCTGCCATTGACGGGGCACAAATCATATAATCAAAGCGCGGGAGTAAAGTCCGGTTGTGCTGAGGACAACCTGCACCCTGCCCTAAAGGTAAAATTTGATAAATAAGTCATGAAAAAAATAATCGCGATTCTTTTTTTCCTCTTGGTGGGTCACCTTTACGGGGAGGTCAAGAAACCCGACACCCGGAAAAAAACGGCGGGCTATAGTACCGCAATTCCAAAGCCCACGCTGTCGGGAGTCTCCTACGGCAAGCACGAGAGAAATGTGCTCGATTTCTGGAAGGCTGAATCCTCTTCACCCACGCCGGTAGCCTTTGTCATCCATGGCGGCGGGTGGAAAGGAGGATCGAAGGAGCGATTGGATCGATTCGCCGACCCCAATGCCCTGCTCAAGGCGGGCATCTCGGTGGTGGCGATCAATTATCGATACGTCACGAGCACGGAGAACCCGCCGGTCAAGGCACCGCTGCATGACGCCGCCCGGGCCCTGCAATTCGTTCGCAGCAAGGCAAAGGAATGGAACTTGGACAAGAAACGGATCGGGGCGGCGGGCGGATCGGCTGGAGCATGCTCGAGCCTTTGGCTTGCCTTTCACGATGATCTGGCCGACCCCGAAAGCAAGGATCCGGTGGCACGGGAATCCTCCCGCTTGTCCTGTGCTGCCGTCATCGGGGCCCAGACGACCCTGGACCCGAAGCAGATGGTGGAGTGGACGCCCAACAGCCGATATGGCGGGCATGCCTTCGGGCTGGGTTCCTTTACCGATTTCCTCAAGCAGCGGGAAAAGATCCTTCCCTGGATTGCGGAATATTCCCCCTACGCCCTCGTGACCAGGGACGATCCCCCGGTGTATCTTATCTACAGCGCTTCTCCGGCAATCGGTAAAGCCCAGAAGGATCCCACCCATACCTCCAACTTTGGAGTCAAACTGCAGGAGCATTGCAAGGCACAGGAAGTGGATTGCCAACTCGTCTACCCCGGTCTACCCAAGGTGAAACACGCCAACACGACCGCCTTTCTTATCTCACAATTAAAGAGCAAGTAAGCATCAGATTATGAAACTATTATCCGTCCCCGTATTCATCGCCTGTATCCTTTGCGGCTCACTCATCGCAGGTGCTGCCCCGGACCGCAGCAGGCCGAACATCATCCTCATCATGGTTGATGACATGGGCTACTCCGACATCGGGTGCTATGGCGGGGAGGTGCAAACCCCCAACCTTGATCGACTTGCCGAGAACGGCCTCCGTTTCACCCAGTTCTACAATACCGCCAAGTGCCACACCACCCGGGCCGAGCTGCTTACCGGTAACTACGCCTACTCGATCGGTGACAACAGCATGGAGCATGGTGCCACTTTCGGTGAGGTCCTGCGCCCCGTCGGTTACCGCACCCTCATCTCCGGCAAGTGGCACCAGAAACCATTGCCGACAACCCGTGGCTTCGACCGCTATTACGGGCTCGCTGATGGTTGCTGCAACTTCTTCAATCCCGGCCTCAAGGCCCGGGATGGCGAAGGCCCCCCGGGTCGAAAAGGCAAGACCCGGGTCAGGCGCTGGGCCATCGAGGACAAGGTGATCATGGGCTATACCAATCCCGACAAGGACTTTTATACCACCGACGCCTTCACCAACTATGCCATGGACCGCCTCGATGAATATAAAGACGAGGACAAGCCCTTCATTCTCTACCTTCCCTACACCGCGCCACATTACCCGCTGCATGCCTGGCCCGAGGACATCGCCAAGTACCGCGGCAAATACAAGGTTGGCTGGGATAAGATCCGCAAACAACGCTTTGCGCGCATGAACAAGATGGGCATCATCGGTTCCGACCACAAGCTTAGCCCGCGCGCCTCCAAGGCCTGGAATGAATTATCCGATGAGCAAAAGGATGCTGAGGACCTCAAGATGGCGGTCTATGCGGCGATGATCGACCGGGTCGACCAGAACCTCGGGCGTCTCTTCGCCAAGGTTAAAAAACTGGGCAAGTGGGACAATACCCTCATCCTTTTCCTGACTGACAACGGCGCCTGCCCCGAGCAACCCAACACCACGCCAAACATCCCGCCCGGTCCCGTGGAAGGTTACCGCACGGTCTCCGTCGGCTGGGCCAATGCCAGCAACACGCCCTACAAAAAATTCAAGTCGACGGACTACGAGGGCGGCATCCGCACCCCCTTCATTGCCCATTGGCCGGGGGTGATCAAGCCCGGCATGACCGACCAGGTCGGCCACATCATCGACGTCTCCGCCACCTTCCGCGACATCACGAAAGCGAAATACCCCAAGCAGATCTTGGGCAACAGAACCAAGCCTCCGGTCGGCAAGTCTCTCCTGCCCATCTTCGAGGGCAAAGCGCGGGAACCCCACAAGGAAATCTACTGGCACTTCAGCCGGGCCAACGCGGTCCGGCAGGGGGACCTGAAGGTGGTCCGGGCCGGCAAGGCCTGGGAACTTTACGACCTTAAGGCTGACCCGTCCGAGATGAACAACCTGGCCAAGCAAAAACCGGAGAAAACCGCCGAGCTCTCGAAGATGTGGGAAGCCTGGAGGAAGGACTACAAAAACAAGCCGAAGTGAATCAATGAAAACATTACTCCCCCTGCTTCTCAGCACCTGCCTTTTAACGAGCCTATCCCCGGCGCGGCCCAACATCATTCTCGCCATGGCCGATGACCAGGGCTGGGGTGACATGGGTTACATGGACCACAAGGTCCTTAAAACCCCCGTCTTTGATGAAATGGCAAGGACCGGACTGCGCTTCGACCGCTTTTATGCCGCAGCTCCCGTCTGCTCCCCGACCCGCGCCAGTGTCCTTACCGGCCGCCACCCCAACCGCATGGGCTGCTTCCAGTGGGGCCATACCCTGCGCAAGCACGAGGTCACCCTCGCCGAGGCCCTGAAGAGTGCCGGCTATACCACCAGTCATTTCGGCAAGTGGCACCTGGGCTCATTGCGGGCAGAAAGCGAGGTTGCCCCGGGCAAAAACGGCTTTGATGAATGGGCCTCAGCGCCCAACTTCTATGAAAACAGCCCGCTCTTCAGTCACAACGGAAAAGTCATCGGGACCAAGGGTGAGAGTTCCGCGGTCACCGTGGACCTGGCCCTCGAGTGGATGGCAAAGGTCAAGGAGAAGCCTTTCCTCTCGGTGATCTGGTTCGGCAACCCGCACAGCCCGCACGTCGGAACAGAAAAATTCCTCAAGATGTATCAGGGGGAGGACAAGGCATATGCCAACTTCTACGCCGAGATCACGGCCATGGACGCCGCCATGGGCAAGCTCAGGGAAGGCATCCGCAAGCTCGGCGTGGCAGACAACACCATCCTCTGGTATTGCAGTGATAATGGCGGGCTTAAGCCCAACTCCATGGCCGGGCTTGCCGGCAAGAAAGGCAGCCTCCTGGAAGGCGGCATCCGCGTGCCCGGCATCATCGAGTGGCCGGCAGTCATCAGGCAAAACCGGATCACGCAGGTGCCCGCCAACACCGTTGACATCTATCCCACCATCCTGGAGCTAAGCGGCGTCAAGCAACCTGCCGGGCAGCCAATCCTTGACGGGGTGAGTTTGGCGGAGTTGATCCGCGGCAGGGAATTCAGCCGCAAAAAACCCATGGGCTTCTGGAGTTACCCGGCGCGCGGCAGGGGCATGCATGCACGCCAGATGCTGGAGGAATTGCGCACCGCGCAGCAGTCCGGCAACCTGCCGCCTGTGGCAAAAGCCGGCTTTGTCGACAGGCAATACCCGGTCGATCAATTCCCCGGTTCCTCGGCCTGGATCTCCGGGCAGTGGAAACTGCACCGGCAAGCCGGCAAGAAAGAGGCCGCCGCAACCTACCGCCTCTTTAACCTGGCTGAGGACATCAGGGAGGAACGCGACCTTTCGAGAAAAGAACCCGCGCACCTGGGCCGCATGAAAGCAGAACTCGCCGACTGGCAAAAGAGCGTGGTCAAAAGCCTCAATGGCGGTGATTATCCGCAGGCTAAAGGAAAATAAAAGCGCATGAACATCGAGGCTATCATCTGGTATGCGGTTCTGATCGACAGCGTGGGTGCTAATTTCATCGCGTGGTTCTTCCCGCAGTGGTATGAGAGAAACCTGCCGATGTTCCATAAATTCTTCCCGTTAAAGAAAAGCTGGTGCCTTGTCTACCTGGTGCTGAGCCTTTGGCTGGGGGGTGTGCTCCATCGGCAGGAAGTGCTGCCCTGGTAAACCCGGGTCAAGCGGGGCAAAACCATGCAATCAATGCGCCAACACGAAAGGGTCAATCAAGCAATGAAAATCTTTCAAGAGAAAGAACTCATCTTCACCTCGGAAATCATCAGCACCCGCGTGGAACGCTAAATAACCCTGCCACAATATCCAACCGTCACACCACTTGATTCCATTGCCCGGGCTTAACCGGCAAACACTGATATTGACAGGGCAAGCAGGATCAATTTCTTCACCAATATCTTGCTATTTAATAATTCTCAAGTTAATCGGATATCTGTAATTTTTCCCTTCATTGGCTTTGATTGCAGCGACAATCGTAATCACGATATTAAATATTCCAAGCCCGATGAGCAGGGGAATGCCAACTAATATTATAATTAAAAGAGCTGATACTATCAGGTAGATTGTCATGCTGATCTGGAAATTCAGGACTTCTTTTGACTGATTTTCAACAAAGGGCATCTCTTCTTTTTTGATAAGCCAAATGATGAGGGGTGCCAAAATATTTCCAAAGGGGAAAACAAACATGCTGAAAACACTAAAATGACAAAGCATTGCCCATGTTCTCTCCTCTTTATTAGGCAAATTTTCTGTCACCTGCCTGTACATTTTCTTCCGCATAAAAAATCTCCTTTGAATGAATCGAACTTAATTCATTAAGAACTGTTCTTCTTCCAATTTCCTTGATGAGGGCCCGGAAATCCTAAATTGCTGGGCATCAGGCCCAAAAAGCATTATATTTGTGTGCCTTACCGGGTTTTACCACTCACCAAGACATGCAAAGACGACGATTTTTAAAGGGCGCAGGTGTTGCCATCGCATTGCCCATGATGGAGTCCATGATGCCGGAGGCAAAAGGAGCTGCTGCCAAAAAACCGGTCCGGCGCTTTGTCTGCCTGTCCAACAACTACGGGGTCTACCAGAAGGGCTTCTTTCCCGACGCCACACAGGTGGGAGCGAACTACGACATTCCCGAAACTCTCAAGCCGCTTGAGAAACACCGCAGGGATTTTACCACCTTTTCCAACCTGGATCACGGCTTTACCGGTGGCCACCAGGGAGTGCCGGTCTTCTTAAGCGGAGTGCGCCCGGTGCTGGCACACAATTACGAGGAAGGCAATATCAGCCTCGACCAGAAACTCGCTGAATATCACGGTGCAGCGACACGCTTCCCCTCCATGACCCTCGGGGTCAGGGAACGCAACCTGTTGAGCTTCACCCGCACCGGTGTGCAGGTACCCAACACCAGCATGCAGCAAGCCTACCGGGCCATGTTCTTTGAGGACACTGCCGAGAAGAAGATTTCCCAGGCCGAACGCTTCAAGCGGCAAAACAGCATTCTCGACGTGGTCATGGGACAGGCCAAGTCATTGAACAGAGAATTGGGCAAGCAGGATCAACACAAGCTTGAGGAATATCTCGGCTCCGTGCGCAGCCTTGAGAAAAAAATCTCCCAGCAAGAACCCTGGCTTGAGCGACCCAAGCCCAAGACCGAGGTGGCGGAACCCAAGCCCGGCAATGGCACCGAGGAACAACTCAAGGCGATAATAGAGATCATCGCCCTGGCACTACAGACGGACTCAACCCGGGCCATCACCTGCACCAGCGGATTTGCCAACGGCGACTTTGGCCTCAACGGCGGATACCACGGCTTCTCCCATCACGGTGAGCGCGACGAACCTGTCGCGGCACTGAAGAAAATCGAGGGGTTCCAGATCTCGATGATGTCCTACCTGATCGACCTGTTAAAGAAACAGGAAGACACGATCAACGGCGGCACCCTTTTTGATCACACTTCCATCCTCTACGGCTGCGGCATGGCGGAGGGAACCCACCAGACAAAGAACCTTCCCCTGGTCCTGGCCGGCGGTGGCTTCAAGCACGGCGAACACAAGGTTTACCCGATGCCCGACCCGCAACGCGTTCCTGCCGCCAATCTATTGCTCTCCATCCTGCAGCAAAGCGGCCTGGAAATCGACCGCTTCGGCTCGAGCAGCGGTTCTCTGACCGGGCTTGAGTGGTCATGAGGTCAAGGGGTTTGAAACACTCCTGAAGCCCAAGTAAAACGGCAACAATGTGTATCTTGAACCTTTCATTCAAGTGGCTGCCGATCGTGGCCGCCCTTACCTTTTGTCTTCAGCTCAGGGCAGCGGAGTCGCTAAAAAGCCTCACGCCCTTTTTAAGCAAGCACTGCTTCGAATGTCACGGGGCGGAAAAGCAAAAAGGTGACATCCGCCTCGATACCCTCGGCCGGGACTTGTCGGATCACGACAACCTGGAAATTTGGCAGGGCGTGCTTGACCAGCTCAACCTTGGTGAAATGCCCCCCAAGAAACAACCCCGGCCAACACGCACCGAGGTCAAGCCGGTGGTTGATGCCCTTACCCGGACACTTGCCCAGGCCTATGAACAGGCCCGCAGCACCGGCGGACAGACCGTGCTGCGCCGCCTCAATCGGCACGAGTTGCGCAACACCTTTCGCGACCTGCTTTACCTTCACGGCGCGGAATACCGCCCGGGTGCGGCAGGATCCAAGCTGACCGACAACAACGGCAACGGCAGCGTGGAGCGCACCGGGACGGATCCGCTGCGCTTCTTTCCCGAGGACGAGGCAGAGGAGGGATTCTTCAATATCGGCGACAAGCTGGTCATGTCGGATTTCCTGCTGAAGCTGGTCCTGGGTGCCGTGGAGGAGGTCCTCGGGCAGGCCACCCGCCTTGAAGCCAAGCCCAAGGTCGAGACCCGGCGCTTTGCCGGGCACCTCATCAAGGACAAGGCAGGCCACCTTATCGAGTCCGCTTCGCGAAAAATCAATCCCGGCTATGACATGATGGCAGCCGGCTATGAGCGCTTTGGGCGACTCGCCCCAACCGAGATCCGCGGCGGGGTGGGCGTGGCAGCACGCTACCGCATCACCATCGAGGCATCCGCCCACAACTCCAAACATCCCTGGGGCGAGCTCTTCAAGCTGGAGGACAAAGACCCCTTCCAGCTCTGCCTGAACATTGCCGACACCAAGAACGGCGGCATTGCCGGGCCAAGCTCGACACCCCTTAGGCTCTGGTCGGTGCCCGGGGAGGGCAACAAGCGCACCTTCACCCATGAGGTCTGGATAGACAAGACATGGACGCCGTGGATCGGCTGGGAAAACGGCACCATAGACCGGGCATTCCGTGCCGAGGTCATCGTCGAGAAAACCCTGCCCGGGAAATTCCGCCCAAGACCGGACAAGAAAGCCGACAAGGCGGCACACGATGCCTGGCCCATGAAAATGGCGGAAACACTTTTTGAAAACGGCTACCGGGGACCGCACATCCGCATCCACAGCCTTACCCTTGAGCCCCTGCTCGATACCTGGCCGCCCAAGAGCCACACGGCGCTGTATGGAAGCGGGTCCGGCAAGGAGGAAGAAATACGCCGGCTGATGATGGATTTTGCCGCCCGGGCATTTCGTCGCCCGGTGACACCGGAACTAGTCGAGCCTTACGTGCAACTTGTCCTGCAGCAAAAAGTCGAGCCCGTCGTGACCTTGCAGGGCGGAATCCGGGACCTTGGTTACCGGGTTTATAAAGGACTATGGGAAAAGCTGCCTGACTTCAACACTCTCAAGCCGGTGGCGGAAGGCAAGCTGCCCAAGGGCCTCATGGACATCGGTGTTTCCGGAATGAAGGAACAATTCGGCATGGTGTTTACCGGCAAACTGAATGCACCAAAGGCCGGGAACTATGTCTTTGAAATCGCCTCGGATGACGGTGCCAGGATCCTGATCGACGGCAAAAAAGCCGTGGAGCATGACGGATTGCACGGAGCCCAGCTGAAAAAAGGCACCCTTAAACTCGATGCTGGTGAGCATGATCTGCGCGTTGAGTACTTTGGCTATGGCCAGCCCAACAGTTTCCGGGCCGGATGGGGCGGCCCGGGCATGGCCCACACCAAACTTTCCGTCGAGGACCTGCGCAACAATTCCAATAAGAAGAAGAAAACCGATGAAGTCCCGCTGCTGATCCGCGCCATGCAGGACGGCTACGCGGCCATGCTCTGCTCGCCACAGTTCCTCTATCTTGGAGAAAAACCCGGGCGCCTTGATGAGTTCGGCATTGCCAGCCGGATGAGTTACTTCCTTTGGTCCTCAATGCCGGATGAAACCCTGTTCGCCCTCGCCCGGACAGACAAGCTAAGCAACGCGGCAATCCGCAGCCAGCAGGTGGAGCGCATGCTAAAAGACGAGAAGGCGCAGGCCTTTATCCGCCACTTCCCCTCAGCATGGCTGCGCCTCGACAAGCTCGGCGATATGCCGCCCTCGGGCGGGGATTACCAGTTTTACAAGAACCTCAAGGTGGAGCCTATGCTGGCAAGGCAGGTGACGATGTATTTTGAGGAAATCCTCAAGGCCAATGGCCGCATCGAGGAATTTATCGACTCAGATTACACCTACATGAACCAGCCCCTTGCCAAGTGGATCTACAAGCGTGAGGGGATCCGTGGCGCGCGTTTGCGCAAGGTCTCACTCGATGATCCAAGGCGCGGCGGTATTTTCACCCAGCCGGGACTCATGACCGCCACCGCCAACGGGGTCGAGACCTCGCCGGTCATCCGCGGGGTGTGGGTGCTGGAAAATGTGCTGGGAACTCCACCCTCTCCGCCGCCACCGGATGTCGAGCCGCTACCGACCAATACCCGGGAAGCCACCAGTGTGCGCGAGCTCCTTGAGCTTCACCGTAAAAACGAGGCCTGCTACAGCTGCCACGTCAAGATCGACCCAATGGGCTTTGCCTTTGAAAATTTCGACGTGGTCGGCCGTTGGCGCGACAAATACAAGCGGGCCCGGGACCCGATCGACACCTCGGCAACCATGGCCAATGGCAGGGAGATCGCCGACATTGTTGCCTTCAAGAAAATGCTGCTGGAGCGTAAAGAACTGGTGGTCCGCTGCCTGGCCAACAAGATGCTGACCTATGCCACCGGGCGCCAGCTTGAGGCCGCCGATCGCGGTGAGGTTGACCGTATCCTGGAAAAATTGAGCAAAAAGGAAGATCGCCTGCGCGACCTCGTGAACCTCGTGGTGCAAAGCGAGATTTTTCTCAGCAAGTAATGGCCAAGGACAAACCGCGCTTGGGTTTCCATAGCATCATAAAAAACAATTATTTTCACGGTTTCATGAAACATCCCCTTCTTTATATCGCCGGCCTCCTTTCCCTGTTTGCCTGTGCATTCACCCATGCGCAACCGGCTCCCCGCCCGAACATCATCTACATACTCGCTGATGATGTCGGATACGGGGATCTCTCCTGCTACGGGCAGAAAAAATTTCAAACCCCGCACCTGGACCGGATGGCCGCCGAGGGCATACGCTTCACCGCGCACTATGCCGGGGGATGTGTATGCGCACCTTCGCGCTTCACGGTAATGATGGGTAAACACATCGCCCGGGCCCATACCGAGGGACAGGGCCAGGAACTGCATGTCGGTGACCGCACCATCGCCAACCTTCTGCAGGACAACGGCTATGCCACTGCAATGATCGGCAAATGGGGACTGGGCCGCAGGACCGGGTTGCCCAACCTCAAGGGATTCGATTTCTGGTATGGATTCCTCGA
Source organism: Verrucomicrobiales bacterium (assembly GCA_029940475.1). Taxonomy (GTDB): domain Bacteria; phylum Verrucomicrobiota; class Verrucomicrobiia; order Verrucomicrobiales; family DEV007; genus CACIUL01. The sequence continues at coordinate 15,250 of JAPYUT010000053.1, read as the reverse complement.
CCAGCGCCGCGCACATTTCCACTACCCGGAATGGCTCTGGAAAAACGGCAGCAAGGAGCTACTGCCCGACAATCCTCAAAACCACACCCGGCATACCCAGGATTTGTTCACCCGGGAAGCCCTGGGGTTCATCCGGGAAAACCGCGCCAAGCCCTTCTTCCTCTACCTGCCCTACACGCTGGTTCATGCGGAACTCATTGTTCCCGGTAAGTATGAGGAGCCCTTCCTCGGTAAGCTGGACGACAAGCCGCAGGAAACCAAGCCCTATGGAATCCTGCACAGCGGCTACAACAAGCCGCGCAACCGGCACGCCGCCTTTGCAGGTGCCATGAGCTTCCTCGACCGTGACATCGGCAAGATATTTTCCCTCCTCAAGGAGCTGGCAATCGACGAGAAAACCCTGGTCATCTTTACCAGTGACAACGGCCCCCATGGCGAAGGCGGTGCCGACCCCCGTTATTTCAACAGCAGCGGTGGACTGAAACGCGGCAAGGGATGGCTTTATGAGGGTGGCATCCGGGTGCCGATGATCGCCCGCTGGCCCAAGCGGATTGAGGCTAACCGCACCATTGATCATCCCTCCTGGTTTCCCGATGTCTTTCCCACTCTGGCTGAACTCAGCGGCATCGAGCTTATACAGGACGACCTGGACGGCATCTCCTTCGCTCCAACCCTGCTCGGCAAAGGCGGGCAGCAATCAAGTTCATATTTGTTCTGGTCACACAACCGCCAGCGGGCACTCCGGCAGGGCAAGTGGAAGCTTGTCCGTTTCTACGAGGCCTTCAACGATATCACCCGCTTCAAGGATGAGCTCTATGACCTTGATGAGGATATAGCCGAGCAGAATGACCTTGCCAAAGCGCAACCGGAACAATTGAAGGCCCTCGTCAGGCGCTTGACCAGTCTCGAGCGCTGGAAATAGCGGCTGTAGCCCTATCTGTTCCCGGGGAACTGGGCCGAAGCCCTTCAGGCTATCAGCCCTGTGGCGACCTTACCGCCCTGTGGGCCGGTAAGGCGATGCTCCCTGCCGGCGTGATGATAGGTGAGCTGTTCATGATCCAGGCCCAAAAGGTGCAGGATCGTGGCATGCAAATCCCGGAAATGAACCTTGTCCTCCACGGCCCGGGACCCGGTATCATTGGTAAGCCCATGCACATGCCCGCGCTTTACCCCGCCACCGGCAAGCCAGAAAGTAAAGCCGTGCGGATTATGCCCGGTTTCGTCCTTTTTATTGCCGGGGGTCAGGCCAGGACGCCCGAACTCACCACCCCAAACAACAAGGGTATCATCCAGCAGGCCCCGTGACTCCAGATCGCCAAGCAGGGCGGCAATGGGCGCATCGGTCGTCTCGCAATTGGCGCGCAGGTCCCGGCGATGTGATTTGTGCTGATCCCAACTGCCATGGTTCACCTCGATAAAACGCACGCCGGCCTCGGCAAAACGCCGCGCAAGCAGGCATTGCCTGCCGAAATCGGAAGCGCGGCAGGTGCCAACGGTATTCTTGAAACCAACACGGTAGTCCTCCAGCGTTTTCCTGGATTCACTGCTCACGTCAAGCAGCCCGGGTGCGATTGACTGCATACGGAATCCAAGCTCCATCGACTCTATTACAGACTCCAGTCTGGCGTCATGAGGACGCTGGGCACGATGCTCACGGTTCATCTCCTGAATAAGATCGAGTTGCTTGCGCTTGAGGGCAGGCGCGAGATGATCGCTGCCGATGTTCGGGATACTTGCCCTGGACATGTCCTCGCCGTTGATGCCAATGGGTGTCCCCTGGTAAACCGGTGGCAGGAACGCGCTTGAATACACCGAGGGCTTGGAAGTGTTCAAGCTTATCATCCCCGGCAGGCTCTTGTTTTCCGTGCCCAGTCCGTAGTTAATCCACGCCCCCATGCTGGGACGATGGCGCAGTCGTTCACCGGTATGCAGTTGCAAAAACGACTGCGCGTGATTGCCGGTATCCGCATACATGCCGTTGATGACACAGAGCTTATCGGCATGTTTGGCGGTCTCGGGAAGCAGTTCAGACACCCAGAGACCACTCTCGCCATGACGCTTGAAATCGAACACCGACCCGGCATGGGCTGCCTTCGCCCGCTGCGGCTTGTAATCAAAGGTATCAAGATGCGCCGGACCGCCGGCCATGCAGAGAAAAATCACGCGCTTGGCGCGCGCGCGCAGCAGGGGAGTCCTGGTCCCCAGTCCCTCGGCGAGGGCGGATTTCGCGAGCATCGCTGATAACGCAAGATGCCCAAAGCCGCAAGATGCCCTGCGAAGCATCTCGCGCCGCGAGAAGTTATCCCTGGTTAAATTCATTTAATCAATATAGCGGAACTCATTGGAGGCCAGCAATGCCTGGCACAAGATAACCCATGAAAAGGTTTGGACATCTGTTTTCCTTTCCCCGGAATTTAAGGAATCCCCGGTGTTTTTCACAAACGCAATGGCGCGACTGAGTTCCTTCCCGCTGGGATTACGCTGCAGGACCCGGCGATAGGCCCAGCGCACGCGATCAGCGTCAGTTTCACCGGCTTCGGCCATTAACTTGATACCGAGAAAATCCGCCTGATTCACCGCCAGCGGGTTATTGAGAAGGTAGAGTCCATGCTTCGGTTGGGTGGTATCATGCCGACGCCCCATGACCTTGACCCCATCCGGTAAATCAAATGCGGTAAGCTCAGGAGGGGGAGCATGCCGCAGGTAGCAAAGGTAAATACTGCGATGGTTGCTCGGTCGATGCAGGCTGGCGGCCTCCCCGGGCGGCCAGTTAATAAGGATATCAAGCTGGCTGATATCCGAGCCGGATCGCGGATTCGGGTCAAGCTGGCCACTGGCCTGGAGGATGCTGTCACGTACTGACTCGACATCCAGCCGGCGGCGATTGTGACGGGTAAGCCAGATGTTTTCCGGATCGATATTTGCCAGGTCGGGACCGGGGCTGCTGCCCAGCTGGTAAGTTCGACTCAACACGATATTACGAATCATGCGCTTGATGGACCATTTCTCCTCAATAAACCTGCGGGCAAGATAATCGAGTAATTCCAGGTGACTTGGACGGGCGCCATATACGCCGAAATCATCTGGTGTCGCGACAATCGGGCGGCCAAAAAGATGCAACCAGATGCGATTCACCATTACCCGGGCGGTTAATGGATGCTCCGGGTGCGTAAGCCATTGAGTCAGCTCAAGTCGACCGCTCTGGGCGGGATCAACCTTGACTGTCTCGTTCATTTTTATTGCGCTGAGAAACCCGCGCGCAACCACCTCCCCGAGTTGCTTTGATTCCCCATTCCTGTGAACCTTAGTATCAGCAGGTTTCTTCCTTTCACGCACCCCCATGGCAAGGTTGCCCGGGGTTGCCTTCGGGGCCCTTTGCGGCGGCAGGACCTTGCCGCTTCCCCTGGGCCGGCCGGAAGTGCTGTGCAACTCTTGCGCCTCATCGGCACTCAAAGCCCGGGGAAAAAGTGCAAATTGCGCCATGTTGCCATTGAGCGTGAGTGCAAAATAATCATTTCGTCCACCGATGAAGATAACCGTGGCGCCCCGAGTGGTTACTGCCGCCTCTTCATCAAATTCCGGTTCCGTGCTGCCGTTCAAATACAATGTCGCGCGCTTCCCGTCACGCACAAAGACCACGTGGTTCCAGGTGCGCGGAGGCACAACGCTCCTGCCGGGTAATGACACGCCCCCTTCGTTGCCGTTGAAGAAGAAAAGTTTCCCGTGATGCGGGTTGTTTTTATAGTTGCCGCCAATTCCGATATGATCCCCCGGCGCACCCTTTACTCCCCCGGGGCCACGCGAAAAAAGATACCCGGTGACGGCGCGCGCTTTATTTTCAATATCATTGCGAAACCAGAAGGAGACCGTGTAGGAATCGATTTTCTCCTTGAGGTCCCCCTCAAGCCAGCCGCCATTGAAAGCACCGGCGTTTTCCGTGGAAACCTCAACCTCCTTTTTCACCACAAGTGAACCGGGAAGCTTCTGGAAATTAAGATGGAGCTCCGGCTTCAGGACAAGAATGGCCTTTTCATAATCCGGCGCAAATTCCGGCACCCCGGCAGTTACCCCCAGTGACGGGTCAGGCTGCTCATCCTTTCTACTCATCGTTTTTAATTCATGCAGGGGCGTTGCCGGGGCAGTCAGTTTCTCATTGGCCGCCCTTCCCCAGAGCGTCTCGGTGCTGGTAAAAATACCTGCCAGTGCATAATAATCCCTTGTCGGCACAGGATCATGCTCGTGGTCGTGACAACGGGCACAAGCCACGCTGAGTCCCATCACGGCAGTACTCACCACGTTGATCTGGTCATCCACGACATCCATGGCAAAGTTTTCATTCATCGCCTTTGCCGGCTTGGAACCTATTGCCAGGAAACCGGTGGCCACGAGTTGCCGGTCACGCTGGGCATCATTCTCATGCGGCAAAAGATCGCCGGCAATTTGCTCAGTAATGAACCGGTCATAGGGGACATCACGATTCAGGGCATCAATGACATAATCACGGTAACGCCACGCATGCGGGAAGGAGGCATTGCGGCCCAGGCCGTCGTTTCCATTGGATTCGCCAAACCTTGCCACATCAAGCCAATACCGGCCCCATCGTTCCCCAAAATGCGGCGAAGCGAGCAGACGATCGACTAATTCTTCAACTACACCCCGGGAGTCACCGGTGATCGCCCGCTGGAATGCCTCCACGGCCTCAATGGAAGGCGGCAGTCCAATAAGGTCGTAATAGAGACGCCGGATCAATACCGCCGGTTTGGCATCGTTGCCCGGATGAAGTTGCTGGCTTTCCATGCGGGCGATCACAAAGTGATCAATGGCATCACGTGGCCATCCGGGATTTTTCACCGGGGGAATGTCGGGAGTGCGCATGGGTTGGAAAGCCCACCGGGGGTCATCCTGCGTTGCATCAACAACGTCAGGCAAAACATCGTCCTTTCTGACCTCCCCTCCCGTCATGCCCGCAAAAAGCATGCTTAAAACCGGTATAATATTTCGTGGCTTCATGCTTACCTCTACGCAACCCTAGAAAAACCGGGCATTCCGGTCAAAGCCTAAAACAGGATTGCCTCTTTATGCCAGTATACTCTTGATAACGTGCCCGTGCACGTCCGTCAAACGGCGCTCGATGCCATTGTGGTAGAAGCTCAGGCGCTCGTGGTCGAGACCGAGAATGTGCAGGACCGTCGCGTAAAAGTCATAAACGGTCGTGACATTCTCAACCGCCTTGTAGCTGAACTCATCAGTCGCCCCGTAGCTGAAGGGGGCCTTGACGCCTGCTCCGGCGAGCCAGGAGGTAAACCCGGAAGGATTGTGGTCACGTCCACTGGCGCCCTTCTGGAAAGTCGGCATGCGGCCGAACTCGGAATTAAATATCACCAGGGTATTGGCAAGCAGCCCCCGGGCCTTGAGGTCCTTCAGCAAAGCTGCTGTCGGCTGGTCAAGGACCGGGCCGTGAATAGAATACTGCGCCTGGATCTTCTTGTGCCCGTCCCAGTTGCTGACCCCTTCACCCCCGGTCTGGTAAGCGCCGTTAAACAACTGCACAAAGCGAACGCCTTTCTCGATGAGGCGCCGCGCGAGAATGCAGTTCTTTCCGTAGGCAGCGCGCATGTCCTTGATCCTGCTGCCGGACTCGTCAGTCCCATAAGCGCGCAGGACGTGCGCCGGCTCGGAGGATAAATCCGTCACCCCGGGAATACTAAGCTGCATCTTGGCTGCCAGCTCATAGCTTGCGATGCGTGCGGCGAGCGCACTGTCACCGGGGTGGCTCTCAAGATGTCGGCGGTTCTGGCGTTCAAGAAACCTGCGGGTGGCGACGTCAGTCCCGGAACTGATGCCCTTTGGAGATGCCAGGTTGAGCAACGGCTTTGCGGCATTGAAGTCAGTCCCCTGAAACGCGGCGGGCAAAAACCCCGGGCCCCAGCAGTTAACACTCGACTGCGGAGTGCCGCGCACATCGGGGATCGCAACGTAGGCGGGCAAATCCTCCGCTTCGCTGCCCAGCGCATAGGTCATCCACGCCCCGGCACTGGGAAATCCATCAAGCGTGAAGCCGGTGCACATGAAGTTTTCCCCCGGCCCGTGCGTGTTGGTCTTGCCGGTTAACGAATGGATAAAGCACATCTCGTCGGCCAGCTCGCCAAGCCGCGGCAGCAGCTCGGAAACCATCTTGCCGGACTGCCCGCGTGGCTTGAATTCCCACGGACTCCTGGTGAGGTTACCTTGTGCTCCCTGAAAAGTGATCAACTGGTCGCCGCCGGGCATTGGTTTGCCATGCAGGCGAACCAGCTCCGGCTTGTAATCGAAGGTATCCACCTGGCTAATCGCCCCGGAGCAGAAAATCTGCAGCACCTGGGTCGCGCGCGGGGTGAAATGCGGCTTGCGTGCGGCATTCGGGTTGGCCGGGTTAATCTCCGGGCGGACCGGTGCCTTGCCCGACGCACTCTCACGATCCCCTGCCGCGGCCAGCAAGCCATCGGAATCCAGCAACTGCGCAAGCGCAACGGCGCCAAACCCGCCTGCGGAACGCGAGAGAAAGTTCCTGCGGTCAAGCAGCTGGCGTTTATCAAGCATCAGAAGGTAAACAAAAATTCGTTGGTGTTGAACATTGCCCGGCAGAAATCGCTCAACGAGTGGGCGGCAATGAAATTAACAGCATCCCGCGCTTCAGCCGGGCCGGCAGGGCGATTGTAGAATAAATCAAATGCACGGTTCACCTGGGCGGCAGGGTTCCTGCCGGATTCCCTTTCCAGGCGCGCGGCAAGTTTACCGGCCTGCTGCAGAATGAAGCGGCTGTTGAAAAGGTTCAACGCCTGCATCGGTGTGGTGGATGAACTGCGGCTCGGGATCACCTGATTGCCGTCGGGACAGTCAAAGGCACCGAAAATGGCATCCTGCTCCACGCGAACCTTGAACAAGTAGATCATGCGCCGCCACTCGGCCGGGCCTGTTTCTTCCTTGGCATGATAGTGCACGACATTCTCACGCTCCACATCAAGGAGGTAAAACCCCGGGCCTCCCGCGCGCAGGTCAAGGGTGCCGGAAACCGCGAGGATAGAATCACGAATTGCCTCGGCCTCGAGACGACGGGGTGGAAAACGCCAAAGATAACGGCTATCGGTATCAATGCGCAAGGCTGCAGCGCGCAGCTGACTGGACTGCCTGAAGGTTTCGGAGGTGAGCATTTGCCGCAGCATGTGCTTCATCGACCAGCCGTTTTCCATGAATTCTGAAGCCATCCAGTCCAGCAGTGCGGGGTGAGTCGGCAGCGTGCCGTTGCCACCGAAGTCGCTGGGGGTGTCAACAATACCGGTGCCGAAAGTGAACTGCCAAAGACGATTGACCATGACCCGTGCGGTGAGCGGGTTGTCCCGGCTCGCAATCCACCCGGCAAGCTTGACCCGGCGCTGCTGCTCGGCCTCATCATGGGGCATGGCAAGGGAGCCAAAAACCTCGGGCGTGCCGGGAGCAACTACCTCGCGCCTGGCCATCGGGTCACCACGATAAAGGCGGTGTGTCTTGCCGGGTTGCCTGAAATTGGCAACCCAGGCGGTATGACCCTTGTTCAGCCTGGATATCTGCTCCTTTTTCCCGGCAATGTCACGGATGACACCGCGTGCACGCGCAGCATCAGCGGGTTGTAACCTGGCCAGGAAGGCATTGGGATCAACCTTGCCGCCAAACGGCTGCCGGCTGGCAGAACCTGAGAGCACTTGCCACCCGGAACCGTCCATCGAGCCCTCAATCACATAATCGATGGCAAGCCGGTCAGTGAATTTCCCTTCACGGTCACGCGCCCACTCTATCCTGGCAATTTTCTTGGGTTTCCTGAACTCAAGCTGCACCCATCCGCCACCGCGTTTATTCGAGATCCAGCTGCGGGAATTGCCCCCCTTTCCGTCATTGATGTGCTCAAGTTTGTGGATCGGATGACCTGGGAAATTGCCCGACGAGGTCGGGGTAGCGCCCAGCGCGACGTTTTTTCCCTCCGTGTTGAAAACCATGAGCTCGTCAATGCAAGGTTGCGAACCATTGTTGGATTGATGAATCGTAAAACGCACGAACTTCGCTACAACGGGGTCAAATTCCTCAATATTCGATTTCACGTTCACCGGCGGCCTTAACACAACCGGATTGTCCGCATTGCCGGATGCAATTTTCCTGAGCCCCTGCAGGGCAGCTTCGCCTGACACAATCGCATTGCGCAATGTTGTAACCCGCTCCCCGGCTTCCTCCGTGGGGACTTTGCCAATCACGCGGTCGCCATGGGTCACGCCGGCAAATACTGCCTGGAGCGAATAATAGTCCTTCTGCGTGACCGGGTCGAACTTGTGATTGTGGCAACGCGCGCAACCCAGGGTCAGTCCCAAAAAAGTGGTGCCGGTGGTATTCACCATGTCAGCCAACTCGTCCTGGCGCTGCATCAGGGTCAGGTTGATATCCTGGCCCTTTACAATGTCAAATGCCCCGGCGACCAGGAAGCCGGTTGCGATGTCCACACCCATTGCATCACCGGCTACCTGCTCCTTGATGAACCGGTCATATGGCTTGTCGTTATTAAACGAATTTATAATATAATCCCGGTAGTGGTAGGCATTGGGACGCTCGCGGTTGGTCTCAAAGCCGTTGCTTTCCGCGAAGCGGACAATATCCAGCCAGTGCCGCGCCCAGCGCTCGCCGAAACGCGGGCTGGCAAGGACACGCTCAACCAGTTTTTCCCAAGCATCAGAAGCGGAGTCTTTGACAAATGCATCGACTTGCCCGGGGGTTGGCGGCAAGCCATGCATAATCAGGTAGAGGCGGCGGATCAGTGCACGGCGGGGAGCCGGTGCTGAGGGCGACAATCCCTTTTCGGCCAGGGCCGCAAGCATAAAAGCGTCAATGGCAGCCCGCCCCCACTTCCCTCCATTAACCGGCGGCGGCGCCTTCTTCACTTCCTGAAACGACCAATGGTCAGTAGTAAGAGCCTCCCTGACATTGCCTCCTGGCAGCTGCGCGCCCTCATTGATCCAGGCCCTGATCAGTTCAAGCTCTGCCGCACTGAGCGGATCCCTGCCCTTTGGCGGCATTGTCTCCCCGGGATCGACACCGCTGACCAGCCTGTAAAGGTGGCTTTCCCGGGCATTACCCGCAATAAACAGGGGTTCGCCGGAATCGCCACCCTTGCCAATGCCCGCACTGGAATCAAGCCTGAGGGCACTCTTCTGCTTATCCGCCCCGTGACACTTGTAGCAGTGTCGGGCAAAAACAGGTTTAATATCACCCGAAAAATCGACCGCAATCGCCGCGGCGGGAGAATACAGCCACATGCTGAATAATAAAGCGCCCGTCCTGTTGATCCAGTCTATCCCCATCCCCGGTAATATGTCGGCTCAGCGTTGCCGTGACAAGCAACTAACATTGCCCGGGGCTCAAGCTGAACATTTTATACTGATCGGCTGATTTAACTTTCACCCATCATCACTTCCGTGGACACTGTCGGTAATTCGACAAATTCTCAAGCTTCCCTCATGACTTCGCTGAACCAAACCCGCCGATCATTCATCAAGACCGGTGCCGCCGCTCTCGCTGCAGCGCCCGCGATCACCCGTGCCGTCAATGCCAACAGCAGGATTCAGCATGCCTGCATCGGTGTTGGGGGAATGGGTTATGGTGACTTCAAGAACTTCAATTCTCACGCCAAGACCAAAGTGGTCGCAATCTGTGACGTCGACCGCAACCACCTGGCCCGTGTCGCCAAGGAGGTCCCCGACGCCCGCACATACACCGACTGGCGGGAACTCATTGCGAAGGAGGGCGACAAAATTGATTCAGTCAACGTCACCGTCCCTGACCATATGCACTTCCCGATCGCGATAGCGGCAGTACGCGCGGGCAAGCACGTATACTGCCAGAAGCCTCTCTGCCACGATGTCGCAGAAGTGCGGGCCCTGACCGAGGCAACACGCAAAGCCGGTGTTAAAACCCAGCTCGGAACCCAGGCCGCATCCGGGTTCGGTGACCGCATGGGCGTAAACTATGTCAAGCAGGGGTTGATCGGCAAAGTAAAGCACGTCTACCTGTGTTCCAACCGGCCGGGTGCCATCGCCACCTATCGACTCATGGGCCCCCGGCCAAAAGAGAAACATACCGCTCCGGATCATCTTAACTGGGATCTGTGGCTGGGTACTGCACCCGTAAGGTCATTCGCCCCGGGCATTTATCACCCCACCAAATGGCGGGCATGGCAGGATTTCGGTACCGGCTGGTCCGGTGACATTGGCTGTCACGTATTTGATGCCAGCTGGAAAGCGATCGGCCTGACTGCTCCAAAGACCGTGCACGCAACCGTGCAGGAATCATGGCGGAAATCGCCGCAACGCCGTGCTGATACCTGGCCGCAAAGCGACCACATCACCTGGACCTTCCCGGGAACATCCATCACCGAGAAAGATGAGATCACCGTCGAGTGGTTTGATGGAAGAATCTACCCGCCGCAACAGGCACAAAAATGGTACCCCGGCAAAACCTACCCGCCTGAGTCGGCACTGATGGTCGGCACTGAGGGCGCCGTCCTGATCCCCAACGGGGGTGGCGCGATGCTCTTGCCACGTGATCAATTCAAGGGCACCGCCCAGCCCAAGCTTGAACCCCGCAACCACTACCATCACTTCCTTGATGCCATCATCGGCACCGCAAAAAACGAGTCCTACTTCGAGCAGACCGGCCCAATGACGGAAACCATACTGCTTGGCACGATCGCTATCCGCACCCCGGGCGAGAAACTCGACTGGGATGCAAAAAACCTGGCAATCCCCGGCAATCCAGCAGCCCATAAGCTCCTTAAGCGCGACTACCGCACTGGGTGGCAGGTTGCCGGATTTTAGGGCTATCTGCCTCGGTTTCCTGTTCTCGACTTCGCCGCCGCTGATCCTGCTTGTAAATAAACAAACAGCGTCATCATCACCTCATGATTCCCGGGATAGGATCTCGTCCAAAATAAACTTTGAGGTTGTTTAATAATTCCTGCCGGGCCATCCCCATCTAATGAGCTGTTGCTGATTTTGCCGACAAACCTCGTGAATATTCATCCTTTGTGCGGGCTGGTAATATCCCTTCACTTTGTAAAACAGGCCCAAGGACTAATTGCCCGGCAGTTTGAATTGTCCAAGCGGGCTTGTTTCACCTATATTAAGGCTCCTTACCATCGGTCCCCCAAAAAGTAATGACCCACAACTCCACTGCTATACCCTGCGCGCGCATCAGCGCTGCCTGCCTTCTTTTTCTCGCGGCTTCGGCCTCAGCTGAGGTCGTAATCAACGAGATCATGTATCGGCCGGTGGCGACCGGCTCATTGGAAAACCCCGCGCAAGAGTTTATCGAGCTACACAATACCGACCCCGAAAATGCGGTCAGCCTGGCAGGATGGCGCTTCACCAAGGGTGTTAATTACCTGTTCAGCCCGACTGCCGGCATCCCGGCGGGCGGTTACCTCGTTGTAGCCGCAGACCTGGACGCATTCAATGCCAAGTATCCGGACGCTGCCAATGCCTTCGGCAACTGGGAGGGGCAGTTGAGCAATTCCGGCGAGAGGATCAAGCTTGTCGATGCCGGAGACAAGCAGATCGATGAGGTCAGATATTCCGACCAGGGAGACTGGGCGCAGCGGGTTCGCGAGATTTCAGACAGAGAGAACGGCTGGACATGGGCATCGCCCGCCGACGACGCAAGTCATTCCCTTGAGCTTCGTAACCCCGGCCTCTTGAACGGCAATGGCCAGAACTGGGGCTCAGGCACCGCTGCACAGGGCACACCTGGCGGGCCCAACTCAATTATAAATACCAATATTGCGCCATTGATTCGCTTCGTAGAACATTCACCAATTGTTCCCGGCGCTTCTGATGAAGTGGCAATCTCGGCAAAGATCAATGATGAAGATGCCGCGCTAATCGACGCCGTTGTGCGCTGGCGGGTATCCTCCGGCAACCCGGGGGCGTTTAATTCCTCGCCAATGTCCGGCCCGGATGAGGATGGGCTGTATACCGCTATGCTCCCGGCACGGGAAGAAGGGACAGTCATCGAATTCTACACCGAGGTTTCAGACGGCAGCAACACCCGCACCTGGCCGAACGCTACCGATCAGGGGCAGGTTGCCAATGCCCATTACCTGGTGGACAACACTCCACAGAGTCCCGGTGAGGCTTTATATCGCGTGGTGATGACCGTTGCCGACCGCAATCAGTGGGGCTCGATCGACCGCGGCAGTGATGCGCAAATGAACATAACCTTCATCGCCAGTGAAGGCGGCAAGGACACCGTCCGCTACCGCTCCGGAATGCGTGTGCGCGGCAACGGCAGCAGGGGCTTCACACCGCCGCCAATGCGCATCAATATCCCTCGCGAGGATCCGTGGAACGGCGACACCAAGCTGAACATCAATTCGCGTTTCTCGGCTTTGCAGTTCATTGGCATGAATCTTTTTGGTTCAACCGGATTACCCGCCCCTGACGCAAAACGCGTGCAGTTTCGCATTAACGGCGAGAATGAAGCGCGAAATGATGAAACAATGCGGGGATCATATGTTCACCTGGAACCCATCGGCGGCGAGTTAATCGAGGATAAGTTTCCCGGCAATGACGGCGGCAACCTCTACAAGAAACGCAGCGCCGATCCAAACCGCGACGAGAAACGCTGGGGTGTCCATTCCGAAAACAATGTCCGTTATGACGAGCCAAACTGGTATCTCACCGATGACTGGACAAAGCTGACCAACGAAAGCAAGAGCGACTGGAGCGACCTGCAGCAATTCGTTGAGGTCATGCACCAGGCAAGCGGCGCCGATTACCTGGAGGAAATCAGCCCGTTAATCGACATAGACCAGTGGCTGCGCTGGTTCGCCGTAATGACAATCCTCAACAGCTACGAGACAAACCTCAGCAACGGCATTGACGATGACTACTCCCTGTACAGCGGTAGCGTCGACTCACGCTTTGTTCTGCTGCCTCATGACCTGGACACCATCTTCGGTGAGGGTGACACAAACTCAAGTCCAAGCAGCTCGATCTTCCCGATGCTGACAGCAAATATCCCGCGGCAAAATGAAGATGCCCGTATCCCCCAGCTGGTGGCTTTCTTCCAGCAACCCGCCATTAGGAAGCAGTATTTTACCGAGCTTAAAAACCTCCTGAACAACGAGTTCTCCAAGGCTAAATTCGACGCGCGGGTGCAGAATTTCCTCGCTGACTGGTCAACACCGGCAGACCGCAGCAACATCATCTCCTACATGGATGCGCGACGGAGCTTTATCCTCGGTGAAATCGATCCTGAACTCAGCACATCGAGCTCGCTGCCGGTCGTTTCGGGCTTGCCGCGCACCACGCAGGCAGCCTTGAGCCTCAGTGGCGACTATAACCTGACCAATACCTCAGCGGTTATTGTCGCAGGCAACCTTGCCACGCTTAATCCTCTCGCCGGGACATGGTCCATCACGGGCATCGTCCTGACCCCTGGTGTTAACCGGGTCAGCGTGGAAGCAATTGATGCGGACGGGCAGAAAATTGCCTCACGACAAATCGATGTCTGGCATGACGACGGCGACACCCGGCCCCTGACGGGCCTGATCAACGAGGATCAATTGCTCAGCGCAACTGAGGGTCCTTACATGATATCCGGTGACGTGGTCATTGCAGCCGGCACGACACTGACCATTGAGCCCGGTACAAATGTTTATTTTGCAGAAGGGGCCAAGCTCACTGTCAACGGGGTGTTGCGCGCCATCGGGTCGGAATTTTCCCGCATCCGTTTCGGGCCCAACCCGGCCGCGGCCCTGGTTGCCGACCCGGCAGGAAACGGCAACCTTCCCAATGGTCCTCCAAAATCGGGCGGCATCCAGTTTGTCGATACCCTCTCCAGCCAGAACATCCTCTCCTTCGTCGACATCCTGCACGCTCAAAGCGAAGGCGGCAGTGTCGGTATCCACCGCTCAGAGGTCATGCTCGACAACATGACGTTTGCCGGCTCGCACCTGCGCATGATCTATACTGATTCCTCGTCAGTCACCCTGCAGAACTCAACCTTCCCCGACATGTTTGCCCCGGGCGAAAGTCCTATCGACCTTGACCTCGACAACATCAGTGAACACGTCAAGGGCGAGGGCGCCTATCCTGAAAACGGGCATTTCATTATTCGTGGCAACACCTTCGGAAGTAATTCCGGGCATAATGACATTATCGATGTCGACAGCGGTACGCGCCCCGACCCGATCCTGCAAATCCTGGACAATGTCTTTCTTGGGTCCGGCGATGAGCAACTCGACCTTGGCGGCGATGTTTATGTGGCCGGCAACCTGTTCATGAACGTCAACAAGGATAGTGAAAACAATGATCGTGGATACGCAAATTCAATATCCACCGGGGACGCCGGAAACAACACGACTATTGTTGTCACACGAAATATCTTCTGGGACATAGACCACGCCGTTAACTTGAAGAGCGGGACATCAACAATCTTTGAAAACAACACGGTGGTGGCAGTTCACCCTGACTTTGAAGATGATTTCGGTAACCCGAATGTCGGGTCGGCCATCAACCTTTATGTCGATGAACCGGGCGCCGAGCCCGGGGACGGGGCCTACGCCGCCAATAATATCTTCTGGGATGTGCCGCGCGTATTCGGCAACGCGGATATGCCGGGTGAAACCACGACCCCGCTCCAGCTGTATAACAACCTGCTCTCCGCCCAACTGGCTGAAACTTCCGTTGCCACCCGTCCCGGCACAATCCTCGCGCTCGGGACCGGCAACCTTATTGGCAGCCCGCACTTCGTCGGTGCGGTAAATGACAATTTCCGTTTGCTGCCGGGCTCGCCGGCCAAGAATATGGGGCTTGCCGGACAGGACCTGGGAGCTGAGGTGCCTGATGCAATCGCCATCACCGGCGAACCGGCGGTAGTTACCGCATCAACAGGGGCAACCCTGGGTGTTGGTGGTCCCGGGATGTTCGCTTACCGCTACCGGGTCAACGGCGCACCGTGGAGTGAGGACATCCCAATCGGCAACGGTTTCGACCCGGATGCCCGGACGATGCGCACGGCGATAATTACCATGGCCGGGCTGGAATCCGGCAACTATACAGTCGAGGTCCTGGGAACAGACTTTGCCGGGAACCTGCAGGCAGTGCCGACAGTCTCAAGGACCTGGAGGGTTGACCCTTCCCTGTCGCGCCTGGTGATCAATGAAGTGCTGGCCGCAAACGGCGGCAGTTATGAC
>JAPYUT010000116.1 GCA_029940475.1 Verrucomicrobiales bacterium | reverse complement strand
TGATCGTCTACGGCAGTGAGGGTCAGGCTCTCGCCGCCGTTGTCCAGTTGGCCGCTGTAGCTGCCCGCGACCGGCAGGCCGGTGCCGAAGGCGGCCTCAAAGGCAGCGATGTCAGAGACCAGCAGCAAGCGTTCGCCGGGCTCAAGTGTTACATCATCGGCAAAGGCATGGGAGATGCCCCCGGTGAAGGAAACGCCGGCAAGGCTGATCGTGACACTCGAGGTATTCATCAACTCGAGGTATTCACTTGCCTCCTCCTGCCCGGCCGGGTTGTAGAATATTTCCGAGATAACGAGGTTGTCGGCGGAGGCGGGGACATTGGTGATGAACGTGGTCTCCCTGAGCGCACTCCACCGGCTGCCGTTGAAGGTGCGCGCCTTGATTGTCTGCGTGGCGTTGATGAGCGCGGCAGAGTGGTCCGGATTGGGGGTGGTGGTGAGGATTTGCAGGTCCATGCCCATGTCGCCGCTCGCGGGGCTGCCGTTGTGAACCTCCACGGCAATGGTGTTAGTGCCCTCGACAAAGAGGGATGGGGGAATGGGAAAAGTCTCAAAAGAGCCTTCAGCACCGCTGCTGTCATCAATTGCTGTCGTGTTGAAGGTGATTGTTCCAGCCGGCATATTGTCGCGCGCAACTTCAGTGCCGTTCAGGTAGAGGACCGCTCCCCCGTCAGACATGATGAGCGCGGTGGCATCAACGATGCTGCCCGGCTCGCTCATCTCGAGCTCCCTGCGGAAATAGATCGTGAGGTGCCGTTCGGGATTGATTGGCGGGCCGCCAAAGGGATGGCCGTTGATAATGCCGAAACCGAGTGGTGCAATTCCCGTTGCCCATGTTGAATCATCAAATCCGGGGTCGATCCACGTTGTCCCGAGGTCGCTGCCGTCATCGAGGTAACGCCACCCGGGGGAGGCGGCTTCAAGCGCTGCTGATTCAAGCACTGCCCCCGGGACAATCAGCGCACCGGGATTGATGGCGCCGCCGGGGAGCCTGGGATCGCTGCCGTCGCTTGTGTAGTAGATATTGCCGGCATCGGCTGTCATGATCAGTTGAAAGCCCTCAGGCACCCGGCCGCCATGGCGGTTGAAGAGCGGTGGATCGATGTCCGGGTAGAGCCCGATGGCACGCAACTGGCCGATGGTAACAGGGGTGCGGAAAGGAAACCACTGGTCGTATTCGCGATTGAGCGCGTTCTGCCACTGCACAAGCGTGCGCGGCGGTTCGCCATGGAAGTCTCCCCACCGCGCGCTTTCCGCCTTCAGCGCGTCGCGAATGCCATCGGCCCGTGCAGCCCACTGGGCCGCGCCGTTTTCCGGGGCAAGGGCACCGCCGTTGAACATGTGCCTGTAGGCACGATCGGCGAAGCGCATTGCGTATTCAGGATTGGAGCGCAGGGCGGTGTTAATTGAGGTCGGCCCGCGCTGGGTGTTCTTGGTAGTGACATTGATATTAATGTTGATACTGCTCAGGGCGTTGAACCCGGCCCGCTCGGCATCATGGCAGAAGAACATATACTTGCCCGGCGGGTTGATTTGACGCATGGCCCGCACATTGTTCTGGTCCCAGTCGTTGTTGCCGGCATGGAAATTGAGCAGCAGGTAATCAATGAAGGCGTCGAGATCAAGGTATTGCTGCACCCCTTCCAGGTCCCCGGCAAGTGCCGCGTCAAGCGTGCTGCGCCAGGTGTTGAGCATGCGTGCGTTTACCTCGGCTTCCGTGCCGTTGATGACCTCGATATTGTTTCCGCCGACGATACGGAATCCTTCCCAGTCCTCCTGTTCGCCACCGAAGCGCTCTGCGGACCATTCCTCCTCAATGCGCTCGAAGAGGTGGTGCATTCCCCAGTAAAGGCCGTTGAAGTAGACGTGCACCTCCCCCTGCAGCGCCTCCGGGTAGCCCATGGCGAAATGGGCATCGCGGAACCACTGGTCGCGGATATACATCGCGTTGCTATTGACCGAGGAGGAAGGATGAATCCATGAGTTGCCGTTACCGCCGCGCAGGATGATGGCGTTAAAGCGTTCGGTTGGGGCATCCCGGCCAAACAGCGGATAGTCCAGGCGCCCCGTGCCGTAATCGTTGCGGAAGATCAGGCGGAAATTGTGCTTGGGACGGGTGGGGGAGCGTGAGGCATTGCCGTTCATGCGCATGCCGGCATCAAGTTGGACCGGGTTGGCGTCCTTAAAGCCGATCATCTCCACGGAGACCCGGCGCTCGGAACCCTCACCTGCATCCCGTGGATTGACCTGGATACCGGTCTGCTGGTCAAAAAGGTTGGCGATGTCCGTAACGATGGAAATGGTGGGGATCGCCTGCAGTGAGTCCTTGAGTTCCCCGCGGCTGTAGATTTGACCGACAACGTTCTGGTCCATGTCATAGTCGCCGCCTATCGTTCCGCCGTTGCGCTGCACCCAGGGGAGCGGGTAACCGGGAGGATTGGCCGGCTGGTTGAGCACGTCATCGAGGAACAGGTAGGTCTGGGTATCGACATTTGACGGACGGAAGCCGTTCTTGAAGGCGACCGCCCGCAACATGGTGGTGGTGCTGATGGTAAGGGTTGCCGAGGACGGGCTGTCGGCGTCGGCAGCGGGGACCTGGATGCCATTGTCGGCTGAGGGGCTGCTGCCATCGAGCGTGTAGGCAATGGTTGCCCCCGGCGTGGCGCAGTCGACGGTGACCTCAAAGGGGGTGTCAAAGAATCCGCGATCGATGTCGAATGTCGTGTCGTCAACCAGACCGGTGAACTCTATCGTGGAGTTTTGCATCCCGGGAGTGGGCTCAAGCATGTAGCCGTGTTGTGTGGATTGCGGCAGTTCCTGCAGCTCGGCGCTCAACTCAGGGATAAGAAGGACATCCGAACTGCCAACCGTCCTGTTCAGCATCTGGAAGGAGAGCATATTTTCCCCGCTTGCCAGTTTCCCGGAGAAGGCGATGTCAAATTCCCGCATTGCATCCCCGTCGCGCACTTCATTGTTGGAGTTGTCGCTTGCCGTCGAGTTAAAGAGCGGAGAGGCAGGGGCGCTCTCGCTGACGATTTGCTGGCCGTTGAGATAGGCGACGACACCATCTTCAAAGTGAAGCTTGAGTGTCATGGCAACCACTGCGGCCGGGTTGGCAAGCGTGAAGGGGATCCTGATGTAGGCGCTCGGGTTAATACCACGCATTGCTTCCAGGGTGTTGCCGCCGGTGCCGATGAAGTCCGGGAAGTTGTAACCGAACCCGATACCGGTCAGGGCTGCTGTCCAGTTGGCATCATCAAAGTCGTTTAGTTGCCAGGATTCGCCGATATCGGCCGCGGGAATAAACCACCGTGCATCAGCCGGCCAGGCTACCAGGGTTTGTGACTCGGTGACGGGGTTGGTTGCGCTGCCTGTGCCATAAGACACGCCATGAACCTGCTCAGGATATTCCGGGGAGAAGCCGGATAGTGGCGTGATGCCGTCGCTGCCGACCAGTGCCAGGTATTCCCCACCGGTGGCAAGGGAAAAGTTCGTGTGCAGTTCATTGCCCGCGATTGCTCGATCCTTGCCGGAGGCGAAGACAAGCAGGTAAGCCCCGGGTGGTATTGCAATATCCGGCAATGCCCACTTGGCGGGTTCATCCGCATCGTCGGTCAGGAAGTGCCCGGTGAGCGATGTGGCAACTCCCCCCGGGTTGTGGATTTCAATCCAGTCGGAGGTATCACCATCCTCGTCGAGGAGACTGCCATCATTGTCGGTGACGAATTCATTGATGCGCAGTTGGGCATGGGCGGTTAGCTGGAGCAGCACCACTGCGCTTAGCAGGATGGAGAATATTTGCATGGGGTTCGAATTCCGGGTGGGGTTGCGATTAATGCCGGGGGATCATTATACCTCAAATAACCCCGCGACTCCAGCCTTGCCTAGCGTTTCGCGTCCAGCCAGGGCATTTTGGGCACCGCATCGGGGTTTTTCTTTGCCCAGTCCGGTTTTGCAAAAAACCGGATTGAGGAATAACGGGGATAGGTCTCGAAGATGTCGCCGTCGCCGCTCACGCGGGGATCTGCGGTGCTTTTGAGGTAACCGGCGAGTTTTCCGGCGAGTTGTTCCCTGACTTTCGTGAAGGCCGGATTGTCCGCGAGATTCTCAAGGCATCCCGGGTCCTTGAGAATATCGAAGAGTTGCTCGTGCGGGCGTTTTGCGACGGCAAGCTGGAAGAAATCCTTCACTTCCGGATCATTGCGCCCGGCAATGAGAAAGCTCAGGCTTGGACATGCGTCGATGTCGTGGTAGCCGCCATGTTCGGGTCCGGGCATTGAGCCCGGCTTGCCGGAGAGTTTCTGCCCGGGTCCGGCCGGCCAGCGTTCCGGCTTGAAGTTCCTGACGTAAAGGAAGCGATCCGTGCGAA
>JAPYUT010000010.1 GCA_029940475.1 Verrucomicrobiales bacterium | reverse complement strand
CGTTGAGAAAGAAAGTGCTCGGAACAGGAATCGAACCTGCACAGGGTTGCCCCCACTAGATCCTTAGTCTAGCGCGTCTACCAGTTCCGCCACCCGAGCAAAGGTGATGTCTTGCGACATGAAAACAGGTGCCAATTCTGCATTGTGTCTGAGGTTGGATCAAGTAGTTCTTTTGTCGTTATGCTGAAGAAAACGGTGTAACTGGTTAAGGTCGTCCCACGATCATGAATGGTTCCTGCCAGCGTAACGGGGGACAGCTTCGCAGATTTGCCGCCAACCACGAAAATTCCACTTATTTGGGAAGCCGCTGCATTGGGCGGGCTTTACCGGATGCACGCGGCACAAGTTGTTTTCAAGAAGCACGCAGGCTCCCTGTTCATCCTGTGCGAGGGTGAGTCCTGACCGGGATTTGCGCAACCTGGTGAAGTGCTCAATGAAATCATCATCCGTGCAACCGAGATGCTCTGCCATCCTGGATATCTCATGCGTTCCCACCGGCACCTCTCCTGGCCAGCGGCAGCAGTTGCCGCAGTTTTGACAGTCGTAGTAAATTTTCTCCTCTTTCACAATTTGGGGGTCGCCTTCAGCTGAAGGTTCATCTATTTAAAGCATTAAACCCAAATTAGTCGATTCGTGAAAATAGTTGTAGTAGGAAGTGGAGGGCGCCTTGGCGGAGCGCTTGCGCGTGAACTGGGCTCAGAACATGATGTCACCGGCTTGAGGCGCAAAGAGCTTGACCTCACAGATCCCGCGACGATTCGCAATATGCTTGGGAGGCTTGATTTCGACCTGCTGCTTACCCCTGCGGCGCTCACAAAGGTTGATTACTGTGAGGACCATGTTGATGAAGCCATGGCAGTAAATGCCATTGCCCCCGGGGTCATGGCTGAAATTGCCAAGAGCAAAGGTGCCCGAATGATACACTTCGGGACGGATTATGTCTTTGACGGCAAGGATCCTGAACCGAGAAAAGAAAGCGACTCAATTAATCCGCTTGGAGTATACGGATTGTCCAAGGCTGAGGGGGAGCGCGCGGTGTTGGCAGTATCAGAAGATTTTATAGTGGCGCGGGTTGCGTGGGTATTTGGTCCCGACAGGCCAAGCTTTCTCGACTCGATCATCGCAAGGGCGATGGAGTTTGAACAGGTCAACGCCATTGCCGACAAGTATTCAAGCCCGACCTTCAGTAATGATCTTGCAGAGATTGTTTCACTCCTCATTAAGCGTCCCTGGGCAGGAGGATTGCTCAACATGTGTAACAGTGGGTCGTGCAGTTGGCAGGAGTATGCGCAGGTGGGTATTGATGTTGCCGCTGCCTGCGGACTGCCTTTACGCACTCAGCGGGTTGATGCAATTTCGCTTGAGGAAATGGGATTTCAGGCTGCTCGCCCAAAGTATACTTCAATGTCAGTGGATCGCTTGACGGAGATCTGTGGCAGGCGTCCGCGTCCCTGGCAGGAGGCCGTCACTGATTACGTAAAGCGTTTTGTTTCCACGTAATCAACAGGTTGCGCATGATTTTCATGTTTTTTCTCCAAGAGAGAATGAAAGTTGTGTTGTTTTGGAGTTGGGCGGATGTGGGCAATTGCTTTGCTGACGCTGATTTTTAGGTATTCTTAAGTGGATTTGTGGAGAATCTGAAGCTATGTCGATAAGAAAAGATAGACGATTTTCATGAGTTCGACAGAAATGCGGCAACCGTCTCGTATTTAAGGGCTCTCTCTGGAGAAATTACGATTTAAAGAATGTTTCGCAGACTATTTGGCTTCTTTGCTACCGATATAGGAATTGATCTAGGGACGGCAAATACTCTGGTTTATCTAAAGGATGAGGGGATTGTGTTGCGTGAACCATCAGTGGTTGCCGTCAAGACCGGGACGAGTGAGGTGCTTGCTGTCGGTGATGATGCCAAGAGGATGCTTGGTCGCACGCCAGGAAACATTTCCGCAATACGTCCGCTGAAGGACGGCGTGATCGCTGACTTTGAGATCACAGAGGCCATGCTTAAGTATTTTATACATAAGATCCAGCCGCGTCGACGTTCCTCCCGGACACGAGTGGTTGTTGCTGTTCCCTCAGGCATTACTGAAGTTGAGAAGCGTGCAGTGAAGGATTCTGTCAGTCAGTCAGGTGCATCCGAGGTTTACCTGATAGAAGAGCCGATGGCTGCCGCGATCGGGGTAGGGATGCCGATACAGGATGCCAGCGGCAACATGATTGTGGACATTGGCGGAGGCACTACCGAGGTGGCGGTAATTTCATTGTCAGGAATGGTGGCAAAGCAGAGCGTCCGTGTTGCCGGCGATGCGCTTGACCGCTCAATCATTGCCTACATGAAGCGCGTCTACAACCTGATGATCGGCGAACCGACTGCCGAGACTGTCAAGATACAAATCGGGTCGGCATGTCCTGTCGAGAATGAGGTGAGCATGGACGTTAAGGGGCGTGACCTTGTTGAAGGACTGCCTAAAACAGTTCCAGTGACATCCGTTGAAATTCGCGAGGCGATGTCGGAGCCGCTGGCGGCAATTATTAATTCAGTGCGGACCACCCTGGAAAATTGCCCGCCTGAGTTGGCGGCTGATCTTTGTGATCGCGGCATTGTCCTGGCTGGAGGGGGAGCCCTCCTGAAGGGCCTAGACCAGTATTTAATGGATCAGACGGGTGTTCCGGCGCACATTGCCGATGATCCCCTGAGCGCCGTGGCCGAGGGGGCGGGGAAAGTCCTTAGTGAGCTCAGTTTTCTGAAGAAAGTCACCACTGCCGGAGTTTAAAACGCAAGACTGATGATCTGCTGTTGAGTCTTAGCGATGAAGAAGTCCAATTTTATCTCACTCGGTGTTTTTGTGCTGGCACTTGTTTGGTTATTCACGCTTAACAATAAAACCGTCAAGAATTTCCAGTCTAAGGTCCTGGGGATATTCGGGTTTGCCCATGAAGCGGTTGCTTCGGTAACTTTCGATAACGATGTTATTAACGGCGAAGCGATAGACGCTGCCGATATTGCGTTGAAATACAATAAGGATGAATTATCGCAGAGATACAGTGAGTTACTGAAGCAACTCTTTAAGCTGCATTTATGGCGAGGTCAGTTTGACCTCCTGCGCGAGGAAAACATCGAACTCAAACGCTCACTGAATTTCCTTGACCTCAAGAGCCAGCAGAACCAGCGCCTGATTGCGGCCCGTGTCATTAACCGGCAGAGCAGGAGTTGGTGGAGAACAATCGTAATTGACAAGGGTTTTGATGATGGCGTGGTTTTAAACAGCCCGATAATGACCCCTGTTGTTGTTGATAGTACTGATACAGTGGAAGGTGCCCTGGTGGGTAAGGTCACGGTTGTTTCCCGCCACCAATCCACTGTCGTTCTGGCAACTGATGTGGAGTGCAAAGTGGGGGCTTATGTGCATGGCGTGCTGGAGGAATCGCCGAGCGGCGGAGTGCAGCGGGTGCAGGGGGTGCTGTCCGGAGCTCCCGGTGCGGGAACTGATGTGCCGCACCTGATCCTGCAAAACCTACCCAAAGAAGCCGACCGTTACGGGGTTAAATCCGGGGCTAAGGTGTATTCATCAGGAATTGCCAACACCAATGCCCGCGGGATTTTTCCGCCGGGATTGATGCTTGGCTATGTAAAGGCATTTGAGGTGCGGGAGATTGATGCCGTGGCTAGAGTTGCCCCTGCAATTGATTTCAATGCACTTTCGCATGTGTTTGTGTTACTCCCTACCGGTCCACAGGGGGATCTAGCCCTGTCACCGGGGAGCGTTCATCCTGGTGATAAAATTATAACCGTTCCCTCTGATCCGGTTGTTCCTCGTGCGCGGGCAGTGGACGAGGACGTGGATTAATTTTTGTGATGGATCGCTCGAACCTGATTTTTTCCGCAAGCTTGTTCCTTCTGTTGGGAGTTGGAGCGGTGGTGAGTGATTTTATACCGCCCTTGCCATTTGCTTTTGGCGCTCGACTATTATTGCTACCGGCAATTTTTTTCGCATGTGCGCTTACTGTTCGCTTTCCAGTGATGTTGGCATTTGCTTTTGTGGCCGGGGTGGGATGGGACGCCCGGTATATGGTCGTTGATGTGGGTGATGGGGTTGGGTTTGGCTATTCGGTTTTCCTCTTTGCCCTGACGGGAGCCTTGATGCAGGGAGTCAGGCCTTTATTTCGTCGCGGGCGATGGGAACTTCCTCTTTTTCTCGTCGGCGCAACTACCACAATCCTGCTGGTGACCGAATGGTTCCTGATAAGTTTTCAAAGGGGCAGTTTCACATGGCCTAGTCAGTTTTGGTATCAGGTGTGGACTTCCACCTTGCTGTGCATGTTGGTTTCACCCTTTCTGTTTTTTTTACTTTTCAAGCTGGGAAAGGTGAGCGGTGCGCCGGTTCATCTGAGCAGGGAAATGACGAGAGATCATTCGTGAAAGAATGCCGATTAGCCAACATATACGTTTTTGCATCATTGCCCTTCTCATTGTTGGTGGTTCATCGGTATTGCTGATACGCCTGTTTGCAATACAGGTTGAGCGGCACGAGGAATACGCGGCAAAAGTTCCGGGCACCTCAGAGGTTAAGGTCAGGATCCCGGGGGTAAGAGGCCTCATACGTGACCGGTTCGGGCGCGTCCTAGTTGATAATGTCGCACGTTACGAGATGCAGTTTAATCTCAAGGAAATCCTTGATAGCTACAAAGAGCAGATTGAAATCGATAACAAGGGGCTTGCCGCGATTAATCGAAAGGGTGAGCAGAAGGTTGAATTGCGGAAGATACCTCTTCGTACTTTTCAATTTCAAAGTGCCGGAGGACTTCCCCGGAAGCGCAAGGAGAAAGACATGGTGGCGATTGTCTCCGAGGTGGTGTTTCCACGCCTTGAGCAGATAGGCCTTTTTAAGGAGTTTCATGCGGGGGATCTGCAACGACACTGGCGAACTCACGGAGGCTTGGTTCCCTATACTTATCGCGATGATCTGAGCTTCAATGAGTATGCCATTGCAGCAGAGCATTCGCTGGATTTACCGGGGGTGAATGTTGAGGCACGTCCATTGCGCAGATATGTCTATAATTCGCTGGCTTCCCATATTCTTGGATTTGTCAGGCAGCCGGACATTAAGAAAGTTCCGGCTGAGGAACGCAGGCAGTGGGAATATTATGTGCCTGATGATTTTGGTGGCGATGGTATTGAGGCTACAATGAACGGTTATCTGCAGGGAAAACCGGGGAAGCGGGTATTATTAAAAAACGAGAAGGGCAGGGTTGTTGATTCCAAGGATGAATCAGGGCGGGGTATCGGCGAGATATCCTACACTGCGCCCAAGGCTGGTTCTGATGTCTGGCTTTCTATTGATTTGCGTTATCAGTATATCGCCGAGAAGGCACTGAGGAAGGTCGGACGGGGTGCGGCTGTGGTTATCGCGCCAACTACTTACAAGACGCTGATTAATGTCGCTGGCAGGCAGGAGGAGCACTGGATATATGCCGGTGACATCCTGGCGATGGCATCAGTGCCATCATACGATCCGAACAAGTTCATTCCTTCGATTAGTGAGGTGGATTGGAAACGCTACCTGGATAACGATGCCGATCCGCTAATCAACCGTGCCCTCAAAGATCATGCGCCGGGCTCCACATTTAAAATCCCCGTTGCGCTGGCGGGCATTCTGAATGGTGCTGACAACGAGCCTTTTAAATGTGATGGAGGTATGCTCTTCGGCAAGAAGTTCATGAAGTGCTGGGTGCACTCTAAAGGCTATAATCACGGAACGATTTTCATGAGGGAGGCTATCAAGTATTCGTGTAACGGATATTTTTATCGCTATGGTAACAAGACGGGAATTCGCAATATTCAGCAGGTGGCCAAATGGATGGGGCTCGGGGAACGATCTGGGATTCCCCTTAATAATGAGGATCCCGGACTGGTGCCCAACCCGGAATGGAAGCTTGCGCAGGGGCTCGGCGCGTGGGGGGAATCGGATACTGCCCAGGTTTCCATAGGGCAGGGGGCAACCGAGGCGACCCCTTTGCAAATGGCAGCTGTGGCTGCCGGAGTTGCAAACAGGGGAATATGCTACAAGCCAAAACTGGTGCATAAAATTGTTGAGAACGGGATTGAGCGGCGGCGCGAACCGGTGTTTCGCTTTGATCTTACTCAGGAGATCCCTGCAGGGAAGATTGAGATTTGTCGCCGTGGGATGTGGGATGTTGTCAATGCCAACAGGGGCACTGGGGGTCGCGCCCATTCTGAGTTGACTCAGATTTCTGGCAAGACCGGAACAGCTCAAACCGGCCGCAAGCGTGAGGGTGGTGAAAATGAGACCAATGCATGGTTTATTTCCTTTGCTCCTTATGTCCAACCGAAACTGGCTGTTTGTATTATGGTTGAAAATGGCCAGTCGGGTGGAGGGGTAGGCGCACCTATTGCCAAGCAAATCATCGACGAAATTCTCTTAATTGAGAAAACCGGCATAGATCCCACGGTTATCCCGTTAAGAGAGTTTGAAGGAACATTGGACTTTGTGGCTCATGTGAGCTTTGATGACGATCCCACTGAAGCTTTTGTCGGTGAAGACGATGGCGACGATGGGAGTGCTGTTGCGGCTACACCAATTCCGGATCAGGGTCATTCTCTTAAGAGGAGACTCCCGTCCCCTACTATCAGGAAAACCCCTGACAGCAGAGGTTCGACTAAGTCCAGAAAGGTGAGGCAGCGAATCAGGACTCTGGATCGATGGCGAGGAAGGTAACGGTTTATTTTGGACTAAATGCCTGACCCTCAATAGAAAAAATCACATTAAGAATTTAATCAAAGGATCGTGAAACCACTGTCCCAACCCATTTCAAAAAATGCTAGGAAAGCTGATAAGAGCTCGTCGCGACACTGCGTCCGACAAGGGCTACAAGATTATAATAAATGTCGAGAGGATTGAAACCCGTGTTGCACAGCTTCAAGATGGACGACTTGAAGATTACACGATCGAACGTGTTGGGGACGAGAATATTATTGGCAGTATATTCAAGGGAAGGGTAAAGAATATTGAGCCCGGCCTGAAGGCCATGTTTGTCGACATAGGGACGGAGAAGAATGCCTTCCTGCATTTCTGGGATGCAATTCCCGCGGCACTTGATAACGGGCTTGAGGAGATCAGGCGGAAAAAGGGTGGCAAGAAGACGCCAGGGCGTATTTCCTCGCAGGATATCCCGTCGATTTATCCGGTGGGTTCCGAGGTTTTGATCCAAGTGAGTAAAGGCCCCATTGGCAACAAGGGGCCCCGGGTAACGACTAATATTTCGTTACCGGGTCGTTACATGGTGCTTATGCCCCTTAATGATCAGTTTGGTATCTCGCGACGTATTGACGATCCTAAAGAACGTGAACGTCTGCGCAAAATTACCGAGAAGATGGATGTTCCTGAGGGGATGGGCGTGATCTTGCGCACCGTGTGCCAGGGGCAGCGATCGAGGTATCTCGTTCGCGATTTGAATATGCTTCTTGAGCAATGGTATCGAATCGAGGAACTACGGCAGGAGAAAAAAGCACCACTGCGCGTTTTCCAGGAACCGGATCTTATTGAGCGCACGGTGCGCGATTTTCTTACCGATGAGGTCGCCGAGGTCCTCTGTGATGACGAGGAGACCGTCCGGCGCATGGCGGATCTCGTTGGCAAAGTGTCCCGCCGATCACGTAAGAGGGTGCAGCACTTTCCAACCAAGCAACCCATTTTTGAGCGCTTTAACATTGAAAAGCAGATTACCAATGCCTTTGAAAGACAGGTTTGGCTGCCTTGCGGAGGCTACATCGTGATAGATGAAACCGAGGCGCTCATTTCCATAGATGTCAATACCGGGCGAAACAAGGGCAAGAAGAACGTCGACAAGTTGATTCTTGAGACAAATCTTGAATCTGCAGATGAGATTGCCAGGCAATTACGCCTGAGAAATATTGGCGGCTTGATTGTTGTTGATTTCATTGACATGAAGAGCCGCAAGGATCAGATGGCGGTTTATCGACTGATGCGCGAACGCACTGATGATGACAAGGCAAAGACGCAGGTGCTGCAACTCTCCCAGTTGGGGTTGATGGAAATGACCAGGCAGCGACTCAATGAGAGCCTTAGCATGTCAATGTATACGCCATGCCCGAACTGTTCTGGGAATGGTCGGATCAAATCTGCTGAGAGCATCAGTGTGGAATTGCAGCGCCGCATTTCCGATCTTCTGCAACGATCCGAGGATGACCTCAGTGACCTGGTCATTGCCGTTCATCCTGAAGTAATGCAGCGACTTAAGACCGTTGATGGTGAGCACCTGGCTGAACTGGAGCGCCGTCATTGCGGGCGTTTAACATTCCGCAGTGACCCGGGACTGGCACGTGAGGAAGTAAAGATCAGCAGCGGAATTACCGGCAAGGAGATCAAGGTTTAAGCCGACATAGTCCTCTGAACGCGGCGATCAGAGACAACAGCCCAAGGCTAATGGAAAAAGTATCTCCGACCTTAGCGTAGAGGGTTCGTGGAGGATTGACGGGGACGCTGATCAGTTCCGGTAAAGATTCCTCGATGAATGTGTTACCGGTGCTCGGGTCCATTACCTGACGCTTGCCGCCCTGATCTTCGGCCCAGCGGTCGTAAAGACTGCCGCAACTATCAACTAGACAGGTGATTCCGGTGTTGGCAGCACGTGCCATGGGCCTGCGTAATTCGATGCAGCGGAACATTGCGTTGGCAAGGTGCTGCGCGGATGCGGCACTGTGTCCGAACCATCCGTCATTTGTTACGTTAACAATGAGTTGCGGGGAATTACGCACGAACCGGCGGGCGAGATTGCCAAATGTATCTTCAAAACATACTAAAGGGATGATGCTGTAAGGTTGAGGTTTTTCCATGAGGATGGGTTCCGCGATTTTTCCACGATCAAAATCAATGCCGATCTCGCTTGATGCGATTTTATCAAGGAAGGGCAGAGTGTCTCTGAAGGGCACAAATTCTCCAAAGGGGACAAGGTGAATCTTACGGTATGTTCTTGGGGTGGATACGTTGCCCCGCAAGGCCACAATGGAGTTAAAGACACCTTCATCGATGACGTTTTCGTTAATTCCGAGAACCAGTTCGAAGTCCTTGGTGGAGAGTAATTCGTTAAGGTAGATTTCATTGAACTTATCGTTCAGCGAGAACGGCAGTGAGCTTTCCGGCCAGATAACCAGGTCAAAGTCAGCGAGCGTTGTATACCGCAGAGTCATTTTCCGGTATTTATCGTAAATCGCTTTGGCGTTTCCAGCGTCCCATTTTTCATCCTGGGCAACTCCGCCCTGAACGAGAAGGACGCGTACTTCTATGCTTTCACCGGGAGGGTTGCTTAACTTTAAAGTGCCGTAAAAGAAGGCACCGCAAACAAGGGAGACGGCGATGGCAAAATCAAGGTGAGCGCGCAGTCGCCCCCTTCGCAGTTCCCGGCAGATCCTAAGTATTACGGCAGCGGAAACGGATGAACAGAAGACAATAAGGAAGGCTAATCCAGTAACCCCGACAATGTCGGCGAGTTGAATAAGGATAAGGTTTTCATGAAGGGCAACTCCCAGTCCGTTCCATCCAAAGCCCGACAATACCCAGCCGCGAAGCCATTCGAGACCACACCATGCTCCGCCGTTTAACAGGGCAACATAACAACTTTGCAACGCTGGTCGGATGAGGGTGGCACGTGAATTTCCAAGTGATGAATTGACAGGGCTGTGGGCAAATTCCGGTCGACCCGTAGAGCCGGCAAATGCCCCCCACGCTCCAAAATAAAGGGCAAGGAATGCCGGCAATAAAGTAGCGGCGGCGAAGTGGATGTGATGCAGCCAGGAGAGATTAATGAGGAAGAAGGATAATCCTGCGAGGTATCCCAATACAAAACCCCTGAACAACCGCTTGCGCCTGGAGATACCGGGCTTGGGTAACCAGAGGGCGGCAAAGAGCGGCAACATCCAGACCCACACGAGGGCGCCGCAGTTGAACCCCGGATAACACAAGGCGAGCAATATGCCGGCGGTGAGGCAGGCACTGACAGTCCAGATTTTGTGGATCAAGAGGGTGTTTGTGAATATTTCTGAACTTATTCCAGGCGCTTATTGATGTCGTCCTGTAACCAGCGCCAGAGCGAATCCAGGGCGGCGGAGGTATCAACCTTGACGAGCGCAAGATTGTCCGGAGTAATTTGCTCAGCAGGAGCATGACCAAAAAGGTAAAACTTTATTTTTGGCTCAGTGCCTGATGGGCGGACTGCAAATCGTCGACCGTCATCAAGTGAAATAAAGAGCATCTTTTCCTTTGGAATTTTTTCGCCTTCGCTATCGATAATCTCGTCAGCCGCGAAGTTGGTTATTTTTTTCACAGCTGAACCATCGCATTCGACGGGAGGAGCTGACGCATATGATGCTGCGAGTTTGAGAATTTCCGCAGCACCCTCAGCACCCTCGAATGCCTTGCTGACATTCTGCTCAATGTAATACCCGAACTCCTGGTAGATACTGTCAAGTAGACCGGGGATGCTTTTGCCAAGTGATCTGGCATAGGCGGCAGTTTCCGCAAACAGCACGACCGCTCCGTTGCCGTCTTTATCACGGGTAAAGTCACAGGCGAGGTAACCGTAGCTTTCCTCTCCTCCGAATACGAAAAATGTGCCGTGCGAGAGTTGAGCATCGCGTGCATCGTTCACTCCAAGATGGCGGTATTTACTAAGGATTTCGGCAGGCAGGGAACGTTCGTATTTTGCAAGTTTTTGGCCGATGTATTTGAATCCGGTCAGGGTATTCACGACATTGACGCCGAATTTCATGGCGATGGCGGTTTGTAACTCGGTGGTGACAAATGTTTTGATTACAACGGCATTTTCCAGATTGGAAGAGTTGAGAATTTGTTCCTCTGATAGGGTCTTGAGCCTGTAATACAGGAGGAGAGAGCCGATTTGGTTACCGGTTAAAATCACCATGTTCCCAGAGTCATCCCTTGCCGCAACGCCCATCCGGTCGCAATCCGGATCGGTTCCGATGGCAATGTCGCTACTTGTTTTTTCAGCAAGTTTAATTGCCATCTCGAGGGCGGCAGCATTTTCCGGATTGGGTGAGGCGACAGTTGGGAACCGTCCGTCCGGACTGTCCTGTTCGGGTGTGGTGATGCATTGGAAGCCGAGTTCGCGCAGTAGCATTGGTGCATGGACACCCCCTGTGCCGTGCAGTGCGGTGAATACAATTTTGAGGGTGTTGTTGTCGCGAACGAGTTGAGGTTTCAATAGGAGATCCTTGACGCGTTTAAGGTATTGGCTGTCGATCTCGGATGACACCTCTGCGACGGATCCCCGCTCAGCGACAGGGAGTGGCTGGTAGTTTTCTGAAGCAATGGCATTTACCTGAGTGATTATTCCCTCAGTGTGCGGCGGGATAATGGCGGCACCGTCTGCAAAGTTAACTTTGTAGCCGTTGTCGTGCGCGGGGTTGTGACTTGCGGTGATCATCACGCCGGCATGGCAATCCATATGTCGAATGGCGAATGACATGACAGGCGTTGCCCGGGGACTGTCGAAAAGGAACACCTCAGCTCCTAGATCAGCGGCAATCTTTGCGCACGATTCAGCAAAATCCCGGGAAAAATGACGAGTGTCATGACAGAAGACAATCCGAACCCGGGTGAGCGAATGATTTTTTTTAATCCAGTGCTGGAGATAACCTACCAGTCCGCGAGTGGTCCGGTTGACATTATAATCGTTCATTGCGTTTGTTCCCACGCATGCGAAACGGGGGCGATCATTCAGTCCTCCGGTAGCCTGCTCTGCAGAGGTTACAGTTCGACCGATGGTTCGGCCGCGCAGGCCCCCTGTGCCAAAGGCAAGCTGCTTGAAAAACCGGTCGTTTAATTCTTTCCAATTCCCGGAGGCGACCAACTCGGTTACTGAGTCAATATAGAGAGGCTTTGGGTTTGCCTGAAGGAAAGCGGTGATATTAGTGTTGCTGGACTCGAGGAGTTCTCCGGCGGCAAGTGCCTTGGTGAGTCTTTCGTTGAGATCTGCCATATTCTGATGTTGGTATCGGATAATCTTGGACGTGCAAATTATAACTGCTAACCGTATCCGGAAAGGGCTTATTCCCCCTAATACGAATGCTTACCGGATCTTTGACGGGGGCGGGGATGGGCAGGAAGGTGTTTTCATTGATACTTTTGCCGGGCATTGGCTGGTTTCACACCTTGACGATCGGCCGGATGCGATCTCTTTGTCGGGGCTTGAACGTGAGAGTTTATGGCTTAAGCGTCTTGAACGCGATTGCAAGGGGGAAGCGCAATGTGTTGAGGGAAACCCGGAAAATCACCGTGTGAGCATCATGGAGAATGGTGTTACCTTTGAGATTGATTTTGCGGCCGGTTACTCGCAGGGAATTTTTCTGGATCAAAGGGACAACAGGCGGGAAGTCGTATGCCGTGCCCCGGGACAAAGAATACTTAACTGCTTTGCTTACACCTGTGGATTTTCGGTGGCGGCGGCACTGGCCGGCGCGCAGTCAACGACGAGCATTGATTTGTCAAAATCGTATCTGGAATGGGGCAAGCGTAATTTTGAGCTCAATGGTATAGATCTGTCCTCCTCGGAACATCATTTCTGTCGTGGTGACGTGTTTGAATGGTTGAATCAGTTTATCAGGAAAAAGCGGATATTCGGCGGGGTGATTCTTGATCCGCCGTCGTTTTCACGGGACAGGAAGGGGGGTGTTTTCAATGTTGAGAAGGATTATCCAAGGCTGATTGCCACCGCAGCGCGACTGGTGGAGCCAGGAGGATGGCTTCTTGCGTGTTGCAATCATCGTGGAATTCATGCCCGGAGATTTAGCGATCTGTTGCATGAGGGCTTGGTAAGTAGCGGCAGGGTATCAATTTCAAGAGAGTTGCGGGGTATGCCGCCGGATTTCAGTGGCGACCAGTATTTGAAGAGTTGCTGGATTGGAATTGGCTGAATTGTTACGTTTTAAGGCGGAGGGTTTTTGCATTTACCTTACGGTGGGGGTATTCATTGCGCATTCATGCGAATACTTCGTCACGACCAGCAGAATTTTAAGAAGCGTGCGAGAGCGTTGTTTTCCAGGCGAGCCGTTTCCTCTGGGGATCTGAGGGATCTGGTTGCGGGAATTATTGCCAAGGTCGAGAAGGGCGGAGATCTGGCGGTAATGGAGTTAACGCGCAGGTTTGACAAGGTGAGGCTGGATATTAATTCAATTCGCGTAAGTGATCTTGAGCTAAAGGAGGCAAGAGCGGAGGTGGCAACGAAAACCCGTGATGCGATTGCTGCCTGCGACGCTAATGTTGCAGCTTTCGCGGTAAAGGGCCTGCGAGAGAGTTGGTCGATGAAAAATTCTCAGGGGGTACAGGTGGGAGAGGTTTTTCAGGCCTTTGACAGGGTTGGCATTTATGTTCCTGGAGGAACAGCTCCGCTTGTGTCGACTTCACTGATGACTGTTGCCATCGCGAGGGTCGCCGGGGTTAAGGAGATAGCGGTTTGTACCCCGCCGGCTGCAGATGGGTCAATTAACCCGAATTTGCTTTATGCATTGGAGGTTGCCGGTGCCACCGAGATCTACAAGGTTGGTGGCGCTCAGGCGGTTGCCGCGCTCGGTTGCGGGACAGAGAGCATCGGTGCTGTGGATAAGTTATTTGGCCCCGGCAATTCATTCGTGGTTGAGGCTAAGCGCCAGATGTTCGGCAGGGTGTCCATTGACCTGCTTCCCGGACCAAGTGAAATCCTTATAATTGCCGATGCAAGTGCACGGGCAGACTGGGTTGCAGCAGACCTGCTGGCTCAGGCTGAGCATGGCGGCGACAGCCAGTTGGTGCTGTTGTCAAATTCATCAAGGCTGCTGGAAGGGGTGAAGCGCGAGATGAAAGATCAGTCGAAAGGCCTGCTGCGCCAGGCTCAGATCAAGGAGGTGCTGCGCAGCGGCACGACATTAGTGCTGGTGAAGTCCCTCAACCAGGCAATTAAACTGGCCAATGATTTTGCCGCGGAACACGTTTCGCTGATTGTCAGGCATGAAGAGAAGCTTTTGCCTAAGATTCGCACAGCGGGAGCTATTTTCGTGGGATCTTACTCGCCTGTCGCGGTGGGGGACTTTCTTGCAGGACCAAGCCACACCTTGCCCACCGGCGGCGCAGGTAAGTCGTTTTCCGGACTTACGACGGAGATGTTTCAGCGTAGAACCAGTATTATAAAGGCAGGAGTGAAGGCAATGAAGAGATCAGTCGTCGTGGTTGAGACTTTAGCAAATGTTGAGGGGCTTGATGCTCATGGTCGATCTGCCACAATCAGGTTTGAGGATAAGTGAATTTTTTCTCGGCGCGTTCCAGTTCATCTGATACCGCGGCCCACTCCGAGTAATGTTTTTCTATGGCTAAGGCGATCGCCCGATGGTCGGCGGCTGTCTTGATTGCCCGGTCTTGATCCTTGAAGAATTCCGGATTGCTCATGGTGTTCTCGATTTGGGATTTACTTACTTCAAATTCAGCAATTCGTTGTTCTATTTCCTGCAGCTTTACCTGAATCGGCTTTAGCGTGGTTGCTTTTTGTTGGCGAATAATTCCCTCGATTTTTCTCTGCTCTCTACGATTACCAGGAGCAATTGCCTTTTTGCCCTCATTCTTTTCTTCTGATGTCGGAGGAAGTTTCTGTTTTGCTGCA
This sequence comes from Verrucomicrobiales bacterium, assembly GCA_029940475.1. Lineage (GTDB taxonomy): Bacteria > Verrucomicrobiota > Verrucomicrobiia > Verrucomicrobiales > DEV007 > CACIUL01. The sequence continues at coordinate 76,264 of JAPYUT010000010.1, read as the reverse complement.
GATGATTGCACTTGGGCTTTCTTGTCTATAAAATCAGAGAGATTACCAAGGAATATGCGTGGTGTTTTACCTTCAGGGTAGAATTCAATCACCTTGTCGGTTATCGGGTCAAGAAAGTCGCGGTTATGTGAAACGATGACCAGGCTGCCTTGGTATGCCTTCAGTGCATCCTGCAGGATCTGTTGCGATTGCATGTCGAGATGATTGGTCGGTTCATCAAGAATAAGCAAATTTGCGGGACGCAGGAGCATTTTCGCCAGTGAGAGTCTACTGCGTTCACCTCCGGAGAGGACAGACACCTGTTTGAAAACATCATCTCCACGGAACAAAAAACAGCCCAGTAAACTGCGTAGGTTTCCCGAGACTTCGCGGGCTGCTCCATCTTCAACTGTCTGCAGGACAGTTCTGGATGGGTTGAGTTTCTCGGCATGATCCTGGGCAAAGTGTGAAATGCTGACTTTATGTCCAGTTTTCCGCTGACCTGAACTTAGTGGGTCTGCCCCTGAAAGTATCCTTGAGAAGGTGGACTTGCCTGCGCCATTTGCACCGACTACGGCAATCTTCTCCCCGCGCTCAATTCGCAAGTTAAAGTCATCGAAAATAACATGGTCGCCATAGGCGCGTTTTGCCGAGGTGAGCTCAATGACAACCTGTCCTGAGCGTTCAGGTTGAGGGAAGCGCAACTTGATTGTCTTATCAGGAGCGGGGGCGAGTTCGATCCGCTCCATTTTATCCAGTTGCTTGAGGCGGCTTTGGGCCTGTGATGCGCGTCGTGCCTTGGCGCGGAATCGATTAACGAATTGTTCAGTCTTGGTGATTTCCCGTTGTTGATTGTCGTAGGCGCGTTGAAGTTGTTCCCGGAGAATTTTGCTTTGCTCTAGGTAGTGGGAGTAGTTGCCGGAAAATTCGTTTACCTGTCCCGCCTCAAAGGCCAGTGTTTTTTTGACGATGGAATCCAGAAAGGCGCGATCATGTGAAATGAGAATGACCGCGCCGCCATAATTCTGTATGTAGTTTTCAAGCCAGAGTTGTGAGTCGATGTCCAGATGGTTGGTGGGTTCATCAAGAAGGAGGACCGAAGGCTCTCTGAGCAGCAGTTTTGCAAGCGCAATACGCATCTGCCAGCCGCCGGAGAATTCACCGACATCGCGGTCCATGTCGGAGTGTTTGAAACCGAGTCCGACAAGGATCTTTTCGATTCGCGGCTTCATTTTGTCGACTTCCTGTTTGTCGAGGTGCAACTGGAGTTCGCCGTAGACCTCAAGGGTGTCAGCGTATTCGGGGCTTGCGGTGTCCAGTTCTCCAAGTTGAGTGCTTACTGCCTCTATTTTCTCCTGTATCGCAACAGTGTTTTCAAATGCTGATTGAGTCTCGGTGAAAAGTGTCCGTCCCGAGGCCTTGATGCCTTCCTGCGGGAGATAACCGACCTCGATATATTTCGCCTTATTGACGGTTCCCGAGTCAGGGGACATTTGGTTGGCGATGATTTTCATCAGCGTTGATTTGCCTGAACCGTTAGGGCCCGCAAAGCAAATTCTGTCCTTCGCGCTGACAGTGAACGAGAGATCACTGTAGAGAGTGCGTCCCAGAAACTGGACGGATAATTTGTCAACTGCTAGCACGGCTGGACAGTAGGTCTGTTAAGCCAGTGTTCAAGTGGCTAAGGAACAGTGATTGCGTGACAATTACAGGGAATGATATCAGCAGAACATCCTGCTTATGTTGTCGCGGCTTACGCGATAATATCATTTACGACACGACCATGAACATCGGTCAGCCTGAAATCCCGGCCGGCAAAACGATAGGTGAGCTGCTGGTGGTCAAACCCAAGGAGATGAAGGATGGTTGCGTGGAGATCGTGGACATGAACGGGGTCATCGACGGCCTTAAAGCCGAATTCGTCAGTTGCACCGTGGACGTGCCCGCCTTTAACGCCGCCGCCAGCCAGCCACATCGTGAATCCCCAGTGGTTATGGTCTCGACCATTGATTTTGCCGGCATTGGAACCGGGTTTGGGCATTTCGACGACCGGCGTGCGTCCAAATTCCCCGCCCCATATCACCAATGTGTCATCTAGCATGCCCCGTTGCTTGAGATCAATCAGCAGTGCACCGATGGCTTTGTCGGATTGCCTGGCAAGTCGTCGATGGTTGATTTCGAGGTCATCGTGACTGTCCCAGGGTTGCCCGTTCCCGTGCCAGAGTTGCACGTAGCGAACGCCGCGCTCGACCAGTCGGCGGGCAATCAGTGTTTGCCGACCATGTATGTCTTCGCCGTAAAGGTTCCGAATGTATTTTGGCTCGCGGGTGATATCGAAGGCATCGGTTGCGTCAAGTTGCATGCGGTAGGCGAGTTCAAAGGAATGTAGCCTTGATTCAAGTTGAGCGTCACCGGAGCGACTCTCTTGATGGCGCCGGTTGAGGAGTTTTAACAGGTCCAGCTGCCGGCGCTGAGCTCCCAGAGAAATCTGTTTATTTTCAATGTTGGCAATAAGTTTGTCGATCTCCTTGTGCTTGGAGTCAATGTAGGTTCCCTGGTATGCACCGGGAAGGAATCCTGCCTGCCAGTTTTGCGATTCCTGAATGGGGTAGCCTCCCGGGCACATGGAGATAAATCCGGGAAGGTTCTGGTTTTCAGTTCCAAGTCCATAGCTGACCCATGAGCCTACGCTTGGACGAATGAGCCGTGCCTCGCCACAGTTCATCAACAGGAGTGAAGGTTCATGGTTAGGCACGTCGGCATGCATTGAACGGATGACGCACAGTTGATCTGCTGACTGTGCGACATTCGGGAATAACTCACTTATCTCAAGGCCGCTTTGCCCATGTTTGCGGAAGCTGAACGGGGACTTTAAAGCGGCTCCTGTCGGGCGCTCGGTTTTCAGGTAGTCAATAGGCAGTTTTTTACCGTCATATTTGGTGAGTTCGGGCTTGGGATCGAAGGTGTCCACCTGGGAGGGCCCGCCGTTCATAAATAGATGGATGACAGCTTTTGCCCTTGCGGGGAAGTGGGGGTTCTTTGGTGAAAGTGGATTGAGTGCCCCGGGGGCGTTTTCGCCAAGGATGGTGCCCGCCGCAAGTGCACCGAATCCCATCCCGACACGATTTAGAAAGTCGCGGCGGCCGAAGGCGGGTATTGTTGAAGCGGGATGGTGGGACATGGCTCAGTCAAGGAATGAAAACTCGTTGCTTGCTAGAAGTGCCTGCGCGTATTGCGCCCACAGTGATCTTGAGGATGTGCCCCTGGTTGCATCAAATCCAGTGGAAGCGAGCCAGGTTTTTCCACTGGCAATATCACGAACGCTCGGGTTCCAGATGAAGCTGTCGTGGTTGTTAGTTTTTCCAGGTTCGACAATAAAATACAGTGCTTCTCCGGCTTTAAGTAGGAGTGATTGAACTTTTGCATGGATGCTCTTGCCGGGGTCAATTCGCCATGCACGTAAGTTGTGACCTTGTTGAGTGGCGAAGCTTACCGTTATCCCGTCACTGGCCGGGGAGGGAAGACGGACATTGGTGCTAATTTTGTAGCGACCATCGGCAGGCGTGATCCAGCGCAGGATGGCGTGTGTTTTGTCTGTTCCTGGATGGCCACCGTTGGGGCTTAAACAAACCCAACCAAGGACCGGATCGGGCAGGGCGGGACCACCCTGCCAACTGGCCTTGGCCAGGTGGGGCAAGGGTGTGAATTTGAGCTGTTTAGTGCTTGGTTCATTGTTCCCGTATCCATATTGCCATGATCCGCCTGAGAGCTCTTGATCAGGGTTCAGAAAGGCGGTGCCATCAGCCACTTCTTTTTCATCAGGATCGCGAGCAAAGACTTGTCGATATAAATACTGAATGCGCTCTTCTTGTGAGCGCAGGGCGATGATCGCGGGCTGATTGATAAGGGCCAGTGCCTGGTCCTGTGCAAATTTTCCATTAAGCATGTAGAGTGCCTGTTGAGGAACAGTTGTTTCGGGCCGCTTGGCTACATGGACATCGGGACTGGCAAAGTCAAAAATGCGAAATACGGGGGGAAGATTTTGGCGTTCAATGTGTCCATAGACGGTCCTGCGTCTGGAATAGTTTGATGTATGGATGGCAACGGGCCGACCGAACTGGGTGTGGTCGAGTTGTCCTGATACAGTGAGCATGGAATCGCGCAGTGACTCAAAATCAAGTCGTCTGCGCTTAGCGTGCGTGTAGAGGAGGTTTTCAGGGTCTGTGGGCTGATGATCTGTCACCTGCTGATAAGTTGCGCTGAGAACGATTGAACGGATGAGTTTTTTGGTGGACCATTTTTTGTCTATGAGACGGCTGCCAAGATGGTCAAGTAATTCAGGATGGCTTGGCAGGTTGCTGCGCAAGCCAAAGTCGCTCGGGGTCGAGACAAGGTGACTTCCAAGAAGATGCCCCCATACTCTGTTGACCCAGACTCTGGCGGTCAGAGGATTGTCCTTGCTGGCAATTTCCCGTGCCATTTCCAGTCGACCGCTGCCTTTGGAGAACGGTTTTCTGCCAGGTCCCTTTATAAACGCGAGAAACTGGCGTGGCACCGCCGCTCCGCGACGACCGGGATCACCTCGCTCGAATACATGAGGTTGCCTTGGGCTTGTTCGGTCAATCATTGCCATTGCTCGTGGAGGTGCTCCAGCGTGGTGAGTTTTTATACCTTCCAGTTCACGCCGAAGTTTTCGGACGTGTTGTTGGCCTGAGGTTTCAAGGATGCTGTAAATGGCGTCAGGAGCCACTCTGACATGATCGAGTGCTGAGGCTAGTTCGGGATCTTTATCTGCATTGGCAAGGATGTTTGCATAGCGGGAGGCAACCTGATCCAGTGAGATTGGAGCTTTGGTGTCAAATGCAGCGGCAAGGGTGGCATTAAGCCTATTTTTCCCGGACTTGAGCTCCTGCCATGTGGAGGCAGCATGCTTGGAGAAATCGGTAGGCGTCAATGCAGTGAAAACCAGCCATGGTGCGTAGACCGGATCGGTTGAGGCGGATTCCGACTTGAGATGCTTGTCCCATCGTATCATGATTTGCTGCAGGAGCTTACGTGTAGATGCAAGTTTTTTTAGTTCTTCGACGTTCAGGTCGCGACCTTCATTGGCGGCCAGTAGATATCGTTTTATATAGTCGGGTTGTTGTTGTTGCTTAGAGCGTTTTTCCAGGTAGCTATCAATCTGTTTCTGTTTGGTTGAGATTGCAGATTCAAATGAGCGCGATTCTTGAGTGTCATGTTTTTTGTCGAGAAGCGGCAGTTCGCCCGGTTCCTTTGAGCTGTCAAAGACGCCATAGAGTGAGTAGTAGTCACCGGTTGGGATGGGGTCGTATTTGTGGTCATGGCACCTAGCGCAGGATACCGTCAGCGCCATGGTGCCGCGGAAGGTGACGTCGATACGGTCGTCAATAATATCGGGCTCACGATTGAGGAAACGGCGTCCCACAGTCAGAAAACCCATTGCGGCGAGGTGCCTGTTTCCGGTTTCTTCGGTCGTAAGGGTGTCAGCTGCGATCTGGTAGGTAAGAAACCGGTCATAGGGTAAATCATCATTGAATGCGCGAATGACCCAATCCCGGTAAGTGTAAGCGTAGGGGTAATCGCGTGATTCCTCGAAAACATAACCCTTGGTGTCAGAGTAACGCGCAATGTCCAGCCAGTGTCGCCCCCAGCGTTCACCGAAGTGAGGTGAATCAAGCAAGCGATCCACCAGTGCCGTATATGCGGCAGGAGTGGTATCGTTTTCAAATGCGCGGATTTCAGCGAAGTTTGGAGGAAGTCCGACAAGCCCGAAATACAGCCGCCTGATGAGGGTTCTCCGATCAGCTCTTTGTGATGGGGTAAGTCCCGCAGCTTCAATTTTTTCGAGGATAAAGTGGTCGATGCTGTTTTGCGACCATGTCTTTATTGACGTGGCGGGAACAACAGGACTGGTGAGTTTCTTGAAGGCCCAGTGGCTTGCAGGATCCGGAGTTGCGGCACCTATGCCGGAAATTGCGATGATCAAGCAGAACGGGACAAGCTCAAGAGGGCATTTTTGAGCGGAGAGTTGCATTTACTTGAGAGTGTTCTGAATGACGCAGTGTCACTGACAATATTGCAAACAATGCCATATTAACCTAAAACTATATTTTCACACTAAAGTTAATGAAATTGAGAGGGGCAAGGCATATCATAGCTATTACTATTACTGGGGGGATCCTCCGAAGTTTTTTTTCCGAATTTCAACTGCAAGGGAGTAGTATTGTCATGAGCAAACAGATTTCTCTAAAATGCCAATTTAAGGTGTTGTTACTAATGTGTGCGTTTGTGACCTTGCCCGCTCGTGGAGAGGATGAGCTGCCGGTTAGGGCGAAGACACTGGTAAAAAAAATGGAGAGCTATCGCCGGGATATTTCGGAAAGAGCGCAGGACTTGATTGATGCGAAGCTTACCGAGGTAAAGAAGGCGCTTGAAGTTGAACTCAGCAGGCAGATCAAGGCAGGCAATGCCCCTGCGGCGCGGGCAATTGTCGCAGTGGTTGAGAAGTGGAATGCCGAGCAGGAGAAGACGCAGGAGCAGGAGGAGATAGTGAATTCTCGTTGGCAGCCCCTATTCCATGGTGAAAGCCTGCCAAAGAGCTGGACGATAGCCAAGGAAGCTGACGGCGGATGGGATTTCACGGCGGGAACACTTGAAATGCAATCAGTCCTTAATGATGCCGTGCTCCTTCACAACGCAGCACCCGGGGACATCGTCTTGCGTGGAGAGCTCCAGGTTATCAATGATGGCAATCCCCGGGAGGATCACCGTGTGGGAATTGGGTTTATTGATTCCAAGGAGCGGACGGCAATTGCCTATACCCACGCGCCGGGAACCATATTTGTGCACAGCGCTATGTTGCCGGGGGATGGGCTTCTTGGGCATGAGAAGAGCTCTGCCTGCCAGAAGAAGTTCTCTGAGTTACAGGTGGCATGGGTGGGAACCCGGTTCATGGTTTTTGCGGCGGGGAAATTGCTGGTTGATCAGGACATTGGCTCTCCGCGGGGAGGAGACGATATAGCACTTCTGACCGCTAATGCTTCGGGCCTTTTCAGGAATGTCGGGGTGCGTGTTCCAGATAGCGAGGACTTGAAAAGATTGAAGTCAAGAAGACCCTTAGAGTAAGGGTTGTTATTGTTCGTGCGGTAGCCTGCAAATACGGAGTGCCGGGAACATCAGTTAATCGGCAAAAACATCAGGTCACTTTTTTGGCAAGGCCTTCATGGCACCGACCGATATTCCGCCATCAACGAGGATGGTTTGACCGGTTATATAGGCACTGGCATCAGAGGACAGGAAAATGCACGTTCCATCGAGATCTCCAGGACGTCCAACACGCGCGAGAGGGATGCGTTCCTCAACATATTCAACCCAGTCCTTGTCTTCGTACAGGGATGCATTCTGTTCAGTTTTAAACCAACCCGGGGCAAGGCAGTTTACAGTGATGCCGTGTGGGCCCCAGTCATGTGAGAGGCTCATGGTCATTTGCCGGATGCCTCCCCGGCTGGCCCCGTAGGGGGCCAGTCCTGCGTAACCGGCGACGCAGGTAACCGAGCCAATGTTTACGATGCGTCCGTAGCCTTTACTGATCATCCCACCTGCGAGTGCCTGGGCGAGAAAGAAGGCTCCGCGCAAGTTGGTGTCGACAATGGTTTGCCAGTCCTGCCACGTGACTTCAAGGGCGGGTTTGCGGATGTTGCAGCCGGCATTATTGATTAGAATGTCAATTTGGCCGAAATGATTTTCCGCTGAGCTGGCTGCTTGATGCAGGCTTTGTTCCTCAAGAACGTCCATTTCAACGTCAAAACATTCACGACCAATGGTTCGCACTTCCTCCTTGGTGCTTTCCAGCGAGGCCAGAGTACGGCTGGTAATGGCGACATCCGCACCTGCACGGGCAAGGGCGAGGGCAAATTGGCGACCCAATCCCCGGCTGGCACCACTTACGAATGCTTTTTTTCCTGTCAGGTCGAACATTGGCATAGAGAGAAATGGCGATGGATCTTGGCGGGGATTATGGTGAGTTAAATTAGATGTCTTGATTCTAGGGCTGAAGAATAACCTTGAGGAGGTTTTCCTTACCGCTGCGAAGGCGTTGAAACCACTGTGCCCCCTCTGCCAGCGGAGCAATGTTGCTGATGAGTGGTTTCACATTGATTGTCCCGTCGGCTATTCGTTTAAGGGCTTCAGGATATTCACCGTTGGAACTGCAGGAGCCATAGAGGGTGAGTTCCCTGGTGACCACTGATTGCAGTGGAAAATGGGTTTCAGGGGCGAGATTGCCGACAAGGCCCAGGCTGCCGCCCTTGCGCAGTGAGGCGATGGCGAGGTTAAGGGTTGCGGTGATCCCGACGACTTCCATTGCCAAGTCGGCACCGTCTCCGGTCAATTGACGGATGCAATGTATTGCGCGATCATCACTGAGAATTCCCTCACTCGCTCCCATTTTTTCAGCGGATCTAAGTTTTTCAGGATCAATATCAACGGCAATAATCCTGTCAATCCCCCGTGTTTTAAGGGCTTGGATGACAAGGAGCCCGATCATTCCTGCGCCAACGACAACGGCCGTTTGCCCTTCGCGAAGAGGCATCCTGTTGACGGCGTGGAGTGCGATCGAGACGGGTTCAACCAAGGATGCCTCCTCGTATGAGAGGTTCTCGGGTAATTTGTGTATTATGCGTGCTGGAACTGCCACCAGTTCTGCAAATGCCCCGTGCTGGCGATAGTCACCCGGGGATACTCCCATCACGCGCCTGTCATCACAGAGATTAACATTGCCTGCCTTGCAGTATTCACATTGCCCGCAATAAATAGTGGAGTCAAAAGTGACGCGATCTCCCACAGTCCAGTCGGTGACTTCTGCGGCAACTTGGGCGATACTGCCTGCAGCCTCGTGACCCATAATGATGGGCGGGATGCGTCTTCCGCTGCTGCCGTCCATTCCGTGAATATCACTTCCGCAAATTCCACAGGCCCTTACCCTGATGAGGACATCACCTGCCTTTAACTCGGGGTCAGGCGCATCGCCGTAGCATAATTGATTGTAGGCTTCAAGGGTAAGCGCTTTCATTAGTTTTTAAAGAGGTTAGGGTCTACGGCTTTCATGGGGAGAATCAAGAGAGAAATTTAATGAGTGAGTATACTCCGGATCCCGGGCGTTATGACGGAAGAATGCCTTATCGCAGGTGTGGCAGGCATGGAATTAAACTACCCGCGATAACGCTGGGGTTCTGGCACAATTTTGGCGGAAATAAATCTACCGATAACCAGCGAGAGATGGTTTTTACGGCATTTGACCAGGGGATAACGCATTTTGATCTGGCTAACAACTATGGACCGCCCTATGGCAGTGCAGAAATTAATGCCGGTAGGATACTCGCAGAGTTACCTCGCCACGAGATTTTAGTTTCGACAAAGGCAGGTTACGATATGTGGCCCGGTCCCTATGGAGAATGGGGGTCCCGCAAGTATCTGCTTAACAGCCTCGAGCAGTCACTTGAGAGACTGGCAATGCCGTATGTGGACCTGTTTTACAGTCATCGCTTTGATCCTGATACGCCGATGGAGGAGACGCTTGGAGCGCTTAACAGTGCGGTTGTTCAGGGCAAGGCGCTTTATGCAGGTATAAGCAGTTACAATTCCCAGCAAACACTGCAGGCGGCTGCAATCTGCAAGCAAAACGGCTGGGCTCCGATTATCATACACCAGCCGAATTATTCAATGTTTAACCGATGGATTGAGAAAGGGGTCCGTGAAGAAGCGAGTAAACTAGGAATGGGAATTATTGCTTTTTGCCCTCTTTACCAGGGTTTACTCAGTGACAAGTATCTGGCAGGGATTCCGAAAGGATCCCGTGCAGACAGCACTAAAGGCCTGCTGCGTGATGAAGAAATAAACTCTTCGGTTCAACAGGTAATTGCGGGATTGAATCACATTGCAGGAGATCGCGGGCAGACACTTGCACAGATGGCACTGGCTTGGGTGCTGCGTGATGAACGCGTAACATCAGCATTAATAGGTGCAAGCAGAGCAAGCCAGATTATCGAGAACTGTGAGGCGGTGCAAAAAATCAACTTCGCTGTAGATGAACTGAAGGCAATTGATGAGTTGTTGGCAAAGGTCAAATTGCCGCCATCGCTCTGGGCGGGAGAGTGATGAGGTCTGAGTTTGGATGGTCTGGGAGGTGATTAGCCGACAGCACCTGAGCAACGCTTACAGAGTTCATCCTCATTTTCCAATTCAGGGAAAAGACGCCAGCAACGCGGGCATTTGGAAGAGGTTGATTTATCGGCTTTGGCCGATACGCAATCTCCACCATGATTAACCTGCACCTCACTGACAATAAAGAATTCGGTTACGGCTTCCTCGTCTCCAAGTAATTCCAGAGGTTGGGGCATTCCCTCGGGGAGAGTAAGCCTGACAGCCGCTTCGTTATTGGCACGGATAATTTTTTCCTGTCGCAGGGGCTCGATTGCCTGCTGAATAATATTTCGATAAGTCATCAGTGAATCCACTTTTTCAGTGGCGTCAGTGCCTGCATACAGGGGATCAGGATCCGGGAAGGTGGCAAGATGAATCTCACCCGCAGCATGTCCCGCAAATTCCCATGCCTCGTCAGCAGTGAAGCAAAGAATTGGGGCAAGCAGGTGACACAGGGTGTCGAACACCTGTTGCATTGCGATTTGAGAGGCTTTCCGACGTGCGGAGGTGGAAGGATCGCAATACATACGATCCTTAGTGATGTCGATATAAATACTACTCAAGTCGTTTGTGCAAAATGAGTTAAGTGAATTATAGACTTTTCTGAATTCGAATTTCCGATAACCTTCAAGGCATTCTGCAGTTACTACGTGGAGCCGTTCAAGGATCCATTTATCAATCAAGGTCATGGAATCTGAGCAAGTGCCTTCTGCTACCGGGTCAAAATCATGCAGGTTTCCAAGCAGAATGCGCAGGGTGTTTCGGATACGGCGGTAGGTATCGGAAGTTTGTTTAAAGAGTCCTTCCCCAAAGGGTACCTCGTTTTCCCAGTCAACGCCGGCAACCCATAACCGGAGGATATCGGCTCCGAATTTTGATACGAAGTGATCAACTTCCATGGGCTTGACCTTTTTCTTTTTGGTCTTGTCACTAGTGCTGTCCTGGTCGGACTTTGACACTTTTTTCCCGGTATCCTGATCGACCACAAAGCCATGGGTCATTACTGAGCGGTAGGGTGCATGGTCCCTGACGATCATGCTTAGCATGAGTGAGCTCTGGAACCAACCGCGATGCTGATCGGTGGCCTCGAGATAGAGATCGGCAGGAGTATTCAACTCGGGATGGCGGTCAGACACCGCGACATGACTTGAACCGGAGTCGATCCAAACGTCGAGAGTGTCGCGGCAACGGCTTGTGCCTGCCGGAAGATTCAGCTTATCGGCCCACCAGTCATCGTTTTGCTCAAACCAGAGGTTTGAGCCTTCGGACTCGATCAGATCGGCCACTTTGCGCGCCAACTCGGCGTCAATAATCGGCTCAGCGTCGCTGCTGTAGAACACTGGCAGGGGAACTCCCCAGGTTCGCTGGCGTGAAATGCACCAGTCCGGGCGTGCCTCGACGGTGCCACGAATACGATTACGATTTCGTGATGGCAGCCATTGGACACGGTCTATTTCGGCGAGGGCATCTTCACGGAATGCGTCAATCTTGATAAAGAATTGCGGCACGGCACGGAAAATGATCGGGGTTTTGGAGCGCCAGCAATGGGGATAGGAATGCCTGTAATTCTCGCGTCCAATCAGGCTGTCGTTGCTGGAGAGCAACTCAATGATTGCCTCGTTGCAAGCAAGCACATGCTTGCCGGTAAGCTCCGGAAGGCCTGCTTCATCGGTGAAGTTGCCGTCATCGTCGACGGGCGAGAGTACATCCAGTCCGTTTGCCTTGCCAACCAGGTAGTCATCAGCTCCGTGGCCAGGAGCGACATGGACTGCGCCGGTTCCTGTATCGGTTGTGACAAATCCGGCAAAAATCACTTTCGAGTCACGTTCAAGGAACGGATGCCGGGCAATGGCACCGGCAAATTCAGAGCCCTTTACCTCGGTGGCACTGCCATCAATCCTGAATCCGGTTTTTTCGTGGAAGTTCTCCAGAAGGTCACTGGCAATGATGAGATTTTCACGCTTCCCTTCTTCAGAGAGGAATGTTGCGCATGTATAGTTAAGGCGTTCGTGCAGGGCAACAGCGAGGTTGGCCGGAAGTGTCCAGGGAGTGGTTGTCCAGATTACAAATGAGCTTTCTCCTTCCAGCAGGCCGGAGGTGATTGGAAATTTAACGAATACGGCAGGGTCAATGATATCCTGATACTCGACTTCCGCCTCGGCGAGCGCAGTGTGGGCTCCATAACTCCACTGCACGGGTTTTTTACTGGCATAGACAAGGCCCTTGTCGACAATGCCTGCGAATACACGGATGATGTCAGCTTCGTAAGCTGGATCGAGGGTCAGGTAGGGATTGTCCCATTCCCCGAGGACTCCGAGACGGCGGAAGGATTGCCGCTGAATATCGATGAATTTACGCGCGAATTTTTCGCAGCGACGGCGAATTTCTGGTGCGTCCAGTCCTTGCGCCTGTTGAACGACCTTGAATTCGATCGGCAGTCCGTGACAATCCCATCCCGGCACATAGGGGGTTTCAAACCCGGCCATCGTCTTTGATTTCAACACAAGGTCTTTGAGGAGTTTGTTGAGCGCTGTTCCCATGTGCACATCGCCGTTGGCAAACGGAGGTCCATCGTGCAGTATATACTTTGGGGATGAGCTATCTTTCCGGGCTTTCTGGATACGCCGGTAAAGTTCCTGCTGATTCCAGCGCTTAAGCCGATTCGGTTCGCTGTCGACCAGGTTGGCCCGCATGGGGAACTCAGTTTGCGGGAGGTTCAGGGTGTCTTTGTAATTCATTGCCTTGTTGGCCAGTGATTGTTGGCAGCGCGGAACTTAGCACTCTGGATTTTGGGGTCAACGGGGGCATCGTGGGAATTCACGTTGAAACCCGTGCGAAGGAGATATATCTTCTATGCCCGGGTTGTCAGAGCCTGATTCCTTTCATCTAACCTCACTGAAACTATGGATAAGCTTACTAAAGGTGCACTTGTAGCTACTATCGGTCTTTTAGTCATTGTCACCCTTTATATGGGGAAAGGTTGGCTGGAGGGTACGGAGGAGAGGAAAAAGGCCGAACTGGAGAACAATAATCTTCGGCAACAGGTCCTTGACGATCGTAAGCAGGTTACTGCTAATGAGCGAAAAATGCAGGATAATTTTGATCGTCTACGCCAGGAGGGGGATGCAAAACTTGCAGCAGAAATCGCAACACTTCGCAAGGAGGTGGACTTAAAGGCTGCCGCAACCAGTGCAAATTTGTCTGCACTGGAGGCAGAGAAGGAGGCAATCCTAGAAAGTGTACGTAAAAAGAAAGAGGAGGAGAGCAAGGCGTTGACTGCCGAGCAGCGGAAAATTCGTGAAGCACCTGCTATTGCAAAGATTAAGGCCGTTGATGGCGGTAAAGGGTTTGTTATTATTGATGCAGGATCAGCCAAGGGTGTTGAGTCCGGGGTGAGGTTTAATATACGTCGTGATAAGTTTATCGTTGGAGAAATTGAAATCACCAAGGTTGTAGATGAGGGGAAATCCTTCGCGGATATTGACAGTGCTAAAGTTCCGCAGGGGCTTTCGATACGTCCGGGTGATGACGTGGTGGGGCATCCGATTTACTAGTGGTCCTCTGCACCCTGCACGCAGCATGTGTGTGAGAGATGCCTGCAATTGCTCAGCTAGGCAGTGTATCGCTTAGGGCGTCTAGCATGCTACTGATGGTTTCATCAGTCTCATCCCCCATATTGGAGATCCGGAAGGTCTTACCTTTAATTTTACCGTAACCGCCATTAATCACCAGGGAGTGTTTCTCCCGCATTGCCTGTATCCATGCAGGAAGATCAATGCCGCGGTTGTTGTCGACACAGGTCAGTGTTTTTGACCTGTATCCCTCCGGGGCAAAGTGCTTAAAGCCATGGCTATCAACCCAGTCATGAACCATTGCATTCAGCCTTTCGTGACGAGCGTAACGCTTTTCAGGGCCTTCATCGAGGATCTGTTCAAGCTTCCACGCCAACCCGTAAATCAGCGAGATGCACGGCGTGCTAGGCGTCATCATTTTTTGAGCATTTTTCTCGAATTCAAGGAAATCAAAATAATAACCACGGTCGTGAATGCCAGATGCACGTTCCATCGCTTGCTCGGAAACGGTGAAAAGTGAAAGTCCTGGAGGGAGAGCAAGCGCTTTTTGACTTCCGGTCAGCAGAACATCAATCCCAAGATCATCGGCAGCGATTGGGACTGCCGAGAACGAGGAAACAGTGTCCACAACCAACAAGACATCTGGGAATTTTTCGACGACTGACGCGATTTCGGTTAGTGGATTTTGCACCCCGGTTGAGGTTTCATTGTGCACCAGCGTGACCACGTCAAATTCTCCAGTGGCGAGCATTTGTTCAACGGCGACGGGGTCAATAGGTGAGCCCCACTCCACCTGAATGGCTTCCGCCTGCTTGCCGCAACGCAGGGAAACATCCAGCCACTTATCTGAGAACGCGCCGCCACAGCAATTAAGTACTTTCTTTTGAACCAGGTTCCTTATTGCGGCTTCCATGACCCCCCATGCGGAGGAGGTGCTTAGATAGACTGGGCGGGTTGTGCCGAATAAGGACTGAAGTTGTGGATGAATTTTCTCGTAAAGGGCAGCGAAGTCCTTGCTGCGGTGCCCGATCATGGGAGCTGACATGGCCTGGAATGTGTCACCTGAAACCTCAATTGGTCCGGGGATGTAGAGTTTGACGTGGTCTCCGTGCATGGTGGGAATGAAAGTGTGATCGTCTTACGGGCAATCTCTTTCATCGAGGATGGCGTAAAATCAACACGCCAATTGTCCATTCTGAAAAAGATTGATCATTAGGGGGCAAATCCTTCTAATTTTCAGAAAAAAATCACAATTTATAGAAAATTCGTCCTAAAAGCTGGAGATTGACGCAATGATGATAAAAAATATAGAAAAAGCTTGCAGTGGCAATAGCTTTCTATAATTTTCAGAACAAGTCAATTTGGCAAATGGGCTACAGATCATCCAGTTGATGTGATCATTAACATTCAACAAGCATCTAGTGGCATCAGATGTTTGTGAACTCAGTAAATAAATTTTTATTATAATCTTAATTATTCCACGCAAAAGCGTCAAAAAAAATGCCTGAAGAAGAAGCTCCAGAGTTAATGACTGTTAAGGAAACTGCTGAATATCTTCGAATTCCGCTGCCCACCGTCTACTATCTTGTTCAGCGCGGGCAATTACCGGCCATTCAAATTGGCGGGCGCTGGAGAATTAAGAGGAGCCTCTTGGATACGGAGATTCTCAAGAAGGATGAAGGCGGGCAGCCAACGGTGTTGGTGGTTGATGACGATCCGGCGCTGCAGACGCTCTTCAAGCAGTTCTTGAAGAAGGCCGGATTTGGCAGAATTGTCGTGGGATCCGGGGCAGAGGCTATTGCGCATGCGGAAAAGCAGGGGTTTGACCTTGTTTTTCTCGACCTGAAACTGCCTGATATTCCGGGGGATGAGCTGTATGCAAAACTCAAGGATATCCACCCGGATTTACCGATTGTTATTATTACAGGTTATCCTGACAGTGAAACGCTCAGTAAGATTCTCGCCAGTGGTCCGGTGACAGTGATCAAGAAGCCGATTGAGTTTGAACAGCTCAACAGGACTGTGAAAATCCTTGGCCACAAAGGCGCAGGTCAAGAGGCGGGGGCGTAAGAGCAGTCAAGCACAGTGAGGCCGGGCTTTTGCGTGATCGAGAATCTCGCGAATTTTGGCGGCAAGTAATTTTGTCGTGTAGGGCTTGATGATGAGGTTGTCTTTATCGCTTATTCCGGACTGATCGGCGAAACCGGTGGTGTAAAGCACGGGGGAATTAATTCGTTCCTGCCTCAATGAGGAAACCATTGCAGGCCCGCTGATGCGGGGCATCACAATGTCAGTGAAGATCATGTCAATTTGATCCCTGTTCTCGCGACTGATGGCAAGGCCCTGCTCACCGTTGCTAGCTTCAAGGACATTATAGCCAAGATAACGGAGGCTGTGGATTACCATTTCCCTGACAGTGTCCTCATCCTCTACAACGAGAATTGTTGCTCCCGGATCTTTAGAGGAAGTCGCCGGTGGCGCATGATTCTGAGGATCGTTCTCCTCCAGGTTAACCGGCCAGTGAATATTGTCATCCGCGCCCGCAGATACGTAGTTACTGGAGCTTCAGTGCCGAGATGCCGGGAATAACAGAGTCAGGACAGTTCCTTTTTCCGGAGGGGAAATCAGGTGGGCGCTTCCACCATAATTTTTCATTAATTGATTTATTGTTGGGAAGCACAAACCGTGAGGGTCATCACGTCCGGGGAGACTGAAGAACGGATCAAATGCGTGTTTGGAAATATCCCTTTCAATTCCGGTGCCATCATCAGTAACACGGATGACAGCGAAGGATCCTGAAGAGCCTGTTGGCTGAGGGGAATTGTCGGTTTCTGCTGTGCAGGCGATTTCAATTTTCCTGCCTCCGTCGGCGCCCGCAGTGGCGTTGCGGATGGCGTGTATCATAATTGTACGAAAATCGTTCCGGGTGATTCCAATTGCAGGAGTTTTTTTGGACGTATTGAAGAGGATTGTCACAGAATCTCCGGCGCTTTTTATCAACTCGACCTGGAGTTCATTAAGCATTGCCCCGGGTGCGATTATCTCGACCTTATCAGGTTTTTGGCGGCTGAACTTGAACAGTTCACGGGCAAAAGTTGCACCGCGATCAGCGGCTTTAGCGATCTGTTGTAGATGCACGCTCCGAATACGTCCCTTCTTGAGGTCATTCTGTGCAAGGGAAACAAATCCCTGAATGGGAGTCATGCTGTCTGAAATGAAGTTGGCTATGTGTTCTGAGGCACGCTGCACGTTATTAAATTCGGTGTCCTGTGATGCATCCGCCTGAGGATTAGCTGACGCAAACCGGGATTGAGTTTGTGATGTTGGCCAAATCGAGATCAGGGCGGCTTTTCCTGACTCGGTGTCGATAGGGGCACTGTGCAGGGAAACATCCATGGGAGGGGATCCCTTCGAGCTAAGTAGCGACCCATTGCGCGGTGCACCGCCTTCGATTGAGGAGAATGGAAGTTTGCCTGGAATAAGTTCAGATGACTTTCGTCCGATGATTTCTGTGCGACTTGATCCAAACAAGTCGCAGGCACTTGCATTGGCGTCCCTTACATCGCCATCTGCACCTTCGACGAGCATGGCGGTTGGAGAGTTTGTGAACAAACTCTTGAAACTCTCTGAGGCCAACTTCGGGTTCGCCATCGGATTCTCAATCCCTGCATTCATAGTTAAATTATAAATAAATATAATAATAACTATAATTAATGTAAACAAATATTTTATGGTTTCTACAAATTCACCAATTTGAAGAGATCAGGGAATGTCATTAAAGATGGCTGAAATCCGTGAATTTATACGATTACAGGCAGCAATAGGCGGTATTTCAGCTCTCATCGGGTAAGATTTTAACAACCAAGGGCCGATGATCACTGGCCGTAAACCAATTTGGGTCAGATCGAATGTGGGATTGATCTTTATTGATTTCAGGCAGAAGTCCCTTGCTGGCAAAAATGAAGTCGAATCTTGAGTATTGATCTGCATAGCGCCAGTAATAGGTCCAACTCTCTCCCCGATCATCCTTTAGCTGGATGTCGGTTAGTCCTGCAGCGCTTCCGTAACGGCCGCGGATGACCTTGATGGGAAGTTCGTTGCGCGTTTCGTTAAAGTCTCCAAATACCAGCAGATTAGTAGCTGGGGATTCCTTTAGAATGCCGTCAATATGAGAACGAAGCAGTTCCGCTTCATTGCGTCGCATAAGTGCCTGGTCGGCTTGCTCAACTTCCCGTTTTGACTTCAGGTGAAGTCCCAGGCAACGCAACCGATAGTCTTTTGCCGGTCGAATTGTCACATCAAGTATGCCGCGCTGAAATGGCAGCAACTTGTCACCGATTCGATACGTGAGGGTCGTTTGTGAATTACGGGATATAATAGGGAATCTGCTCAGCAGCGCAACGTGTCTCACAGGGTCAGCGGCAAGAGTCAATTCGCCATGGGGGTAGTTGAGCCCGGCGGCAGCAAGTTTTTTCTTAAAATCAGAAAAATCATCAAGGCTCCCAATCTCGGATATCCCGAGGACTGCGGGGTTGGCTGAAACTATAATTTCAATGAGCTGAGATATTTCATGTGCCGGTTTTGGTGCGTTCTTTTTAAGATCGCCGTTAACCCGACGGTCCATTTTCAGGTAGTTTTTCAGGTTGTAGGCGACAAAATTAAATTCTTCTGCTGACCATGTAGGAACAGTGAATACGGGGCACAGTAGAATGGAAACGGCAGCGAAATGCTTGAAGTTCATTGCTGCGATGGTGTGCGTAAGGCCCATCTGGGACAAGCTAAATGTCAGTTTCAGAACACGCGTCGGAGAGCTTGATCTTTAGCTGGATCTTGCGACCACCTTTGAGCGCAAGCCCCCCAAAGTATCAATGCAATCTTGGCAAAAGTGTGCAATTTTGTTTCAGGCTTGGGCAAGCCTGAAATGTACGGGGATACGCGCTATCGAGAGAATTCCCGTTAAGATGCTTTCTCGGTATCGATTTCCGAGGTGTCCGCAATCTTAGGGGTCGTTACTTTCGGGGGCGCATCCTCCTTGGGTTGCGCTTCAATGTCATCATGCTCTGCTTCGTCAACGGCAGACTTGATCTCGTTCTCGAACTCAGCTTTTGCTTTCTTGAATTCCCCGGCACTTTTACCGACACCCCGAGCTAGTTGGGGTAGCTTTTTTGCGCCAAAAAGCAATAGGACGATGACAAAGATGAAAATCATCTCCGGGCCGCCGGGCATGACAAATGCGAGTAAATTGAGGCTCATATATTACTATGCTGAGGCTTATTGGTAAGAGCAGGTTAGGATTCTTCTGAAGATTCCTTGGACTCATCCTCCATTTCACGCTTGGCTTCAATGCGAGCTTTTTTGAACTCGCTTTGGGCTTGTCCGAGGCCGCGTGCGAGTTTGGGAAGTTTCTTGGCTCCGAAGAGAAGAACCAAAATCAGGAGAACCCAGAGAATTTCTGGTCCACCGAGGAATGCGAGTAAATGGAAGGTCATATCCGGGTAAGTTAAGTGTATAATTTTAAAGTTAAGGGGATTTAAACTCCTTCGCAAAAGAAAGTTTTGCGAATGCTGTTTTTGCTTTGACGGGTAATTCCTGCTGAAAATCCTTTATACAGCGTTTATTTGGAACAGATGAAAGGTGAGTTATTGCCCATCCATGAGGTTAAGGATGCCATTGTTGCTGCCTTGAGCAATGAGGTGGGGGTGCGCTTGATCCTGGAGGCTCCGACCGGTTCAGGGAAATCGACACAGGTACCGCAGATCCTTCTGGACAATGATCTTGCAGGGGATGGGGAAATCGTTGTGTTACAGCCGCGAAGAATAGCCGCCCGGATGCTGGCCAAGCGGGTTGCGGCGGAGAGGGCAGGAAAAGTCGGAGACGAGATTGGCTATCAGGTGCGTTTTGAGCGTGTTGCCGGGCGTAACACCCGGGTTTGTTATGTTACCGAAGGGGTTCTGTTGCGTCGTTTACTTAAAGATCCTCAGCTGAGTGCAGTAAGCGCGATTGTATTTGATGAATTCCATGAGCGTCACCTTCAAGGGGACGTGATGTTGGCGATGTCCCTGGCTTTGCAGGAGGATGCTCGTCCGGATTTAAAAGTTATCGTGATGTCAGCAACGCTTGATTCTGACGCCCTCCAGCGCCACTTAGAGCCATGTCAGGTGGTTAGCTCTGAGGGAAGGGCATATCCGGTTCAAATAAAACATTTCCGCTCCAGAGCCTCTACGGAGAAGGACGTTTGGGACATTGTAGCTGCTGCGTTAAGGGAAGAGGTTGTCAGGAGTAAACTGCCTGGTGATGTTCTGGTGTTCCTGCCCGGCGCTTATGAGATCCGCAGGACTATGGATGTGCTGCAAAGAATGCCGCAATTGAAAGGCTTCGAATTCAGGCCGCTTTACGGGCAGCTTTCATCGCGGGACCAGGATGCAGCGATGATGCCAAGCAAGGCACGCAAGATTGTAATTGCCACCAATGTTGCGGAAACCTCACTGACGATTGAGGGAATTCGGGTTGTGATTGATAGTGGCTTGGCCAGGGTGGCTGCGTTTGATCCGAGGAGAGGAATTAATACCCTTAGGATTGAAAAAATTTCACGGGCTTCAGCGGATCAACGTGCGGGGCGTGCGGGCAGAACTGCAGCTGGCGTTTGTGTACGCCTCTGGTCTGAGCGTGATCATGGAGTGCGTCCGCCTGCGCTTGCCCCGGAAATTGCCCGTCTTGATTTATCAGAGACTCTTCTCAGCCTCAAGGCTGCCGGAATTCATCAAATAGAGAAAATGCGGTGGATTGATGCTCCAGATTCGAATTCACTGGAGCGCGCTTTGTTATTACTCAGAGATCTCGGGGCAATTGACCAAGACCTTGTCAATATTACTGCGACAGGGCGCAAAATGGTCACTTTCCCAGCTCATCCTCGTTTTTCTAGGATGCTTGTAGAGGCAGGGGAGCAGGGGTGTATGGCTGAGGCTGCGCTTTGTGCTGCGCTGTGCCAGGGAAGGGAGCTTTTTGTGCGGGGACGGAAAGGTTCTGCGGAGCAGTTTACTGGTAATGATGACTGTTCTGACTTTATGCCGCTTATACGAGCGTGGCTTTTTGCCCAACGCTCGGGATTTGATGTGTCCAGATGCGATTCCTATGACATAAACGCTTCGGTTGCCCGTGAGGTTGGCACGGTCATGCAACATTTCTTGAGATCGGCTGGACTTGGGAAGGATGCGCTTGCCATTCAGGAGGGTGGAGTTGATGCCGAGAAGTTTGCCAAGGTGGTGCTGTCAGGATTTTCCGATAACGTTGCGAGGAGACGATCTGCCGGGACTTTGTCCTGTGAAGTCGTTGGCGGTCGACGGGCAAAGTTGCGCAAGGGAAGTCCCGCGACTGTAAGCGAAATAGTGGTTGCCGCAGAGATTACAGAAATTGAAGGCAGGGAACTCAATGTCATCCTTGGTAAGGTGACTGGGGTCGAGCTTGACTGGTTGAGTGATCTTTATCCCCATGATGTCGAGAAATTTGAGCGGTGCGCATATGATATTGCGACACGGCGGGTCGTAAACGAGAAGGGGGAACGTTTCCGCGATCTTGTCCTGTATAGTAAGCAGTCCGGTGAAGCGCCAAAGGATAAAGCGGCTGAAGTTTTAGCAGAGGAGGTGGTGTCCGGACGACTTCTCTTGAAAGGTTGGAATGCCAAGTGCACGGACTGGGTAGCGAGAGTGGCTTGTCTAAGCAAAAATTTTCCGGAACTGGAATTGCCTGAGTTTGACGAGGAAAGCCGGCGCCTAGTGATTGCGGAGGCTTGTCATGGAGGAACAAGCTACAAGCAGATCAAGGATCGTCCGGTTTGGCCGGCGCTAAGCAAATGGCTTTCCCCAATGCATACTGCGTCAGTTGAGACCCTGGCTCCTGGGCGAATAAAGCTGGCAAACGGCAGAGAGGCAAAGGTCACTTATCTGGATGGGGAGCCAAAGATTTCAATGGTATTGCAGCGGCTTTATGATGTGAATGAAACCCCTGTTATTGGCAATGGAAAAATTCCGCTTGTAGTTGAGATTCTGGGGCCAAACCAGCGTCCTGTGCAGCGCACGCGAGACCTTGTCGGGTTCTGGAAGAACGGTTATCCCGAGATTCGCAAGCAGCTAAAAGGGCGATACCCAAAGCACGAATGGCGATAGGCTTGCATGCACTCAGTCTGGCTGTTGCAGCACAATTCCGACGTTGAATTGCTGGTAGCAATAAGGTGAGCAGAGTTTAGTGGTTAAGGTGCCTGATTGATGAAGTGATGTTGACCAATATATTTTTCATTATAATTGGCATTGCTTTTCTGTATTATGGGGCCGAGTGGCTGGTGAGTGGCAGTTGTGCCTTGGCTCTCCGGCTTGGACTTGCTCCGCTTGTTGTAGGACTGACCGTGGTGGCTTTCGGAACCAGTGCTCCCGAGCTTGTGGTGTGCTTGCGGTTGAATGATACGGGGAGTCCCAATGCAGCAGTGGGGAATGTTGTTGGATCTAACATTTGCAATATTCTGCTGATTCTTGGCATAAGTGCACTGATCCGCCCGATGCGTGTGAGAAAGCAGGTTATCAGACGGGAAATGCCTATTCTCATCCTGGTTTCATTAATCCTGGTGGCAATGCTGTGGGATCATGAACTTAATGTTCTGGAGGGAACCGGACTGGTGGGGGGGATCTTGTTTTATGTCTGCTCCAGCCTGAGGCTTGCGGCAAAAGGTAATCTGCCGGATGAGTTCGTTGATGAACTTGACAGGACCGAGGAGGAGGTCGGGGCGGCTTCAATGCCGACACCCAGAGCAGTCTTACTCATCCTTGGAGGAATGGTGGCATTGATTGCGGGGGCTGAGTTTTTTCAGAAGGGCGGGGTCGGACTCGCTGCTGAACTCGGGGTTTCGAAAGCCGTTATTGGGCTTTCTGTCCTTGCGTTCGGGACTTCGCTACCAGAATTAGCAACTTCAATTGTTGCTTGCATGAAGCGGCAGGGGGACATCATCGCGGGGAATGCCGTGGGATCCTCGGTATTCAATATATTGGCGATTCTCGGGATAACAGTCCTCGTTAAACCAATGCAAGTACCGCATATTGCACCAATTGACTTGGCTGTCATGGTGGGTGCTGCGGTTTTTGCTATTGTATTAATGGCAACCGGGAAAAAGCTGACACGTGCTGATGGAGGGCTAATGCTGATTGGCTACGTTGCTTATATATGCCTGGTTGCGATGCGTGGAGGAGATGGCGGTTAGTTTGTTTTTTTTGCGGGGGTTAGAAGTTTCAGGATGGAACCTGAGGGGATGCAGGACTTGATTACCATCTGGAGATTCCTTTCCACTCCCTCGCTTTTGTTGTAGTAAATTGAATTGGTGGAGGCTACCACGCCAATAACATCCCCGCTTTGGTTGAATACGGGAGAACCGCTTGATCCCTTGGCAAAATCTGCAGTGATGGCCATGCGGGGAGATCCCCGCTCATTGCCTCCGCGTAGAGTGTAGTAGCGCGAGATGATGCCTTTCGAGACGGTGTAGAAACGTCCTTCAGGGTGACTGATTACAGTGACATCAGAGCCAACGGTATCGCCCTCAGCTATTGGGAGAGGGTGAAAATCCCTGCCCATGAGCTGGACAATGGCAAGGTCATTTCTTTTCGATGAGGCGACTACTTTTATTACCGGGTAAATTTTGCCATCCATAGTCATGGCCCCAAAGCCTCCGGCTTTCTTGTTTTCCATGACATGGTAATTTGTCACGGCAAGTCCTTCTTTAGAGATAATGAAGCCGCCGGCGATGTTGCTGTGCCATTTGTCACATCGGTCACATTTGTAGATGTTGCCGAAACAGAGGATTCCCTTTTTATTTTGTTGATAAATCGATGATGTTTTGGAGCTGTTTGCCGCCGTTGGGGGTAACTTGACACTGAGCTGCTTTTGTTTTTTCAGTTGGGTTGCCAATTCTGCAGGCGCGGGCAGTTTGCCCTGGTCGCGCAATGCCCCGAGTCGTTTCTCGAAGTTCGCCTTGATTTCAAGGTCGTTAATCGGGGATTGGAATCCGTCGGCAAACAGAACCCCGGGCGTGAGGGTAAGCAAGGTGAGGGTCAGCAGTTTCATGTGTGATCAATATTGTATATGGCAGGTGCCTTCATTAGTTTTGGGCTGTTTGTCGGGTTGTCAACTTCTGCTGGACTATTGATGTTGATTTGAGCTTGGGAACTTGACGATGCGCGTTCTGGAGACGACTAACATATCCACTCATGGTATTGTCGACGAAAGGAAATATATTGGTTACTGGTGGTGCCGGCTTTATCGGAAGTGCCCTTGTCTGGGGACTGAATAAAAGCGGCTATGAAAATGTAATCGTCTGTGACCGGCTTGGGGATGATGCCAGATGGGCGAATCTTGTACCGTTACGCTTTAATGATTATATCGATGCGGATCAGTTGTTGGAGGGGCTTACGCGAAAATCTGATTACCTCGGCGAGATCAGTGCAGTGTTTCATCTGGGGGCTTGTTCTGACACCACTGAATCTGATGCGGATTACCTGATGGCAAATAATTTTGAATTCACAAAAGATCTTGCCAATTGGGCCCTGCAGATGCACGCCAGATTTATCTATGCTTCTTCAGCTGCCACTTACGGTGATGGAGCGTCCGGAATGGATGACGAGGAGGAGGATCTTTCCCGTTACCGTCCGCTTAACATGTATGCTTATTCCAAGCATCTTTTTGACTGCTATGCACAACGCAAGGGAATGTCTCGAAGCATCATAGGGCTCAAGTATTTCAATATTTTCGGCCCGAACGAGGGACATAAGGGCGATATGCGAAGCGTCGTGAACAAGGCATTCTCCCAGATCATGGAGACTGGCCGCGTTCAGTTATTCAAAAGTTATCGGGAGGATTATGCTGATGGTCAGCAGCAACGTGATTTTCTTTACGTTAAGGATGCGGTAGCTATGACCTTGCATCTGGCAAATTTACCCCTTGCCGGGGGGTTGTTTAACATTGGCTCAGGGATAGCCAGCAGTTGGGTGCAACTTGTCGATGCTATTTTCACGGCATTGGAGAGGAAACCGGAAATTGAGTTTATTGAGATGCCAGTGGCATTGCGTGAAAAATATCAATACCATACATGTGCGAATGTCTCGCGGTTACGATCGACGGGCTATGAAGACGAGGTGACAACTCTGGGTGAAGCGGTCGGTGATTACGTGATTAACTACCTGGCTGACGGTAGACGCTTGGGTGATTAGTCGAAATTGCCCAGAAGTTGGGTGAGTTCAAGAAGCGCCGGTTGCATATTTTGCTGCCAAAGGTCGTTATGCCCAGCATTCTTGACCAGGTGAAGGATTTTTGTGTGGCGATGCCGGTCAAGGAGTTTTGCACTGTGCCACGCTGGAATTATGGCGTCATTTTCTCCATGGATAATGAACAGGGGCGAGTTAATTTTATCCATTTTAGCCAGGTTATTGAACTTGTCGAAGGGCAGCAGGGCGATGCCTGTTAGAGTGCGAAATGCGGAAGTGAAGGGACTTTCAAGTACCAGTGCGCATGCTTCGATCTCTAGGGCAAGCTGTGTTGCGACTCCGCTGCCAAGGGAACGTCCCCAAAGAATAATTCTGGACTCATCGAATCCTAGGCGCACCGCGTGACTGATCACCCGAGTGGCGTCTGCGTAGCAGTGGTTTTCTGTTGGGATCCCTTCCGAGAGTCCGTAGCCCCGGTAGTCCATTGCGAGCATGGAATAACCCAGTTTGGTGATGTTCCGGGCAATGGCGTCGAGTTGGCCCAAATCTTCGTAGTTTCCGTGAAAAAAAACCACAATTTTGCGTGCCCCCGGAACTTCCCAGTAGCGAGTTGCAATCATGGCGCCGTCAGTTGCTCGCAGGAAAAGGAGTCCAGGAAGGGACTTGGCATAAGTACTGCCGCGGTAGGGGAATATCATCCTGTCGGAGAAAACCAGGGCGATGAATGCCAGGGCGGCATAGCAGATTATGGGTAAAAGGATGAGAAAATGCAGCGGTCTTTGCAGAGAGAATTTACCATGGGTGCCTTTTTTCAAGGAGATGGGCATGTCAGCGTGCGGGCAACCTAGTCCCGAAGCTCCCGCAATAACTGATCGGCGTCATGCCATTGTATTTCGTCGCGACTATACCTGGTATAAGTTTCAAGTGAGCGGATAGCCTCCTTTTTGCGTCCGGTCTTGCTGAGGGCAACGCCGTGTGGGCGATAGTAGTTGTAGTATGTGGGATATTCAGTCACTGCTTTTGTGGACCATTTTGCAAGCGCCTGCCAATCCTCGCGGAACTCCGCATCGATGATTCGAAGGCTGTAGCGGTCGCGTTCACTTTGGATTTGATTGTCCAGGCATTCGAACCAGCCCTCGGGAAGAAGCTGAGGCTTGTTCAGTCGTTTGGCGGTATCATATGCAAGGCGAATTGAGTTAAAATCCAGTTTTCGTGCAGCGCCGGCAATAATTTCAGGAAGCATCCTGCTTGTGACATCGCTTGCCAGCTGGACCTTGTTTTCCATGCCGGCCATTATTAGCGCCGGCCAGCTGATATCTACCAGGGCGGCTGAGAGAAGGGTTTCCTCGGGTATGGCACGAAGAGCCTGTTGAAGTTTTGTTTTTTCCCGGCGCGCCATCAACATGTTGATCTTGGTGGCACTCAGTATTCTTGATAGAGAAGGGTGATTGAGTCCTTGCCATTGAGCATCAAGATTAATCTCAATGCCCTGGCGGAGATCCCGCGATTGAGTTTCGACAATGCGCATTGCGGCATGTGTGTGCGGCTCTGCGGGAATGTTGCGATGTTTGTCAAAGAGCTTAAGGAGGCGTGAAAGAAGTTCAGGATCGTCGGTGTCGATAATTGAAGGTGTGGTAAGGATGGCATAGGATTTATCGAGGTCCGGGACCGTGCTGGTGAGGAGAATCTCGACAAGGTTGAGGGAGAATGTTATCTGGTTCTCCCCGCGAGGCATGAGTTCGGCGAGACTGAGCCAGAATGCAGGTTCAGTCTCGAGCCTTCCAGCACCAATTGCCCTATTCAGGAGAAGAGTGAAAGCTTCTTTTTCCGCAAGGCGCTTAAGGTCAATCTCGCGTCGATAATCGATTATATCGATACTGGATCCTGTAGATTCGGAATTGAAACCCTTGCGGATGAGGTCATGCATGCGCATGGCGAAAGGAATTCGCATGCGGGCAAGGTCGAGATTTTTGTTGAATGCAAATTGCAGGGCTTTAAGACCCACTGTGATGTCCGGGTTGAGATGCCATCCGGCAATTGCATTAGTGATGTCTTCTGCTGCTTCAAGTTCACCGAGTTGCAGTAATCGTTCAAATACCGCAGTGATTGCGGTCAGGCTTGATTGATTCAGTGGATCCTTGATGAGTTCTTCATAGCATCGGATGAGCTCTGCAGGTTTTTGTAAATCGGTGTTTGCAAAACGTCCATACGATTCTGCAGTGGCTTTAAGGCGTCCATTCCTTAGATTGAGCAAGGGGTGGGTGATGGCGCTGGTGATGTCGCGTTTGCGGTTTCGTCTAAGTGCTTCTTCCAATGAGTAGAGCAGCACAATCTCCTGAAGCTGCACGGGGAAACGGTCATCTCGCAGGATGTCTCGCAACATTTTACGAGCAGCTGAGTGAGTGGGGCTGTTGCTGTAAAGTGCGACAAATGCTGAGCGGAAAGCTATGCTGCTAATGCCAAATTCAATCTCCTCGCTGCTGGCAGCGAGGAGCTCCAGTTTCACGAATTCTTCGGGACTGATATGCGCGATCGCGGGATTGATTAACACATCAGACAATGGGAGATCCTTAATGCGTGGATCGAGCAGCCCATCGGGAAGTGCAAATTTAAGCCAGCGAGGTGAATGTAGCTTGCCCCATTCAGCTGCTGCCGCGGCGAACCGGACATTAATCGCTTTGCCCTGGGTAAGTTCACGATAGCGGTTTGAGAGAACAGAGGCAACGCTGGTGTCGGTGCGAATGGCAGGATGTTCCAGTTCGCGCTTGAGCAGTGATTTTTCATGTTCCCGCAGTTTAAGGGAACGATAAATTTGAGCCAGATAGAGGACGCTTTGCGGGCGATTTGAAGCTTTTTTCAAGCTACTAAGCATTTTTTCAAGTGCCTTTCGGGGGCCATTAACATCAGTGTGCCCCGCAATTGCCAGATGCGCCCAAAGTCGATTCATGGTCTCGCTGAGTGCATCCTCCCGTGCATCGTTTGCACGGAAAGATTCGATTAGCTGTACCGCTTCCTTATGCTGATTTGTATCTGAGTAGCAAATTGTTTGATAGAGCGTGGCAGAGCGTCTCGCGTCACTTCCTGCGTCGCCAAAATTTTCACAGAGGATTATAGTGAACTCACAGATTTGGCGGTGATGATCGGGATTAATCCGCGGGGAAAAAAAGCAGAGAGCCGGGCCGGCTTGATTAATCAGTGAGGGGTTCCACCGGAGACCGTGCATGAGAAGGTCAAGAAGATCATGAAATTGAGTATTGTTTCGAGCAACCACTGAGGCTGCCAGTTGCTGCTGAAAGTTCTGGAATTGAGGCAGTCCGGGCAGGCGTTTTTCATCGTCGGGGCGCTTGTGCCCGAGCTTGGCACGAAGAGCGAGCCATTGTGGCCACCAAAGGTCGGAATAGTTCCAGTAATCAGTGAGGGTTTTTCCGTTGGCCGCGAGACTGATGAAAGTTTCCAGTGTTTCCGGTGATGCGGTCAATTTCCGCAGAGCAGGTGGGGTTGACGATAGTTCGCGTAGTGAGTCAAGGGCATGTTCGCGGTTTCCCTGCTCGAGTTGTATCAGGACACCGCGCAATTTCATGTCGATTGACTGAGGGAATCCCTTCAGCTCATTGCTGGTTATGGTATAGAGCTCTAGCGCTTCGGGAAACCTTCCTTGCGATTCAAGGAAGTTGCCGAGAAGCTTGTTTAAGGTGTACCGGGCTTCTGTGGAAAGTCTGGTGCGGGTTAATAGATTGCGAAGCAGCGTCTCTTCTTTCAGGGATTCACCAAGGTGCCGGTAGTGTCGTGCTGCCAGAAATTTGCCTTCCAGATTAAACGGGTTGTCGGGAGGAAGCATTGCACATGCATTAAGCAGGGCCGGAAGGAATGGTTTAGTTAATAACAGCTTATTCTTATCACGCTCGGTAAGTTCAGTGATGGCTGAGAGTTTCCAGAGACGCTGGGCAAATGTAGGAGAACCAGGGTGGCGGATTAGATACTCGACGCTATGACGCATAAAGGAGTCAATGGTCGTGGCAGCGTCTAGTTGCTCGATCTTTGCTTCAAGCTTAGTGATGTTGTCCAGTTCAACGGGCAATGGCGAATCTTCCCAGTTGCCTGGTTTATGTGCTTGGACGTAAGCGGCAAGCGCAGCACTTATTCTCTTGCAGCTGCGCTGCAAGGCATGGTGCCCGGTGGAGGGGTTAAGCAGTGAGGTTACCGCTTTTTTGACTGCAGGTGGCGGCGCTTGGCTGAATACAAGGATTGCCGGCAACACAAAGCATGTAACCAGAAACACAAGGACAGGAACAGTTGCTTCGGGATAAATCCTTAAGGAGCGTGGCATTGGAGAAGGGCTCTGTTGTCAGAGCATTTGGCTATTACCCAGCATTATCAGTTACGTGTGGTTTCATCCAGCTCGGAATGCGTGTTCCGCTGAGAATGAGAACGATTTCCCCTTTGTGCCGCTTCTGACGAAATTTCTCGACAAGAGATTGGGCACTTCCCCGCCTGAATTCTTCAAATTTTTTGGTAAGTTCACGACCGATAACCAGAGGGCGTAAGGGATCAAGGTCGTTGATAATACCCAAAGTGGATTCAATTCGGTGGGGGGAGTCGAAGAAGACACTGGTTTCCTCCCGTGTCAGGGCATGCTCAAGTTCTCGCGTACGTGCTATTTTTTTTGTGGAGAGGAAGCCGCCGAAGTAGAATCGATCAGCGGGGAAGCCGGAGCCGGCCAGAGCCGCAATTACAGCGCAGGGGCCGGGGATTACCTGGATGTTGTTGTTGGCTGAGGCAGCCAGATGAACAAGACGTGCACCAGGGTCGCATACAAGAGGTGTTCCCGCATCCGATATATAGGCAATGTGCTTGCCCTCAGCAAGCATACCAAGGATTTGTTCACTGCGGGATGCTTCATTGTGCCGGTGGAGACTTATACGTCGAGTGCTGATGTCGTGTGCCCGGAAAAGTATTCCACTGTGGCGTGTGTCTTCACAGGCAACTAAATCAGCGTTTTGAAGGCAGTCAATGGCACGGTTGGAAATGTCTGCGAGATTGCCGATGGGAGTGGATACAATTGACAGGGTGCCGGTTGGCTGTTCCATCTAGCTGCTATGATTGGGCTAGTAGCCCTCGCTAAGTCGGGTTGCCAGTGACTTGGCGGCATTTTTAGCAGCCAGCTGAAGGGTTTGGCGTTCAGTAAGTTGAAAATTAGGGTCAAGGTAGGCTCCTGCTCGCCCGGTTACCCGACCTTGCAGTAGAATTGCTCCGGTTTTCGAGTCTTCCAGGGAATATGTTATTTCGATGATAATTTGAATCTCACGGGTGCGCAGTGTGTCTGTTCGGCTGGAACGGAGTTGTCGTCGCCTTACGTCCTTAATTGCCCCGTGCAGGACGGCATCTGCTGAGGAGAGGGTGCCGACTGCATAACTCCCGTCTTGTTGAACCTGCTTGATTACTTCGTTGGCAACCAAGACCTGACTGCGTTGCTTAAGCGTCTCGTTCTTAAATGTCGGTATTGCGATTGTATTGATGTGCGAGAGGGTGACTGGCTTCACCGAACCAAGGCGATAACCGGCACAACCGCTACCGATTACAATGGACATGCTCAAGCCGGATACTGCGCAGAAGCGGATGAAATTCATACTATTAAAATTAGCTTTAGGATTAGGAAGTTACCGGGAGGTCAATTCTTTCTTTCCTCCACATGGAGCAAGGCAGCAAAAATTCCTAAGGTAAAGGTTGTGGATTGGCGGTGGTGGGATTGACCGGCGGAGTAGCGGCCTTGGGTAAAGTCGTCTCGGTTGTGACAGGTTTGGTTAGTATCCTTAACTTGCGGGCAAAATCCTTCAACTTTACCGGAACAGGTTGCCTTGGTTCACCAGCCTTAACTTGCGGGGTTGCTGTTTTTAATGGCGCAATTTTGATAAGCAGATCGGCATGTCGCTGTCGGGCCTCAGCGAGGTGTTTAGACCCGGGGAATTTCATAACTTTCTGGTAGTAGATAATAGCACTTCGGTATTGGTTTTGATTTTCGTAAAAACGCCCGATTTCGTAGAGTCGGGAAGCTTCAATTAAATCAAACTGTGCCAGTGCTTCATGGGCCTGCTGTGCACGGTCACTGTCCTGGTAGGCCACAATGACATCTTCCATGGCATCACGTGCAGATGTAATATTGGCGTGATCCTGGCTGCCTCTGTTGATTTCACTCTTACTAATGGCACCGATTTTGAATTGAGCATCTGCGGATTTTTGATGGCGGGGATATTTGTCAACTAGGGCCTGATAGGCGCCGATTGCCATCGAGGTTTTGTTGTCCTTTTCGTAAATCTCAGCAATTGCGAATTGTGAGAGAGGGGCGTATTCAGAATGTGGGGCATTGGCAATAATTTTACCGTGCCATTTGAGCAAGTCGGAAACCTGAGTTTTGCGTGGAATGATGGAGAAGATCTTCTTCTTGTAATCTCCGGCTTGTCCCCCTTGTGCGATCTCGTACTGATAGCGGACAGCATCACTGAACGCCGGGTCGCCTGTGTAGGTTTCAATGAACTTCTGGAATGCGTCAAATGCCTTCCCGGGTTTTTCCTGTGCCCGGTAAAGTACGCCTATTTTGAATTGACTCTTTGAGGCCGCTGTGGTGAGGGGATAATAACGGACAACTGCCTTATGCAGTGACAAGGCCTTGCCAATATTCCCCTGGGATTCGTAATTGAGAGCTTTATCTAAATCAGCACGTGATTGATTTTCCTGTCGCAGCAAATCAGCTGAGTCTGGAATACGGTTAAGGTCATTTTTAAAGAGATCAAAAAAACGTCCGTCAGCAGAATGGATAAAGAGCGAACAGGTTATTGCGAAAATGGGGAAAAAAAGGCGCGCAGAACCAGGATACAGCATTTTTGATGCTACAGGCGTCAATCCAGAAAATCAAGATACCCTAACGATTCAATCTTATAATATCTACGCGAATAGATATTTATCATACATGTTATAGTGGCTATATATAATAATCTATAGAAGCATTGATAAAAACGGAATACCGGCCAGCGGGATAACTATTAAAATCAACCTCAGAGGTGGAGTGAATGCAGATTAGCCTGCCGAATGTCCACTGAGAATGATTTTTTCTGGGATGTTACTGCCAAATTTGACGGTATAAGTGCTCTTGCTGTATACGGGGGGACGGAACCCTGCCCTGGCGCGGATGGTGTAGAGTATTTCCGAGTTGGTTTCGTTGATTACCTGAATCACTCCGTTTTTCTTTATCGCCGGCAACTTGTCGGTAACCGTTCTACCGTCATTTTCCCTGTAAATGAAAGAGATGGGCCAGCCCGGGAATTGTTCCCTCTCGCCTTTCGATGAATCAGAGAAGCGGGGCCAGCATTCAAACGTAATGGTATCATTGGCTTTGTTGAAGCGAACTATGCCGTAACCGTCGGCACGCTGCTTGGGATCATTGCGGTCCTTTGGATTGGCGTATGCTATCATGCGGAGGTGATTGCCAAGCCCGTCCAGGTAGTCACCGGTCCATGGCAGGGGGCTGTTGGCCGCTGCATTGGCTCCTGGTTTTTCTCCGAGAGGATGCCACCAGCGACCGTATATTGTGTTGACCAGTGCCGGACTGGTAAAGGCCATCGGGCCATCGCCCGGTGATTCGATTCCATGTTTAACGACAACGCCGAGGTGCTGGTCTCCACACAGGTGTGTAGCCCATGCCCGGCGAATTTCCCTCAGCGCATTATTTCGCCCGGTTTGAGGCCAGGCGTTTGAGTCCAGGTCGGCAAGGAGTCGGTTCTTTGGGCTTCCGTGGAGGTGAACAGCACCACAGAAGGCGGTCTGTGACAATACGACTTTCATCATGGATCCACTCCAGTCCTGTCCCCATTGGTGCAGGAATTTGAGTTGCCGCTCTCCAAGCAGTTTAAGTTCGGGAGTATCAACACTTTTCCTATTATACTTCGGATTATTGATGTGGTCTGGTCGCGGCCCCATTTTTGGAATTTTCCCGTTCGGGCCGCTTTTAAACTTACGATCTTCAATGATTGCAAAATCTATACCGCCAACCCGGAGTCGGGTGTAATATACTGTGATGTCACGCTCAACGGGTTTCGGGTCGTAAGCATCAGGCAGGTGCCAGGTCTGCTGGCGCTGTACCATATTAACGTATTTTGCGGGGTAGAAATACCCGCCTGAGTGGCCGGCGGTGCTACTTGCCTTGATGCCGTTTTCCCCCCAGAGGTTTCCCTGACCAATGTCATGATCGTCGGGGATGGTTATGGTCGGTCGATCTTTGAGCAATTCCCGAAATTGCAGCCCGAACTGAATCCAGCCGGCAGTATGTTGTGTGTGGTGATAGGTCTGGTCGCCGGCAAAGAACAGTAGATCGGGATTGGCTAGCAGCAGGTTCTTAATTATTTGGGGCCGTTCACCGGGCGTACGACTTGAATTGCAGGAAAGATTAGCCACGATGATTTCATCCTTGTCGACTGGGTCCTTGCGGATCAACCCGCTGAATATTGCGTTTGCGCCGTGCCGGACACGATAAGGCACATCTTTGCTGTTATCCCATTCATCAACACGGAAGTGTGCGCTCCAGCCGAGTTCGTGAACGGCAGATGAGCTTGCCAGTTTCCATTTTTCTCCGTCTTTGAACTCCAGTCTTGCAGTGCGGGGTTCGCCGGGTTTCAGCGGGTAAAGCTGGGCAGTTAACTTCAGGCTCCGGTTTTCGTGGGTATAGACGGCAAAAGCGACAACCTGATCGCGCGGCACATCAACGTTGATGAATCGCTTCTGTTTTTTCTTCCTATTTGGATTGGAAGGTGGAGCGGGACTTTTTAACCACCATTTTCCCGTTGCTATGCCGTCAAGGTTCGGGAAGTTTTTGCCAAAAGGCAGAGGGTCCTGAGCGCGAAGACCAGAGGCACTGAGAGCAGTAATGAGGGCAATCGGAACGATGAAATTTTTCATTGGCATGAACATTAAACAGATAGTGCGGACAATCCAATCGAAACACTCTATGCAGCGGGACTTGACCGCGGCGCAGTTTCGTTCGATTGGGTGAGCTTGAAAAAACGCCAGTTTGTCGACCATATACGGGTTTTCGCCCGCGCCGGAGATGGCGGGAATGGCGTTGTTCATTTTCGGCGCGAGAAGTATGTGCCTAAAGGGGGGCCTGATGGCGGTGATGGTGGTGACGGCGGTGATGTTGTTCTCGAGGCGGCAACGGATACCGACAATCTTACACATTTGTTTTTCCAGTCCCGCTTGACAGCAGAGAATGGTGGAAATGGTGGAGGGCGCCAGAAGAAGGGACGCTCCGGAAAGGATTTATTGATTAAGGTGCCTCCTGGAACCATGGTTTTCCGCTCACCCGACAAGGGAGAGGGGGTCGATAATCCCGAGGAGCAACTGGACATGGTTGCAGACCTTGCTGCCGAAGGTGAGCGTTGCGTGATCGTCAAGGCCGGGATTGGAGGCAAGGGTAATATCCATTTCAAGTCATCAACCAACCAGACTCCTCAGGAATTTACGCCGGGAACCCCTGGGGATGCTGGGTATTTCTTTCTGGAGCTTCGCAAGATCGCCGACGCGGGCTTAGTGGGCTTTCCAAATGCGGGAAAATCCACGCTTCTCGGGGCGCTATCGGAGGCTAAGCCGAAGGTGGCGAGTTATCCGTTCACGACATTGCAACCATCAGTCGGGGTTGTGGAATTCAGCGGATTCTCCAGAGCTACCGTGGCGGACATTCCCGGCTTAATTGAGGGCGCGCACGAGAATGTTGGACTGGGACATGATTTTTTGCGTCATATAATGCGGTGCCGATTATTGCTTTTTGTGGTGGATGTTGCCGGAAGTGAAGTGCGTGACCCGATTGAGGAACTGCAAACCTTGCGCAAGGAGGTTAGACTTTATAATGAGGAACTGGCGACGAGGCCGTGGCTGGTTGTTGCAAATAAAATGGATCTACACGGTGCGGAACAGCGATTACTGGAGCTTAAGTCGCGGTTTCCAAGGGCAGAGATTATCCCTATATCTGCAGAGCAAGGGGATGGCATTGATGAGTTGAAGGCTCGACTTGGGAGGATTATAGGCTCCCGGGTCAGCTAATGAGAGTTGGCGGCGAATTTATCGATCACTTGTAAAGATGTTCACTGTAGCGAGTTATTGCTCGACGTTCCTTAAGCCGGAGATGTTGCACATCTATCGACAGGTAACGGGATTAACTGAGTTTAAAACCTTTGTGATCTGCAGGGAGAGGAAAAATGATGATGTTTTTCCCTTTGCTGACCTGGAGATTGCTCCTGCGGCAGGCGGTAACTTCATCCGTCGCTTTTGGCTTAAGTATATCAAAAATGAACCGTCGATTGTTTACCGGGGTGAATATGGGGTGCTTGCGCGCTTGCTTGAGTGTCGCCGTGCTGACCTCATGCATGTCTACTTTGGCCATACCGGGGTTCATCTTCTGCCGTTCATAAAGCACTGGCCAAAGCCCACTGTGGTTTCCTTTCACGGTATGGACATTCAACCGCGCGAGGACAGGCCAGGATACCTGGATAATCTGAAAGAATTGCTGCGGACCGTGCCGCTTGCAATGGGAAGATCGAATTCACTGAAAGAGGGCATGCTTGCCCTTGGCTTGCCTGAAGAGCGCTTTCGCATGAATCGCACGGGCATTCCTCTGGAGAATTTTTCTTTCAATCAACGTGAGGTTCCCGCTAAGGAGGAGTGGCGTCTGGTGCAGGCATGCCGACTGGTTGAGAAGAAGGGAATCGATACTGCTCTAAAGGCTTTTGCAGGATTTTCTGCTGATTATCCTAGAGCTCGATTTACGATTGCGGGAGAGGGGCCGTTGCAGGAACCGATGAGGAAACTTGCGAATGAACTCGGGATTGGTGGGGCTGTGGACTTTGCCGGCTTCCTTAGCGAAAAAGAACTTTGCGAGCTGTATGGGCGGAGCCATATATTTCTTCACCCGAGCAATATGACTGCTGATTTCAACCAGGAGGGGATTCCCAACTCCATGCTTGAGGCGATGGCGACCGGGTTGCCGGTCGTGGCAACACGGCATGGTGGAATTCCTGAAGCCGTCGAACACGGCAGAACAGGATTATTGTCTGCTGAGCGTGATGTTGATGCCCTGCTGGATGGTCTTCGTTCTTTGGTGAAGACACCGCATGTATGGTCGGAAATGGGGCGATGTGCTTCTCGCTCGATGCAGGAAAACTTCGAGCGCTCTGTTCAGGTCGCCAAGTTGGAAGAAGTCTACAGAGAGGCGATGCAATTACAGCATGGCAATTAGCGTCAATCCAAGCTCAAGTGAAAGCGTGCTGGTTGCCAGCATCTGCGGAACGTATTTGAAGCCGGAAATGCAAAGCCTTTACCGACAGATAGTCGGATTACAGGAGCATCAGAATATTGTATTTGCCGAGAAGGTTGCCAATCTAGAGATGTTTCCATGCGCGGATCTGGTGGAGATGCAAAAGCAGGTCAGGCCGCGGCCGCGTGGCAATTTTCTTTTACGTTTTTGGTATAAGCACATTGTGAAGCGCTGGCCTCCCCCTCGACCGATTGGCAGTGCTGGTCGCGACAATGAATATTATCATCCTTACAACCTGGTGGATCTTCTTGATGAGCATAAACCGGATCTTGTGCACTGTTACTATGGGCACAAGGCAGTAAAGTACCTGAAGATGCTGCAGGCATCAAATGTGCCGTTCGTGATTTCTTTCCACGGGGTGGATGTGGTTAAATTCATTAGCAGGGAGGGCTATGTGGAGAGCTTGCGCAGTGCGTTTGACTCGGCGCAGTTGGTCATGGGCCGGAGCACATCACTGCTTCAGCGCTTACTCCAACTGGGATGCCCGGCTGAGAAGTTACGGCTCAATCGCACGCCAATCCCACTTGAGGATATCGTGTTCAGGAGAAGAACGCCGCCGCAGGATGGTTGCTGGAGGCTGGTGCAGGCTTGCCGCTTGATTCCCAAGAAGGGGATTTTCACTATTCTTGAGGCTCTGGGGCAGTTAATTAAGCGATGGCCGAAGTTGAAATATTCCTTGGCAGGAGTCGGTCCCGCCATGGGCGAGATAAAGAGAGCTATTGTCAGGCACGGGTTGGAGGAGCATGTTGAAATGCTTGGATGGCTGCCGCAGAAAGATCTGCAGGATATCTACAGTCGATCACATATTTTCCTTCATCCCAGTGAGTTGACTGAAGAGAATGATCAGGAGGGAGTGCCTAATTCGATGCTTGAGGCAATGGCTGCCGGGTTGCCGGTGGTAGCTACTTATCACGGTGGAATTCCAGAAGCCGTTACTCACGGAGAGGACGGATACCTTGTTGCAGAACGCAGCCCTAACGACTTGGCTCAGGCCTTGACGGATTTGATGGAGAGCCCGGAGGACATCGAGGCATTCTCAATAAATGCGGCGGATTCGGTTCGTCGTAAATTTGGATTCAAGAGTCAAATACGAAATCTTGAGGATATTTATCGTGAGGCACGTGGTCTTCCCAGAATTGCTGAGGATGTTACTCCGGAATTGGAGTTAAGATCTGATTAGTGCCATGGCAATGACGCCGCCCACGCCGAGCAGCGCGCCTATTAAAGATCCTGCCCGTATGCGTTCACCTTCAAAGAAATAAGCCAGTGGAATTAGAAGCAGCGGGCTTGTTGCTGTGATGGCCATTGCTTCGCCGCTTGTGAGTGTTTTCAGTGATTGCTGAAAACAACTGACCCCGAGCACGGGACCGAATATTGCTGCGAGCACCAGCCACCAGGCAATAGTGGCTTTGTTGGCAGCGGCGGGAGCAAACTTTCTCCGGGAGTATTTCCACAGGCAGACGAGAGTAAGGCAAAAGAGTCCGGCCGTTACCCTCTGGAATGCCTGACTTACACCGCCAATAGTAATTCCGGAGGCTTCGGCGAGAGGTTCCGCATAACGACTGATAGAAGAGCCGAGGCCCTGTCCCACTCCCGCTATCAGGGCTGCCATGATGCCGAAGCGGAAAGATCCCTGCCGTGATCCCTTGCCCTTTGAACTGAGCAGGGCAATTGCCAGCCCTCCTAGGATGATGACAATTGACAGGTATTTTTCCACCCCTATCGAATCATCCAGAATCATCCAGTCCGCCAATGCTCCTATAATTGCGCCAAGGCTGAAGTTGATGAGGATAGTAAGGCGTGAACCGATCCTTGAAAAGGCGGCAAACAGTGCGATATCGCCAATTCCGAATCCTATGGCTCCGCTTAACAATAGCCACGCAGATGCCTCAGGGTGAAAGCTTTCAGGTTGGAAGGTTGCCGTAAGCAGTCCAAGTATCAGGCAGGCAATGAGTAGCCTAAAGAAATTGGCGAACAGCGCGTCCATCAACTTGGTGATGCGCGTGTTAAAGATCGCCGAGAAGGCGAACAGGACTGCGGTGATTATGGCGAAAGTCATCTATGGTATTAAATTTGGAAGGATTAACAGCATTAGAGCGGGTATGGTAATTTCCTGTACATCATTTCGAGATGTATTTTTCCCTCTACTCAAGTAATAACAAGTAATCATGGATTCCTCGGTTTCGTCATCTCAGGAAAAAGTATGGATTAATGGGCAACTTGTTGATGAGAATGAGGTTAAAATCTCGCCCTTTGATCATGGGCTGCTGACAGGGGACGGTGTATTCGAGACCATGGTTGCTTACCAGGAAACGCCCTTTGCCTTTTCCCGCCATTATAGGCGACTTGAGCGCTCGGCCTCGGTATTTGGCCTCAGCTTGCCGGAGGCTGACACCTTGCTTTCTGCATGCCGGGATGTGGTAAGGGCCAACGCTGTACGCCCGGGCAGGATCAGGGTAACGGTCACCGGGGGGCGGGCACCCCTTGGTTCAGAGAAGGGCGATTACCCGGAAACAGTCATTGTTGCTGCCGGTAAGCTGCCGGAACAGCCGGAGATAACCGAGGTTGTCACGGTACCCTTTGCACGCAATGAACATGGTGCGCTTGTGGGCCTCAAGACCATTTCGTATGGGGAAAACGTGGTGGCACTTGCCCATGCGCGGGCGCGTGGTGCTCGTGAGGCCATTTTCGGCAATGTTGCCGGTAATCTGTGTGAGGGGACGGGAAGTAATATATTTATCGTGAACAACGGACAGTTGATTACCCCGCCGCTTTCTGCTGGCTGTTTGCCGGGTGTGACTCGTGCCTTGGTGGCCGATTTATGCGACGTGGCAAATATTAACCTGCAGCAAACTGATACGCATTTAAGCAAGTTGAAGGACGTGGATTCGGCGTTTCTTACTTCCACTCTGCGCGGCGTGCAGCCAATTGGTCGCGTGGATGGGCAGCCGCTCAGAGGGACAGCTGTTGGCTGTACTAAGAAATTACAGGACGCTTTTCGTGAACTCTGTGAGAGTCAGATTGATCCCTGACTTTTTACTCATGCTTTAACCTTACCGGGGACAGAGTCATTTGCGGAAGAAGGCCTAAAGGTGAAAAGAATGACAAGCATTGCTGCAAATGCGAGTAATGAGGCAGTGTAGATGACCTCGGTTGAACTTGAAGCCTGGGCAATTTCGCCGGCAAGAAGGAAACCGACGAGGCGTGCAGGCACGGTAATGACAACAGTAAATGCGCCCTGAATAGAATTGCGAAAGCCGTCGCCGGCCACTCGATCGAGATAGATCACCGGAACGACAAACATGGCGAGAATTTCCAGGCCGTGGACTAGTTGGATGAGGAGGGATGCGCTGATTGAGGGAAAGGCTGCCAGTAGGGCAAGACGTGTGCCCATACTTGCAAGGCCAAGAACCATAATACCCTTGATTTTAATGAGGCGCCTTATCGGACCAAGTCCCAAAAGATAACCGATCTCGAATGCAACTCCGATTGCGGATATTAGTGGGATCCATTTCAGGTCAATGCCCACCTCATCAGTAAAGAAAACAGAAAGGTAGGGGAAATAGCAGTTGGCAGCGACATAAACGAGGAAAAGACCGACGCACATCGGCAGTGTCGAACGCGAGAAGATAATCCGCATTGCTTCCCGTGTTGGAGTTGCGCGACGGACTGATTGTTTAACGTTGCAGGGTTGCAGGGCAAAGGTTCCAACGAATGCAAACAAGCACCATGCCACCGCGCACCATAGCGCATCAATCGCACTTGCCGGTGAATCAAGGATAAAGAAAAGAGCGAATGCCGGTAACATGAATCCAATTGATCCCCAAACGCGGACAAATTGATAGGAGTGACCTGCCAGGAGCTTGCCGGGGTGGTGATTTCGCGTGGAATTGAAGTAATAGCCGTCGAGTAGCGGCAGGGTAGGGATGAATATAGTGCTGTAGAGAGCCCAAGCCACAGTTACTGCAATGGGGTCTTGCAAATAATACACGGCGCTCAGAGAGCATGCTGTCGCCGCGAAGATTATCCGAAGTATTTTACGGGAGTCGAAATTGCGGTCGGCAAGGAATGTCATAATGCCTGGGGAGAAGAGCATCCCGACGCTTGAGACTGCCAGCGCAATGCCGATTTGCCGTGGTTCAAAATTCTTTGAATCACGAAGAATTAGAGCCAGAAGAGGCCCGAGGCTGCCGATTACCCCGTAGCTGAGAAAAAACTGTACCTTAATTGGAAACAGGCTCATCAGTATCGCTTAGATGATGCGATTGGCCGGATTTCCAGCAAGATAGGTGCGGAGATTGTTTGCGATGCCGTCAAGCAGTCGATTTCTCGCTTCAAGTGAAGTCCAGGCTGAGTGAGGAGTGATCAGGAGGTTGGGGATGTCCTCAGCTAGTAATGAATGTTCGTGTGGTGGGGGTTCACGGGAAAGCACGTCAAGAGCGGCACCGGCGATGCTATGTGAGCGAAGTGAGTCAGCAAGTGCGGGTTCGTCAATCAATTCTCCGCGTCCGGTATTTACAAGGAATGCGCTCTGTTTCATGAACTGCAGAGATGCGGAGTTGATCATGTGGCGAGTGGCAGTTGTTAATGGGCAGTGAAGGGAGATCGCGTCGCTGGAGGAGTAAAATTCCTGATCAGCAACTCGCGGCCATTCAGGATGTTTGTCTGTGAGTGAGCCTTGCCTTGCAAGAACCTGTATATTCATGCCAAGTGCTGCAGCTGTCTCACCAAGTGAACATCCGATGTTTCCTGCTCCCGCGATGCCGAGGATTTTGCCGTTCATTTCAGTCATGGGGTATGCCAGCCGAGTAAAGATCAGACTTTCCGGCCATAGGGCGACTTCCGCTGCGTAGCGGTGGGTATTTCCCGCAAGGTTAAGCAACAGGCTCAATGCATGTTGCGCGACGCTCGCTGTCGAGTAACCGACCACATTGCTCACTACAATATTACGGGATTTTGCTGCAGTGAGATCGATATTGTTTACTCCGGTGGCGCAGACAATGATCAATTGTAGGGCATCGGCATGACTTAATATTTCAGCGTCAAGGACTACTTTATTGGTGATAACTATTCGGGCCTCGGCAATTCTTTCTGTAATTTCTTGTGGAGAGGAGACTGCGTGCAGGGTTAATTTGCCGAATTGTCGCAAGACGGAAAAATCTATATCTCCCGCGTTCATGGTCGATGAGTCAAGGAATACTATGCGTGGAGAGCCGGGCATATTATCAAGAATCATTGACTTAAAGCTTCATGGAGAGGAATGACAGGGAAATTGTAAAATGATAAACGTTGACTCGTAATAATCCGGCCGGGAATAGTCGGGAACGGATGATTTTCTGATGCTAGAGGAATTGAGACAGAGGGAGCTTGAGAGGCGACCAATAAAGGTTGGCTTGATTGGCGCCGGCGCGATGGGCATCGGCATTGCCTGGCAGGTGAATCGAACGCCGGGAATGAAGCTTGTTTTTGTCGGGGACATTGATATTTCGGCTGCTAGGGAAGCTGCTATTTCTGCAGGTCTTGATGTGTGCGACACTAAAGAAAAACAGGCAATTAGTGAAGCGCCGGGAGACGGGGAGGTGCTTGTTACGGGAGATCCTCTTGACTTAATTGAGCGGCTGGGTGACCAGCACCTGGATGTCATTGTAGAAGCCTCCAATACGGTTGGGCCAGCCGCGCGGTATTGCCTGGCGGCTATTGATAAGGGATATGATGTCGTGCTGATGAACGCGGAGGTTGATTTGGCTCTTGGCTCACTCCTGCATCACTACGCCACGAATAAGGGTGTAGTGATGACCAGTGACGCGGGAGATCAGCACGGGGTGTTGCGTAAAATAATTGACGAGGTGCAGCTGTGGGGTTTTGAGATTGTTCAGGCAGGGAATATCAAGGGATTTTTAAACCGTTATGCAACAGCGCAATCCCTGAAAAAGGAGGCAGCAAAGAGGAATTTGAGTCCTTTACAGTGTTGTGCATATACCGATGGGACCAAGCTGTCGATTGAGATGGCATGCCTTGCAAACAGTGTTGGACTTTTGCCTACTGTGGCCGGGATGGAGGGGCCGCGTGCAGCAAATGTCGGCGAGGCACTTGAGGTTTTCGATTTTGATTCCTATGGCGGAGTAGGTCGGATTGATTACCTGCTTGGGGCGGAGCCCGGTGGAGGGGTTTATGTGGTTGGGCGATGTGAGGA
This sequence comes from Verrucomicrobiales bacterium, assembly GCA_029940475.1. Taxonomy (GTDB): domain Bacteria; phylum Verrucomicrobiota; class Verrucomicrobiia; order Verrucomicrobiales; family DEV007; genus CACIUL01. The sequence goes on along the minus strand of JAPYUT010000010.1, from coordinate 33,706 downwards.
GCCTTTGCAGGCAGGCTATATGTCTTATTACAAGATGGGGGAGGGGCCCTATTATCTTTTTTACAGGCCCTACCATCTTTGTCATATCGAAACGCCCAGAGCGATAGCTGAGGCAGTCATACTGAGGAGGTCAGTTATGCAACCTGATGCCGGGAGAATTACAGATGTTTACGCATATGCGAAACGTGATTTGATTGGGGGTGAGGTGATAAGGCATGCCATTGGTGGTGATGAATTTTATGGACTCGTCGAATGTTGCAAGGAAGCGGATGCGGAAGACAAGGTTCCCATAGCCCTGCTCGAAGCTGAAGGCGGGGCGTTTCCAGTAATGCGTGACATTCTTGCCAGGGATCAGGCTTTGAAGTCGGATGTGGTAGAGATTCCTGATTCGTTTTTACGCAGGAAGCTTGAAGAGCAGGCTGCGTTGTTGTGCGGGGAGGGCGTCAGCCTGTGATGGATAGCAGGCAAGATGACATTGTTATCTTGGGGGGAGGGGTTTGCGGATTGTTCGCGGGGCGTCGGTTGACGGCGGCCGGGTATCGAGTTTCTATCGTTGAAAAGGAGCCCAGGTTCGGTGGTCTTGCATCGGGAATGAAAATGGGGCGCAATTTCTATGATCAGGGAGTGCATATGCTACATGAGCATGACCGTGAGATTTACGAGGACTGTATGGCAATGATGGGCAAGGAGAGCGTTGCAGTCGAACTTAATGCCCGCATTCGCTGGGGAGGGCGATTTTATCGCTATCCATTGCAGTTTGCCGACATGATCAAGGGGATGTCGCCCCTGATGCTCGGGCATGCTGTCGCGAGTCTGCTACTTGCTCAGATTCGCAATAAAATAGCGCCGTGGGAACCTGAGAATTGCGAGGAGGCGCTTATCCAGCTATATGGTAAAGCGCTTTATCATTTCTTTTTTGAGGATTTTACTTATCGCTATTGGGGGAGGCATCCGTTGCAAATTTCCGCAATGTTCGTGAAGCGAAAGATGCCACGATTAACGGCAGTTGATGCACTGAAGAGGCTGCTCGGTCATCTGGGAATCAGAGAAGGCAAAGGAAGGACGGTCGAGAGTGCGTTGTTGTCTGAAACACTTCACTATTCACCCACGGGAGCCGAGGCGTTACCGAGATGCATTGCCAGTCAGATCAGCAAAGATGGAGGACGATTATTCCCAGAGTCTGCAGTGGATTCACTGAAAGTAAAAAATGGCAAAATAGAGTCAGTGCGAATCAGGAATTCGGGCAACGGATTATGCAAAACGCTGTCATGCAGCCATGTAATTTCAACTATCCCGATCACCGGCTTGCTCAAGGCATTGCGTCCGCGTGTGCCACAGGGAATAACGGAATCGTGTGAACATTTACAATGGTTGCCGATTGTCGTCTACGGATTGCTGGTAAAAAAAGAGAGAGTCATGGACGCTTTGTATACCTATTATCGTGAACGTGTATTTCATCGGGTTGGTGAACCGAGAAATGCGGGACTTAAAGTAGAGCCGCATGGGCATACGGTATTGATTGTAGAGATGACTTGCAAGGAGGGTGACGAAAAATGGCAGGGCACGCAGGCCATGAAGGACAGTGTAATTGCTGACCTGGAAGCTGAGGGACTCTGCGGGAGAGCAGACGTAATCGAAATAAACATTCTGCGGAACAGTCATGGTTATCCGGTTTTTTCCCTCGGTTACGAGCCTCATTATGAAAAGGTGACGGGGTATCTGGAGGGGATTGATAATCTTCAGTCTGTCGGCAGGCAGGGCGGATTTTCTTTTCCCAATATGCATAGCGCGATGCGAATGGGGGCGGATGCGGCTGAGAAAATCCTGCGACCCAAGGGGGGAGATAATGAATAATTCCGGAGGTGCATTAAGGATTGCCGCCTGCATGGGATTACTGGGAGTTAGCCTTGGTGCCTTTGGTGCACACGCTCTTAAAGGGCATTTCGAGGAGAATGGGCATGAGGCGATTTGGGAAACAGCGGTTTTGTATCATCTTCTGCATGCCATTGTTCTTTTAGTCTTGGCTTTGGCTCCCTTGGATCTGCGGAAAGGTGCTTACTGGTGCTTTGTTTCGGGAATTGTAATTTTCAGCGGAAGCCTTTATTTGCTGGCTGTTACCGGGGCAACCGCTTTCGGGGCACTTACCCCTTTTGGAGGGGGGCTGCTCCTGGCGGGATGGTTGATAATCGGGCTCAAGGCACGTCATTTGTAGGTAAGGGGCTGTGTAGGCTCATTACGCATTCCAGATGCTTGGTTTGCGGGAAGAGGTCGAAAGGTTGCACCTTGTCGAGCGTATAGCCGGCGCGATGAAACATCTTGAGATCACGCAGTTGTGTGGCCGGGTTACAGGAAACGTATATTACAGTGCGTGGAGAGTAATCAAATAGCTGGCAAAGAAAGTTCTCGCTGCAACCTTTCCTGGGTGGATCAATAACAACGGCAGTTTTGCGTCCCGGAAGACTAATGTCGCTAAATATATCCTCTACCTTACCTGCGATGAACTGAGCATTATTAATAGAGTTGATTTCTGCATTTTTACGAGCCCAATAAGCTGATTTCTCGGAAATTTCGATACCGATTACCTGTTCAAAAAGAGAGGCGGCAGTGAGAGTGAAGAGCCCGGCGCCACAATAAGCGTCGACCATGTATGTGGCGCCGCGAGCAACGGCTTCCTGTCTGACATGAGACGTAAATTTTTCAAGAATTGCTGGGTTGTTCTGGAAGAAATCCCCTGCAGGATAGTGAAATTCCATCGATCCAACACGATCGACTGCTATGGATCCTGGCTTGGTGTGTACTGTGGTGTTGGAGTCGGCGCGTAGCAGCAGGGTGGCGCCTTTTTTAAATTTCCCCGGGGTCTCTTTAATGGAGCTTCTAAGATGCGCGAGTTGTTGATTGATTGCTGGATGAGCAATGGCGCATTCATTGACATCAATAAGTTGACGTCGTCCGGCACGTTGGAATCCGATTGCTCCAATTTTTCCGTTGCGTGGTTTATCGAAATGAGGGGTAATTTTAGATCGATAGCCGTATTCATTGGGTGAAGGTATAACCGGGGCTACGCTGAATGTTGTGTCTGCCATATGGCGCAATAGTTCCTCCAACTGCTGTTGTTTCCACTTGAGTTGGTCGGGGTAGCTGAGATTCTGGTATTGGCAGCCTCCACATTGCCCGAAGAGCTCGCAACGTGGGGTGACGCGTGCTGGTGACGCAGTGATAACCTTTATAAGGTCAGCTTCGCTGAAATTTTTATCGTTGCGATAGACGCGAGCGAGAACGCGTTCGCCAGGCAGGCAAAAAGGCACGAATATAACCCAGTCATCCTCGGTGCGGGCTAGACCCTTTCCCATGTTGGTGAGAGTGCTGATCTCCAATTCGATTTCTTCATGATAACTGAAGGGAAAAGGGCGGAAACCTCTGGGGATGGATGGAGTGGATTCTGTCATGACTTGACAAATCAGGATACGTCTTTGCCCTCGTTCACATTTAGTTCTTCGATCATTAGGATTCCGGGTTAATTGAACCAGGGGTAAGCGAACTGCAGAAAACTTGAATTATGAAACATAAAGGCGATGATTTGATGTGCAGCATGTAATAGAGAGCCATCTTGGGTTTTATATACCTGATTATTTTGCCCTGCTGTTCACGATGTGTCTGATTGTATCAGTGCCGGTAGTGTGCTTTTTTGCCAGGCGTCATCCCAGTCCTCATTTCAGGCCGAGGAAGGGTGAGGTTTTTATGGTTTCATTATTGCTACTGCTTGCCTCAGGTGCTGCCTCGTGGATGACCTCAAAGATGCTTGATTCGGATATAGATCCGCTGAAGATAACTGATCAAGTTGAAGCTGCCCAAAAGCAGGAATTTGACCGTAAGGCTGCAGGTAACAGGGGGACGGCGGTGAAGAGTCAGTCGGGATTATCTGGTGGCAATGATAATTTGCCAGCGCATATTCCTCAGGAATTTCACGAAGCGATCACTAGGCAATAATGCCTAGTGGTGCGACTGTCAGGCGCTTTTTGGATCCTTGAAATCACAGGTGACATTCAGGTTTGTTGGACGCCGGGTTCAAGACCGGGCGGGTCATGGCCATCAATGGCACCGCGATGCATCTTCTGTTCCCATATGTAGCGGCGGAACATTACTTTAACTGCAGCTGAAAGAGGGACGGCAAGCAACGCGCCAAGAATGCCACCTATCAGAAGTGACCAGAAGAGCACGGAAAAGATGACGGTCAGCGGGTGTAAGCCGACAGAATTCCCTACAATTTTTGGTTGTATCAAGAGGCCGTCAATTTGTTGCACGGCGATAAATACCAAGGCGACGACCATGGCAGCTGGGCCGTCTGTTTGTGATGCGGCGATAAGCATTGCCGGGATGGCAGTGATAATGATGCCGACGAATGGTATTACTCCGAGTATTGCAAGTGAAACGCCAATGACAATCGCGTAGTCAAGACCAAGGAATGCAAGAATAATCCCGGTAATTGCTCCGTCTATCAGGCTTACCAGGACTTGTCCCCGGAAATACGCAATCAGGTAACCATTGACCTCGTTAAGAAGGCTGACCAGTTCATCTTTAAACTTGGATTGACGTAACGGCACGTAATCGCTCCACTGTTTGCGGATCTTTGGCGCGTCCTTGAGGAAGAAAAACAGATAAACGGGAACAAGGATAAACCCGATGATGTAACCGAGTGCACCGAAGAAGCCATTGACCGCGTTGCCCAAAAAATTAAGGACAGCCTGGCCGGTCTCGGGGCTTTTCAGCCATTGCATGAACTCATTCCAGATCCTGCTTTCGTGTTTACTGGATGAAATTAAATTATCAGGAGATGCTTCAGAGGATAATTCGCCCTCTTGAGCGACGGGCGGCTCTGGAACGGGGATGACCTCTCCGTTTTTTTTGGATTGCGTGCCAGCAGCGGGTCCCTGTTTGACTGTCTTGGCATCGGATTGTTCTTCTGAATGGAAGCCGAGCGTTTTTTCAAATGATGCTACTTTGTCATGAAATTCAACATAAGCATTTTTTGCATCGACGATGATTTCGGCTCTCTTATCAAAGAGATCGCCGAGTTCTCGTGATGCCGGCATAATTACTGAGAGCCCGAGTATGACCATTGAGGCCATGGCTACCAGGAAGACAATTAGTATTGCCTGGATCCGTGAGGGTCTCCGGCCGAAAAGTGCCGTTCGACGCAACCAGCGCACTGCGGGCTCGAGAAGGTATGCAAGGATGCCTGCAACGGCGAGTGGTATTAGAACAGGTTGCAGGAAGCCGAGGATTTTTGCGATAATAACAAGTACTGCGACACTGAGGCAGGCAATGATTGTTATGGAAATGCCAGTGATTGCTTTCCAAAGAGTTTGTCTTTGGAAGAAGTCCGGCGCGCATTTTTTTTCGTGACAATCCTTGCCGGGACTGTTGGGTGTATCCGTTGGCACTTTTAAGGTTTATCTGCGGGTTGCCTGAAAAAGAATCAAAAAAGCGACAGTTATATCAACCTCCGGCTGATATTCTTATAATCTCCACCACCGAGCCGTCAACAACTCGAGCGGAGGAATGCTCACGCGGGCGAAGTGCAATCCTGTCAACTTCGACAAGCACAGGAGTTGCGGAGAGATTGAGTTTATCAATGAGTTCTGAAACGTACAGCGGGTCTTCGAAATTTGTGTTGAATTTGCCATTGATGGTGATCGTCATGGTGTGCAATCAAGGTGGAGCTTAGCTGAGCGATGTGGAGCCCTGTGGGGATTGGCGCAAGATTACCCCTTCCCAGTCTTTCCATACGGGATCGAGTCCTGTGTCCGTTAGTGAAGACGCCACTTCCGCCGGACTTCTTTGATCAGCAATGCCGAATTGCGGGGTGGCACCTGTGTTATTGTTGAATGATTGTGTAGAGTTATTTAACTCCACTCTTTTTCCCTTTATGGTCAGGTGAAGGGAATCGTGTCCTTTTCCGGTATACCCTCCAGGTTCAGTATGGCTTCCGGCACTCATTGAAGTTATTCCAAGTGGGGCGATGCCATTACGGAAAACTTCAGATTCCCTAGTACTTAATACGATGCCGACTTCAGGAAAACTGAGGCGAAAAGCGCACACTAACTGCAGGAAATTTCTGTCGGTAAAGTGGGTGATGGGCTGGAAGTCGCCCGCAGCTGGACGGATTCGGGGAAAGCTGACGCTGTAGGATGCTTTCCAGCAGTGCCGCTGGAGGTAGGCAAGGTGTGCGGCAAGGCTTTCTGCTTCGCTTCGCCAGTCGGCAAGGCCGAAAAGAGCGCCGATTCCGAGTCGCCGGAACCCGGCGGCATATGCCCTTTCAGGGCAATCGAGTCTCCAGTTAAAATTTTTCTTTGGTCCCGCGGTATGTAGCTTCGCATAAGCAGAGCGATCGTAACTCTCCTGATAAATAACCAACCCTTCGCAACCGGCTTCAACCATAAGGGAATACTCAGGGGTTTCCATCGGCCCGACTTCAAGCCCGACAGAGGGGATAAAATCGTGAATTGCGGTGATGCATTTCTGCAGATAGCCCTCTGAAACAAATCTTGGATGCTCTCCGGCCACAAGGAGAATGTTTCTAAAGCCCAGGGCAGCAAGGTGTTTAGCTTCCGCAACAACCTGATCGACACTGAGAGTTACCCGAAGGATGGGGTTATCTCGGGAGAAGCCGCAGTAAGAGCAGTTGTTGATACATTCATTAGAAAGATAAAGTGGGGCAAAAAGCCGTATAGTGCGGCCGAAATGTTGCCGCGTGATTGCTGAGGATTGACGGGCCATTTGCTCCAGTTCATCCCGATTCTTTGGCAGCAAAAGGCTCCGGAAACGTAGTATGGAGGCTGAATCTGTCTCGGGAAGCCGATCGAGGGTGTCAACGAAGCTCATGGAATATAGGGGTTATCTAAACGGACAGTAGGTTCAGCGCAAGTTACTGTGAACTTGATTGAAGGTCGAGTTGGGGCTAAAAACAATCCCATGTCAGATTCGGCAGAGATTAAGTGCACTATCGCTTTTTGGTATTATAGGCGAATGCTCCTAATTATGGGCCTAATGACTTTTGGCGGGCTCTGGTTCTTCTATGATGGTCAGGTAGGATGGCCAAATAAGAACATCGTGGCGATTGCCAAGCGTGGTTTTGATGCGGCTGCGGATGGAGTTGCCTGGGATTTATTCCGGGCCAAAGACGAAATCTTGAAAGATGCTGCGCTTGCTGATGGATCCGAGGCACTGGCTCTTGTTAAGATGGCGCATTCCGAAGGCGGTAAACCTCGGTCATGGAGGGATTATAGGATTTCTGCTGCAGGGAGAGATGCAATTGACCGAATAAATGATGAGAGACTTCTCCAAGGAGCTTTCCAGGCCGGAGCAAAGGGAGTGCTCACATGGGGAGAATACGCCCGTGATAATGATGTTCCGGCAACCAAGGAGGAGGCGACCTCTGAATCTAAGTTTGGGCTGTATGGATGGGTTGGGCTTAAGAGTGCATTTGATGGTGCGGCAAAAAAGCGTGACTGGGCCTTTTATGGTGTCACCTCAGGGCAGAAGGGGTGGAGCACGAAAGATCCCCATTATCATTCGGCATCCGAGATCAACGGTCAGTTTTTCATTGCCTATTTCCTTTGGGTAATGAGCCTTGCAACCTTTGGCTGGGCATTGTTCAATAGACGTCGCAATTTGTCCGCTGACGGGGAGTCTCTTACAACAGAGGGAGGCACCAGAGTCTTTTTCGAGTCGGTTTTTGAGATAGATACCCGAAAATGGGACAAGAAGGGGCTTGCTTACGTTCGCTACCGTAATGAGGCCGGTGTTGAAAAGCGCACCGTCATTGATGACCTTAAGTATAAAGAGGCTGACAACATTCTTGACCGCTTACTTGTGAACTTCAGCGGGCGCCTTATTGAGACGGCCAAGGTGGATATGGTTGACTTGAAGGGGGGCAATGAGCTAAAGAAAAACGTCGGCACAGGGAGTGAACAGGTTCGATCTGGTGAAGATTGAATTAGAGTGTATTTAAAAAGCCCGGCAAAATAGGTTGCTAAATGCGGTTCCGGGAGCTATACCGAGAAGTTAACTTACCTTTAATAGTTTATATATGCCTGATAACATCGAAGAAAAAGTCAAGGATATCATCGTAGAGCAACTAGGAGTTGGTGCCGATCAAGTCAAAGCTGAAGCCAAGTTCATTGAGGACCTTGGAGCCGATTCTCTTGATACAGTTGAATTGGTTATGGCTTTCGAGGAAGAGTTTGATGTTGAAGTTCCGGATGATGACGCTGAAAAACTTACTTCCGTCGGGGATGTGGTACGCTACATTGAGGCCAACAAAAGTGGTGACGGCGAGTAGTCGCACTCAGGGAGCCCGTGGCGGTGACGTTAGCGGGCATATAAAGGAATTTTCGCAGGCGATAAAGGCTGAACATCGTGAGGTTATTTTTGGGACTGCTCTGCTTTGAGTTGAATGCGATTGGAATTACGCATGTATTCTCAAGACGACATTCAATACGCCCTCGAATCAACGAAGATATTGCTTGAGCCTGATCGCCGAATTGACACATTTGGCAGTACGTCTTTTGAGTTTCATCTTATCTCCGAGTTGATGGACAGTATCAGTGAGACGAGGGTGAGGGAAGGTGTCTTGCATGCTGAGCGGCCGACAATCATTAAACCCGAAAGTTATGCTGATTTTGTGTTTGAGGGGTTCGGGGAGCAGGCAGAGGCTTTTTCGCAATGGCTTCACGAGAACGCAACGGATCTTTCAATACTGAAGTATGGTTTTAATTTCAGGAAAGACAAAGTGAGTGAGGATATTGTGTCTGAACCTTTTGAGTCAGTCAGGGACAAGGTGATGGAACGTGCTCGGCAGGCATCGAACCCGCTTGCCGTGGTTATCCATGGGGTTGATGACGCCTGGGAGGTTTGCCTGTTGAAGTTCACGGTTGAAATGATTGGAATGTCACAGGGAATCAATGTGTTCGATTTCAAGCGACGCGGATTCCTCTAATGGGAACCTGCGTATTGCGTTTGTCGTGAGAGTGTATTTCAGGTTACTTTCTGCATTTATAGCACTGGCGTTGCTTGCAGTTTCGGGATTTGGGGTTTTCTACGTGTGGGAGAAGATGATTGTGCCCGAAAGGCAGATGGAGATCGAAATAGCGAAGATTCGAAAGCGAGCGAAAAAGAAAATTGATCACGGAGCCAAAACTTATGAGGAGTCTGTCGCCCTGCTTTCCACAGGGGCATTGCGGGGAGGAGTTGAAAAGCTCCATGAGTTGATGAAATTCTACGATGACTCGGAATTTTACGCTGAAGCTAAACGTGTAGTTGGTGAGATTAACGTGGATCGTTTGCTTTCCAAGTCAGTGACTCCGGGGAAGGGGGAATATATTGTCCAAAACGGCGATACCCTTGTGCGTATTGCTCAACGGACAAGATCAACAGTGGGTTACGTTATTCACGTCAATGGCAGGATGGGGACTGGTTTGCAGAAGGGAGACCAACTTATTGTAAGTCCGCTTGAGTTCAGTATCTTGATCAGTTTGTCGGAGAAGACATTGACGTTGAGTATGGGGGCCGGTAAATTCTTTAAGGAATACCATTTGGAGGGGTATAGATTACCTCAGAATTCCTCTTCGGAGTTTGATACTGAGATTAAATCCCTGATTGTGGGGAGCGGAGCGACTCTCATTCCGGTTGCTACCTCAAGATATATAGCTGCAGACAAGGAGTTGCGTTGTGTGCGCAGGGGAGTGCCCCTAAGGTCGATAAGTGTTAGTGTCGAAAAGAACAAATATACCACAGGATTTTTCCTTAACCGTGGAGATCTTGAAGAGCTTGCCCTTTTGATTCGGCGGGGCACGAAGGTTCATGTTCGTAAATAGTTAACTTGAACTTCATGGTGTATTTCGGATAAACTATCAGAATTGCTGATTATGCCATCTAAGAAGGCTGCAACCAAAAGACCGCGAACCAGGCAGAAGAAGGGGATTTCGCCGTGGCAAAGAGTGCAATTGGCACGGCATCCGATGCGGCCGATGATGCTTGATTATGTGGCATCATGTTTCGAGGAATTTATTGAGCTTCACGGCGATCGTCACATTGGGGATGACGCAGCGATGCCTGCGGGACTTGCTAGGATAGCCGGGCAGCGATGTGTTGTTATTGGTCATGAGAAGGGTCGTGAGACCAGGGAGAAGCTGAGGCGCAACTTCGGAAGTGCCAACCCGGAGGGTTATCGTAAAGCTTTGCGGGTGATGCGCATGGCCGAGAAGTTTGGGCTGCCGGTGGTGACAATCATTGACACTCCGGGCGCTTATCCTGGCATTGGTGCTGAAGAAAGAAATATCGCGGAGGCAATTGCATTCAACCTTAGGGAGATGATGCTACTGCGCACTCCGGTTGTAGCTGCGGTTATTGGTGAGGGCGGATCTGGAGGAGCGCTAGGCATAGGCGTGGCCGACCGGGTGTTAATGATGGAGAATGCTTATTACTCGGTAATTAGTCCCGAAGGGTGCGCCGCTATTCTCTGGAAGGATCGTAAGCACGCCCAAGAGGCGGCCGAGGCGATGAAACTTGATGCTAATAATCTAAACCGGCTTGAGGTTATCGATGAAATTGTTCCCGAGCCTAAAAATGGCGCTCATTCTGATCCCGCCGTTGCGGCAGATTTACTTAAGGCTGCGATTGTAAGGAACCTTAAAGACATAGTCAATGTGCCAATAGATGAATTGCTGGAGCGGCGGTACGCGAAGTTTCGTCGGATGGGGCAGTTTGATGAGACTGAATCTTGATCGCATCGGGCTTACGCGATCCTGGTTAAAGTTCGGTAAGATTTTCAATAAACTCTCTTGCCGCGCGGGATGTTTCCGAAGCGAGATTGGCATGCGATTTTGCGAAACCGGGACAAAACCAGGGGTAGCTTCCTAGCAGGTCGTTGATAACCAGAATCTGACCGTCACAATCGGGTCCGGCGCCGATGCCAATGGTAGGGGTTGATACGGCGGCTGTGATTTTTCCCGCAAGTTCAGCCACCATGTTTTCAAGCACGATTACCTTTACTCCGGCGGCATCAAGCTCGGCGGCATCAGTGAGCAGTCGTTGAGCGCCGCTTTTTGTCTTGCCTTTTTTCTTGTATCCTCCCTCCTCCCTGACGCGTTGAGGTAGCATTCCTATATGACCCATCACGGCGATGCCGGAGTGAATGATTGCATTTATCTGCGGGATGATTTCGATGCCGCCTTCAAGCTTTACGGCATCGGCTCCGGCTTCTGTCAGTAATTGAGCGGTAGCCGCCGCGTCATGGGGAATTTCGTAGCTGTGGAAGGGGAGGTCAGCTACAAGGACCGCGTTGCGTACTGCTTTTCGGCAGGCTTTGGTGTGGTGAATCATCATTTCAACAGTTACTTGCGTGGTATCTTCGTGCCCGAATACCATCATTCCCAGTGAATCGCCCACCAGAATTATTTCTATACCGGCCTCATCAAGCAGCCTTGCGACCGGGTAGTCGTAAGCGGTGAGCGCGCTTATCGGCGGAGGATTTCCCTTTCGCTTTATAAAGCGATCAAGTTTTTTGGGGTTGGACAGCGGAGTTGAATCGTCCATTACCAGTGTTGGGTGACCATGCGAAGTGGTGATTGTTTGGCGGAGAGCTTTTTTAAGTGGTCATTAATGGTAAGTTGCTCTCCGGGAAGGCGGAGGTCTGGTCGGATCAGCGCGAGCGGAGCTACTACAAATAAACGAATTTTCAGCCTGGGGTGGGGAATTGTAAGATTGGCGTCGCTATGAATCTTATTGCCTGCATAAAGCAGGTCGAGATCGATGGTGCGCGGAGAATTATTTTTATGAACGTTTGGGCGGCCGAGATTTTTCTCAATCCGGAGGCACTTGCTAAGGAGATGCTCTGGAAGTGAGTCGAAAGGTAATTCGCCGACGGCGTTAAAGAAGGACCTGGTTTCAGGGGCGCAATCAACGGGGATTGATTCGAACACCGGCGAGAATATCGCCTTGTCCGGGCAGCAGCAGAGTGAGAGAAGTTGTTGTTTGGCTGCGCTCAGATTGGCGAGCCGATCACCAAGGTTTGAGCCGAATGCGATTCCGAACTCAAGGTATTGAGCATTGTGCTCAATCTCAATCGCGGAGTCCAAGGACATCTTGCATATCGTAGAGGCCGGGGGTTTTGTTTGTGAGCCACTTTACAGCACGAAGGGCACCGTTAGCGAAGGTGTTGCGACTGGAGGCCTTATGAGTGAGTTCCACCCGCTCGCCTGATGAGGCATAGATTACAGTATGATCACCGATTACGTCGCCGCCTCGCATTGAGTGCATCCCGATTTCGCGTTCTGTGCGGGTGCCAACAATGCCCTGACGACCGTGCCGGGTGTCGTCCTTGTATGAAAGGCCGGTTGCCTCTGCAAGGATCTCGCCGAGATGCTTGGCTGTGCCGCTGGGGGAGTCCTGCTTCATGCGATGATGCATCTCCACAACTTCGAGATCGTAACCGTCTCCCAGGATTGCAGTTGTTTTACGCGTCAGCCAGAAAAGCATGTTAACTCCAATGCTGAAATTAGGCGACATTACGAGGGGAATCTTAGAGGCTGAAGCTTTGATGGTCTGCAACTCTTGTTCAGAATGTCCGGTAGTGCCGATGACAGCTGGCTTCTCCATCGTGAGGCAGGCAGTCACAAGTTGAGTCGTGAAGGCATGAAAACTGAAATCTATTACTGCGTCGCATTTATCGAGTGCGGTTTCCAGGCAGTCGCCGATGTCAATGCGGGCTCCAATTTCGATGGATCCATCCGGTTCACTGCAGGCGATCACGGATTGCCCCATTCGTCCGTTGCATCCGGTAACGAGTATTTTTGTGGGGCTGGACATTATTCTGGGAATAACTGGATCGAAGAAATGAAATTTGAGAATTCAGTTTACCCGGTTAACCCGAGTTCGTTGAGTATTTGCTGCAACTGTTGTCTCTTATTATCGCAGAGTCCAATCATAGGTAATCGTAATTGATTGGTAATGACTCCGGTTAGTGCTAGTGCCTCCTTGATTGGCACAGGATTAGTGTCGAGGGAGAGAAGGCCGTTGAAAAGTGAGGTGCATTCCGCGTTGATTTGCATGGCCTTTTCGTGATCGCCTGCGAGCATTGTGGAGACAAGCATTGCAAGTTTTGCCGGGATGAGATTGGAGGCAACGCTGATAACGCCAACGGCGCCGAGCTCCATGAATGAAAGGGTAAGTGCGTCGTCGCCGCTGAGGACCTGGTATGAGTCCGGCAGTTGCTCAAGTATTTCGCTAACGCGTTCGGCTTTACCGCCGGCTTCCTTCATTGCCATGATATTCGGGCATGTTTCGTGCAGGCGGGACTGGGTCTCAACGCTGATCTCAATTACTGAGCGACCGGGGATACTGTAGAGCATGATCGGGAGGTCGGTGGATTCGGCGATCGCTTTGTAGTGCTGGTATAGGCCCTCTTGTGAGGGTTTGTTATAATAAGGGCAGACCAACAGAGCGGCATTAGCCCCTGCCTTTTCTGCTGCCTGTGTCATGGCAATGGCTTCGCGGGTCGAATTAGAACCGGTGCCGGCGATCACCAAGCCTCTCCCGGAGGAGGCATCGATGGCAACTTCTATAACACGTTGGTGCTCGGAATGCGACAGGGTTGGGGATTCGCCTGTAGTGCCACATGGGACAACTCCGGAAATGCCGTTATCAAATTGGTTCTCGATTAGTTTACGAAAAGCCGGTTCATCGAACTCATGGTTCCTGAATGGCGTAACAAGTGCGGTGTGAGCTCCCTTAAACATCAATTTTCCCCTCGAATACAAAGTCAGCTGGGCCTGTCAGTGTGACGTTGGTATAGGTTTGTCCCTCGCGTTGCCAATCCACCTTTAAGGTATCACCACCCCTGACGCGGACATAGATTGGCGTGCCGGTGCCGGATAAACGTTCGTGGACAATCGCACTGGCAACCATTCCTGTCCCGCAGGCGAGAGTTTCGTCCTCAACTCCTCTTTCGTATGTTCGAATTGCTATCGTGTTTGAGTCCATTGCGCACTGAAAGTTTACATTAGTCCCGGATGGTTGGAAGTGTTGGTGGTGACGGATTGCAGCACCATCCCGACAAACATCTGAGTGCTCTATGTCATCAACGACGACGACTGCGTGCGGAACTCCGGTGTTAATTGAATGAACTGTTGTGGCTTGACCGTTGATCTCGATTGATTCTGACATCGTGAGATCAGTGGGGGTGCAGAGTTGCAACTCTATTTCATTGTCGTGAAAATCAGCAGCGACAAGTCCTGCCATGGTCTCAAATGTAACGGGCTTGCCACCGCGTTTATCGATGCGATCTACAAAGCGAGCAAAACAGCGTGCGCCATTGCCACACATTTCCGCTTCCTTGCCGTCAGCATTATAGTAGCGCATTCGAAAATCACCGCCGTTATTTGCCGGTTCGATCACGAGCATTCCGTCCGCTCCTATTCCCCGGTGGCGATCACATAGCAGGCTGATTCCCGTGGTTCCAAGTCCCAGCGTCATGTCACGATTGTCAAGCATGATGAAATCATTGCCGGCACCGTTCATTTTAGTGAAATTCAGCATTTAACCGCGTACTAGACCGACTTTGTGGCATCGACAAGGGGTTTCACAAAATTGTAAACCCGGTCAGCGAGATCTGCCGAAAGCGAGTGCTTGGCAACAGTGTTTACGATGGCGCTACCAACCACGACTCCATCTGCCATACCTGCAACAGCAGCTGAGTGTTCAGGCGTTGATATACCGAACCCAACGACCACGGGGAGACTGGTGTGACTCTTGATGTCCGTGACCTGCCGGCTGATTCCGCTGGCCAGTTCGCTGCGCTCACCTGTGACGCCCTCGCGTGAGATGTAGTAGATGAAGCCTGCTCCTGATTTGACGATTTTGGCGATTCGCTCAGCTGGAGTATTTGGGGCGATGATTCGAATGTTTAGCAACATGTTGGCCTGTAGTAGTTCCTCATTGATTTCCTCTTCATCGGGAGGGAGGTCAAGGTTTAAGATCCCGTCCGCGCCTGCAGCAGCAGCATCTTCGTGGAAACGTTTGAATCCATAGCTGTAGATTGGGTTTAGATAGGTGAATAAAACGATGGGGATTTCAGATTTTTCGCGGAACCGCTTAATGGTCGCGAGGGTTTTCTTCACGCTTGCTCCGGAGTTCAGTGCACGACTGGCTGCCATCTGATTTGCGATTCCGTCAGCGACAGGATCGGAAAATGGCACACCGGTTTCGATCAGGTCGACCCCGGCCCGGGCGAGTGCATGCATTACTTCAAGGGAGCGTTCCGTGTCGGGATCTCCGGAGCACACATATGCGATAAAGGCGGCCTTTTTCTCAGTCCGCAGCTTCTCAAACATTTGTTCAATCCTGTTTTGCATCTTGATAATTACAGGGAATTTACCCTGTCATTGCCGTGAGGCAAGGGCAGGGCGGCTGTTGATATAGCGCTGGCAGTAGCGGCCTGTATAGAACCCTAAAGCACCGCCGCTGAGATTAGCCAGCCAGTCACCCAGGCTGTTGCCGTCCCTGTGAGGGGTAAAGCTCTGGTGCCATTCATCAAACCAGCCAACGGCAGCTGCCATTGAGACGCACGCAAATAAGAGGAAGGCCGGTGAATGATTCTTGCGTGACTGCTGTGAAAGTGCGAGGAGGAAGACGGCTGAGCCAACGGTGAAATAGGCGGCATGGGCGATTTTGTCGGAGAAAATGATTTTGGAATCCGGGAAAGGGGAGCCGTGCAGCGAGCTGAGAATAAACAGAAGCACAAACCAGAGGATGAATGAAATACGCCAAGTTCCCCGCTTGTGGGCAAATTTAAAGAGGGGGAGTGAAACGAGGTGCACTGGATTTCCCTAACCGCTTAGCATTGTTGCGTCGAGTGATTCCCGGGAGGTTTTTGTATTTCGACGCATTAGCCTTTTCAAATTCGGGCAAAATTCACCGAGATGGTTGACGTAAGGACAAAGTCTGTGCGCTGTAGCATCAGGCAAGTGACTCTGAAAACCCGAAAGCATATAGGTCAGGGGCTTTTTCTGACCTGTAAAACAGGGCTTTGGCATAAACTTTCCGGATCCGGGAGAGTGTTATCATTTGTCGCGCTGTTAATAGCGGTTAAACTTAATAAGTTCCCAACCCCCTCCTCCCCCTAAGAATGAATAGCTACCGTCTACGGCCGCTTTCGATAACAGCTTTCTCTTTCGTTGCTGTATTCGGGCTGCTCGTATCAGCAGCAACCGCCGATCTCGTTATTTCTGAGATAATGTATAATCCTCCAGGATTACCGGAGGATGTTGCCGCAGAGTTTATTGAGATTCATAACAACTCGGATGCCGATGTCGATCTGCAGGGGTATCGCATTGATGCCGGAGTTGATTTCCTGTTTACAGAGAGTGTAATCACTGCCGGCGGCTACATTGTAGTGGTTGCTGATTTATCTGTTTTTGAGTCCATTCACCCGACAGCTACAGGCGTGGTGGGGCCATGGACGGGGAAGTTGAAGAATTCCGGTGAGAGGATCCGTCTTGTTGATGCCGCCGGCAAGAAGGTTGATGAGGTAAACTTCGCTGACCAGGGTGACTGGGCCATAAGGGCGCGTGGACCGAGTGACCGTGGCCACGAGGGCTGGATCTGGCTCGCACCCCATGACGGCGGGGGAAAGTCCCTGGAGTTGATTAACCCGGAGTTAACGAACAATAATGGCCAGAACTGGGGCAGTTCCAGCGAGGACGGAGGTTCCCCGGGGAGTGCTAACTCGGTGACAAGTGCTGACATTGCGCCGCTTATCAGTAAGTTTAAACATCGCCCGCAGATACCGGGTTCCGGAGATCGCGTCACGGTGAGTTGTGAGATTAAGGACGAGGCTCCGGCAGGGCAATCAAAAGCCAGACTTTTCTGGAGAGTTGACGGGGAGGATAATTTCGAATCATTGTTGATGGAGTTTGACGGCAGTGATGGTTTCTCGGCGGAAATTCCAGCTCACGATGACGGTGATATCATCGAGTTTTTCGTTGAGGCTGACGATGGTGTCAATAGCCGAAGCTGGCCAGCTGAGGTAAGTGGGGAAGGGCATCAGGCGAATGCCCTTTTTCAGGTTGATGATTCATTTGATTCTGTAGGCGCAGGGATACCCGGACGGCAACCAACCTACTATGTCATCCTGACGGAGGAGGAACGGGAGGAACTTGAGGACATCGGTACAAGTTCCAGTAGATCCGAGAGCAATGCACAGATGAATGCCACTTTTGTAAGTGCGGAGAGCGCCAGTATTAAGACTTTATATTGCTCAAGCATCCGAAACCGTGGCGCTGGATCCCGTGATGGTCCGCCCAACAACCATCTGCTGATTTTCCGCAATGACGATAAGTGGAAAGGGGTTAGTTCGATAAAGTTTAACTGTCGTTATGTCCACTCGCAGACGACAGGTGCATGGCTCTTCCAGTTGATGGGCGTTGAGGTGCCGGATACCGTCGCGGTACAGTTACGCATTAATGGGGAGGATCTTGCGCAATCCGGCGGGCCGCTGATGTATGGCTCTTATGCTATGTTGGAGACGCTGGGCAGCGACTTTACCGCGGCGCATTGGCCGGAAGATCCCAACGGCAACCTGTATCAGATGCGTGATGATGAGGATAACGGTGAAGAAGGTGACCTGCGATACGAAGGGGAAGATGCCGACTCCTACCGGAACACGTATTTCAAGCAGACCAACAGTTCGGAGGATGATTGGGGCGATTTGATAGCGTTGACTGATGTCCTTAATAATTCGCCCGCGGAGTCGTATTACGAGGATGTCTCGCGTCACGTGGACATCGATCAATGGCTGACTCACATTGCTATTGATGCGCTTCTTGGCAATCGCGAGGGAGGACTCAATGACGGGAAAGGTGACGATTATGTGCTTTACCGCGGAGTTGTTGATCAACGGTTCAGGTTTGTTCCGCATGATCTCGATACACTTTTGCGGGGCGGGGTTACCAAGAATATATGGGGGTATGCTGCGCTGGACGGGCTTGAGGAATTTCTTTCTCACCCTGAGATCATTCCTCTTTATTATGCCAAGTATCTCGACTTGATCGAGCGGGTATACCGCCCTGAGATCATTCAGCCTGTCATTGACAGGGCGGTCGGAGGATTTATTCCCGATAATACCTTGCAGTCGATGAAGGAGTATGTGCCGGGACGCATTGCGGATGTGCTGTCCCAGATTCCACGCAGTTACTCGGCGACAACCGACTTGCCGGTTAGCCCTGAAGGTTACTTCCGAACAAATACCGGAGCGGCGCGTTTCAGTGGTGATTTTCATGCCGCCAGGATACGTTCAGTGTTAATCAATGGCGCTCCCGCGCAACTGGATGCGCGGGCGGGAAGATGGCAGTTGCAGGTTGATGCTGATGGTGGAGATGTGATTAAGCCTGGATTGAACCGGATTGTAGTACAGTTTTTCTCCGGTAGATCTGGAACCGGGAGGATGCTTCATGGGGAGTATCTGGATGTCTGGTATAATACCGGCTCGTTAACTGAGGTGTCCGGAACGCTTAGTGGAGGTGCAGCACAGGGTGAACTGCACCTTATCACCAGAGATAGTTACAGGCCCGGAACACCCATGCTGGTGAAGGTTGATTTCCGCAAGATTGATGGCAGTTATGCGCGTGAAATCTGGGATGCCACGGCAATTCTAAATGCAGACAGTCCCGGGGTGTCCATCACGCCGGGCACGGTGCAGTTGCGTAATGGGGTGGGAACAGCCCTGGTCACTGTTGGTGGCGGTCCTGGAGGTGAGCCGGTAGTCCTATTGCCCCTAGGCGGAGTCTGGAAATACCTGGATGATGGTTCTGACCAGGGGGTATCCTGGCGTAACTCCGGCTTTGATGACAGTGCCTGGGAGTCAGGGCCTGCCGAGTTGGGTTATGGCGACAATGATGAGGTGACTGAAGTTGGCTATGGCGGATCAAGGAACAATAAGCACGCGACAACATATTTTCGTGCCGCTTTTGAGGTTGAGGATGCCTCCCTGCTGACGGGACTGGACCTGAGGCTGCTTTATGATGACGGGGCTGTAGTTTACCTCAATGGAAACGAGTTCCACAGAACGTCCAACATGACCTCCAACATGGCATATGATGAATATACCGTTGGTGGCGATGACACGCCCGATGAAGACGAGATTTTCTTGATCTCCGATTTATCGAGTGCCCTACTTGTTGACGGCACGAACACTCTGGCGGTAGAGGTGAAGCAGGGAGATGAGGAGAGTTCTGATATTAGTTTCAACCTTGAGCTGATCGCCCAGGTGGTTGGCAGCGGGGTTGATCCAGGTAATTTCACCCTTACGGCGAGTTCAAATGGACAGAAGGTCTCCAAGGCAATTGCCAGTCTCGGGTCGTCGCCCTTGATTACTGAAATATCAGGAATCCTCACGGGTGCGGCTTCCACGTGGAGTGGTGTCATGCGGCTTACCGGCGATGTTACGGTTCCGAGAGGACATGTCCTTACTGTTGAGCCCGGGGCACTGTTGATGCTTGACGGTACAATCGAGGCTCAAAGCACTGCGGGAACTGACTTAATCGTGCAGGGAACAATTGACTGCAGGGGCAGTGAGGAGAGGCCGATAACATTTACAGCCAGTGAACCCGATGCCCCGTGGGGAGAGATCCTTTTTGATCAAAGTGAGGGGGCGAACTTTACTTTCACCAACGTTCATCGAGCTGGACATTCCCCGGCAGGTGGACACACAGATCATGGCCGCGTTCTGCGAATCAATGGCTCCACGGTGAACTTCAATGACTGCAATGTCACCGATAACCGAGGGAAGGTGGGTGAAAGCGCTGCTTCCGGAGAGAGTAATTCCGCCATGGTCTTTCGTCGCTGTCATCTGGCCCGCTCAGTGATGGGACTGGAAACCTTCGATTCCGATGTCCTGGTTGAGGATTCCCATATAACCGATATGCTTGGAATTTATCGGGAAGACGGGGAAACCGATGATAACGATGCCATTTACCTGCACGGTGCAGGTGAGGGGCAAGGCATCACATTGCGCAACCTTGTTGTTGCTTACATGGATGACGACGGCATTGACACCCTTAATGCTGACGTGACCATGGAGGAGGTCATCAGCCGCAATTGCGGTGACAAGGGGGCAAGCCTGTTCACGAAGAATATCACAATCACAGGAGGACTATTCGTGAACAATAGCATTGGGATTTCGGCAAAGGACGATGCGCGCGTGACACTTGAGTTCGTCACGGTTGCCAATAATGAGTTGGTTGGAATACAGGCTGAGAATAAGGACGGAAATGATGATCCGAGTTTTTACACGATAAGAAATTCGATTATCTGGGGTAACCCTGATGCGGTTCGCACTGACTATGACCCGGAGGATATCAGCATGAGTTATTGCGACCTGGAGGAACCCTGGGAGGGATTAGGTAATATAAACAGTGATCCTGCGTTTGTTGCGGTAAACGCCGGTAATTTTAATCTCGGGGCGGGATCTCCTGCAATTGAGGCTGGAGATCCTGAAGAAGGGAGTCCTGACCTTGGTTATTTCCCGTTTCATCCGCAGGAAGGAACTGAAGTGCGCTGGACGCCGCACGGCGGACCTTACCATGTCATCGATAATGTGACTATTCCTGCCGGGACAGCACTGGTGATAGAGCCTGGAACCTCGGTTTATTTCGATGAGGACAAGAAGCT
The DNA here is from genome assembly GCA_029940475.1 of Verrucomicrobiales bacterium. Lineage (GTDB taxonomy): Bacteria > Verrucomicrobiota > Verrucomicrobiia > Verrucomicrobiales > DEV007 > CACIUL01. Next base: position 12,982 of record JAPYUT010000010.1, on the reverse strand, counting down.
CACTATCAACGGAATTTCAAAGATTGTTGGAACGCCGACCAGCCGAATCCAGTTTTCACCGGTTCCGGGTGTTGCCTTTGTTCCTGATTCCGCTGGTAACGGGTCATTACCTGATGGTCCGCCGAAGTCCGAGGGCATCAAGATTATAGACTCAATGGATCCCAATAACAGAATTGCTCACATTGATATTGGTCACGCCCAGGACAGGGAGGGGGCGATCGGAATTATACGTTCACAGTGCGTGGTTGATGACGTGCGTTTTTACGGCACAAAGATCCGTATATTCTACACGGCGGACGCCTCGATTATTCTCGAGAACTGTAAATTCCCCGATGTGTTCGGACCTGATGAGCAGGCTGATGCTCTCGACCTTGACAATATATCCGAGCAGGTCAAGGGGGAGGGGGAAATCCCGGAAGGCGGCCGTTACATTATTCGTAACAACGCGTTTGGAATTACCAAGGGGCATAATGATGTGGTTGATGTTGACAGTGGCAAGAGGCCCGGTCCGATTGCGCAGATTATAGGCAATACATTCACCAATACCGGTGATGAACATATTGACCTTGGTGGAGATGTTTTTGTCGCTGGCAATGTGTTCCGCAACGTGTTCAAAGATGATGAGACATCAGATCGTGGCTATGCAAATGCGATATCCACGGGCGATGCCGGACTTGGCACCACGATTGTCGTGGTGCGCAATATTTTCTGGGATATAGACCACTGCATTAATCTGAAAATTGATACTGCAACGATTTTTGAGAACAATACGGTCTACAAAATCCATCCCGATTTCAATGATCGTTTTGAGAATCCCAGCGTGGCATCGGTTGTTAACCTGTTTGTCCCAACCGATACAGATGAAGATGCTACCCACGGTGACGGGGCTTATGTTTCCGGAAACCTGCTGATGAAAATTCCGCGGGTGTTCAGCGGAGCTGATGATGCCAAGGAGGAGCCTTTTCCAACGACCCCCCTTGAGTTCTTCGATAACCTTGTCGATCCTGTGATCAGCGACATTACAGTTGGTCAGAATCATGCCGACCAGACGATTTATGACCTGGGCGGCGGTAATGCCAATGGGGTTGCAAGATTCACTGATAGCGAAAGGGGTGATTTTACTCTTGCTCCAGGATCACCGGGTATCGCAGGACATCCCATGGGGCATGACCTTGGAGCAATGGTTCGCGAGGGCATCTTCATCAGTGGCGAACCTCCTGCCAGAACAAATCTCCCCAATGCGACACTGAGAGTGGCAGGTCCTGGCATGTGGAATTATCGTTGGCGCATCAATGGTGGGGATTGGAGCGATGAATTGCCAATCGGCAACGGCTTTGATCCGCCCAATGCGACCGTGCGCAGTGCGGACATTGAATTTAGGGACCTTGATGATGGCATTTATTTCGTTGAGGTTGAGGGGCAAACATTTGCAGGTGACTGGCAAACTGAGCCTACCGGCTCAAAGACCTGGACTGTGAATCGGGCTCTTCCTGCAAGCGTGGTCATCAATGAAGTGCTGGCAGTCAATGATTCCGCTTTTGAACACGAGGGAACTTTCCCTGATGTGATTGAACTCTACAATCCCGGGACAGCAGATTATGACCTTGGCGGGCACTGGTTTTCGGATGATCCTGATTATCCTGGAAAGTCAATTTTTACACCTGGAACGATTGTTCCGGCCGGAGGATACCTGCTGCTCTTTGCTGATAATGCGGCAACTTCAGGCATCCACCTTGGGTTTACACTTGACCGCTCAGGGGAGCAATTAACTTTGTATCAAGACGGGGCTGTTGTTGACTCAGTGAGTTTTGGCATCCAGGCAGGAGATCTCTCCATTGGCCGGACTGGTCATGATCGAGAATGGGCACTCAACCGGCCAAGCCCTGGATCTCGTAATATCAGGCAGGCTACAGGTAATCCTGCGGGGGTGCGTATCAGTGAATGGTTTACCAACGGGCAGGTGAGGTTTACCGACGAGTTTATAGAGCTTTACAATCCGGATTCTCTGCCGGTGGATATTTCCGGCCTGTTTGTTACTGACAACCCGAATACAGCGCGGCGTCTCGAGGAGATACCTCAGTTCAGTTATATTGCAGCTTCGGGATTCGCCGTTATTGAACCCGAGAATTTCGGTCTGTCGTCAATGCTGGAATTGATCGGTATTGCAGGAGCGGACGGAGAATTGATTGATGCCGTGATTTACGGTGTGCAGACAGAGGACTATTCTCAGACTCGCAACGTGCCCGGAGATGGTGCGATTGGGTTCTCACGTGTGCCTACTCCAGGTATCCGCACGCCTACGGCAATTGAGAATGAAGAATTGGTGTCGTTGCTTGATAGCCTGAGGATTACGGAGATTATGTTCAATCCCCCAGGGGGCTCGGATTATGAATATATTGAGCTTGAGAACATAGGTAATTCAACCATTGATCTTGCCGGTGTACGGCTTACTGAGGGCGTTAGCTTTATGTTTCCCGAGGTAATGCTTTTCGCCGGGGAACAAATTCTTGTCGTTAAAAACATTACGGCCTTTGAAGGTCGCTATGGCAGCGGGTTAAATATTGCCGGCGAATATACCGGCAAGCTCGATAATGCGGGGGAAGCATTGAAGCTTGGGTTTCCGGAGCCTTATAGCGCGGCAATTCTGCGCTTTGAGTATAGTGACAATTGGCATGATGAAACTGACGGGGGAGGGAGAGCCCTGGAGTTCATTGACACGACGGCTGGAGCAAGGTCTTACTCTGATCGTAAATCATGGGGTCAAAGCCCTTTGCTTGGTTCCCCCGGGGGCATAATCATTGTTGATAGCTTTGCGCAGTGGGCTGCTCGTGAAGGAATAGATGGAGAGAGCAAAGACCCGGATGGTGACGGTCTGCGTAATGTAGTTGAATACGCCATCGGCACTGACCCGCGATTAGCCAGTGTGCTGCCTTCACCGCAAACTCCTGATCGCATGGGCAATTCAGGGTTAATGGTGTGGCAGGTGGAATCGGATTTACGCCGCACTGATGTGCGCCTGCTCTTTGAATATTCGGATGACCTGAGTAGCTGGGAGCAGATACCTGGAGTTGTTGAAAACGGCGCGCTTCTAGTTCGCTACAGCATTGTCCTGCCGCTTAATCAGGGGCGCAAGTTCTGTCGGTTGCGAGTTATCTTGGAATAAGTTTTCCAAGAGACTATGGGAACGGGAGGATTTTGAAAAGACGATGAATGAGTGGGGTAACTGCAATTACTGCCCGTCATTAAGCAAGTGTTATCAGCAGGTCGCCGGCCTCAACGTTGTCACCGGCAGCAATCTGGATTTGCTCGACCGTTCCTGAGTGAGGCGCGGATACGGTTGTATACATCTTCATCGCCTCAAGGGTAAGTAATGCGTCTCCCTCATTGATGTTTTGCCCGACACTGACCGTTAACTCTGAAATAAGCCCAGGCATGGGTGCACCAATCTGGTTAGGATTTTCACCGTCAATTTTGGGTCGGGCTGTTGTGGTTGGAGAAAGACTTGTATCTGTTACCAAGGTGTGCCGGGCGGTACCGTTAAGTTCAAAAATAACGTTGCGCTTAGCGTCCGAGTCGGGTTCGCCAACATTGATCAGGCGAACGAACAGGGTTTTTCCGACTTCAATATCAATACTGATTTCTTCACCGGGATGAAGTCCGTAGAAAAATGCGGGAGTGGGTAATACACTGAGATCACTGAAAAGATCCCGGTTTTTGGCAAAATCGAGAAATACCTGCGGATACATCAAATATCCCCAGACATCGTTTTCGCTTGCTGTGTGGTTTATTTTTTTCTGCAGTTCATTGCGGACGGCTTCGAGATCGACTGGGTTTGCATGTTGACCGGGACGATCGGTGATGACTGGTTGTTTACCGGCAATAACCTTCTGCACTTCGCCCGGCCATCCGTTGACTGGTTGCCCCAACCCTCCGCAAAGCATATCGACAACGGATTCAGGGAAGGCGGTGCCTTTTGGCAGGTTGATGACATCTGAGGGCTTGATACCCTGGGTGACGAGAAACATCGTCATGTCGCCAACGACCTTGCTTGAAGGTGTTACCTTGACGATGTCGCCAAAGAGTTTATTAACTTCCGCATAGCAGTTGGCAATTTCCTGCCAGCGTGCACTGAGGCCCATAGCTTCAGCCTGTTCCTTCAGGTTGGTAAACTGACCTCCCGGCATTTCGTGCAGGTATACCTCGGCAGTCCCGTGTGGCGGTGAGGTATCAAAGGGGAAATAGAACTTGCGGACACCTTCCCAATAGTCGGAAAACTCGTCCAGTGACTGTCGGTCGAGGTTGGTGGCGCGCTCAGTGTTCTCGAGTGCGGCAACGAGGGAATTCATCCCGGGTTGACTGGTGGATGCTGACATTGAGGAGAGCGCGGCATCGGCGATATCAACTCCTGCCTCCGAGGCTTTGAGTATTGAAGCTGCATTAATTCCGCTTGTGTCGTGGGTATGAAAATGGACAGGAAGCCCCACCTCCTCTTTAAGTGCGCGAACAAGTTTTTCTGCAGCATAGGGTCGGCACAGTCCTGCCATGTCCTTGATGCAGAGTAGATGTGCTCCCATCTCCCTGAGTTCCTTTGCCAGTGAGACGTAATATTTAAGAGAATACTTGTCACGGACTGGGTCAAGGATGTCTCCGGTATAGCAAATCGCAGCCTCGCAGAGAGTTGTCCCGGTTTCGCGGACGGCTTCCATTGCTGCCCTCATATTGGGCGTGTAGTTCAGTGAATCAAATATCCGGAAAAGATCTATGCCGCGTTGCTCGGCATGTTTGACAAACCCTTTCACGACGTTGTCGGGGTAGTTTGAATATCCGACCGCGTTTGAGCCGCGGAAAAGCATCTGGAAAAGGATGTTTGGGATTTTTTCGCGAAGTTGAGTAAGTCGGATCCATGGATCTTCGTGGAGGAAGCGCATTGCGGAGTCAAAGGTTGCTCCTCCCCACATCTCCATGGAAAACAGGTTTGGAGTTCGGCGTGCTACGGCATCCGCAACTGCCAGCATGTCATAGCTGCGAACGCGTGTGGCAAGCAGGGACTGGTGGGCATCACGCAGGGTGGTGTCGGTTATGAGCAGCGGTTTCTGTTCAAGTATCCAGTTTGAGAATTTCTCGGGACCGAGTTTTTTCAACAGGTCGCGTGTACCCGGTGCAGGTGTTAACTTGTGATCCCAGTCCGGTATGGGGGCTGAATTGAAGGGGATTGCTGGGATTTGGCCTTTTGCGTTAGGGTTGCCGTTGACGATAACGTCACCAAGGAAATTAAGCAGCTTGGTTGCGCGATCCCGGCGGCGGGGGAATTTGAAAAGCTCGGGGGTTACGTCAATTAGCCGTGTTGTTGACTTACCTGAGGCAAACTGGGGGTTATCGATGAGGTTGAGAAGGAAGGGGATGTTGGTCTTAACTCCCCTGATTCGGAATTCCCGAAGTGCCCGTCGAACGCGTTGCAGGGCGATGTGAAAATTAGGGGCATGCGTGGTCAATTTGACCAGCATTGAGTCATAGAATGGCGTTACGGTTGCCCCCGCTGCGCCAAGTCCGCCGTCAAGGCGGATACCGTGCCCTGAGGCTGAACGATAAGTAAGAATTTTTCCGGTATCAGGAGTAAAATTGTTTTCCGGGTCTTCAGTGGTGATTCTACACTGAACTGCGACTCCATTGCGTTTAATTTCTTCCTGATTGGGAATTCCTATCTCGGCACCGTGTATTGGATGTCCCTGGGCAATGAGTATCTGTGTTCGAACGATGTCGATATTGGTAATTTCTTCAGTGACGGTGTGTTCAACTTGAATCCGTGGATTCATTTCGATAAAGAACCATTCGCCGCTGTCGGTATCGACCAGAAATTCCACGGTTCCGGCATTATCGTAATTGACTGCCTTGGCGATCCTCACTGCAGCATCACAAAGATCCTTCCGCAGGGTGTCATTAAGATTAATGGCGGGGGCAATTTCAATTACCTTCTGATGACGGCGCTGAACTGAACAATCGCGTTCGTGAAGGTGAATAACGTTACCGTGTTGATCGCCGATGATTTGAATTTCAATGTGCTTTGCCTTCTGGATGAAGCGTTCAAGGAACAAGGCATCATTACCGAAAGCGTTCTTAGCTTCAGTTCTGGCTTCATCGAGGAGAGTCGGGAGCGCCTCCTCGTTCTGCACCACGCGCATGCCGCGACCGCCGCCGCCAAACGCAGCCTTAATGATCAGGGGAAAGCCTATTTCCCGGGCAACGTGCAGAGCTTGTTCACGATCAGAGACGGGATCGTCAGTTCCAGGAAGTGTTGGCACTCCGATTTGCTTTGCCTTTGCCCGGGCTGCAATCTTGTCGCCCATTGCTTCCAAGACTTCAGGCCTGGGACCGATGAAGATGAGGTCATTGTCACCGCAGGCTTTTGCGAATTCCGCGTTTTCGGACAGGAATCCGTATCCTGGATGGACGGCATCGGCACGACGCTCTTTTGCGATGGCGATAATGCCTTCAATGTCGAGGTATGCGCCAACAGGACCCTTGGCAACATTGAGTTCGTAGGCCTCGTCTGCCTTGAAGCGATGCACTGAAAAGCGATCTTCCTGGGCATAGATTGCGATGGTCTGTAAGCCAAGTTCAGTGGCGCCACGGAAGATACGGATGGCAATCTCACTGCGGTTTGCAGCGAGGAGTTTGGCTATCGGTCGGGGCTTAATTGGCATGGTTGAGAGTCCACGTTATAGATGCAGCCAGCTTTTTAGGCAAAGAATATGTAGTTTCTCAGCGTGACTCTCAGTAATCATGCCGGATCCAGGGCTTGGAACGACAGCAATGGTAAAGTTTCAGGAAAGTTATTCCCTGAGGTTTGCCAAGATGGACTCGCCCGGGTTATTGGATTCAGTTTAATTAAGTGCGGCTGCCCTGGGGTGCGAGCAGCGAGCGCGCAGCCATCAAACTGGTCGTGGCGAAGTTTTTGGCTAGACCTGTTCAGGGATTGTAAATCCGGCGCGGTAATTTTCCTTAACCAGTTTGTTGGCCTTGTCGGCAAGATCCCCGATGAATTGTTCCTTGTCAGGATCAAAGGACAATAGTGGGCCTGTTGTCGCCTTTGCCTTATTGATGTCAATGCCGTTGTTATCAAGATGTGCGGCAAAACGGTCAAACACCTCCTGTTTCATGCGGTCGCCCTTGAGGGCGGCCTTGCAGTCTTCAGGAGTGGTCTTCGTGCCGATATAGTAACTGATGTTGGCCATGTGACCCAGTGCTGCGGAGATGTGCCCGGTATGGGCGGTCAGTTCATGCTGGTGCTTACCGTCCTTGATGCCTTCGCGTATTGCAGCAAGCCAGTTTTCAAGGTGACCGCGGCCATTGGTGACGCCGAATTTTTTCATGGATTTGCCGTTTTTGTCGTAAGCCTTTGACTCGCTGACATATCCGCCCTCAAACTCAATGACGTTGCCGACCCGGGCACCCTTGTAATTAGACATGCCCTTGCCCCAGTCCAATCCCTTTTCAGGCAGTCCGCGCACTTCGAATATCAGGGGCACCGGCTTGTAATCAAAGAAGGCGATTTGTGTATTGGCAGTGTCTCCATCGTCATCGTAGCCGAAACGACCTCCAATGCTTAGAACGTTGGGAGCACATTTTTCCTGGCCAAGTGCCCAGCGGGCAACATCCATCTGGTGCGGTCCCTGATTGCCTATGTCGCCGTTGCCGTAAGCGCGCTGCCAGTGCCAGTCGTAGTGGAAGCGTCCACGGCGCACCGGAAGAATTTCACGGGGACCGGACCAAAGGTCATAGTTGACCTCTGCTGGAGGTTGCTGTGGTTTGTCGACTTTGCCGATGCTTTTACGTGGCTTGTAGCAGAAACCCCGGGAGACCAGCATCTCACCGAGTGGCTTGTCCTTTATCCATTCCATGATTTCGCGCCACCCGGCGTCAGAGCGGCGTTGCATACCGTGTTGGATGATGACGCCCTTTTTACCGTATTTTTCGGATGTTTCTACCAATTTGCGCCCTTCCCAGATGTTATGCGACACGGGCTTCTCGACATAGACATGCTTGCCGTTCTGTGCAGCGAGGATGGCGATTAGTGAGTGCAGGTGGTTGGGGGTTGCAATCATCACGCCGTCGATGTCCTTGTCGGCACAAAGCTCGCGGTAATCCTCATAAAGTTTCGGTTTTGAGCCCTGTTTTTTTGCGACATTGTTTGAATTGCCCTCGTTGTGCTTGTAGTCGGCATCACAGAGTGCGGCGATGCGTACGCCCTTCTGGTTAAGGCATGCATTGACGTGTCCGCCGCCGCGACCGCCGCAACCGATGACGGCAATGCGCAGGTCGCCGTTGGCGCCATTGGGCTTGGCGCTTGCCGGCAGGCTGCAAAATGTACTTGCTCCGGCGGCTCCAAGGATGGATCCCTTCAGGAATTTTCTACGTGTTGGTGTTTTCATCAGGTTGGTAAAATTGCTGTTAATTGCTATGAAGGTAGACATTTATTGCCCGATGCTCAAGAACCACTTGGGCTGAGTAACCCTAAAAAAGAAGTTCCTTGTCGTCATTGATTTACTCTATATTTATTCAATCAGCGATTGAGACTCTCACATGAGGACTGTTGCAACGGGAATTTCACGCAATGCCCAACTCGAATAAACGCAAATCAATGTCTGCCGTATTACTTGCCCTCCTTGCCGGCGTTGTTGTCGGCATACTCTTTAGCGCAATCAAGTTGCCTCTCCCTGCGCCGCCTGCACTTGCCGGCGTTATAGGGATTGCCGGCATTTATCTTGGCGGGGAGACCTGGAAGGCTCTTACGGGTTGGCTTGGCGGTTGAAGTGTTATTATTATTTCCATCAATGATTATATTGATATTAAGTATATGAGCCTTCTAATCAGTTATGACAACTTCTGGTCATGATGTGCAATGAGATAGGCATCACAGACAGTATTTATACGGCATTACAAAAATCCATCAGATTTGTAATAGCCTCGATTATAATTTACTGCTTAATATCTATATACCTTACCACATAGGTAAATTTTCAGCTTGGCGCGAACGCGATTATCTCCAAGGATATGAACATGATTGATTGGTTGTTGAACTTGGAACCTGCGGGGATGACGTATTTCGTGACCTGTGGAATTCTTTCCAGCGCCGTTTTATTAATCCAGATGATTGCCCTGCTGTTGGGTGGTGCTTTTGATGTTCCTGACCTTGATCTCGACGTCGGGGAGGGTGGAGCGACCGGAATGTTCTCGATTCGTGGCATCGGTGCCTTCTTTACAGGATTTGGTTGGACCGGTGCTGCCGTTTTGGACGCAGGTCATTCGCTCACCCTTGCCACCATCTCTGCGACTGTTGTGGGAGTTGCAGTCCTAATAAGTTTCGTGTTGATGATGCGCTGGCTGCACAGTCTGCGCTCTGAGGGTACTGTGGACTACAGTAACGCGATCGGTCAGATCGGCAGTGTCTATGTGCCAATTCCGCCGCGGCGTCAGGGCATTGGGCAGATCGAGGTTTTAGTGCAAAAGCGCATGGCAACAGTAAGGGCACTTAGTGATAGTGAAGAACGCATTGAGAACCGGACAGCCGTCCAGGTTACAGCCCTCGTTGATGACAGGACGCTTTTGGTCGAGACCCTTGGCAAAGAACCAATGAAAGACTCTGAGGAAGCTACGGGGAGTTCAGGTTCAGAAGCCAATTAACAATATAACGGATCATTCAAAATTAATACCATGAAAATAAACAACATTATCTCATTTTTAGCCCAATATCCTGGTCAACCCGAAGAAGGAGGAAGCCCATTTATTTTAATACTTATTGTTTCCTTGATCGTTGTCGTATTGGGGACACTGATCTTCTTCTTTTCACGCTATAAGCGCTGCCCTTCAGACCGGGTGCTTGTTATTTACGGTAAAACCAGCGGTGGAGGTTCCTCCAAATGTATCCATGGTGGCGCATCTTTTGTATGGCCGATCGTCCAGGACTCCCAGTTTCTTGATCTCACGCCCATCCCCATTGACATCAAGCTTGAGGGGGCACTCTCCAAGCAGAACATTCGTGTCAATACTCCCTCGACATTCACGGTCGGTATCTCAACTGATAGGGGGGTGATGGAAAATGCCGCCGAGCGTTTGTTGGGGCTTGATCAAACTCAGATTCGCCTGCTTGGGCAGGATATCATATTCGGTCAGATGCGCGTGGTGATTGCCACCATGGATATTGAGGCAATCAACGCCGACCGCGATCTCTTGATCGAGAAGATTACTGCTGGTGTTGAGGTGGAGCTGACCAAGGTCGGACTGCGACTGATTAACGTCAACATCCAGGACATCACGGATGAGTCCGGTTACATCGAGGCCCTTGGTAAGGAGGCGGCTGCGAGAGCAATCAATGATGCGAAGGTCAGCGTGGCCGAGAAGGAGAGGGACGGGGAGATTGGCAAGAACAACGCCGAGCGGGAGCAGCGCGTGCAGGTGGCGGCTGCCAAGGCTACTGCGGTGGAAGGTGAAAACCTTGCCAAAATCAAGGTGGCGCAGTCGGATGCGCAGCGCCGTGAGCAGGAGGCAGAAGCGGAACGCCTGGCGACAGCAGCCGAGAAAGTCAAAACAGCACAGGCACTTGAGGAAGCCTATGGCTATGAGCAAAAAGCTGAAACCGTGCGCTCTCAGCGGGAGAAAGCCACCCAGTATGCAGACGTCGTGGTGCCTGCGGAGATTGAAAAGTTGAAGATTGAAACATTGGCCGAGGCGGATGCCGAGAAAATTCGTCGATTGAAGAAGGGTGAGGCAGACGGCATTCAGGCAGTCATGGAAGCCGAGGCTCGTGGAACACTTGCAACCCTGCAGAGCAAGGCGCAGGGCTTTGGGGATATCGTCAAGGCTTCCGGTGGCGGGGCAGATGATGCCACGCTGCTGCTGGTCACAGAGCAACTTCCGGCATTGGTCGAGGAACAGGTGAAGGCAATCTCCAATCTGAAGATTGATTCCGTGACGGTGTGGGATTCCGGCGGCAAGGGCAAGAGTGGAAAGAATGACACTGCGGAGTTTGTTTCCGGGCTTGTAGGCGCTCTGCCTCCGTTGCATCAACTCACCAAAAATGTCGGCATTGAGTTGCCGGAATTCCTCGGGAAAATTACCGAAAACCCGGATGAGGCGGCTCGGCTTATCAAGCAGGCCAAGCAGGTTTCATCTTCGGAGCCTGCGACTGAGGATGTGGTGTCACCTGAAGTTGAATAATCCGTGACACGGCAAAAGCGGGATTGGAATAATTCTAATCCTTGTCTTTGCCTTGTGATTGCCGGGTTGTGTTTATGTCATCAGCCAGTTTTTTACCCTTCTCACCGAGGATCACTGCGCCTTCGCTGATTTTGCCGAGCACATTTTTGGCTACTGGTTTGGAGGCAGTGACAATAGCCTTTCCTTCCTGCTGCGCGAGTTTTAGGAGCTTCCCGGCTTTTCCAAGTAATTTTTTCTTATTAAGCATAATTCGCGCTTATTGAAGGTTCTGTTGGGTGTTTTAAAGGCAGATTGTCCAGGTGAATGATGGTGGATAGCCCTCAAGGCCTTGAAATTAATACCTGCAGGGGGATGTGTGCAAGGACTCAGTCATTGAAGCGGTCAATCGTTTTGCTAGAAAGAGGGTCTCTTAAAAAAATCGCTTTGAGGGGTAATGTTTGTGCGTTCAGGGTTAATGCTGTGTATGAATGACTTTAAAGTAAAATGAAAGGTTTGCGGTCATTGCTGGTTACCCAGTGCATTTTTCTTCTACTCCCCGGCATGGCTCGAGGGGGGGCAGTGTTTAATCACGGCGTTGCTTCAGGTGATCCCTTTGCGGATTCTGTGGTGTTGTGGACCCGTGTTACAACCGGGGCGGGCGGTCCGGTTGAGGTGGCTTGGGAAATCTCGAAGAGCAAGGACTTTGCTCCAGGTGTTGCCAGCGGCGTTATCGAGACAAGTGCAGAGCGCGACTATACCGTGAAGGTGATTGCCGGGGGGTTAATTGCTGACACTCGGTATTTTTACCGTTTTTCAATCAATGGAGGAGAGAATATTTCGCCGGTCGGCAGGACCAAGACTTTGCCTGTAGGGACCACGGATGAGGTGCGCTTGGCAGTTTTTGCCTGTTCGGTGATCACGGTTGGAGATTTTGATGCCTTTGCCAAGGCCACTGAAATAGGTGGCTACGATGCATTGGTTCATACTGGTGACTATATCTATGAATACGGGCCGGAATATGACAACCCGGAGTATAAGCAGCCAGATTCAGTGTTTGAGCCGCCCAATGAATTGAGGACCTTGGCTGATTATCGACTGCGATACGCGCAATATCACCGGGAGCCGAGCCTGCAGGCGGTCAGGGCATCTGCTCCCTTCATTGTCATATGGGATGATCATGAGGTTGCTGACTCGTCATACAAGGATGGCAGCACATCTCATGACGATGACTTGCAGGGGATCAGCTGGGCTGAGCGTCGCGCCAACGGCATGCAAGCCTATTACGAGTGGCAACCGATACGAGAACCGGCTTCCGGCAACCTTATCGATGGCTACCGTTCGTTTGACTTTGGTGACCTTGTCTCGCTGCACATGCTTGAGACCCGGCACGTGGCACTGGATAAGCCGCTTGTTGTTCCTGGGGAGGCTGAAATTGAGCAAACCATTGATGCTCTCATTGACCTTGCCAGCAGGGATGAGACGCTAGCACGCTTGTCTTTATTTGGGCTTGAAGCGCAATCGATTCCGGCTGATTTGGCTGCCAATGAAGAAAGCAGGGAAAGTTTTGGCATTAATGTGCTTTTACCGGTGCTGTTGGCGGAAGTTTTAAACGTCGCATACACGGACCCGAATCGTCATATACTGGGCGAAGTCCAGCTGAACTGGCTCAGGGAAAAAATGAATGAATCATCCGCTCCGTGGCAGGTACTTGGGCATCAGCGCCTGATCCAGGAAAACAAGGTTCCGGCGGCGGCCGCACCGCTTGTCACCATTGCTTACACCCTTACCG
>JAPYUT010000009.1:12382-91026 GCA_029940475.1 Verrucomicrobiales bacterium | reverse complement strand
TCGTACCAACCACTGGCCTCAGCACTGCCGCTGAAGGCCCAAGAGCACAGGGCAAGGCCGGCAATGAGCCCAAGAGTGAAGGGTTTCATTGATGTGGGGGTAACAGGGTGATCTAATAATAAACGGCTTATCGGGTCATAACGCAAAGAGCGCATGACATTGGCCGTATTAAAATCAGGTCATATCTCCTCTCATTGCCGGCAACCCTTTCGCTATAAGTTATGTAGAATACCTGTCAGGAAGACTTGATAAAGTGTGTCATTGCATGCGCCAAGGGCTGGCCTTACTTTATAATATTTATGGTAATAGCTATTTTATTGATCAAATGAAGGTTTTACTACCCATACTCTTCGGTTTAATCAGCTCGTGCATCGGTGCGGTAGCCCAGAACATCAGCTACGCCGAGGATCCCTTTCGTCAATTGGGAGAAACCCTGCCCACCGCCAGCGAAGCCCGTCTTGCCTCAGGTGCCCCGGGGCCGGCATACTGGCAACAACGTGCGGATTACCGGATAAAAGTGACCCTCGATGATGACCGGCAACAACTCTCCGGGTCACAGGAAATCACCTACCACAATCACTCGCCACACACCTTGGCCTACCTTTGGCTGCAACTTGACCAGAACCGCTTCGAGCCGGATTCCGGAGAAATGCTCACCCGGGAAGCACCAGGCCTTGATGGCATCAGCTTTCAAAAGCTCCGCTCACAACTCTCCCGCAACTCCTTTGACGGCGGCTACAGGATCACCAGGGTCGCCGGCAAAGACGGCAGGAAACTACCGCATGCCATCATCGGCACAATGATGCGTGTTGACCTTTCGCAAGCACTTAAGCCCGGGCAACGCTTTGTGCTCAACATCGACTGGAACCACAATATCATCAATGCTGATCTCAATCGTGCCAGGGGTGGTTACGAATATTTCAAGAAAGACAAAAACTATATCTATGAGATCGCCCAGTGGTATCCGCGGATGGTCGCCTACACCGACTATGCCGGCTGGCAGCACAAGCAGTTCCTTGGCCGTGGCGAATTCACGCTCGAGTTCGGCGACTACCGGGTGGAGATCACCGCCCCTGCCGATCACATCGTCGCTGCCACCGGCGAGCTGCAGAACGGCAACGAGATCCTCACCGGGCAACAGCGCAAACGCCTGGAGAAGGGAAAACAATCCGGCGAGTTGACCTTTATTGTCACTGCAGAGGAAGCCAAGGCTGCACAATCAGCGAAAAAGAAACCCAAGGGCAGCAAGACCTGGATATTCACCGCACAGAACGTGCGCGATTTCGCCTGGGCCTCTTCACGAAAGTTTATATGGGATGCTAAATACCATGAATTCTCTCCCGGCAAGCGGGCCTGGGCAATGTCCTTCTATCCCAACGAGGCCGAGCCGCTCTGGAGCAAATATTCCACTGCTGCAGTGGCACACACACTTGATGTCTACTCAAAATTCACCTTCGACTACCCCTACCCTGTCGCCATCAGCGTCAATGGGCCGGTCGGAGGCATGGAGTATCCCATGATTTGCTTCAACGGACCGCGCCCGGAAGAAGACGGCACCTATTCAGAAGGCACCAAGCACGCGCTGATCGGAGTGGTGATTCACGAGGTCGGGCACAACTGGTTCCCGATGATCATCAACTCCGACGAACGTCAATGGACCTGGATGGATGAGGGGCTCAATACCTTTGTCGAGTTCCTCACCGAGATGGAGTGGCAGGACAAGTGGCCAAGGACCAGAGGCAAGCCAAAGGGCATCACCGGCTACATGGCTGGAAGTTACCAGCGGCCAATCATGACCAACTCGGAAGCAATCCACCAGTTCGGCAACAATGCCTACGCAAAGCCTGCTGCCGCACTCAACGTATTGCGGGAAACTGTACTGGGGCGTGAGCTCTTCGACTTTGCCTTCAAGCAATACAGCAGGAGGTGGATGTTCAAGCGCCCGGAACCTGCTGATTTCTTCCGCAGCATGGAGGATGCATCAGGTATTGACCTTGACTGGTTCTGGCGCGGCTGGTTCTACACCACAAAACATGTCGATGTCTCCCTCAAAGCGCTGCGACTTTATGAAATAGACACCCGTGACCCTGATATAGAAAAACCCCTGAAGAAGGAGAAGCGCGACGAACTTGACAGCAAGGACTTGATCGACCTGCGCAACGCAGGATTGCCGAAAGCAACCGAACGTGATCGCAACCTGCTCGACTTCTACAACAAGTTTGACAAGCTCGACGTCACTAAAAAAGATCGCGCTGATTACAGGAAATTTCTCGAGGGACTTGATGAGCAGGAAAAGAAGCTCCTCGCGCTGCGTCGTAAGTTCTACGTCATCGAGCTGGAAAACATAGGTGGCCTGGTGACTCCCCTGGTGCTTGCAATCACATACGCCGGCGGCAAGAACGAGACTTTGCGCATCCCCGCCGAGATATGGAGAAAGAATTCCGGCACCGTGCGTAAAATGATCATCGCCAGAAAAGAGATCACCGGCATCGAGTTTGACCCGATGCAGGAAACCGCCGATGCCAACAGAGGTAACAACTATTGGCCGCCGCGCCCTATAAAATCACGGTTCCAGCTGCAAAAGAGCAAAAAGGGCAGCAACCCGATGAGGGACGCGGAGAATGCCGCAAAGCTGCTAAAGAAAGAGCAGGAGAAAACCAAGGAAACCGACAATCCCAAGGACAAGGATGCCAAGGAATAGCAATGCGCGGATGCTCTCCGGCATTATCACCGGGTTACTGGCCACTGCCGTCACTGCCCGCGCTCATCCGGTTCACGCCACCTTCTCCGAGGCAAGGTGGAACCCCCTGACAAAGTCAATTGAGGTGGCACTAAGGGTTCGCTGTGTGGATCTTGAAAAAACTCTTTCAAAAGGGCGTAAAAAAACCTTAAACCTGAAGAAGAGCAGCGACATCGATACTGTCATTCAAGCCTACCTTGACAAAAACTTTACGCTTACACTCCCTGACAACAGCATCCTCAAGCCGAAATGGTCGGACAAGGAGGTTGGGTTGATCAACATCTGGCTTTACTTCGAGTTCCCTCTCGGCAACGGCCTGTCGCCGGGTAATTGTTCAATCAGTAACACTGTTTTCTTTAATGACTTCAAGGGACAAAAGAACGTCATTGAATACCGCGAGGGAACTTCTCGGAAAGTCCTTTCCTTCACCGGCGAAAAGCCAACGCTGGCACTCGGCGGATAAGATGATGCAGTGCATTGCGGCAGTCAGCGCTGCGTTTGATCATCCAGAAAACTGGTCCGGCACAGCTCCGTATATAATCCATCGGAGGCAAGCAATTGCTCATGGGTGCCACTCTCGATGACCCGGCCCTCACGCAGCGTATAGATACAGTCGGCACCGCGCACCGTGCTCAGGCGATGTGCAATGACAAAGCTGGTGCGATTCTCCATTAAACGCTCCAGGGCTTCCTGTATCACCCGCTCTGTTTCGGTATCAACGCTGGCCGTTGCCTCATCCAGTAACAGGATGGGCGGATTGCGCAATAACGCCCGGGCAATACTGATCCGTTGCTTTTCGCCCACGCTCAGCTTTACGCCACGCTCACCAACTCTGGTATCCAGTCCCTTGGACAACTTCCTTACAAATTGATCAGCATTGGCAACCGTTAAAACCTGCCATAACCTGTCCTCGGTAGCATCACGTTGTGCAATCAGGAGGTTCTCACGAACCGTGCCGTTAAAAAGGAAACTCTCCTGGGTAACGTAGCCGATAACGCCGCGCAGCGAGGCTTTATCAAGCTGATTAATTTCAACGTCATCAATGAAAATCCCACCGGTGTCATATTCGTAAAAGCGGGTGAGCAAATTGATAACTGTTGATTTTCCCGCACCTGTTGGGCCCACAAGCGCGATGGTCTGTCCAGGTTTCGCCTCCAGATCAACACTGTCCAGGGTGACGATCCCTTCACCGTAGGTAAAGCCAACATCGAGGTAACGCACATGCCCGCGGACCGGTAACGGCAGGTTCCTGCCGTTATCAAGACCGGGTTCATCAACAGCATCCAGGATCTCAAATACCCGCTCACCTGCAGCGCGTCCCGACTGCAACATCTGGTTGAGTTGGTGGAGTTTTCCCACCGGTTCATAAAACAAGGTCAAGTATAGCAGGAAGGCAGTGATCTCGCCGGGAGTCATTTGACCATCGATTACAAACTTGCCGCCAAACCCCATCACCAGGATGAATCCAACACCTCCAATGAAGCTCATTGAAGGATTGTATATCGCCCAGGCAAACATCGTCCGCAGCGTGGCCTTGCGAACCTTATCACTCGACTTGTTGAAACGTTCATGCTCCTCGACCTCCATGGTATAGGCCTTGATCTGCCTGATCCCTGCGACATTGTCGTGAAGCAGGGCATTCATCTCCGAGGTCGCCCTGCGAACAGCCCGATAACGGTCACGGGTACTCGTGTAAATCAAGGCACCAATGAACAATACGGGAATCGGAATAAGTGCTATCGCCGCAAGCATCGGGTTAATGACGAACATCACGATGCCAACCGCCACGATCTGCAGCAATGAAACGCCACCCTGCTCAATACCGTCGATCAACACCCTTTCCATCGCCGTGACATCCTCCGCGACCCGGGTCATTATATCGCCCGTCGGGCGGTTATCAAACCAGCGCAGGGGCAAGCGCTGAAGCTTGGCATAGAGATCACTGCGGATATCAAAAATCACCTTCTGCTCGAAGGTGTTGTTGAGCATAATGCGCATCGAATTGAGGAAATCACGGCCAAAGTAAGCGCCAAGGGCAACGCAAACCCAGGCGAGCAACGCCTCGCTATCCTTCGCGGGTGCCACTTCATCCAGGATAATACGGGCTACATTTGGGAACACTATTGCCAAAAGTGTGCCGAAAACGGCACAGATCAGCTGCAGGCCGGCAAGCTTGGGATAACGCTTAAGGTAGGAAAAAACGCGCGGGATAGTCTTCATGGCTCTTTGCGTATAAAGGCGGAAAACGCTAGCTAAAGCCCATAGAGGCCAATACCGCAAGCAAGCTCGGCAAAGAAAGCACTGGAATCATTGTCACTCCGGTTCAGATTTGGCATAGTGCCGATACTCTCACCGTTCGCCCGTTCCGGAGAAAGCTTCATGCGCGCCCCGTCCAAGGCGCTGCGCTTCACTGTTCTGGGAGCAACCCTCTTCTGTTTGGGATTCCTGTACTTTGCGCAAAAACCATGGATTACCGGAATTGAGGCAGAACAAATAGCCGCCGCCGGGGAAAAACCCCTGCTCGCCCATTATATCGCCCGCGGTTTATGGTTTGGCTTCGCGGGAAGTTCAATCGCCGGCATCCTGCTGATATTCACATGGAAACACTGGTGCGGAACCATCCACCCCTACGACCGCAAGAGTAACCCCCCCGTCGAGCACATCGCGATGCCATTATTCCTGCTATTGCTTGCAGGCATAACGGTCCTGGGAGGATGCGTTCGCTGGAACCTTGCCAAGCGAAGCCTTTGGTGGGATGAAATCTGGTCCGTTAAGTTTGCATCACTTGGCTATCTCAAGGAAAAGGATGATAACCTGGATGAGTTTCGTTTTATCAAGCGCAACTGGAACCATGCATTCTGGAACTACAGGAAGCCAACCAATCATCCCCCGGTCTCGGTCCTCTCAAAAATATCACAATCAATCTGGAGACAGGTTACAGGTGCCCCTGATCACAAGTTTAACGCGCTTGCAGTGCGGATACCCACATTCGCTGCAGGCCTCGCATCCATCCTGGCAATAGGACTCCTGGTCAGGCGCTGGGGCTTCAGCTCCGGGGCACTCGCAGCATCATTATTCCTCGCCCTCCACCCATGGCACATACGCTACGGGATTGAATCCCGTTCCTACAGCCTGGCTGTACTTTGGGTAATTCTGGGCTGCCTTTGGTTAACCTGCGCGATGGCTGACCAACACTGTCGTTGGCGCTACTGGCTGCTTTTCGGGCTTAACCAGATGATGATTACCTGGAGCCTGCCAAATGGATTCTGGTATGCCGCTGCGTTTACCGTTGCCGGTTTAATTGTCATTTTCCAACAATGGAACAACCGCAATGAAAGGAAAACCGCAATCGCCCGCTTGCTGGCAGTGAACTTTATGGCGGCAATGGCCTTTCTGCCGCTTTTCATGCCGAATGTATTACAAGCCCTGGACTGGGGCGCCATCAATGACCACTCCATGTTGACATGGTCATCACTGAAAAACGCAATCTGCCAGATGGCCTTCGGAATGGATATCGCCAGTGGCGCCGGCATTGAATCTGGAGGCATTCATTCACTGTCCCTGGAACTGGAATCCTCCCCGTGGATTACATGGCCAACGATCTTACTGCTGATAAGCTCTTCACTCTTTGGCGCAACACGACTTGGCATCAATCGCCCCGGGGCCACTATAATGCTTATAGCGATCGCAATTGCGACAATCGCTTCACTGCTACTGACAAAAATAACCGGGCAGCATTTCTATCATCGTTACATCATTTATTGCCTCGTGCCGCTTGCCATCTGGTTCGGGATTGGATTGTCCGGGATCACTCGCTCCATCACCTCCAGGCCCGCTCTTTCAACTCTCATCGCAATAACCATTCTGGGCCTCTATCTCTATACCACGCGTGAACCGCGGAAATTGCTCAATTCCCGTGCCTACGCACCTTTTGAGGACATCGCCAACCATCTCGACAGCCTGGAGAAAAAATCAGGAAGCCCCATCCATGTCGTCGGTTACGGGCTAGGTGGTCGTATGATGCAGGTTTATTACCATAAAACCCGCTTTGCCAAAAACCTGACTGACTTAAAAGAGGAAATCGACGTCGCAAAAAAACATGGACGCCCACTCTACGTGGTGCTGGGTTATCGGGAACTCAACAGAAAAGCCCCGGAATACAGTGACGGCTTCTCCATTCTGGATGCCCCTGGCGCATTCCACGAATCCCGATCCTTTGCAGGCATTGATCGCCTGTTCTATTTCCGCATCCTTGAACCTGTTTCACCAATTCACGGTGCCCCCCATCAATAAGGCCAAACCCGCAAGGGTCATGCCCCTCGGATAAACCCCTGCAAACCCGGATCAAGCACTACTGCCCGCGAGGTAATCACTCCAGTCAGCCGGCAATAAAGCCTTCTCTATTGAACTGGCGATCCTGCCCTCGGCATCCGGGTCAAAAACCGTTGAGGTCCCGTAGACCATGACCACGTCCTGTGAGCTTGCAGCACGCATGGCATGGGCAACCCCGGCCGGAATTACCACACCGGTATTATCAACCCCGGCATGATCATCACCGTCAATATGAAAATGCATTACCTTGCGCGGCATGCCGGCACGCTCATCGACAAGGATCAATTCAACAAGCCCGCGAACAAAGAACATCACGTCCCATTGTTCCCGGTCATAAGGCCTGAGCGACATGTTATCCTTCTCATCCACATACAGCTGACGAAACCAGGTGTCGGGATCAATCCCCTCCGGGATGTAGGGCGGATGCACATGAAACCCTTTGGCTGTGCCGCCAAACATGCAGGCTGATGACCACTGCACCGGCCGCAATCCCAACCCGGCAAGGGGTTCCTCGTCAATCCGGGAAAGTTCACTGAAAAAACCGCGATTCTTCTGCGGATGCACCTTACGGGGAAACACAACGACCCCGGGGATATCCTCTTTGCCGGCGACATTTCCCGCCCCAACCGCTGGAACCCTGTAATCACGTTGTTCAAGGGCATCGCGGGCACTTGTGCGAAGGCCTCTCCAGAGCTCTGAGTCGGGTGTTAACATAGATAAAAACGAAACTAGAGAGCACCCGGAATGAACGCAAACCCGAATTGAAGAGATTTTTCCGGGAAACGAGGATCCTGCTTAACACGGGCGTGTGACAGTAACGTGATTTACTGACGCATCCGCAGAATCATCATCAATCCTCCCCGCGCGGACAAAGGAAGATTGATCCCCCCCTTCCCATGCCCCAATATCCAGACAATGCCGGAAATAATATCCACTCCCCAGCCAGCGGGTTGCCCGACGCCCGTGACGAAGGGAATTATCCTCGCCGGGGGTGCCGGCACAAGGCTTGACCCGCTCACCCGGATCGTCTGCAAACAATTACTGCCTGTCTATGACAAGCCGATGATCTACTATCCGCTGTCGGTATTAATGCTCGGGGATATCCGCGATATCCTCATCATCTCCACCCCTAAAGATCTGCCGGATTTCCGCAATCTTTTTGATGACGGCTCACATCTCGGCATCAGGATTGAATACGCAGAGCAGGATGAACCCCGCGGACTGGCGGAGGCTCTTATCATTGGGGAAGAATTCCTGGCAGCAGAGTCTTGTTGCCTGGTACTCGGAGACAACCTGTTCCACGGTAATCTCGATTTCTTTCGCTCCGCCCTGCGCGACAATAAGGGTGCCACCATTTTCGCCAAGGCGGTACGAGATCCTGAACGCTTTGGTGTCGTTGAATTGGATGCTGAAGGTAACGTATTGAGTCTCGAAGAAAAGCCGGCCTCTCCAAGAAGTCCTTACGCTGTTCCCGGACTCTACATATTTGACAAGAGCGCACCAAGCCGTGCAAAAATGCAACAACCTTCCAACCGTGGCGAACTTGAGATTATCGACTTGGTCAACAGCTACCTCGAGGAAGGAAACCTCGAGGCCAAGCCTCTCAGCCGCGGCGTGGCATGGTTGGACACCGGAACTCCGGACAGTCTACTGGAAGCATCCAGCTATATCGGCACCGTGCAGAAACAAAACGCTTTCCAGGTTGCCTGCATCGAGGAAATTGCCTACGAGCGCGGATTTATTGATGCCGCAGCCCTCGCAGCCCTGGCTGAAGCGCACCCCAACCGGGAACATGCCAATTATCTCAGGTCCCGCGCCCGGGATTAAGAATGCCTCAACCTCCGCAAAACCTCACGCCAACCTGTATGGATATGTGCTCTGAGAAGTCCAGAAAAATTGGTTCTGTAATGTCATTATCACTCGACTGACTCCCGGAATCGGCGAAAAACCTTGGTGCCGCCATAATTTGGGCGAAGAGCAGGCAGTTCCACCGATATATACCTGCCATGAGCATCATGGGGTATCTCCTTGGGTCATGGTCACAGGTTAATATCTTTTTTCTGACCAAATCCCTGCCCGGAGCACCTGATGACACGCTCGTGTAAGAAAGCTGATTTTGGTATGTTCTCATGGAGTCGTTTGATGACTCTAAAATCTGCACACTTCCAACTGTCCCAAACCGCAAGGTCCCTATATTTTGTATGAAATCCCATGCAAGAACCACCTATAGTGCAGATCATGGGAGGATCCGGATGTGCCACCGGTAAAATATCTCCTTCCTCCTCTCGAAGCATTTGCCAATATACAAGGGTGTCTTCGTCATGAAGATTGATGAAATCAACGACTTGCTGGACTGAATGCTCATTCATAAAACTGTCGTCATCATCCAAATAAATGATCCAGCCTTCTTGCACTAATTTAATTGCATGATTGAGATACAAATTATGAGGGCTGTATGGGCCAGTTTTAAAAACATCTTCGGGATTAGGGTCATTTGTGATGACTTCATCTCTTTGCACAAACAAACAATCTTCAAACCCGGCCTCCTCGACATATTTTATAGAATTTAAATCATCAGTGCATATGACATGATTGATATTCTTATATGTCTGGGATCGAATACTCTGAACATTAACATTGAAGCCTTTTGAGCGACCAGAAGTTCTGGTTATGACATTTACGGCGGGGCAACCAACTTGATCTTGTTCTGGTAGAGGCATGGCTAAATCTCATTTAATCAAACACTGCGATTAAATTCTGTTTTTAACATCATCGGGGAATAATGCGTCGGTAATAATTCTGGCTCTAAGCAACAAGGTGCGTTCCGGCTAGCGTTCTGCCCTGTAATATTCAATCGTTTCCCGCAATCCGCTTCCGAAGTCACGTTTCGGCGACCAATCCAGTTCATTGCGCGCCTTTGCAGAGTTGATGGCATATCTCCAGTCATGTCCGGGACGATCCTTGACAAAGGAAATGAGTGATTCCGGCTTATCCAGGATCTTCAGAATCTCGCGCACAATTTCCAGGTTGGTCCTCTCGCAATCAGCTCCAAAGTTGTAAACCTCCCCGCTTTTACCGTTTTCAAGGGTCGCCAATATGCCGCGGCAGTGATCGCCCACATGAATCCAGTCCCGCACGTTGCCGCCATCACCATAGACCGGCAACTCTTCACCGGCCAGTGCCCTGGAGATCATCAGGGGAATGAGTTTTTCCGGAAACTGGCAGGGTCCGTAATTGTTCGAGCAACGGGTAATGATCACGTCCTGGCCGAAGGTACGGTGCGCCGCCAGCGCCAGCAGGTCCGCGCCCGCCTTGCTCGCAGAGTATGGAGAACTGGGGCTTAAGGGCGTGGTCTCGGTAAATGATTCATCCTCCGCCTGCAGCGAACCGTATACCTCATCAGTGGAAACCTGAATAAACCGCGCCACGTTAAATTCCCGCGCCAGGCCAACCAGGTTTGCTGTGCCGACCACGTTGGTCTGCACGAAGCGGTCCGGATCACTGATGCTTCGGTCAACGTGTGACTCTGCCGCGAAATTAATGATCGCGTCGAACTTTCCACACTCGAAGACCCCCCGCATCACTGCCCCGTCAGCAATGTCCTTCTTGAAAAAATGATAACGATCCGCGTGCACTGCAATGACATCCTCAAGGTTCTCTTCACGACCTGCGTAGGTCAGCAGGTCAACGTTGGAAACCTCACACTGCGCATCCTCTGCAAGCAGCAAGCGCACAAAATGCGAGCCGATAAACCCGCAACCCCCGGTAATAAGATAATGCATAAGCCCCCAGTTACTGCCCCTGTGCAAGATACCCCAATTCGGATATACGATCCGCCACTGCCGCATTGCCTTCCTGCAATTCTGCAATCGGGTCCCACTGGCCGGAAATCAGGGCATCATGCGCCGCCGGTGGAATGTTCACGGAAAAATCGAGACCCGCCCCCGAAACACGCCTGCCCTCGACATCAATGGTTATCGGGGCCGCCGGGGTCTCTTCAACAGCGGCTGCCAGCGCCGACACATCCCCGGCTGCTGCCACTGCGCAGGGCATGCCAAGCGTCGTGCAGTTGCCAAAGAAAATATCTGCAAAACTTTCAGCAATCACTGCCCGGAACCCGAAGCGGTAGAGGGCCTGGGGTGCGTGTTCGCGCGAACTCCCGCAACCGAAATTGGCATTTGTGATCAGGATCGAAGCCCCCGAAAATCGCACATCGTTAAGCGGGTGATCCCTGTCAATACCCTCTTCATTCTTGCGCACATCATGGAAGAGATACTCACCAAGCCCGTCGAAAGTAACACACTTCATGAACCGGGCCGGGATAATGCGGTCGGTATCGATGTCATTCCCGGGAACATACACAGCGGATCCGCTGACTTGGGCAATTCTCTCCAGTGGCATGGCGCTATTCTTTGTTAAGTTGAAGCCTGTTCTACCTGAAAAACCTCCCTCGCGTCGCTTATTACTCCACTCACGGCAGCAGCGGCAACCATCACCGGGCTCATGAGCACGGTGCGTCCGCTTGGACTGCCCTGGCGACCCTTGAAATTCCGGTTTGAGGAGCTGGCACAAAGCTGGTCTCCGACAAGCTTGTCCGGGTTCATTGCCAGGCACATTGAGCAACCCGCCCCACGCCATTCAAAGCCGGCCTCAATGAACACCTCATGCAGTCCCTCTTTGCGGGCCAGAACGTCGACGATCTGTGAACCGGGGACAGCAATCGCCATTACCCCGGCCGCCACCTTATGACCCTTTATATACTTGGCAACTTCACGGAAATCCGACAGGCGCCCGTTGGTACAACTGCCCAGGAAAGCAACGTCAACCTTGGTGCCCTTGATGGCGGCTCCAGGTTCCAGCTGCATGTAGTCAAGTGCCTCATCAATGGAAAGTCGTTCTGCCTCACTGGCTGCCGTCCCCGGGTCAGGCAGGATACCGTTGATGGAAAAAGCCTGGTCGGGGCTCACTCCCCAGGTAACCGTTGGAGCAATTTCCTCAGCACGGATATTTACGATATCATCATAGTTACAATCGTCATCGGAAGCAATCGATCTCCACCCCTCAACCGCGTTATCCCAATCAACCCCGTCCGGCGAATACGGACGCCCCCTGAGGTATTCAAAGGTCTTATCGTCCGGGTTGACGTATCCGCAACGTGCACCGCCCTCAATAGACATATTACAGACCGTCATGCGCTCCTCCATGGAAAAGCTCTCAAGCAGCGACCCGCCATACTCATAGGCATAGCCGATACCTCCCTTGGCCCCGAGTTTGGCAATGATATGCATGATCACATCCTTGGCATAAACGCCGGGGGACAAGGCTCCCTCAACATTGATGCGGCGAACCTTGAGCTTGCCGAGTGCTATCGTCTGGGTTGCCAGGACGTCACGCACCTGTGTCGTGCCGATACCGAACGCAATCGCGCCAAAGGCCCCGTGGGTGGCAGTGTGCGAATCCCCGCATGCTATCGTGGTACCGGGCTGGGTAATTCCCTGCTCGGGACCCACCACATGCACAATTCCCTGCTTGCCGGTGGCAAGGTCAAAATAAGTAACCCCGAATTCATCAGTATTCTTGCGCAACTCCCTGATCATCGCGTCCGCCAGAGGATCACTGAAGGGTTCAACCCTCTGATCAGTGGGCACGATATGATCCACTGTGGCGAAAGTGCGCGAAGGATATTTCACCTTGAGCCCAAGATCACGCAACATTCCAAATGCCTGAGGTGAAGTAACCTCATGGATCAGGTGCGTCCCGATCAACAACTGGGTTTGACCATTTGTGAGGCTGCGCACAGCATGCGCGTCCCAGACTTTTTCAAAGAGATTCTGTCCCATGGTTTTGCGGGTGGGCATCTTAGCACAGGCTGCGTATGGCGCACAAAAAAACAGCAGCGGTAAACCCTGAATCTTAACAAATTTATACAGCAGATCGAAAACAATTTAATATCTATTAAATACTAAGAAGTACTTGACTATAACATACACTAAGCAAATAATGATCTGTGATGAAATCGGCTATTCTGTTGGCAAGCCCAAAACTCCGTGCCCACCTGAGGAGGATGCGCATTCGTAAACGTCTGCAACAATTTGCAGAGTTACCGCTTTCCCCGCAGGATCAGGGATACCTGAGACTGGCTGAAACCGTGTTCTCGGGGAGAAATACTTCAGAGCCGGAATTCTATAACGAGTTGGCTGATTGAGCCCTAAACGGGCAACTTAATCCGCTGTAACGCTTAAATCAGGTTTACAGCCGTCATCCAATGGGGGAACTCTACCCCCTATGCGTGAGCATCCTCTCGGCACTACAGTAATCGGTAGCTACCCGTTTCCAAGCTGGCTTGAATTTGCCAGTGGCAACCTCAGTAAATTCGGCAGTGCTGATATTGCCGAGATGCAGGAGGATGCGGTCACCTGCGCCATCGCGGATCAAATGCACGCCGGGCTCAATGTGATCAGCGACGGTGAGCAGACACGTTTTGACTTTAACCTGTCTTTCTATGGTCATCTCGACGGGCTTGCCATGGAACCGTTATCTCCGCGGCGTTTTGGCCCCCCGGCTCACGACCAGCGCGGCAAGCACCAGATTATCGGGGAGTTGAAAGCCGACCGGGGACTCGGTACGGTGGAAGAATTCGAACGACTCAAGAGACTCGCCCCTCCGGGTCCCGGCCTCAAGATGAGCGTTCCCGGTCCGTTCACGATGAGCGGCCGGTTGCTGCCAAATTCCGATTACCCCGACCGTTACGCCATCACCGAGGCACTGTTGCCTATCATTGCCAAGGAACTCGAGGACCTGGTCGCTGCAGGCTGCCGGGAAATCTGTGTCGATGAACCGTCAATGAGTTGTTACGGCTACAAGGAGGACACTTCCCGTTTCGTGAACATCTTTAATCGCACGGTCGAACCGGTCCACGGTAAGACGCGACTCTCAACCCACCTCTGTTTCGGCAATTACAGGGGACATGCCGTGGGTTACCGGCGCTACGCGCCGTTGTTCCCGGAATTTCTTGAGCTCAAGGTTGATGAAATGCACCTGGAAATGGCCGGACGCGAATACTGCGAGCTTGAGGCAATTACTCCAATCGCCGGGAAAATGGACGTGGCTGTCGGCATCATCGATGTGAAAAGTTACCTTATTGAGCCCGTTGAGATCCTGACCGAGCGTATTCGCCAATGCCTGCAGCATGCACCAGCCGATCGGTTGATTCTCGCTCCTGATTGCGGTCTCAGCCAAACCGCCCGATGGGCAGCAAGGCGCAAACTCGTCAACATGTGTGCCGCCGCCGAAAAAGTGAGATCAAGCCTTTGAGTGGAATTTTGAAAACGGCGTTTTGCAAGGACAATGCCCTGCTTGCGGCAATCAAGGCTGCCGACCGGGGCGATGAGCACTTCCACCTGTGGTGGCTCGGGCAAAGCGGATTCCTCATCAAGTGGCGTTCGTCCTGTCTGCTTTTTGATCCCTATCTTTCTGATTCGCTCACCGCGAAGTATGCAGACAGCGATAAACCGCATATCCGCATCACCGAGCGTGTAATCGACCCGTTGCACCTCGATTTTATAAACATCACTACATCCTCCCACAATCACACCGACCACCTGGATGCTGAAACCCTGCAGGCTCTCGCCCAGGCAAACCCGCGACTCAAGATCGTCTTACCTGCCGCCAACCTCGAATTTGCCGCGCAACGCCTGCAGATACCGAACCTTGAAATGATCGGGCTTAATGACAAGCAACCCGTCACTCTCGACCAATTTACTTTTCATGGTATCAACGCGGCACACAACGAAATTGAACGTGATGAACTGGGACAGCCAAAATTCATGGGATTCGTTGTCAATTTCGGTCCCTGGAGCATCTACCATTCCGGCGATACGCTATGGCACGAGACCATCGTCAGTGAATTACGCGAGCACCGGATAGATCTCGCCCTCGTCCCCATCAACGGCAACGATCCAAACCGCCGTGTTGCGGGGAACCTCAACGGCATCGAGGCTGCCGCACTGGCAAAGGCAATTGGTGCGCGTATCGCGGTTGCTCACCATTTTGACATGTTCGAGTTCAACACGGCGGACCCCGGAGAATTCATCACTGCCTGCCAAGGCCTCGCTCAACCCTGCCGCATACTGGAAAATGGTGAAGGCTGGTGTTCCGAAGAACTTGTGCCGAATAACACAAAACCAACGACTGCCGATTGCCCATAACGCCACTCTCTTCATGTAGGTAATTCATATTTCACTTATAATAAACTACATATGTGGATATAATGCCGCCTTTTTTATCTCCCAAACTCCACGAGAGGAAGGTTGTTTTTCCAGCGAACACCTGTAGATTTGCGCCCCTTAATTGATATGAAGTGGACTGTTCTCGGATTAATCCTGTTGTTCTCCTTTGGCTGCAGCAAAAATGCAGGGGACGACCTGCGCTCAAAAGAGGCTTCTGCCGAGATGTCAGCGTATGTCGGGATCTATGAGTTGACTGCCGACAAGTCGGTTACCGAAGCCGGCTCATCCAGGCGTATCATCCTGCGGGGAGACGGCACCTTTGTTGAAGGAACCGTGGAGAACCAGGATCTTAATTCCGGGACATGGCAAGTGCCAGAGAAGGGCACTGAAGCAGGAAGCCTGGTAGAGAACCAGGAAGTTGTCCTTACCTATTCAAAGGGCCAGCGGATAGACCAGGTCCTCATTTCCAGGCTTTCCACAGATGACCGCTTGAGCATGGTGGCAAAGATAGTGGCAAAAGAACGCGAAGCGATTCCCCTCGAGCAACAGGACAGCTTCAAGAAAGTATTATCCGGGCTGCATCCCCTTATTCCTTTCCTCATCGCCCTGTCGCTTCTCGCCATGTTCATCTGGTATTTCGGCACCGATTCGGATCACAAGCAGCGTTGGATTGGAACCCTTCTCACCCTCGGTATCGTGGGTTTCTGCGTTTACTCTGTCCTGCCACCCGAAGAGAAAATCAAGCGCGGCATGGACCTTGCCGGCGGTGCCCGCTTCACGCTTAAGCTCGAGCCCGGAATCGAGGCTGAACTCAGGCCTGAGGACCAGGATCAGGCTGTCGATGTCCTGAACACCCGCCTGAATGCACTCGGCACCAGTGATGTCAAGATTGCCAAGCAGGGAGACGACCAGATTATCGTCGATGTGCCGAACAGTGAAGGACAAAAAATCGATGATCAACGCCTTGGGCAATTGCGCACCATCCTGACCCAGGCTGCCGTGCTCAACTTCCACCTCTCCCATATAGAAAAAGACAACCCGGAGGTTGTCAGCAAGATCCAGGCAGGGGAAACTCCATTGGTCCTGGACTCAATCGTGCTTCCTTTCCGCAAGGACATGGGCAACGCACGGGACAAGATGCTGCTTGAGAAACAGCCTGGAATTAAAGGGGAAGACGTCAGCGATGCATGGACCTACAACGAGGCCGGCAAATGGAGCATCATGGTCAGCATGAAGGGCCAGGGAAAAGACGCCCTCTACGAGATGAGCAGCAAGAATGTCAACAACGGCCGCAGCATGGCCATTGTCCTGGATGATGAAATTATCTCCGCCCCCGGATTCAACGAGGCAATCCCGGGCGGTACTGCACGCATCACCGGTGACTTCAGCAAGACTGAAGCGATAACGCTGGCAACCTCAATGAAAAACCCGCTGCGCTCAAAACCGGAGGTGCTCTACGAGGAATATTTCCCGCCGACACTCGCCAAGTCGGCAGTAACCCAGGGCCTTCGGGCAGGCACATGGGGTCTTGCTCTGACGGCACTGTTCATGCTGCTCTTCTACCGTTTTGCGGGCATCATCGCCCTGCTGGGCCTGAGCGTGAACGTTATCCTTCTCTTTGGAATACTGGCAATCTTCCAGGCCGACTTCACACTCGCCGGGATTGCCGGGGTCATTCTCACCATCGGCATCGCCATCGATGCCAACGTGCTGATCTACGAGCGACTCCGTGAGGAGATGGCGACAGGGAAAAGTCTCGGGACCGCAATTAAGGCCGCCTATGAGAAAGCGTTCTCGGCCATTTTTGACGCGCAAATAACCACCTTGCTCACGGCACTGGTCCTGCTCTGGCTGGCGGAGGGCGCCATCAAGGGATTCGCGGTGACCCTGACCATCGGTATCCTGGTGTCACTCTTCTCCGCCCTGCTGGTGACACGCGTGTGCTTTAACTGGCTGACTACAGCCGAAACCCTGCGCAGCCTCAAGTTCATGAAGGGTCTGGGACAGAGAACCTTTGATTTCCTCAGTGCAGCCAAAACCAGCAGATTCATTTCCTTTGCCCTTATCATCACGGCAATCGGCGTAATGAGCATGAATGGCACAAAGATGCTCGGCATCGAGTTCTCAGGCGGCGACCAGATTCGCTTCGAGGCCGCGGAGGACACAACAAGTCAATCAGTACAGGATGCCATTACCGGAATAAATTCGGAAAAAGAGTCAACCATTCAAACCCTCACTCCCGTTGGCGGCACGGGAACAATATTCTCTGTGCGCATCGACAAAGGTAAGGGAAATGAAGCCAAGGCATTAATTGCCGCAGCAGGCCTCGCCAAGGGGGACATCCAGACACAGGAAGTCTCCTCCGTCGTTGCCGGAAAAATGCTCACAAACTCGCTGATCGCCCTGGTTGCAGGACTGATCGCCATCTTCATCTACGTGACGTTCCGTTTTGAGTTCTCTTTTGCCCTCGGTGCCATCATCGCCCTCGCCCACGACCTTGTGATTGCCATCGGCATTACCGTCCTCAGCGGTCGCGAGCTCAACCTGATCCTGGTCGGCGCCTTCCTGACCATCGCGGGTTACTCAATCAACGACACCATCGTGGTCTTTGACCGGATCCGGGAAGGCCTGCGCAGCAAGCGCGGTAACGTGAAGAACATCATGAACTTTGCCATTAACACGACACTCTCCAGGACCTTGCTGACAAGTTTAACCACGCTGCTCACGGTAAGCTGCCTGTTTGCCTTCGGTGGCCCGGCATTGAGCGACTTCTCCTTCGCGATCATTATCGGAGTTATCATTGGCACCTACTCTTCAATCTTCGTTGCCTCCCCGATTGTCTACTGGTGGGCCGTGAAGAGCAAGACCAACCTGCGCCGCGAAGTGCTGGATGCCGACCAGGAGACTGCACCACCTGCCGCGACCGGCAGCTAGAACGCGAGCTTGACGGATAAGACCTATACCTCTAAATTCACGCCCTTTCCGCTCCGAGAACGGATCCAAAGAAAAAACAAAAGAATATGCCCGAAGTAGAAATCAAAAAAGGCGAATCCGTCGACCGCGCCCTCAAACGGCTTAAGAACAAGCTTGAGGCAGAGGGGATCATGGATGAAATGCGCCGGTTGCGCGCCTTTGAAACCCCAATCCAGCGCTATCGCCGTAAACAGCGTACCGCGGCAAAAAAAACCCGCATGCGTTTTCGGACCAACCTCCAGGTGTTCCGGCGTGATAACTCAAGAAAATCCACTGATCAGGATCCGCAGGCTGAAACAACCACCGCCACCCCCGCAGAGAATCCGGCGGAATGAGCGCTTCAGCTTAGTAAGCTTACCCAAAAGAGATTCCCCGAAGACACCACCCCCCGGGGCGGTGTCTTTCTTTTTTCCCTGTGTTGCAGGCCCGGACCCCATCCCCCAGGCAAGGGGGCACTTCTCAACCCAGTTCAGCGAAATACTGTTCAATCGCCGCGACCAATCCCGGGATATTTGACTCTATTGCCTCAATGTCCACCTCCAGCCCGGCAGATCTGAGTGCCCCGGAGGTGACCGGACCAATGCTGGCAATGAGTAAATTCTCAGAAAGGGGCAACTCCATATCGAGAAAATGCTCAACTGTACTTGAACTGGTGAATGTGATAACATCCGCACCGTCTGCTTCAAATCTCGCAACCGCGCCGGTAGGGTCACCGATCTCGGCGACGGTCCGGTATGCGATGGCCTCATCGACAATGGCCCCGGCCTCCGAGAGTCCCCTGGCAATCACATCACGGGCGTCATTGGGGCGAACCAGCAGGAACATCTCATTTTGAATACTCTCCTCTTCCAGGATTTGCTTAAGCAGGCTCTCAGCCACATATTCATCCGGCAGCAAATCCACTGCCAGGTGTTTCTCCTTGATCTTATTTGCTGTCCCCGGTCCAATCGCTGCAATACGCGCCCCCCCAATTGAACGCACGTCATTATAGAGCTTGAAGAAAAGATCAAAAAAGGCATCCACCCCATTGGGGCTGGTGAAAATAATCCATGCATATTTGTGCGCATCCTGCACAAGCCTTCCAAAACCCTTGATGTCTTCCGGTTGCTCGATCCGGATTGTCGGGAGTTCATTAACATCGGCCCCGAGATTCCTTAACCGGACACTCAGTGCACCGGCCTGGGAGCGGGTTCTGGTGACAACAACCTTCTTCCCGAACAACGGACGACCCTCAAACCAGTTAAGCTCCTCGCGCAAGTCAACGACACCACCAAATACAGCAACCGCCGGGGCACTGAATCCTGCACGTTGTGCACGGGAGGATATGTCACCAAGTTTCCCGATCAAGGTCTGCTGACTGCCTGTAGTGGCCCACCGCACAAGAGCCACAGGCATCCCCGGATCCGCTCCGCCTTCAAGCATCTTGGCCGAAACATTTTCCAGTTGTCCCACGCCCATCAACATCACCTTGGTTCCTGCCGCACTGCCAATTTTCGCATAATCGATCACGCTCTTGCCCTTGGCGGGATTCTCGTGCCCGGTAAAGATGGTAAGCTGTGAGCAATGGTCACGATGTGTCACCGGAATCCCCGCATATGCAGGGCCTGCAATGGATGAACTGATCCCGGGCACGATTTCGAAGGGAACCCCGGCATTATGCAACTCCTGGGCCTCTTCTCCACCGCGCCCAAACACAAAAGGATCTCCACCTTTAAGGCGAACTACTGTCTTCCCCTGTCCTGAAAGATTTACCAGTAAATCGTTCAGCTGATCCTGCGCAATTGCATGGTCGGCAGCCTTCTTCCCCGCATAAATACGCTCGGCTGACTCCGGGGCATGATTAAGGATCTCCGCATTGCAAAGATAATCGTAAACAACGACATCCGCCATCTCCAGGCACTGCTTCGCACGCAGGGTGAGTAAACCCGGATCACCAGGACCCGCGCCCACCAGATAACAAATGCCGGGTTTTTCTGTGTGCTGTTCACTCATCGCAAGTCAATACCGATACCCATTTTCTGCAATAACTCCCGCGCCATTTCTTCCTCATTCCCGCAAGGACCAGAAACCCTGCCTGTTTTCGGCGGAGCTGCAGAATCAGATTCATCAAAAACCACTGCCTGCAAACTGATTTCACCACTCGCTGGATCCAGATTGGCACAAACTCCAACCGGGGTATCACATCCAGCCCCAAGTAAATAAAGAAATTTCCGCTCTGCGGAAACCCTCAAAGAAGTTTCCGCATCATTAATTCTCTGGAATTTGTCCGCCACAGGAGACCCTGAGAGCGTCTCAATCCCCACTGCTCCCTGCCCCCCCGCAGGAATGAAATCACTCACCGGCAACACCTGACAACCCAAACGACAGCCTTCAATCTCAATTTCATTGCGACCTTCCCGATAAAATCCCAGCCTCTCAAGACCGGCCCGGGCCAGGATCGTCGCATCCCCCGCCCGGCCACCGGCAAGCTTGCGAAGCCTGGTTGGCACATTTCCCCGCATATCGCACAGTTCCAGGTCAGGTCGCTTCCAGGCCACGGTACGGCCACGCCGCACACTGCTCGTTGCAATCACTGCTCCCGGGGGAAACTCAGACAAAGAACAGGCAGGCCCCTTGACCAGAAGGATATCCTCCACCGGTGCTCGCGGCAACACAGCTGCCAATTTGAATTCTTCAGCCAATTGCGAGGGAAGGTCCTTGAGGCTGTGCACAGCGGCATCAATTTCTCCGCTCAGCAACGCATCTTCAAGTTCCTTGGTAAAAATCCCCTTGTCCACAACCGGGCTATCTCCTTTGGAAAACTCGGAAAGCTTTATATCCTGTCGCAGGTCGCCACTGGTCTGGATGATACGCTCTTCAAGCTCACCATCAAATCCTGAGTCCCGCAGGAGGTCCAGTGTCATCCGGGTTTGTGCAAGGGCAAGTTCACTGCCTCTTGTTCCTACAATGATATTTTTCATCCGGTGGGTATCGGCTCAGTCGACATCGCGTCACCTCCCGAGGAATTATTCATGCCGAACTTTCTCATCTGCTCATCGATTAATACCTCACAATGGGTGATCTGCTCTTCCCTCCTGACCCTGGCTGCTGCAGCAATACCCTGCAACGCGTCGATATCATAAAGATAAACACCCGCAAGGTTTCCGGCCTCCTCTTCGACATCCCGCGGAACCGCAATATCAATCATAAAGAGAGGCCGCCCCCGTCGTTTGCGCAATGCCTTGGCCACGTCCGCCTTGCCCAGAACCGGATGAGGCGCTGATGTTGAGGTAATCACGATATCAGCCAGTGCCAGTTGTTCCACGCCTTCGTCAAGGCGCATGGCCCTGCCCTCCATTTCACCGGCCAGTTCCACCGCCTTGTCGTAAGAGCGATTGGAAACCATCACTCCCTTCACCCCGCGACCCGCAAGTGTTCTGGCTACCATCCTGCCCATCTCCCCGGCACCGAAAACCATCACCATGCAACGGGAAAGATCCCCGAAAATCTTTTCGGCAAGATCGACACCTGCCGCCCCAACTGAGGTAGCACCACGGGTTATTGAGGAATTTGTGCGGACATACTTAGCCACCTTAAAGGCATTCTGGAACAGCTTATTAAGCCTCTTGCCGGTATTCCCCGAGCCATGGGCAGCTGCATATGACTGTTTTAACTGCCCAAGTATTTCAGTCTCACCTAGAACCATTGAATCAAGGCCGCTGGCAACCCTGAAAAGATGCCGGGCCACCGATGCTCCACGATATTTATAGAACGGCAGTCCACCCGTGTCGCGTAACTCATCCATTTCGTTGATATACCGCTCAAGCCCGGCGAAGCAATCCGCTTGAGCACTCACATAAACCTCCAGCCGGTTGCATGTTGAGAGCACCACGGCCTCATGAACCCCTTCAAGGGCAACAATGGATGTGCAATTTCTCCCCAGATCGCCCTTGGAGACGGCAAGTTTCTCCCGAACTGCAACCGGTGCAGCTTCATGATTTAAGCCTAAGGAGAATAATTCCATTGCCAGCAATTTCGCTTCTTTAATTGGCAGCGATGAACCACAAACTCAACAATGGAAAAAGAAAAGCACCTGTTGCTCCAATGGCCAATCGCCGCGGACTCAAACCACGGAAAAACGTTACAGAGCAAAGCCCTGAATAAACCACCCAGATCAGATACAGCGGCCATATGGGGTGCTGGTCACCCGCTACCGAGATGACATGTGCCGATGCAATGCCGGCAGTAAGCAGGATTGTCCCAACAACAAGCAAGCGGAATATCGCCGAGCAAAGATTCTGCATCGGTGGCAGGTTGTAGAACAGGGTCTTGAGGTTGCCTTTTTTCACCTGTCGTTCCTGTATCAGGAACATCAGCCCGGCGATGAAGGACATGCCGAATGCCCCGTAAGCAAGCAGCGAGATCCCAACGTGGAATTCCACCCAGGCATCCACCCTGCCTTTTGCCTGAGCAACTGCAATGGCGGACTCCAGGTCCAACGGAAATGCCAATGCAATGACACAGGTCAGGAACACCAGGGGCGAAGTAAATACACCCATCAGGGACAGTCGGTAATTGCGGCCGACAAGCAGGTAAATCAGGACCATTGACCAGGCAACAAACACCAGGATCTCAACCACATTTGTAACCGGGCAGCGGCCATGAACCTGGCCCCGCTCATAGAGGAAAAGCGTCTGCAACACCATCCCTGATAACATGGCGGCAAAATTCCAGGTTGAATGCCGGTAGGTTCCCGCACGCAGGCAGGTAAGCGCGTAGATAAAACCACCCGCAAAAAACAGTGTTGCCAAGCCGAGGTAGAGGCGATCCATAGC
The DNA here is from genome assembly GCA_029940475.1 of Verrucomicrobiales bacterium. Classification (GTDB taxonomy): domain Bacteria; phylum Verrucomicrobiota; class Verrucomicrobiia; order Verrucomicrobiales; family DEV007; genus CACIUL01. Next base: position 67,939 of record JAPYUT010000009.1, on the reverse strand, counting down.
CAATAGAAAGCGCACCATAGGCCGTCTGCCCCATTAATGCAAAAAAATGGCAACACTTGCATTTGACCTCGCTCAACTGCTTTGGAACCGTTGGCAACCATGCAAAGCGAAGAACTTCAGCGCCTTTCTGCCGCTATCCGCGATGTTCCCGATTTTCCAGAGCCGGGAATCCTCTTCAAGGACATTACACCAGTCCTCGGCGACGGTGAACTGTTTGCAATGGCAGTGAGGGGACTCGCAGAAACTGTGCACGGGACAATCGTCGACAAGGTCGTGGGAATCGATGCGCGGGGATTCATCTTTGGTGCCGCCGTTGCCAACCTGCTTGGGGCCGGATTTGTCCCGATCCGCAAGAAAGGGAAACTCCCCTGGGCTACTGAAATCGAATCCTACTCGCTTGAATATGGTGAAGCAGAAATCGAAATCCACAAGGATGCGGTCTTAAAGGACGAAAAAGTCCTGGTAATCGACGACCTGCTGGCGACCGGGGGAACTGCGGCAGCTGCACTGAAACTGATCAGTAGCATCGGCGGTAAAGTCATTGCCGTTTCTTTCTTTATCGAGCTCACATTCCTCAACGGCAGGGAAAGGCTCGGTGCCAACCGGGTTGAAACCATCCTCTCCTACTAAAGAAATCCGGGTGGAGAGCTTTTCCGCAAACACACAAGAACGGGTTTTTAAGCCATGCTCTTGACGACTAAGGTGGCATTATGCCCACCAAACCCGAAGCTGTTACTCAAGGCCACCCTGATCTTCTTTTCCCGTGATTGGTGGGCAACGTAGTCAAGGTCACATTCCTCATCAGGTTGATCAAGGTTGATGGTCGGGGGCACAACCCCTGTCCTGATCGCCTGCACGCAGGCAGCGAGTTCCACGCCGCCGGCAGCTCCAAGTAAATGCCCGGTCATGGACTTTGTAGAACTCACGAGCAGGCCATTCTTGGCATGATCGCCGAAGGAATTCTTGATTGCCTTGGTCTCACAGATATCCCCGAGGAAGGTCGAGGTGCCGTGAGCATTGACATAATCGACATCGGACGGATTAACACCGGCATGCCTCATTGCCATATCCATGCACCGCCCTGCCCCCACCCCGTCAGGATGGGGTGAAGTCATGTGGTGCGCATCGGCGGAAACACCGTAACCGGCCAGCTCACAATAAATCTCCGCACCCCGGGCTTTGGCATGTTCGAGTTCCTCAATAACCACGATCCCGGCCCCTTCCCCCATCACAAACCCGTCGCGATCCTTGTCAAATGGCCGTGAGGCTTTCTCGGGCTCATCATTGCGTGTACTCAAAGCCTTCATCGAGGCAAACCCGGCAAGCCCCATGGCTGATATTGAAGCCTCTGCCCCACCGGCAAGAAATATGTCGGCATCGCCGAACTTTATCATTCTCCAAGCCTCCCCAATATTATTATTGGCCGTGGCGCATGCGGTGACAATTGACATGTTGGGCCCGCAAAGCCCGTATTCCACTGACACCAGCCCGCTTGCAATATTGCCAATCATCATTGGTATGGTAAAAGGAGAAACTCTCCCGGGCCCCTTGTTGATATAAACCTGATGCTGCTTCTCAAGGGTAATTAAGCCTCCTATCCCGCTCCCGATCATGCATCCAAACCGGAAGGGGTCAAAATTACTCCCTTCCACCCCGCTGTCCTCATAGGCCATCTTTGCTGCAGCCATCGCAAGCTGGCCATAACGATCAGTGCGCCGTGCGTCTTTGGGATTCTTGTAAAAAAGCTTGGGGTCAAAATCATGTATCTCCCCGCCGATCCGGCAGGCAAAGGCAGTCGGGTCAATGCCGGAGATCCTGTCAATTCCGCTCTTGCCCTCTATCAGGGATCCCCAAAACTGCGCAAGATTGTGCCCCACCGGGCTGAGAACCCCGATCCCTGTGATCACTACTCTTCGTTCACTCATCGATGACTACTAGGAAAGACTCTTATTCCCACGGCTAGGGGCACTAGGCAAGTCAGCTTTTCATAACTCCAATTCTCTTTGCCTGAAAATTCTATGAAAACTACAGATCCCGAAGCCCTATGCGCTCATTCAGTGCCTCGCAATTAGGACAGGGGGGAATCGGGTCGCGACTGCGATCCTCATATGGCACTCCACAAATATTACAAACCAATCGAAATTTCCGATCCTGTTTCTCGCGACGCTTACGACTCCAGTCCCCGGTAACCCAAACACCAAACAGGACAGACAGGATGACCGCCAGGTAAGCGACTATGATGTATGGGAGTGATATTTCAAACATGAGAAATTGACGGGGATATGCCTACCAGCGAACTGTAACCCATGCCCAATCAATCACCCGGTATTTTACCGGGGAAAAACGCATCTGGCGCAGGGAGATCAACAGGGCGGCATCCATCAAGGCCCCGGCACTTTTCTCAGGAAGGGCATGGACCACTTTTCCAAAACGATCAATCCCTATGTAGAAAAGAGACTCATCATTCTCGACAGGACGCTGAACTGCAGCCACAGGCGTCCATTCAAAATCACGTAACACCTGCCGGTTACTGGCCTCCCAACGGATACTGGCCACCGGTTTAAATGGAGCTGCAGGCACTTTTGATGGCAGCTCCCTGTTCGCTGAATCAATCGGCGGAAGAAACAAATTGCCTGACGGGAAAAAGGGAATCCTGGATTCCAATTCAAATCGCGGTAATTCCCGGAGTTCCGGTTGGTAGCCTTCAAAAAAAGGCCTGAACCTGGTCCCACTTCCCGTAATTGCCGCTAATGACTCCGGGATGCCACGAGAATCAAGAGCCACAACCCGGTCATCAATCCGAGCAAGCACCCTGCGTGTCGCAGGGTCAGAAGGATCCAAGATGGTCACCTCCACCGCACTAACCAGTTCTCTCTTCTGGGGCGGATAGACAACCCGGAAAAGGTAAAAACAGGCTGCATGCCCCACAATCGACAACAAAATGAAAAATAACAGCCAGAAAGGTCGACGGCCACTGCGTTTCCAGTCAAATGTCAGACCACCGCGCGCCTCGCGGACATCAACGAACGCTTCACTCATTGGTTTATCTCCGGTCGGGTAGCAAGAATGAGTGAGTAGCCGCTGCCGACCACAATGTTGCTTATCTTGATCACCTGCCCGTAAGGAGCAGCTTGATCAGCACGAAGAACCACCTGCTTATTCCCCTCGGAACCGGATCCGTCTGCCAACTCATGCTCTAACTCCTTAGTTGTCACCAGCCGGTCATTAAAGAAAATCTGGGAAGGAGTGCCACCTGACAGCGTGATGATGTCGGCACTCGCTGCCGCCTGCAGTGCAGAGCGCGACTGCGGAACTATCACCGCTATGCCCGATCGCACAACCGCATTGGAACTGAGAAGAAAGAATAACAACACCAAGAAGAGAATATCCAGCAGCGATGCAAAATGCAAAAACTCGCGGCGTGACCGCAGCGTACTCTCAAGCTTCATCAATTATGTAACATCACTCCGGGACATCCTGCCTTTTTCATCGGCATCCCCCTCAACAGAGGATTCATTGGCAGCCTGTCGATCGGAAAACAATAGAATGTCGGAATTTTTGCGGGCATCCTCAATAATGTTAACTACCTCAATACCCCCTCTCTCCATGTCATGCATGAGAGTCTTGGCATAGGTAATAAGATACGAATAGAGAATAAAAGCGGGGATAGCCACTGCCAGTCCGGCCGCAGAAGTGATCAGGCTCTGGTAGACGCCTTTCGAGAGGTCGGCAATGGTCGCCTGTCCGCTCAGGGCATTAAACAGCACAAAGGTATCAACCAGTCCTATCACGGTGCCTAACAGGCCAATGAGAGGCGCTATATAAACAATTGTCATCATTACTGACAGATAACGTTCAAGTTTGGGCACCTCCAGTTGCCCGGATTCCTGGACAATCTCCTTTAGTTCTGCCCGTGGAGCCTCATGGCGGATCACTGCAGAATGAATCACCCTGGCAACCGGTCCCGGCGTCCCTGCACATTCGTGCAGGGCTTCAGCATAATTTTTCTTCTGGATAAGGTTTGCCAGTCCCTGCAGAAACTCTCCGACATCGATAGCAGATCGATGAAACAGGAACAGGCGCTCCGCAAAAATCCCCAGAACCAGTATGGAACAGGCGAGCAACAACCACATTAGCGGCCCGCCCTTGCTAATCATCTCAATCATGTTTAATGGGCAACTCCTTTAAAAAGGCTACAGTACGGGTAAATTGGCACGAATTACACAATGCGTAAAGTCTCCTCCTTAGCCAATTGCTGGTATCAGTATATTTACTTTAAGCGCTCAGTGCACAGGTAATCAACCAGAGTCGTTCCTGGACGCCTGATTTTAAAGCCTCTTCAGAATGCAAAACACCAAGGCAGGCATCCCCGCATGAAAAAAAACTGACAAGCCCCTCGGGGCTACGCAGTGTCACTGGACCTTCCGAGCCTGCCGCAAAAGCTGAAGCAAGGGTGCGAACGCTCTCCAAAATCCCAGTGCCATCAATTTCAAGTGTCCCGTTGGGCATCGACGATGACTTTACCCTGCCATCAGCAGTATAGACAACGCATTGATGAATGCCTTCAAGCTCCGCACAGTGCCTGGCCACCATGTCTTCATCGATGTCCCCATCAGTCATCAAGAAGGCACGCAGGGTAGCCTGCCCGGTACTGCTACCGACATTGCAATCACCGATAGGCGGAAACTCATCCTGCACCACCTTGGATGCACCGACTGGATCAAAGGAACTCGGGCTGCCCGACAATGTGGACGAGAGTGGCGAGAGAGATTCCAGGGGTTCCGGTTGCTTCGTATGCGCCTTGGACTGGACAAACTCGTCCTCAAACGGCCAAGGCCCCGCGACTGAAAGTTCCTTTTCCCCGTCAACCATTGAGGATAACTCAGTCGGCACAGGCAGTTGTTCCGGCTCCAAGGAATCCGGGCGAGGCTCCTGTATACCTTGATGTTCAGGAGAAGAGAATTCCGGGATATTGGGCATTGCGGGATCAATACCTGGAAATTGCCCTTCATCGGATTGCTCGCCACTACTGAATTCCCCGTTTTCAGGGAAGGCCGCTGCGCCCGTCTCCGGAAAACCGGAAACTTGATTCCGGTTTACTGCACCTTCATCCTGTAGGGAACCCGGCTTTTCAAGGAAGGCAGGGATATGTTCTTGCCCGCCAAGTTCAGGAGGTCGCACAACGTCCGTTGGACGCGGTAGAAAACCTGGAGGTTCATCCGGGACCCGGGAAGAAAACGCTGCGCCTTGTCCAGAAGCAGCATCGTCCCCAAAGGATCCAGTAAATCCGGCATCCTCCGCTTGAAGATTATTTGACATTGATCCTGTAACGGGAAAAGGGGCTTCCCCGGACTGGAAACTCTCTTCTCCGGTAAAAGGGGGAGTGATCTCGCCGGCAAGCTCCCGAACTGGTACCGTATGCTCCGCTGTGCTGACATCGAATGCATCAACCCTGAATGGTGATGGAACGCTCTGGGTCGCTTCAGAATCAGCCACCCAGGACGGTTCAGTAACGCTTGAAGCTGCCTCGGAGTCCCCGGGAATGGTGGATGTTGCGAGATCCCGTTGAACGGCGGGCAAGCCACCCTCCATCACCGATGATTCATCTGAAGAACAGAGCCCGGGAGATAACGGATCGGGATTCACTCCCGGTGTATCCGCATCCGTTTCCATCACCGACTCATAAAAACCAGCAGGCGCAGATAGATCTGCACATGGTGGCACTGAGTTAAATAAGCCGGTGACGGCCTCCTTCACAACCTCACCCTCTCCCTGCACGAATTCCTTCTCCGGGGAGGAGGCGGGATCACTCGAGGAGACCGGTTCCGGAAAAGCTTCCCCGGAAAATTCGTGATTGCCAGAAGCTGACTCTGCAATTTGAAACGGACTCTTAACCTCAGGTAAATCCAGGGATTTACTGGGTGGCAGTTCCTCGGCAATTCGCGAAGAAGGTGCTGTGAACACCCCTTCCGCACTCAATCCATCCGAATCCTCAGCCGGAGGTGTGCGCTCAGTCGAAGGCAAAGCCTCCGCCTGCGGCTGGCCAAATTGCAACCGCGTTCTCTCGACTCCGGAACTCTGTTCGTCTTTTTTAAACAACTGCTTGAAAGAGAACGACATCAGTCATCATTGAAATTAACTCATAAAACAATCACTCCGCATATCATGTAGAGATTGGTCATTATACCTGCTCTATCGATTCTATAGAATCATAATTGATTGTCAAAATATATGAATATCAAAGATTTGCTAAATAATATTCCCCTGCCTGGCCACCGTGCATAACCTGTCGCCTGCGCTTGAAGCCACCGGGGCGGGGTGCCTTTGGTCACACACACCCCTCACCCCGTTGATGACAAGGCAAATCCTATGCGGCACTAAGGGGCAGCCAACTCCAGGACAACTCTCAAAAAAGCCGTTTCATTAGCCACAGCCGCGGGGTCGGCGTGAGTTATCGTCTCGGTTCCATCACCGTTATCAACCACCTCGCCCTGAGAATTATCCACATCCGCCCAGGATGCCAGATTACTTGATTTTTGCACCCTATAAGTCAGGTCCGGGGCATCAATCCTGCTGCGAAAGCGGATTACCAGCATCTTATTCTCCCCACTTCCGGATATTGCCACTTGAGGAAGGTTAATGCCTTCAACAGCCAGCCTTGGACTAAAACCAAAACCATATGCCAACAGGTTGTCATATCCATCGCCGTTGAAATCTTCACCCGGACCGGCAGCCCCGCCGGCAAGTTCCTGTTCTGTAAATTCGCCTGCCGCCCAAGACTGATAACCTGCAACACTGCTGTTCGGGTTCCCCGGGGTGCCACTGCCCGAAAAGCTCACCTGCCAGTTAACCGGATCATCACCAAACGCAGATTCATCGATACGCTCAATGCTCTTGCCCTCTCCTGATGACCATGGCGCATCATCGTCATACCTGACAACATCGACCTCAATCTTGGGCACAATGATTCCCTGCCCGGGCACCTGATCAGGCTTATCCGGCCGGAGCAGGGCAAGTTCTTCCCCGCCGTTGTTAAGTGCACCGATATAACCCTCAGCATCACCAAAAACACTGACGCTTGCCGGAACATTGTACTGGTTGCGGAATGCAGCTACAGAAACCCCCTGAGGAATGATTACCACCCGTTCGTCTGGGGCAAGCGTGGGCTGATTACCGGGAAACACAAAATCCACTCCATCCAGTTCCCAGTTATTACCGGGATCGCCTCCAAGTGCTATCGGAGTATCATCGTAAAGGGCAAGAGTCACGCCGCTGATATTTGCAATTTCCACAAACTCAATGCCCCCCGGACCCGGATCATATAAAATCTCACTGATCACCGCCCGCTCAACACGCGGTGTAGTGTTCGCAAGTCCATCCGGAAACACCACAAATCGGTTAATCTCCAGCGATGGATTCCCCGACTGGGCCGTGAACTTCTCCTCACCCACGGAATTCACATGTCGAATAATCGACACGCCATTTGCCGTAGCCTTGAACTTCGCCTGATGCGCGTAGCCGGTGAACCCTCCAAGCCCGTCACCGGAAAACAGGAATATCTCATCACCGCGCGAACTGACAGAGAAAGCACTGCCGAAGTAACCGGCTGGCGCGCTGCCTGAGTTTGCATCATTGTCCTCATTCACTGCCCAGTAACCACCGGCGGGAATGCTTGTTCCCGCTGCGATCACATATTTCGTGGGAGCAACAAGCGGATCATCAGTGAGGTACCAGCCTCCTATGTCGACCGGGCTGGTCCCCGGGTTATAGAGTTCAATCACATCAGTCTGGGGGATGTCAGTATGCGCCAGCACCTCATTGACATAAATAACCCCTCCACCGAAAGCAGAGCCGCCACGATCAGCACTGGCATCCCAATTCAGTGAATCGAAACCCGATTCGTCGAGATCCACCTTCTGCAGACTGTAACCCGATCCATCTGCTTCACTCGGCCATGGAGAATCATCATCGTAATGCACTTCATCAACCGTGTAATAGTAACGCGGATGTCCGGGGTCATTGCGCTGCAATCCTCCAATGGTAACGGGCATCCGCAGCTCTATCAGTTCCCCTCCACCACTCAATCCACCACCTTGCGTATCAGCAAACACCCTTGCTCCGGGATCAACATCATAGGCAGCCCGGAACGCCACCTCGGAAATATTGGTGACAAAGGCCTCCTCTCCAGGGGCCAGGGTCGGCTGAACCCCCGGCAGTGTAATGCCAAACCCGCCAACATTCAGGTTATCCGAAGGCGCAAGCGGATCGTAAAGCGCTACTGTGGAGACACTTGAATTGCTGATCTTGATATACTCTGCAACGGATCCATACCCGGGAGTATGCATGATCTCGATAATACTCAACACGGGAAGATCCGGAGTGCCGTTGCCCGCCCCCATGCTGGGATCATCTGGGATCAGATGCTCCTTCCCGGAGGCATCAACAAACCGTGCGAAATTCTTGCCATCCTCCGAGGCCTCCAGATGAAATCCATGCACCCAACCCGTAAGTATCCCGCCTTGGGCAGAGTAAAGGAACACCCGCTCACCTTTCGAACTTACGCTGAGAATGAACCCGCTCACCCCATTCTCAAGAACTCTGTATCCTCCGGCCGGCACAATCGTATTTGACGTGATGGCCGGATTTTTCATGGGCTGATCAAGGTTGTCGCTGACAAACCATCCTCCAATATCGACATCACCCGCTCCGGGGTTGTAGAGTTCAACCGCATCATTATCAAGCACCCCGTCACGTGTGCGCACCTCGTTGATATAGATCAGCTGCAGCGGGGAGGGCAATGGCTCATCAGCTCCCGGTGAACCGTTAAGGTTAATGCTCGGACGCCAGTTCCGATAGTCTTCCTCATCGGGATTTCCATTAGGGGCAAGTGAGACGAGTGAGCGATCTTCCCCATCAGCCTCGCTTGGCCAACGCGCACGCTCAAGGGCATCGGAATCCGGGACGATGGGGGGTGCGGGAATATCCCCGTTGTTGCCATCATGATAACGCAGGGAAAAAATGGTGCTGCCGGTCTCATCGGGCCCGTCTTTAAGCGTCAGGCGTTCACCTTTGTTGGAGAGTCCCGCCTGGCCCGCCACCCCGTTGTCTTCATCAATAAACTGTCCGCCAATTGCCACGCCCGGATAATGAAGGGCAAACGCACCCGGATTGGCAACGACAACAAAGAACTCCCCGGGTTCCAGGACAGTAGCGTTTGGGAAGGTAAATGAAACGCCATTGGTAAACTGCCATCCCGACAAGTTTGCCGTCTCATTACCTACGTTCTTCAGTTCGATGAACTCCTTCTGTTCATCAGCACCATTCGGATTGTAATGAACCTCAGTGATAATGACCTCAGCAACACTACGCTCGGAAAAACATGGTAATCCAAAAGCAATTAAAGCAAAAATATAATAATATCGGCGGCATACACGATGGAGGCGAATCATGGCAATCGTTGGGGAATTAAGGGGAAAAAAGTGAGGGGAGAGGTTGATTAACTATCGCCCCGCAACTCAACACGGTCAAGGCAATGTCCATTGCAAATCCCGGTCCACTCTTCCGGTGGTTGAACAGAAAGAGCTCCCTCTATGGTGCTGTTTCCCTCTCGCTACCCTCCGGACCGGGTTGCAACCGCCGGGAAGGATGGATCTCCCGCGGATCAAATAACCAACCGGGCTCAGAATCAATTAATTCATAATCTTCAAGGATGAACTCCGGGAGCACCATGTTTGAATTCGGGTCATACGCATCCTTTCCCGAATAGTGACCGTAAATCCTGTATTCAAAATTGTGGTCCGGTTGAACCGGTCCTGTTTCCCCGTCCGATCGCCCGAGCGGACTGTCAGGAACCGGCTTGCGAGACTCATTCATTATCACAAGTTTTGCCGTTTGCCACCCGTTGCGTGGACGACGGAGGTATCCCCAGTAGCGTGTGCGCTCAACATGGTAGCGGCGCCCAATGTAAAAATCCCCGGGGTCCTCGGCAAGAATAGCCTGCAGGCGGGCCTGGTGTGCCGGCGAGTTGGCAGGTTCCCCCTCTGGCTTTGTCGTCTGGCACCCGGAGAATAAGCCAACGATAAACACTCCGGAAATAGTGATTTTTAAATGCCTGCCCATGATTCCAACTGTGCATATATCACCGATGAGTGGCAACAAATTATAAACAGGCAGGAATCCTGATCAAACCGCTGTGCCAAGGTTGCCGGTTCCCCCGGCAACAGCCTGCCGTGCCTCAACCATTATCTTGTTATTCCTCTGGAAAGATACTCGACGTCCCGTGTCGGGTTCAATACCCCAGCCATGGACCAAGCCACTTTTCCGCATCGGCAACAGTGGTCCCCTTTCTTCCTGCATAGTCCTCGACCTGATCGCGGCCGATCTGCCCCACGCCAAAGTAACGTGATTCAGGATGGGAAAAATAAAGGCCGCTGACTGCTGCCCCGGGATGCATTGCCATGCTTTCAGTCAGGCGTGCGCCGGTATTCTTCTCAGCCTGCAACAAGTCGAACAGGGTGCGTTTCTCAGTGTGGTCAGGTTGCGCGGGATAACCGCCGGCAGGCCGTATGCCGCGATAACACTCACGAATATATTCCTTGCTGCTGTATTCACCTGGTGTCTCGTATCCCCAGGCAACACGCACCTCATGGTGCAGTTTCTCGGCAAAGGCCTCCGCAAGGCGGTCGGCAAGGGCCTTGGCCATGATACTCGAATAATCGTCGTGGTTTTTCTCAAACTCTGCAGACAAGCGGTCGGCACCTTGAATTGCCACCACAAATCCACCAAGATAATCTGCCCGGCCGCTTCCCAATGGTGCTATAAAGTCGGCCAGCGCGTAGTTGGGCTTGCCCTTCTTGGCCATCTGCTGGCGCAGTGTATGGAACACGCAGCGTACTTCCGACCGGGATTCGTCAGTGTAAACCTCGATGTCATCGTCACGGGCATTGGCAGGGAATAATCCCCAAGCTCCCCGTGCAATAAATTTCTTCCCGGTAATGATCACCTGCAGCATCGCAAGAGCATCATCATGAAGCTTGCGTGCCTCCTCACCCATCTTCGGATCATCGAATATATCAGGATATCGCCCGCGTAACTCCCAGGTGTGAAAAAACGGCGACCAATCGATGAAAGCAACGATATCCTCCAGTCGCGGTGAGGACACACCCTCATCTGCACCTTCGGGAACCGCAATATCGATGGATTCCCAGTCACAGGTGAAACGCCCCTGCTGCGCCTGCTTAAGCGCAATCATCTTCTTCTTTGCGGTTTTGTTATCAAACTTCTCCCGCTGATCAACGTGCCTTTGCTCATTACCGGCCACGAAGGCATCCCGACCTTCATTACTCAACAACGAGGTTACCACCGGCACGCTGCGGCTCGCATCCAGCACATGCACTACCGGGTTGCCATAATTCGGGGCAATCTTTATTGCCGTGTGCGCAGCACTTGTCGTAGCACCTCCAATTAAAAGGGGCACGGTGAAACCTTCGCGCTCCATCTCTGCAGCCACGTTCATCATCTCATCAAGGCTGGGTGTAATCAGGCCACTCAGACCGATGATATCGGCGTCAACCTCCCTCGCCTTCGCAAGAATCTTCCCACACGGGACCATGACACCAAGGTCAATGACTTCGTAGTTGTTACATGCCAGCACCACCCCGACGATATTCTTGCCAATGTCGTGCACATCGCCCTTGACCGTCGCCATGATTATCCTGCCCGCACGGTCAGCCTGCTGCTGATCGTCCTCCATGAACGGCTCAAGATAAGCCACTGATTTCTTCATCACCCTTGCCGACTTCACCACCTGCGGCAGGAACATCTTGCCCTCGCCGAACAAGTCTCCAACGATGCCCATGCCATCCATCAGCGGCCCCTCGATGACCTTGATCGGCTTGCCGTATTTAACGCGTGCCTCCTCGCTGTCCTCGTCAATAAAATCGGTAATGCCACGCAGGAGTGCATGCTCTAGCCGTTTCTCCACCGACTGCTCGCGCCAGCTGAGATCGACTTCGATCTTCTTGCCAGCCTTGCCTTTGAACTGCTCTGCGTAGTCGACGAGCGCCTCAGTCGCCTCAGGATTGCGGTTGAGGAGCACGTCCTCGACCTTCACTAACAACTCCTTGGGAATCTCTTCATAGACCTCAAGCATCCCGGCGTTAACGATGCCCATGTCCATGCCGGCCTCAATCGCGTGATACAGGAAGGCTGAGTGCATCGCCTCGCGCACTGGGTTGTTGCCACGGAAACCGAACGAGATATTCGAAACACCACCGCTCACTTTCGCGCCCGGCAGGTTCTTTTTAATCCAACGTGTCGCCTCGATGAAGTCGACCGCGTAGTTATTGTGCGCCTCCATGCCCGTTGCAACGGTGAGGATGTTCGGATCGAAGATGATGTCGTTCGGATTGAAACCAACTTCCTTGACGAGGATGTTGTAAGCACGTTCGCAAATACGAATCTTGTCATCCAAGGTTGCCGCTTGCCCCTCTTCGTCGAAGGCCATTACGACCACTGCCGCACCGTAACGCATGATGGTCTTCGCCCGCTCGCGGAACGCATCCTCACCTTCTTTGAGTGAGATCGAGTTTACGATACCTTTGCCCTGCAGGCACTTCAGGCCAGCTTCGATCACTTCCCACTTCGAGGAGTCGACCATGAACGGTACTTTGTTCACCTCCGGCTCGGTCTGGAGAATCTTCAGGAAGCGCGTCATCATGTCGACGCCATCGATGAGGCCCTCATCCATACAGATATCGATCACGTTCGCGCCGTTCTCGACCTGTTGCCGCGCAACACTCACTGCGTCCTCAAGGCGTCCCTCCTTGATCATCCTCGCAAAGCGCGGCGAACCTGCGACGTTCGTCCGCTCACCGATCATGAGGAAATTCTTGTCCGCCGTGTGGTCGTATGCGTCCGATCCGCTCAAGCGCATCAGCGGCTCAACCGTCGGCAACGGCCGCGGCGGGTGCTTCTTCGCCTCCTCAGCGATCGCTGCGATGTGCTCCGGAGTGTTTCCACAACAACCACCAATCAAGTTCACTAGCCCGGACTCCGCGAAGTCCTTCGTGTGCTCTGCCATGTGCTCGGGCAACAAATCAAAGCCTGTTGGAGCCAGTGGGTTTGGCAGTCCAGCGTTGGGATAAGCCGAAACGAAAGTGTTCGAACCCGCCGAGAGTTCCGACAAAAACGGACGCATCAGATCTGGCCCGATCGAGCAGTTCATGCCGATCGCCAGCGGGTTCACATGTGCGAAGGTGCTAGCGAGGGCCTCAACCTTCAAAGCCGAAGTCATCGTCTCGCCACCCAAGCCAACCGCCGCCGAAATGATGATTGGGAAATCGACACCGTCCTCTGCGAACACTTCCCGGATCGCGACGCATGCGGCTTTTGCGTTCAGTGCATCAAAGATCGTCTCCACCATTAAAATATCGACGCCACCTTCGATAAGCGCGCGAATCTGGTGCATGTAGGCCGACTTCACCTGATCGAAAGTCACCATCCGGAACTCAGGGTCACTAGCGTCCACCATCTGGTGGAGCGCCACCGTCATCGGTCCAATGGCGCCCGCGACGTAGCGTTTCACCCCTGAGTCCTCACCGACGCGTTCAGCCATCGTGCGACAAAGTTTTGCCGACTCGACGTTCATCTCCCAGACCAGGTCGTTGAGCTTCGGATCCTCGATCACCCGCTGGAAGTATTCCTGATCTCTCCGCTTGCCCTCTTCGTGGGGGAGAAAAATGTCGCTTTGTGAAACAGTGGTCGCTGAAAAAGTGTTCGTCTCCGCAATGTCAGCCCCGGCCTGATAAAAACGCTTGTGGATGTCGCCGATAATCTCCGGCTGCGTCAGCGACAGGATATCCCCGTTATTGAGCAAATCCTTGATGCTGTCCCTGAAACGCTCTCCACGTGCTGCCTGCTCATTGAGCCCATAGCCACGAATCGTCGTGCCCATCGCCCCGTCAAGGATCGCGATGCGCTCACCCAGCAGCTTTTGCAACTCGGATTGGCAGCTTTCTTTGGCCATTCTAGGGAGAATAACCCTTAAAAACGTGCCTTCAAGGTAATATATCAACAAATCACGATATGTTGATATGTATTGCATCGCGCTCAAGGCGGGTGACCTGTCCCTGATGCAACCACAATTGCTGCTGGCTTCCGCTTCTCCACGCCGCCACGAACTCATGGCGCAGGCGGGTTACAATTTCCGCGTTGCCCTTCCTGATGCGCAAGAATCCAATGACCCCTCCCTCTCGCCGCAGCAGTTAACCGGAAACAACGCGATGCTAAAAGCAAAGTCGATCAGCAGCAGCAACCCGGATGCGGTTGTTATCGGGGCGGATACCCTGGTCTTCCTCGGGTCTGAACCGTTGGGAAAACCTGATAGCCTGTCCCATGCCGAAGCCATACTCACGCGGTTGCTTGGAAAAACACACCAGGTGTGCACCGGGGTTGCCCTGATACAGGGAAATCCTGCAACCCGGTATTCTTTCCATGTCATTACCGACGTGACCTTCAGGACGCTTAATCCTGAAGCATTACGCTCCTACCTGGCGCTCATCGACCCCCTTGACAAGGCCGGCGGCTATGCCGCGCAGGAACACGGTGAAAAAATCATCGCCAAGACCAGCGGATCATATACCAATGTCGTCGGCCTGCCGATGGATGAACTTGCCAGCCACCTTGCTGATAAATTCGACATTCGGCCTCAAATGCAGAATCATTGCACCTGAACACTCAACCCTGAATCATCCAAGATGCGTATCATTATAGTCGGTGCCGGCGAAATCGGGCGTCACTTCGCCCTCAGCCTGTCAAGCAAGGCTCACGATGTCACTGTCATTGAACAAAACCGCAAACTCGCCAGGGAAATCGAAGCTAATGATGAGGTTGACACCGTCATCGCCGGCAACGGCACTCATCCCAACCTGCTTATTGACGAGGCTAATATAAGCCAATGTGATCTTTTCTTCGCGCTCACCAGCGATGACCACGCCAACCTCACCGCCTGCAAAGTAGCCAATGAAGGCGGTGCCAAGACGACCATTTGTCGCGTTTCCGAGACTCTTCGCCGCAATGAGTTCCCGTTAAGGCTTGATCAACTTTTCTCCGTCGATCACATGTTCAGCTCCGAGCAGTTGTGCGCCACGCAGCTTTCAAAAAGCATCCATAATCCCGTGCCAACCGAAGTCGAGGAAATCGGGCAGGGAAAAATTGAGGTGCAACAAGTCATCGTTACCAGGGGGAGTGATGTCCGAAATCGATCCCTGCGGGACATCGCACTGCCTGAACGGGTGCGTGTCCTCTCCATCCTCCGCGATACCGGCGAGCATAGGTTTCCTGCCGGGCCTGATGATTGTCTGCAGGAAGGGGACCGCGTCATTCTCTGCGGCAACCCGCAAACACTCTCGGAAACCGCCAATAAACTGCATGGCGGCAACATGAAAGACTGGAAACCAAGAATCGTTATAGTCGGCGGCGGCAGTTACGGTTTCGCCTTGGCAAAAAAAATAGAGGCCTGGAACTACAAGGTGAGGGTGTTCGAACGTGACCAGGCACATGCTGAAAAAATTGAAGGTGAAGTGGATGACAGCATCAGCATCATCAATGCTGACGCCACCTTGCTTAAAAACCTCCAGGAAGAACAAATCGGCGAGGTGGAAGTCGACTTCTTCATTGCCACCACCCGGAACGATATCGACAACCTGGTGAGTTGCCTGCATGCCAAGAAACTTAAGGCCAAACAATGCCTTACCCTCACCCACCACACCGATCATGCGGATGCGCTCAGCGAGGCACACGAGCAACTGGGCATCGATTCCGTCAGCCTGCGCGCAGTGGTGCAGCAGGAACTAATGCGCTTCATCACCTCCGACAAATACCACGTCATTAAGGATTGGCCGGAAGGTGAACTTATCGAGGTCACTGTTCGCGAGAATTCCAAGGCAGACGGAGCAACCGTCAAGGACATTAAAATTGACAACTGTTCGCTGGTCGCGCACATCCATGAAAACCACACAAGGGTGCCCTCAAGTGAAGATATAATCTCCGCAGGAGACAATCTCTATGCGCTGGTTTCAAAGAAAGCCAGGAAGGAATTTGTCAAGCTGGTCACCAGATAGTTGCCGGGAAAAGTGACGCCCTGAGCCTTATTCTTCAGTCCCGGGTCGCCCACGCAATCGCTTCTTGATTCCGTGGCGACGCTTGTTGGCGACATTGATTTTTTTCTGTCTCCTTGATGGCTGTCGTTTCTGGCGGCGACGCTTTGCAGCCTCAGCCCGGCGCGCTGCGCGCCGCTTAATCTCACGTTCTTCCAGGATGTCGCAAACCAGGCTTCGTGCCTTCACGCGATTCGCCGCGAGGGAACGGCTGTGTTGACACTTTATCTCAATGCCACTGGGCACATGCCGCAGCTGCACGCAGGAGGATGTCTTGTTGATCTTTTGGCCACCGGGCCCGGAACCGCGAATAAAGCGCTCGGTCAAGTCACCCTCAATCACCTTCAGGTGTTGCATTCGCAACATCAGCTCTTCGGGGAGTGGAGGCTCAGTCGCCATGAACCGACCCTAGCACGAATTGCCCAGGGTTGCCGAATTTACAGATTCCGGTATTATTGATGATTCTTCGAATTCGAAAAGGAATTGGCAATACACTGGCCATATAAAACTCAACTCAGCCACATACTTGGCAATCATCGCCGCAGATGCCCTATCCCGGAAAACTTGGCGCAATCATCGCGATATTCGAATCGCTCTCCGAGGAGGAGCGGCGTGAGAATCTTGTCAGCTTTGCCCTTGGAGCAGAAAAATGGAGACCCGCAAAAGATGAGCAATTTCATCTGCAGGATGTGCGTAAAGACGAGCAGTGTATCGACACTGTTGGTGTTTTCCTGCGCATCGAGGGCCGCAGGGCGAGATTCAAGATCTCACTTGGCCCCAATGTGCAAACCCTCACCAGGGCGATGACCACGATCCTCTGCCGCGGTCTGGACAACTGCGATGTTGAGGAAATCCTTGGCTTACCGGAGGACTTCATCATTAAAATTGTCGGCTCCCCACTTGTACTTACACGCAGCCAGAGCATCTATTATATGCTTTCCCGCATGAAGGATGCCCTGCAGAGCTATCGCGACGAGCAGCAAATTACATAACTCCATAATGATGGGGCATTGCCAATATAGTCCCACATGAGATTAAAGTTCCAAGTCCCATATTCCGGTTGCTCTCTGATATGTTCTGAGTAACGGTTTTTCCTACATACCAGCTCGGTGCATGGAACCCGGTTAGAACCCGGGACAGTTTGCGCTGCGGTATCTGGATACAAATTCCCGGCATGCCAATCCTGCCGTTAGGCGGGGTGAAGGCGGGAAGGAGACTTGAAGCCAGAAGTCCGAATACTTGCACGGGGCGGTTACGAGAAATTTCTTCGCATAAAAGAACTATCCGTAATGCTATATAATGCCCCGCAAACAATCGGGTTTGTCATGCTTGCCCTGGGAGCCATGATGCCCTGCAATAATGTTTCGGCGACCACCTTTGCCAGTGAGCTCATCGCTTATGAGCCGGGCCTCCTTAGCAATCCCGGAAATCCAGCGGCAGCCTTGGGACAACCTGATCCTGTAGCCGGAGCCGGAACACAATTTGCAAGTATTATCAGTCCCTTCAGTCCTCATTTTGAAGCAGGGCAAATTGTTCAATTTGGTGAAGGAGGATCAATCACACTGCAGCTGGCCAACTTTGCAGTTACCACAACGGGAACACCGGAAATAGGTATCTTTACCAACGCCGGTATCAGCGATACATCCTGGCCGGAAGGCATCGCCGGCACCGACCTGGAATTGCCCGGTGCCACTTTTGGCATTGACAGCGCTGTCCTTGAGGTCAGTGCCGACGGGGTAAACTGGATCAACCTCGGACTGACTCGATTTGATCAACCCTCAAGCGCTTTCATCAATGCAACATCCGCCTACCAGGGCGATCCTGCCGGCCTCACTGCCGCTGATTTCGGGCTGCCTCATGACAACACGCTCGCTGACTACGCGGGAAAGAACTGGGACACAATCAAAGGGTTGCTGGGCAACTCTGCCGGGGGAACATGGATCGACCTTGACGCCACAGAACTTGCACAGGCCGGTTGGGTTCGCCTGTCACTGGCCGACGATGGAGATCCTGACACAATGCTTAATTTTGAACTGGATGCCGTTTCTGTCGCTGCCAACGCCGTTGGAGGGTCTGTCATTCCTGAACCGGCTGTATCCGTTTTGCTGTTCACATTACTCGGCCTGTTAACCCGGCGATACCGTTGAAAATACCTTTTACAGTTTTATGGGCATCCGTCACGCTTTCCGGCGGGGAAACATTGCTCGACGAACGCTTCGAATCAGACCCAACCACATCACGCGCATTGGTAAGCGGGGATTCTTCACGCTTTTCTTTCAATTCCT
The DNA here is from genome assembly GCA_029940475.1 of Verrucomicrobiales bacterium. Classification (GTDB taxonomy): domain Bacteria; phylum Verrucomicrobiota; class Verrucomicrobiia; order Verrucomicrobiales; family DEV007; genus CACIUL01. The sequence continues at coordinate 49,497 of JAPYUT010000009.1, read as the reverse complement.
CTGCAAAAACCCTCACTGCGTCATATGACCTGTTGCAGCCGCATGCCAGGATTGCCTGGCCGCTAAGGCGAACGTTAAGGGAAACTGACAGCTTTACAGCCACCGTTGAATTTACCCTGTCATCAATCAACTTCGACGACTTCAACTTCTGCCAGCTTTCCTTCGGGCTGATCAATGCCGTCAACACCGGAGCCCAACGAACCATCGCCCCGGGCAATTCCTGGGAATGTCTGACTGTTGATTATTTTCCGGGCGCTTCCTATCCAACCTACACGCCAACCTTCATCAGCCAGGATAACGGCAGCGGCAACGCGCTCACATCCAACTCGCTGAAGTTCCCGGGCGGTGCCACCAGCCTGATTAACGATTTTGGGGAAATTGGGCCACTACCTGCAAACACCAGGCTTACCACTGCACTCAGTTATGAAGCCTCCACCCGGACAATTACCCTTCGTCTCTCCGATGACAACGGTGGACTCCCCATTAATAAGTTCGGTGCAAATCCCGATCATGACCCGTCCACTATTCAACTGATTCTCACTGAAGAATTCCCTTTCCGTTTCGATGCCTTCGCGCTGTTGCTCTGGCAACACAATCAGCCAGGAAGCGCTGATCTCAAAGTTCATTCAATCCATGTCAAAACATCTGGAATTAACCTGATCAGAACTGCCTTTCCCGATGGAATACCGGCGCCCGTATTTGAAAATGGAGTCCTCAGCATTACCTACCGGCACCACACAGACATTACCGTTTTTGCGGAAGCCTCATCGAATCTTGAAACCTGGAAACGGGTTCCCCATGCACTGATTTTTCTCGGTCCCGGACATGAGATCCGCAAAGTGGAAACCACTGAATATTTCTTGCGGTTCAATCTAAATTACCCGTGAAGCAAGCATTCACACTGGTTGAGCTTATGCTCACGATGACAATCATTGCGATCCTTGCCCTGGTCTCATCCGCGGTTTTTTCCTCGGTAAAAAGCTCCGCTTATAATGCCAAGTGTGTCGCCGGCCTGTCACAACTCGGGATTGCCACGCAACTTTACCTAAACGATCACAACAACCGCTATTTCCCCTACGCACAAAACACGGAAAAAGGGAAAATTTGGTATTTCGGCCTTGAGTCAGGAGATATCCGTGCCGAGGGGGAACGCGATCTCGACGCAACCGCCGGGCCACTCTATCCATACATCCGGAGCATTGGGCAAATCGAGAGTTGCCCCTGCTTCAATTACCGGTCGGTCAGCTGGAAACCCAAATTCAATGGTGCCAGCTGGGGCTATGGCTACAACTGGTTGCTCGGTGGCGGACCTTCAGGAAAAAACTGTATTCACAGCAGCGCCATAGATCATCCCGGCTCGGTTGTCGTGTTTGGTGACTGCGCCCAGGTCAACACCTTCCAGTCTCCCGCAAGCCCGGACAACCCAATGCTTGAGGAATTCTACATCATCAATGAAATGTACCAGACGATCCACTTCCGCCATCACAAACGCGCTAATTTCCTCTTTGCCGACGGGCATGTGGACAGCCTGCCGCTGGAACCAGGCACTGATGACAACCGGATCAAGGGAGAGATCCTTGGCCGCATCGCACCGGCGGGAAGCTTCAAGTATCTGCGGTAAGACGCCCTCCCATCACAAGCCCGCACACTTCATCAGTGCCCCGGCGGCCTTCCTTATAGGCTCCATCACCTCCTTATCCAGATCCGCCATCAGTGGCAACTGCGTTCCTGTGTCGGCAATGCCGGCCAGGCCTACCGCATGGTGAAGCACCGGGATCGGACCGTGGGCGTTGCGTAAATTCTCCAGATCTGCAAACTTTACCCGAATTTTCTCCGCTCCATCAAAATCACCCTCCTTGATCGCGGCCAGCATTCTCATCGACTCTGAGGGTGCAATGCATACGCACCCCGACGTGAAACTGCCAAGACCAAAATCCCGCAAGTGGACAATCGCCGGTTGTTCGCCTATGCCGCTGACCACCATGGCCGGATCAACCTGGTCGAGAAGCGCCCTGAGGTAGTCATCCCGCAGGGGGGTCTCCCTGACAATTGCGTACTTAACCCACGAAATAACACCATCCTTCACCAGTGCGCCCGCCAATTCCGGGGAAATATAGGCTTCATCCTTGATATAGAGCACCACCCTGATCCCCGATTTTTCGACAAAGTGCCTCACCGCACTCGCAACGCCCTCCGGTTTGGCGGGGAACATTACCGGTAATACCATCACCGCCGGGAATGAGGAATGCTTCAGTATCTCAGCCTGATCGGTAATATTCCCGAAAAATGGACCGACTGAAGGAATAACAATTGTCTCTTCCCCTGTCTCAGCCTCAAGTATTTCCAATAGCTGTGCATATTCGGAAACGGCCATGTTGTAGAGATTGGCATTGCCACCGTAAAGCAAGGTGCGAACCCCTCCATTCTCAAGATGCGAGATAAGCTTGCGGTTTTCCCCGATATCAATCGCCCGGTCAACTTTCCGGCAAAGCGGAGGAACCGCAATAACCGAAGCACAAAGATCCGCTGAATCCATCGGCGCAGTCCTCATCACGTGAACAATCGACAGTTAACGGCCAACACTTGGCAAAATTCGGGGGAAAAATAGAAAGCCATCGGGAACAAGGGGAAAAATCGGCGCATCCACTATAAAATATACAGTAAGCCAAGAAGAATCACTGCAATAATTGCGGCCTTGCCGATCGGGAACGCGCCAAGCCTGGCATCTTCGTAGAACGCACGCTGTTTCTCAACCAGCGCCTCATCGACAAAACCCTGCGCCTTCCACAACGGCGTCATTACAAACACCAGTAATCGCGAGGGTGCCGCTTTGCTTAAATGATTCAACCTGCCGATAAACACGCCAACAACCCCCCGGTGGATCTTCTCATTGGCGGTATTGAATATAACGTCGCTTGCCCTGTAAAAAAGTCTGCCGCCCTTCCTCCAGGTCCAGTCAAAGTCAAGGTTGGTCGAGCGTAATTCAGGTGGATAGATATTGCGCAGCAACAGGAAAGTGAAGGCTGCACCGGCAAAGAACAGCAACTGGAACTGGGTAATGATATGCGTTGTATCGTAGGGATTATAAGCCACATCCCAGGGTTCCGGCAAAAGTCGGTAAAGCAAGTGCGGGAAACAGCCAATTCCAATGCACATCACCGCTGACATAGCCATTGCCACAAGCATATTCGCCGGCGCCTCCCTGGTGCGAATCCCCGAGTCATGCGCAAAGAATGCGAAAAACGGGATCTTGATCCCGGCATGTTTAAGCACGCCCGCAGCAGCGAAGAGCAGGAGTAACCAGATCACCAGGTGTCCCTCCTTGGCCGTACTGGCCATGATCATGCTCTTGCTTACAAAACCGCACAGTAAAGGAAACCCGGAAATAGCAGCCGCACCCACGATTGAAAACCCCGTCGTCCACGGCATGCTCTTATAAAGACCGCCAAGCTGCGAGGCATTCATCGTGCCGGTGCGATAAAGCACCGCGCCCATTGCCATGAACAGCAAGCCCTTGAAAAACACATCGTTAAAGGCATGGGCAACCGCGCCATTAATACCCCACGCTGTGCCAAGGCCAATACCCACCAGCATAAAGCCGATCTGGTTGATCATGCTGAAGGCGAGCGTCCGGCGCAAGTCGTTCTCAATCACCGCGTAAAAGATCGGGAACACCGCCATCGCTACCCCTATATAAAGTAGAGGCTCGGCGCCGGGAAACCCTCGAGCCATGGCATAAACCGCAGTCTTGGTGGTAAAGCAGCACAGGTAAACCGCCCCGACCGAGGTTGCCTCCGGATAGCTGTCGGTAAGCCAGGTGTGCAACAGGGGGAATCCGCACTTGATACCCAGGGCAAGGAAAATCAGCCAGCCTCCCAGTCCCTGAAGGCCGATTTCATCGAAAGCCAGAGAATCGGTTTCCCTGTAAAGGATCGCAGCACCCAGCAGCAACAGCAATCCCGAGCTCACGTGCAGCAGCAGGTAGCGGATACCCGAACTCGTGGCTTTCCCGGTGCGTCGCGCCCAGATCTGGAATACCGAGGTCACCGCCAACAATTCCCAGAACACAAAGAGTGTAATCAGGTCCCCGGCGAGAACCGCACCAATCGCACTCCCGGCATACAACAAGCCGGTCACCCGCTGCATATTGTCACGAACATGCAGCGAATAAATGGACGTGATGATTGCCGCTATATGAAAAAGATAGGCGAATACCAGGCTCAGCTTGTCGAATCTTGCCACGACCAGATCCAAATCCATCACCGATAAGCGCCAAGTGTCATCCCCGGACACCTCCATCCCGCTTGAAATCGCCAGCAGGTTGGCCAGTCCCAATACAGGGGTAAGCACCGAGACGATATTCTTCAGTCGGCCGCGCAAAACCCCCACCAGGAGGGCGCCGACAAAAATAATGATTACCGGATGCGGACTACTTATCATAATAGTCCTCCGATCGCATCACTACCTTGCGCAATTGCTTGGCGAGCAAGACAATTAATGCACAGGCAATAAACCCGTAAATGCTGAAAAAGCCAAGCCAGCCTTCAAGGGGGAAAGTGTCTGACTCAAAGCTCAAGTGCTTGTGGACCAGGTGTGCCAGGAACAGCCCATCCAACAAGAAGAGCAACACGCAAATGATAAAGAAGCCCTTAAGGAAACGCTTCACATTGGCAGGATTATCCCACAGGTGTTTCCTGCCATCGTCTTCCAGCAGGATGATCCCTTCACGGTCAGGATCGTTGTCTTTCGGCGGAGAGACAATGTCAGCCATTGCTAATCAGGAGTTGTGCCAGGTCGAAGACCAGGTCGGGAAAAAGAAACAGAATAAATCCGGCCACCGCCGTTATGCTCAACGGGATCACGCAGGCTGCGGGAGCTTCCCTGATCCCCACGGCTGCGATATCGTCGCTGCCCCCGGGAGGTTGACGGAACAAGGCGTTAACCGCCACGGGAAGTAAATAAGCGATGTTCAACAGGGAACTGATGATCAGGATCGCCGCTATCATTAGCTGCCCGGCATCAAGAGCACCAAGAAACAGATACCACTTGCTCCAGGCGCCACCAAAGGGCGGCAGACCGATAATACTCAGGGAACCGAGCAGGAAAGCGGTCATGGTCACCGGCATCTGCCGGCCGATGCCAACCATCTGGCTGACGTATTTCTTCCCGGTCGCCATGAAAATAGCACCCGCGCAAAAGAACAGGGTGATTTTCCCGAAAGCATGCATTGCAATATGCATCGCCGAGCCGGTGATGCCATGAGCGGAGAGCAACGACACGCCAAGAATGATATATGCCAGCTGGCCTATTGTCGAAAAAGCCAGCCTGCGTTTCAGGTTATCCTGGGTCAGCGCAATAAGCGAAGAGGTGATCACGGTGAAGCCGGCTATATAGGTGACCGCGGTGGTGATATCCAGATCCTTGAGTGTATCGATGCCAAACACGCCGGTAAATACCCGCAAAATACAGAATACACCCACCTTGACGACCGCCACGGCATGCAGCAAAGCGGAGACCGGCGTTGGCGCAACCATCGCATTGGGCAGCCAGGAATGGAACGGCATCAGGCCGGATTTTGCAAATCCAAGGGTGAATGCGAGGAGCACAATGAGCCCATCCCCAGGACCGATCTTCCCTGCAAGGAAGCCCCCGTCAGTGAAGCTCATGTCACCGCCGGACTTGACCCAGCAATAGATCATTGCCGGCAGCACAAAGGCAACCGAGGTCCCGAGAAGATGGCTCAGGTAGGTGCGACCGCCGCTGCGCGCCTCCTTGTCACCGTGATGAGTCACCAGCGGGTAGGTCGAGAGCGACAACATCTCGTAGAAGAGATAGAGAGTGAAAAGGTTGCCGGCGAAGGCAACGCCGATCGTGGCCGAGATTGAAACCGCGAAACATGCAAAGAACCTTGTCTGGTCATGCTCCTTGAGACCCCGCATATAACCAACGGAATAGAGAGTCGTCAGTATCCAGAGGGAAGAAGCCACCAGGGCAAAAAGCATCCCGAGTCCATCTACCCGGAACTCAAGGGGAATGCCCGGAAGAATCTCGCCAAAGCTAAAACGCAGCACTCCACCTGCCATAACCGCAGGCAGCATCGCCAACACAAGAGCGAACTTGACGAACGCGGCAACGAATGTCGTGCCCTCACGAACATTGGGGCTTCTACGCATCAGCAGGATGGCTGGCACCGCAAGCAGCGACACCATCCAGGCCAGCAGGGGCAGGTAAGATTCTTCGATCATCTATAGCGGCGGCATTGCGGCCTTGAGCCAACTGACAAGGGTATTGTTATAGATACCGACAAGCAGGACTGCCATGACGGCAAGGAAAAGCGGGATCAGCATCGAGCACGGCACCCTTTCCAGCGTAAGCGGCGGCGCGGAATCCCTGTCATCGGGAAATTGCTCATCAGCAACCCCCTTGAGATTACCGAAATAGGCACGCTCAAAGATCCTGAAAAAGATGACGGCGTTGACCAGGCTCGAGAACAATAGCGCGGCAACATAAGCCCAGTGCCCAGCCTCAATCCCGCCGCTGATGAGATACCATTTGCTGAAAAACCCGCAGGTCGGCGGCAACCCGATCATTGACAGGGCTCCCACCGTGAACCCGATCATGGTGAGCGGCATCCTGCGAAAAAGACCATTAAAGGCTGTCAGGCGGTGATCCCCGGTGCGCAGAATGACAATCGATGCTGCCAGGAAGAGGCAAAAGGTCATCGCCGCATCCGAGAAAATATGATACATGCTGCCCGCAAGCCCGGCACCGTTGACCAGCCAGGCACCGCCAACCATGTAGCCAACCTCCGCGACAATAAGGTAAGTCAGCATTTTTTTAATGTCGGTCCTTGCAAGGGCTAAAAAAGAACCGGCGACAATAGCGATTATCGACATCCAGATGATCAATTCTCCCCAGACATGTCCGCTTGAATAAACATATTCACTGCCAAACAACCAGAGCATGACGCGCAGCATCACATAAACCATGACCTTGGTCATCAGCGGCGCCATGAAACTGCTCACCGCGCTCGGCGCGTAGCAATAAGCGTTAGGCAACCAGCCATGAAGTGGGAAAAGGGCCATCTTAATCCACACCCCGAGCATGATGAGAATGAACGCAATCGTTATGCTGGCATGCCCCCAAAGATTGCCGGACTGCAGTACACCGCGGATGTCATCAATATTGAGAGTGCCTGTCTTGATGTAGAGGTAGCCAACCCCCAGCAGGTAAAACGAGGCACCAATGGTTCCCATGATGATGTAATTGAAGCTGGAGAGTGCCGCGCGCCGGTTGCCCATCGCGATCAGCGCATAACTCGTCAGTGAAGTGATCTCAATGAGCACATATAGATTGAATGCATCATTGGTCATCACGATCCCGCATAACCCTACGATGAGCAGCTGGTTGAGCGCATAGTAGAAGGAAACCTTCTCCCTCATCTCCCCGGTGACACGGGTCTTGGCGAAAATCGTGTTAACGAAACCAACGAGGGTCACCGCGGCAACGACAAGGGCGGCAAGCATGTCAACGCGCAACTCAATGCCCACCTCATAACCGGAGCTTTCATGCCATCCGCCCATCCGGTAGCGCAATTCACCCTCCCCGGAGGCCAGAACGGCGCAAATATTACCAACGGCAAACAACGCAGAAATACCAAGGGCAATCAGGGCAGTCCACCAACACGCAACCTGCCGTCCCCTGCCGAGGAGAGTCGCCAGCAGTGCCCCAAACAGGGGCGCCATAAGGATGACTACCGGATAATGCTCAGTCATGCCCGCCGGGTCGAAGTTGATCCAGTATCTCGTCCTCCTCAAGGGTGCCAAAGGAACCATGAATCCGCTGGGAAATCGCCAGGGCAAGCCCAAGGGTGCTGACCCCGACAACAATGGCCGTGAGCATCAGCACGTGGGGCAGTGGATTGGCAAATTCATCCTTGGTGATCACTTCTCCGCTGGGCTTACCCTCCTCGACAATCTCATGGTGCTGCCCGTGGCCCAGTATCGGGATTCCACTCTCCTCCTTGACCCCGATTGACACATAGAACAGGATGATCGCCGTCTGGAAAACCGCCATCCCGATCAACTTCTTGATCAGGTTGTTCTTGGTGATCATGGCGTAGAGCCCGATCATCATGAGGATCACGTAAATCCAGTAATTGAACTTGGGGACAATATTGTCCTCGATAAATCCTGCAGCTAACAATTCCATGCCTTACAGGCCTTTTTCAAGGCGCCCCCGGGTGGCCAGGTTCGAATAAATGGCGAACATGATCGCCGTGACAGTAAAAGCGACCCCAATCTCAACGACCAGCATGCTGTGTGAGCGCGCCATCTCTTTATCCCCGGGAAGAACGGGGTCGAGGCTGGCGTAATCAAGGAAATTGCCTCCGAAGAACAGGCAGGCAACTCCCCAGCCGGCATAGATGATGATACCTGTCGCCGCAAGTACAATAGCCTTGCGTTCGCCCATGCGCCTCTTGGCGACCGGCAGTCCGCAGGCCAGAGCCAAAAGAATGTAGCTCGCCCCCAGCATCACTCCCCCCTGGAAACCTCCCCCGGGACTGTGATGGCCGTGAGCCACCACATAAAGGGCAAAAAGTTGAATCAACGGCACCATAAGATGGCAGGTGCTGCGGACAATAATGTCGCTGCCCTCGTCGGGTTCCGGGTAATCGGATGCCTTTCCGGCAGTATCACCAAACGTGCGCAATACGGCAATGATACCTATCCCGGCAATAAAGATCACGACCGTTTCAAACATCGTGTCATAGCCCCTGAAATCAGCGAGCACCGCGGTAACCATGTTGGGAACTTTTGTCACATTCACCGTCTGCTCGATATAGAATCCGGAAACCTGGCCCTCACTGGCAGGCGAGTGAGGATTACCCCAGCCCGGGAAATCACCGGTTGCCACCAATAACAGGGTGCCGACCACGACAACCGCAATAAAGCCGAAAAATTTCATGCCCGATTCTAGTCCCTAGACCTCCTTGTGGTTGAAAAAACGGTGGCAGTCATGATTACTGTCGAGACACCCGCCCCGACCGCCGCCTCGGTGAAGGCGACATCAACCGCACCCATCTCCGCCCAAAGCAGGCAAATGAGAAAGGAGTAGATGCCAAACACCATCGTGGCACCAAGCAAATCCTTCACGCGCAGGGAAATGATCGCGGCAACGACCATGAGGATCAGGATGATGATATCAAATTGCCAAATCATGGAATATCAGCTCCTTACTCTTCAGCCTCCTCCGGCATTTCTGCCCCTGGAACCGGCAATAACTCATCACCCCCATCAAGGCTGGCAATGCCCTTCTTGGCGGGACGGGTAACCGGTTCAATGCCGTCATCATATCCCGCCTGCATCAAGGCATGGGTGCTGGTCGGGCTGGTCAGCATGATGAGGATACCAATAGCCATGATCTTCACCACCACAAAGATCTCCGTCCAATGTGCCCAGTCAAAATGATGAAAAACCTGCAACGCCATTGCCCCGGTTATGAGCATGGTCGAGAGCGTGTCACCCTTCCCCGCTGCGTGCATACGGGTATAAAAGTCGGGGAAGCGGACAATACCCACAACCGCTCCAAGGAAAAACAGCAACCCGGCAAGAATCAGCAGAATACTTAAAATATCAATCACCATCTCAGTTAATTTCCCCTTCCCCCGATGCACCGGCACCATAGGCCGGCCTGGTCTTGTTAAAGTAACGTGCCGCCGCAAGCGAACCGATGAAGTTCAGCAGGGCATAGGCAAGCGCGAAGTCCACGAACATCGCGACATTCTCAAACAGCGTCCCGATAATGATCAGTAACACTGCGGTTTTGGTACCAATGACATTCACCGCAACAATACGATCAATTGCCGTGGGGCCGACCATAATACGGTAGAACACCGGAGCCATCATCAAAAGCAAGGTAATGCCGGCATAGATAAAGAATGTTTCCATCATGGCATTCATTGCTCGCCGTCACAAAAAACATGCCTGACGCGTTCGGTCATCGGGCCCGTTAATCCCCGGGCTGCAGAATCACTGATCGCGTGGACCACGAACTCATCGCCCTCGATCTTCAGGGTTACGGTTCCCGGGGTAAGGGTAATAGACTGTGCAAGGACGAACTTCTGGAAATCCGTACTAAGCCCACTGCTAAAGCGCACCAGTTGCGGCTCAATCTCCTCCCGCAATCTCGGTGAAAACGCGAGGCGGAGGACGTGCAGGTTGGCCAGGACAATCTGCCCGAGAAGCCAGAGCAGGTAACCCGGCATACGACAGAACTGCGACAGGCGGGCACGCGGCGCAATTGAACGATCAGAAAACAGCATGTCGGAAGACCACCACGTGACCAGTGCGCAGGAAATAATCCCCAATGACACATGGAACCAGTCAATCAGTCCGGAAAGAACAAGCCAGGTGACGAGGAGAACAGAGAAGCTCAGCACTCGGTACATGGAAACATGGCAGACCGTTGGTTCAACACTCCATTGGTAACAATTACCTCCTCATTTTGCAAGGAAATTTGCCTGTCTGCGGCAACGCTGGCATGACATTCCCGCCGAAAGCAAATTCAATCACTTGCCATTGCGGGCAGATTACCTGCGATTCACTCACCACTCACCCCTTTCCAGTCATCCGTCTTGAACGGTCCCGCCGGCAAACCCTCCTTGTTGGACAGGTTCGGGTTTACCATGTGATGCCAGCCGAAACGAACATTTTTCGGCTCAGAAACACCCTGTCCACTGACCACCACAGTCGCGCCGTCAATTTGAGCCTCAGCAGGTACAAATTTCCCATCAGGCCCCGCAATGGAAAAATCACTCAAGGGTTTGCCATCCCTGGAAATCAAGCCGCCGCCGACGTGCGCAAATTGAATTCGAACCTTATTATCCTCAATTTGCATTGCTTTATAAAGCGGCCCGGAATAGACCAAATCAGATTTAGCGTAATTCTTGGCCATCGCCCACAAGGCAAGCCTCTTGCCGACATCCTGCTTATTGCGCGGATGAATATCCCCAACGTTGCCGATATCGGTGATCACCGCCATTCCGGTGCCCGGGACGGCAAGTGTCGCCGTCTGCGCCTCCCAGATATAAGGCAGGGTTTTCTCGCCATTGCCGTATCTGAAGGGTGCCAGCTGGACAAAATGAAATGCCAGTTCCGGATTATCAAAGACCTTTCGCCAACCGGCAATGAGTGCCTTCATCTTCTCGTGATAAAGCATGCCCTCACCGTTGTTGGATTCCCCCTGATACCAGATCGCACCACGCATCGGGAAAGGCACAAGCGGGGCGATCATCCCGTTATAGAGCCCCGTTGGGCTGCCGTGATTAAGCTGCCGCCCCTGCGCAATCTGGCCCTTGATCTGCTCACCGATGCTTCGTACCGCCTCAACCGCTTCAAACCCGGCAATGGGAGTCCACGGCTCGATACGCGTGCCGCCCCACGCGGACCCAATCAACCCGATTGGCACGTTGAGTTCACCGTGCAAATAACGCCCGAAAAAATAGCCTACAGCTGAAAAGTTCACAACACTCTGAGGCGTGCATTCTTTCCACGCTGCACTGACATCATCCTGTGGCGTTGTTGCCGGGCGCTTGGGGACATGGAAGAGACGAATCCTGGGATACTTGGCATTTGCCATTTCTTCGCCGGCATTGTTCGAGGCACGCACCGACCACTCCATGTTTGACTGCCCTGAACATAACCACACCTCACCCACCAGGACATTGCTTAGGACAATCTCCCTGCCGCTGCCGGTGATTTTAATTTCATGCGGACCACCGGCCGGCAACGCATCAAGCTTGACCCCCCACTTGCCGTCCTCTCCGGTTTTCGTTTTCCTGTCCTGACTGCCAAGGTTGACCGTCACCTCATCACCGGCCTTGGCCCAGCCCCAGATTGGAATCGGTTCATCACGCTGCATGACCATATTTGAACCGATAACCGCGGGCAGGCGGAGTTCAGCCGGGGCGGAACTTCCCAAGGCAGCAAATAAAAGGAAATAAGCACAGATTTTGTTTATCATGCCAGCATTCTGCAGTTCCGGACGCACGGTTACAAGGACAGTCTTATTCCCTGCACGCACAATTGACCCTGAACCTCCTGCCGGGAATTTTAAAATGATCCCGACGGCAGCTGTAGTTGAATTGCTAAGCGATGTCCATGCTACCGGGTTGCAATCACTTTCATCGCCCGCTAGAAGTGTTTCATGAGATTACCGAAGACACTGGCTGCCAGCCTGCTTGCGCTACTGCTGTTAGCACTCTCCCACGCGGCAGAGGAAAAAACGACCGCAGGCGACTCCAAGAAACCCTCACTTACTTACTACTACTTCGATGGGTGAGTGCTTTGCTCAAAAATAACAGTCATCGTGAATGACCAGAAAAAGAAGCACGGCTCAAAAATTGACATTTATACCGTGAAAGTTGGTGAGGGCAACAGTGCCGAGGAAATCAAGAAAGCCAAGCTGGCTACACACGGAATTATCGCGAAGGATAAAGCCGGTAAATTGCTGACCAAGGTCGACGGCCATACCTACGGCAAGGAAAAAGTGGACGAGGTCATCGGCAAGATCCTGGCAGCAACGAAATAAAAAAACAACTCCTCTACGCCAGGATCTCCGGGATCACGTGCCCGTGGACGTCGGTGAGGCGGCGGTCGATGCTGTTGTGTCGCACCGTCAGGCGCTCGTGATCGATGCCGAGGAGGTGGAGCATGGTGGCATACACGTCGTAGACTTGGGTGGGATTTTGACGATCAAGAGGTTTGTATCCCCACTGGTCACTCTGGCCATGGGTGACTCCGCCCTTAATGCCGCCGCCCGCGAACCAGTTGGTGAATACATACGGGTTGTGATCCCTCCCCTTCCCTGCCTGACTGCTGGGCATGCGACCGAACTCGGTGGTCCAGTGAATGATGGTGTCCTCAAGCAGGCCGCGTTGCTTCAGATCCTGGATCAGCCCCGCAGTAGCCCGTGACATGCCAAGCGAAAGGGATGGGTGATCGCGGGTCATGTCCTCGTGGCTGTCCCAGTTCCTGCGGGGGAAACTATTGTCGTTGCCACTCCAGATCTGGACGAAGCGCACACCCCGCTCAATTAGCCGGCGGGCAATGAGGCACTTGCGACCGAAATATTCGGTCTCCTCCTCGGGGTTGATGTTCTTTGGATATTTTGTCTTGGAGCTGTCGAGTCCGTACATCTTGAGGATATGGTTCGGCTCCTTCGAAATATCAAGTGCCCGGGTGGCGGAGATCTGGAGGCGGGCAGCCAACTCGTAGCTGCGGATGCGGGCATCGAGGCGCGCATCTCCCTGACGGGATTGGCGGTGTCGACGGTTCAACTGGTTAACCAAATCTATGCCTTCGCGGTGACTGGCCTCGGTGACGTAGTCGGCATGAGGGTGAAGATCCTCGATGGGATTCTCGCGCTGGGGGAAAATGGTAGTGCCCTGGGTATGAGTGGGGAGGAAAGCGGAACCCCAGTTCTTGGGACCATTGGAGGCGTAACCCCGGTGATCCGGCAGGACTACAAAGGCGGGCAGGTTCTCGTTCTCCGAGCCCAGGCCATAACTTACCCATGAACCTGCCCCGGGAAACCCGGGTAACTGGAAGCCGGTGGCCTGCAGATAGGTGGCTTGGCTGTGAACGCCTGTCTTGCCCACCATGTTGTGGATGAAGGCGATGTCATCGACCACCTCGCCGAGGGGAGCAACGATGTCGCTCAGGAGTTTCCCGCACCTGCCGTAAGCCTTGAAGGCGAAGGGGGACTTCATCCACGGTCCGAGCCCGTTCTGGAAAGCCTCCACGTGCTCGCCAAAGTCGGACTTCTCGCCGTGCCGCTTGATCAGTTCTGGCTTGAAGTCAAACATGTCGAGATGGCTCGCGGCCCCGGCCATGAAAAGCTGGATCACTCTTTTGGCCCGAGGCGGATGATGAAGGCCTTGGGACATGGCGGGAGTGGCGGCACAGAGGGGATCCCTGGCCAGCATCGAGGCAAGAGCAATGCTACCAAAACTTGATTGCTTGAGAAAGTCCCTACGCGAGGAATTGGTCATCATCTTCAGTCCAGGTAGGTGAATTCGGACAAGTTGAAAAGGACGCGACAGAGATTGATGGTGCCGTGCTTGCCGGCGTAACCCTCCAGCAGATCCTGCACCTTCCCGGAAGGAACACGCCCGGTGACCAATTGGTAGCCACGTCTCACCTGTCCGGCCTGTTCCTTGGCCTCTTCTTCGAGTCGTGCGGCAAAGTGGCGGGCCATGGCCAGGCTGAACTTGTTGTTCAACAGTGAGAGTGCCTGCAGCGCGGTGAGGGTCTCGTTACGCTTGGGTGTACTTTGGGAGGAGTCAGCGCAGTCAAGCGTGGTCATGAAGGGATTAGGCTGGGAGCGCACGATGAACCGATAGATGGATCGGCGGTGGCTTTTTGGATCCTCGGGATCGAACTTGTGGTATTCGTAGTGCGGAGAGTGGGCGGTCTTTTCCAGGGCAAAGAGGTAATAACCCGGACCACCCATCTGCAGGTCAAGCTTGCCGCTGACTGAGAGTATTGCATCGCGAATTTCCTCGGCGGAAAGTTTCCTGCGGTTCATGCGCCAGAGGAAACGATTGCCGGAGTCAGCCTTTGCATAGTCGACGTGATTGGTCGAGGCCTGTCGGTAGGTGGCGCTCATGACGAGCAGCCTGTGGAGTTTCTTGAAGGAACCGCCGTTGTCACGAAAATACAAGCCCAGCCAGTCCAGGAGTTCGGGATTGCTGGGAACCTGCCCCAGACCGCCGAAATCGTTGGGAGACGCAACGATGCCCTCGCCGAAGTGCCACTGCCAGACGCGATTGGCGATGACGCGCCAGGTGAGCGGGTGATCCTCACGGGTGAGCCACCTTGCGAGAGCAACCCGGCGGGCGGACTCCTTGTGGTTCTCGGCAAGGTCAAATTGCCATGCCTCATCCTTGAAGATAGGCAGTGTTCCGGGCCTTACCTCCTGCCGTGGTTGAGTGACCTCTCCACGGTGCAAAAGACGGATGGCACGGGGCTTACCGTTGGTGGGCTTGAAGTTCCCCCCTGCCTTGAAATGAGTGGCCGCCGCATAGACCATGTTGCCCTTGGGAAGCTTGGCAATTTTGTCAGCCTTCTCCTTGATGGCCTTTCCCAGATCCTCTAGGCGAGCCTTTCGTTGCGGGGTGTTAAGCTTGGCGAGAAGAGCGTCTTTTCCCTTTTTTAACCTGGTGATTTTCTCAACGGAATCCTGATCCGCTCCTCTGGCCCAGATGCCGTCGGTCAGGTTGGAACGTCGCCAGCGAAGCGCGGCTTCAATGGAATCAAGCGAGGAAACCTTTGCCTTAAAGGCACGGTTCTTGCCGGCGTCATCCAGCACCTGAACCTCAGCCAGGGCAAAGTTGAAGTCATTAGCGGCCCGCTTGGCCAATTTTGTGGCATTGACGCGAAGGTATCGCGCGGAGGAATCAACGGCATACTCGACAGGAATCAAACCCGGGTTGGGGAAATCCTTGCCCGACTCGTCCGCCAACACTTGCGAGCGGGAGAAATCCCGGTGGTTGGATGCGATGACCTTGAAGCGAACGGGAAACCCGAACCCTGCGCCAATATTGTTGAAAGCGTCATGGCAGGCATGCAGCACGATTTTTTCAATGTCCACGCGTTCACCAAGGTCGAGCTGTACCCACTTGGCACGATCGGGAGATTTCTCGACGTTGCTGTGGTAACCGAACTCCGGACGTTTGCCGGCTGGCTTTGTCTTTACCTGCAACACCTTTATCTGCGATTCGAACCTGGCCAGTTCTGGACCACCTTCCTTCTGGATGATTGCCTCGATGCCCTCCTTGTTTTTACGCAGATCAGTGAGTGAGGCCTGCAGGTCCAGCCTGCGTTTTTCAGTGGCAGGATCGCTTCCGTACTTGCGGTCGGCCTTGTCAATTGCGGCGAACACCGATTGCAGGCTGTAGTAGTGGTCCTGCGTGAACGGGTCGCCTTTGTGCTCATGGCAGCGGGCGCACTGGATGGTGACGGCGCAAAAGGTATTGAGAACGTTGGAAACCATGTCATCGCGATCGAGATTGCGTGCGACCATGCCGTCAATCTTGCTTTCCGGTACCTCCGAATGGCCGATGAAGTCCCAGGGCCCGGCGGCGAGAAACCCAAGCCCGAGGATGCCATCGGGTTTGCCGGGAAAGAGGGCATCTCCCGCGACCTGCTCCTGCACGAAGCGAGCGTAAGGCTTGTCCTCGTTCAAGGAACGAATGACATAATCCCGGTAAGGCCATGCGTTGGGACGCAGCTTATCCTTGTCGTAGCCGCAGGTATCGGCATACTTGGCCACATCAAGCCAGTGCCGGGCAAATCGTTCACCGTAGCGGGGCGATTCGAGGAGGCGACTCACCAGTTCCGCGTAGGCCTTGTCTGCGTTTTGCCCGGAGGATTGCAGGAATTCCTCCACTTCCCGTGGCGTGGGTGGCAGGCCGGTCAGGTCATGGGTGACCCGTCGAACCAGGGCCAAGGAATCAGCTTGCGCAGAGGGCTTCATTGCTTTCTCGCGAAGTTTGTCCAGAATAAAACGGTCAACCTCGTTGCGACACCACTCGTTTGCCGGGGGAACCTCAGGCTTGACCATTGCCTGCCGCGACCACCAGTCATCATCCGCCCGGGTTGCAACTTGAGTAAGCAACCCAAGCAGCAAACCCAATGCGACGAAAACACACGGGAAGTTTTTCATGAATGGATTTAAGGCATTAACTTCGCGGAAAGCAACTTTCCGGTGTTGCTATTGTAATGGAACTGCCACACCTACGAGTAGTTTTTTGTGAAATGCCACCGGGCATAATGCTTATCTCTTTCATGCTTCACCCAACAGAGATAGTAACCCTGACTGGTGGATCAGGACAGATCCACACTCATTCATCGAATTTGCCACCCCCCTCTTCCCTCAAACCCCACGAATAAAGGAAGGAAAGGGATGGCTTTAGAGAAGCCTCGGTGAGAATCCCTGTGAAAATAATCCTCGCGGAAACTGGATATTCACAAAGTTTTCCGGGCATTTCACAAAATGGTGTGTATTCACGCACTCCGCGTTGGCGAAGAAAATACGGCAACAGGATTCCTGCCACGGTCATTTCTCATTCTCAAATTGCGACGACACCATGGTGACCGTAACACCCCGGCCAGATTGCCTCCAGAGTGACAACTTGCAGAACGAAACAACAGCAAATCCCTTGCACCGTGCCTCCCTCTCCAACCTTGCCGCTTAAGCCCCTTAAGGAACGAACGATCAGGAAATGACTGAACCGGTCAAGGCGTAGGATTTTTTCGTTTTTACAAATACAGGATCAAATCCGTGGTGATGCTTTTATTTTACGGAACAAAATCGCCGGGTAACACACAGCCAACAGTAAATCCGACTGAAATCATAATTTGGTTATAATTTCCATAACAAATTTGCACTTTAAGGCTTGCCCTGATGTCTGCCTATGCGTTGAAATAAATAAATAACAAATTTTGGGGATTTGGGCACTTTAAAATCACAAGTTTTCTATACCTTGGCTGGCACTTGCTGCGTCCTTCTTGGACTCTCTATGCAGGGCAGTCAGGCAGCAGCGTTTGTGATGGGGCTTCAAATCCATGACGACAACTCCGTTTCCGGCAGTGTCGGCCATGCTGATAACCGGCCGCAACATGCTCTGCCAGTCGTTATACATGCCATTGAAGATGGCAGCAATCTTGTGCCTATTTCCTGGCCGGCAGCAACCGCAACTCAGATCACCAAAGACTGTTCCGATTTTCTGAACAGTGGCAATACCGGAATGATATGGCATAACGACGACATTGGATTGGATACGTCGCACATCCATCAGGCAAGCATTCTCAGCAGTCCCGTTTTTTTCCTTAGTGAGAGTATTATGAACAGTGGATCACTTTCCGCCAGCGGAAGACTGCTCATCAGTGACCGCAAGAAAGAAGTGGTGAATCTTCTCAAGACCCGAGCCTTGAAGAACCCCAAGGGGACTTTCAAAAGCAATAGCGGCTTTATTGAGGATGGCAAAATAGACATGGATCTAATCCTCATCATCTCTGCAGGCCTCAGCGGCTTACTCTTGATATTAATGCCCGCGCGCAAGCGCAAACGGGATATCATTAAAGAGACAAACCTTGCCCTGTTGCGACGTCCGCGACGATAGCCAACTCCTCCCGAAAAGGGTATTTTGCATCCCTTGATGTCTCGTGACATCTTAGACTCTGGCAATCATTGCCCCTGAATTGTAACTGACACGAAGACCCCACCCGGGAAAAACCAGGGACCCGCTGAATGAACCAGTGTGGTGCCGTCGCTGTGAGTTCGGTTTACTCTGGTCTCTGTTATGCTACTATTGTCAGCTGGGCCTTTAAACATTACTGACAATGGAATCCGATTCCGAAGAATTCGTTCGGCTTCTCACCGAAGCGCAGGGTCCTGTATATGGCTACATTGTGACCTTGCTTCTCGACCGTAACAGGGCCCGGGATCTCCTCCAGGAAACAAACATTACGCTCTGGAAAAAAGCGGACGATTTCGAGGAAGGTACCAATTTTAATGCCTGGGCCTGCAGGGTTGCATATTTTCATGTCCTGGCCTTCCGGCGGAAAATGGCCCGGGAAAAAATCGTCTTTGATGATGATATCCTTGATTACCTGGCCGAACGCAATGATCACCGTATCGCAGAAGAAGGAGTTCTCGACCGCAGCAGGGCACTGCGCAACTGCCTGCAGAAGCTCCCGGAGCATCATCGTAAACTGGTAGAAGCGCGCTACCAGCCAGGGGCATCGGTGCAGCAGATCGCTGCTGAACAGCAGCGTACAGTCGGAGCGATCTCGCAAACTCTCTACCGAATCCGCCATAATTTGATGATTTGTATCGAAAAAACACTCGCTGCGGAACAACCAGGTTGAGAAATCATCAATTCACGACATCAAGAGGTAAGAACAATCAGTATGAACGGTAAGCTGGCAAAATTCGTGGAGCTTGAGAAGCTACTTTCCGCCCTCCATGACGGCACCGCCTCACGGGCGGATACCGCACGTATTGAAGCCTTGTTAAAAGGTGATCCTGAGGCCTGCGAGTTCTATTTGGACTACAGCCAGATGTGTGCAGACACTGATCTGGAATGCAGTTGCAAGCCGTCCATTGAAATCGGCCGCAAGACAGTTCCGCTGGATCTTTCCAAGACGACATCCCTGTTCTTCCGTGGACAGAGCACAAAACAGATTCTCAACCCGAGTTGGAGACCCCTGCCCTGGTTTGCAGCTGCTGCCGGCCTGATGTTTCTCGCGGGCTCAATTGCATTATTCTCCGGCAAGAAGAACCCATTGACTGGCAGCCAACTTAAAGCCACTGAGATCCCCATCGATAATGGTGTTGCAATCCTCATGGGCACAGTCGACGCCAGCTTCGGCAATGGAGAGCTTCAGCCGTTAAAGAACGGGGGAATCCTTCCCCTCGGTGAATTACGCCTCGAGTCCGGTATTGCGGAAATCGAATTCTACAGCGGGGCCCGCGTTATCCTGGAGGGGCCTTCGGTCCTCGACCTGACCTCGGAGAACAGCGGGACACTCGGTGAGGGAAGAATACGTGCACACATTCCCGGACAGGCAAAGGGATTTACCCTGAACACATCACATGTTGATATAGCGCACCCGGCCGGTGAATTCGGTGTCAGTATCGAGGAAGACGGGCACATGACCGAAATCCACTGCTTCAATGGGCAGCTTGCAGTCCATGGCGCTCCCCCGCAGAAAAACGGCCGCGAAAAGACAACGGCAATCCGGCATCTGCAATCCGGCGAGGCCCTGAAAATCCAGACAAATCGCACCCATAATATTGAGGCAAATTCAATGGCATTTGTGTCCTATGAGGACATTGCCCACAACTCACTTGAGAATTCCACGCTGCGTCACACTAAATGGACTCATCTCGTTGAGCGAATGCGTGCAGATGCAGATATCCTCGCCCTTTACACATTTGAAGATCAGGGACCCCGAGAACGCCAGTTGGTCAATCAGGCGGTCTACAAGAAAATGTTCACCCACGGCGCAATTGTCGGATGCCGCTGGACCAACGGACGCTGGCCAAGCAAGGGTTCCCTTGAGTTCAGTCGCGCAAGCGACCGTGTCAGGATCAACTCCACGGGAAGCCACCAGGTGCTTACTTTCAGTACCTGGATCCGGTTTGATGCCCCACCACGAAAGCACCTGGTTTCACTTCTCTCCAGCCATAGCAGAAAAATCGGCGCATTCGATTGGACAATCCAGCGTGATGGAAGAATCCGTTTTTCTATTCGGGCTAATGATGAAAACAAAGTTCACCATTATAATTCACCTGTCGTGTTCACCGCCAATTCCATTAACAAATGGCACCATCTGGTGACAATCTATGACTCGATCAATAATTCAGTTAAGCACTTCCTCAATGGCAAGGAAATCTCCAAGGCCCGCGCCTGGGGACAGAGCCCACCCCACGAAAAAAATGTACTCCGTGTCACTTTTAGCGATTTGGAAATCGGAAACTTCGCCGGCAAACTCCCGAACGGCAAAAGACCTGTCAGGAACCTTACCGGGCGCATCGATGAATTAGCCATTTTCGGACGCGCTCTTGATACAAACGAGGTTATTGAAATCTTTGACACCGGACGCCCCAAGTAAAGCCAACGTCGCCGCCGGAATCCTTGTAAAAAGATCATTCCCTGTCCAAAGTCGGGCATGCCAAACAACCTTTTCCGGTTTACTCCAGTTCTGGCTGC
Organism: Verrucomicrobiales bacterium; assembly: GCA_029940475.1. Taxonomy (GTDB): domain Bacteria; phylum Verrucomicrobiota; class Verrucomicrobiia; order Verrucomicrobiales; family DEV007; genus CACIUL01. The sequence continues at coordinate 28,715 of JAPYUT010000009.1, read as the reverse complement.
CCTCCTGGTCGCCTCAACAGCCGTTGCCAAACCCCGGGCACCTGACGAAAAGCTGATCTTCAAGAAAGTTGAAGGGGGCAATCTTCAGCTCCACGTTTATAAACCACAGGACTGGGATCCGGGTGACAAGCGTCCTGCCATTGTGTTCTTCTTTGGGGGAGGATGGGTAGGTGGAACTCCCGGGCAATTCTATTCGCACTGTGATCACCTTGCCTCGAAGGGATTGGTTGCAATCAGTGCCGAGTATCGCACAAAGAAGAGTCATAAAACTGATCCGTTCTCCTGTGTTGAGGATGGAAAATCAGCAATCCGGTGGGTTCGTGAACATGCTGCTGAATTGGGAGTAGATCCCGCAAAAATCATTGCCGGCGGCGGCTCCGCCGGTGGACACGTGGCAGCCTGCACCGGCACTCTTACAGGCTTCGAAGCCGGTAACAAGCAGGTCTCTTCAATGCCGGCAGCAATGGTATTGTTCAACCCGGTGTGTGACACTTCACCCAAGGGATACGGAACCAATAAGCTGGGAGATCGCTGGAGGGAAATCTCGCCATTGCATCATATATCCAAAAAAACTCCCCCGACCTGCATCTTCCACGGCAAGGCGGACACCACGGTGCCACATAAGAACGCGGCCGATTTCAAGGCGGTAATGAAGAAGACCGGGCCACGCTGTGAGTTACACTCCTATAATGAGGCCAAGCACGGTTTCTTTAATTTTGGTCGCGGTGACGGCTCGGCCTACAGGGACACGGTGGCCAAGATGGACCTTTTCCTGGCATCACTTGGCTATCTGCCAAAAGACAAGGATGCGGAAAAAGAATAAATGGAGCCCGGTGACTGGAAAAAAGCGGCAGGTGACTACGAAGGCGAAGTCCTGAGTGTTTTTGATAATGACCGCGAGGGGAAGATTAAGGCCTTCATTAAACGGTTTGGCACCAATCAGGGGCAAGCAACCGACCTGGGTTGCGGAGTGGGTAAATTCCTGCCACTACTGGCCGGGAACTTTGGTAAAGTCCATGCCTGCGACTATTCCAGAGCCATGCTGGATAGTGCACACACCCAACATGGTAACCTCGGGAATGTCACTTTCAGCGCATGTGATTTGCGCAAGTCCCCTCCCGATTCGTTGCCTTCCGACTTTGTCCTCTGTGTCAATGTCATCATCACCGCCTCTCTTGCCGCCCGGCAAAAGATGTGGCAAAACCTTGCGGAAGCGGTCCTCCCTGGCGGGCATGTGGCCCTTGTCATTCCCTCACTTGAATCGGCTTTGCTGACCAGGCACAGGTTGGTGGAATGGAACCTGCGTGACGGACAGTCCCCCGGGAGGGCATTGCAATCCGGCTTCGGCAATAAAGACCCCGATGGCATAAGCATCGCCCGCGGGGGAATCCTGGATTGCGCAGGAATGCTGACCAAGCACTACCTTGAAACGGAAATATCAACGACAGCCAAGCGATTCAATTTTGAGGTACAAGTCACCCGGAAAATTGAATACCCTTGGAACACTGAATTTCACGACCCGCCCCGCTGGATGCATGAACCCTTTCCCTGGGACTGGTTGGCAGTGCTGAAGAAATGCTGATTCTCTAGGGCCCGGTCGAGTTGCGAACGATACGGAAGTAACTCCTCGCCGGTGCCACCACCTCCTCACCGAATGAACCTTGAGAGTCCTCTGCACGGACAAATCCCGTAAGGTCGGTCCACGTGGTGAAATCAGAGGATGATTCCAGCTTGTAAAACAAGCCGATCGTCTGATGCCAGCTCAAGCTGACGATTGAAGTTGCCTGGTCATAGCTGACTTCCATTGTCACCGGTTCCCTGAGAATGCTTCCGTCCCAGTATCTGCTGGCCAGCTCATAGGCGGCAATACCCACTTTTGAGCCCATGACCCGCCCGGGGAGATCATCGGGGGAAACATGAATTCCCCCGTAGATACGCGAGATACCCGCCTCATCAGACGCATCATAATAACTCGCCCACTGCAAGGTCACGTCACTGTCCGGTCCCAGTTCAAATGCCAGCGATCCAGCCGCTTCGGTGTGCTCGGCAAGTCCTCCCGGAAAATAAGGACTGCCGGTAAAGCGGCTGAGAACCTCCGCCCCGGCACGTGAGAAACAGGAATGGCCTGACACGTAAGCGGCAAACGCAGGCGTAACAAAAGTGTCACGCTGGTAGGGCAGCCAGTTCATGGCAGGAATCCAGCCGACCCCGCCTGCCTCTGTCTCCGGATCAGCAGGTTCCCCTTTCCAGGTGCGAACAGCAATCGAACCTATGTATTCGTTCAGGTGTTCATGCCTCGCGCCCGGCATTGCCGACTGCGGGGTGATCACTTCCACCAACCCCGGCTCAAGCTTTAAACCTTCGGGACTATAAGTCGACTGGATAAACGGATCCAAGGAATTGGGATCAGAAGACTGACCTTGTAAGCCCATATAGCGGCACATGACGATCGGACGACCATAGTCGTATACACGCTTGCAGGTCCAGGCGGCTATTGCCGCATCGTGCATCGCGCCATTGATTACCATGTAACGCTTCACGTCCCACTCAAGTTCATCGACAACAGGACCGGAACCGCCAATCCTGAAAACAACGTCGGCATGATCGGTAACCTCGTTGGCAACAACATTCCAGTGACCCGGCGGCGTTTCCGAATCCGGCCCGTCAGCCCAGAACTCGGCGATCACCCTGCCGTAATCCGCATGCTTGACGATATTATCTGCATACGGCTGGCCGGTGACCGGGTTGTCCCCGTGGCCGCTGCCGTCATGCTGACCGAGGATATTGTTGCCGTACACCTGTGGCGAAATGTTTATCGTCGTGGGATCCGCGGGATCCAGCCTGCTGCTGTAACGCAGGACAGCATTGATATTCTCCTTGAATTGAGCATCCCCGATCCCCCCGAGTTGTGGCGGTTCACCCGGATCCAGGTAAGCCTCCTCGTGAGTCTCCCTCCTCAACAGGGCAAAAGAGCGAACCCGCCACCATTGGGATCCCAGATATGTCTGTATCAGGTCGGCCTGGATCCCATTCTGTGTCAGGGCAAAATCACCGAACGCCAATGGCGCCCAGCGATTCACATCCAAGATAGTCACCAAAGTGAACGCCGGTTCGTCAAGGGGCACGGGATCATTCACCGACGAATACGTGAAATCCTCATACTCTCCAGCCTCATTGGCCCCGTCATCCAGAAAAAAGGCAAGAATCGATTCTGCAATGCGATTGCCCAGAGTTGCCGGTGTATCGCCGACAATTGATGTATTGGACTCATCGTAACCAAGCTCTACCATCTGCTGCGAAAGATCAGTCGCTGTCTGCAGCGCATTCACAGAGTGCATGTAGCGTGCCGAGAGCACCCGAAATGCAGCAAAGCTGATCGCCTCCTGCCGGGCAATTGCGATATCCGCGGCATCCACGCCATCGCCACCGGGGTCAGGTGCAATAGCCACTTCATTATGAATGTATCCGACTGCCAGTGAATCATAAGCAGCCCATGCGTCCCACATCGCCACTGAAACATGAAAGAGGTTGCGCGCATGCACGGGGGGATGGGGAATATCCATCCGGATAGCAGTCAGATTCTGCTCATTCCAGATTCTCGCAGCCGAACCCGCATCAGCAGGGCTCGATACTGTAATATTAACGCAAGCGCTTATGTATAGAATGCCTTGCCCTTTTGCGTTGCGCAAAAGAGACGTTATCAGAATGCATCTCATTGGGGGAGGGGGGGGTTGAGCATAAAAGTATAGCTCTAAAAACCAAGTCACTCAAGTATCTCCGGGATATAAATAATTTCCTGTTAACCACCTATCTACGCTAAAAAACAGATCTTACCTATACCCAGATATTCGCAATCCCCTGCCCATATTAAATGACCATTGCCACGTCCCCTTGCCATCATCCCGGATACGGAACCAATATTCTGCTGAGGGGAGGATTGCCGGGTCTACAGACAAAGTTCCTGTTAAAAGGAACAGTTTATCCCGATCATCAAGGGGACACAGATGGGATGTTCGGCGCAACCAACAAGCGAAGTTTTGACATCTGCTCCGCCGGAAAATCCGCTTCATTCAAACGTTTTGATGCTGCCTGCGGATAGCGAATCGCCCACTGTGCGAATACCGAAGCAACAGTTTGTTCTCGCATCACGCGGTTATTGATTGTTGACGCCCACGAAAATGCACCCTCCGGGTCACGATGCACAATCTGCCGGGCCAGGGCTGCAATCGCCTGGTCGGTATCAGGCTCTGGATTTAAGCGGCGAAGCCACGTCGCCGCCTTATTCGGCTGCCTCTGAGCCCACAGCGCGATTGACTCCCTGAGGACATCAGCACGGATGGTTTTGGCTGTATGCTCCAGCAGCCACTCCACCGCCCTCTCCGGATCGTGCATGATCCAGGCCTCTCCCACCTGCCTGATCAACCTTGAGCGTTCCCCTGATTTTGTCATGCGCAACACCCATGCCGCTGCATCGGTGGGAGCAACCCGGGCCCACTGTTTCAACACTGCCGCGCGCGCCAGTGCCTGCCGCTCTCCGGAAAATTCCCCTGTCCGTCTCAACATTTGCTCACTTCTGCCGAGCACCACTATTGCAGCCGCCATGCCATCCACTGCGCACCGGAATCCCTCGCTATCCTCGATTGCAACCAGAGAGGAGAATGCAGCCTCAGGATCAGCCCCCGCAAGGCCAAGATAAATCGGAGTCAACAGCTTTGAGGACGAAGTCCCCAGCCAGGAAACCAGCTGCCCTGTTAAATGACGCCGGTGATACCATTTAATGGCTTGCCCGGGTTCATTCTCAGCCCACGAGCTCACAACGTTCACGATCACTCCTGCACGCAGGTCCCCGGAAAGTTTCCTCTCGGCATATTCCATCGCCGAATCACCATCCAGCTCAGCCCATCGCCCCATCACCGCCAACATCAATACACCATGATCAGGATGCCGTGAATCCATTACATCAAGTTCCATGACGGCATCAATAACAGTGACCGCATCAAGGCTCTGTATACGGTTAAATGCCCTGAGAACCCCTTTCTGGCTGAGCAGTCCGGTACGCAGATCCTCGCGCGCCGCTGCAAGTATCCGGTGCGCGCTGTCCGGTTCTGCCCGGACAGGTGGAACATCTGCAGGCTCATGGGTTAAAATAACTGGTGGATTGACTGCTGATTGTGCACCCGGTCCTGTTGCCACCACCGGATCCCTGCTGACATTGCTCAACAATCCAAAATAATAGGCTGCCAACACCGTGACAGTCCACAACAGCATCACAGGCAGAATTATCCGAAATTTGTGCATTGACGGGAATAAGCGGCCAGGCTGACAGGGCCGGCACTCAGGATAACCCAATCCCATTGTCCCTGATAGATTTTTCCAGCATATAATACCAGCAATCGCTCTTCACTCAGCGAATACTTGCCGAGAATCCGGCTAAGGCTACCTTCAACCCTTGTTTGAACTGCTTCACAAGGATCCATCCTCCTCTGCCCGGCGCGGACGTCTCACCACGGCCCATGGTAGCGTCGAGACCCCGGTATTCATGCCGGTGGGAACCCAGGGGAGTGTCAAGGCAGTCAGCCCGCACGAACTTCGCAATCTTGGCAGTGAAATAATCCTCGGTAACACTTATCATCTCTCCGTCAGACCTGGCACTCAAATCATCGAGCACTTCGGGGGTCTCCATGCATTCATGAACTGGAACCGTGCCATCCTCACTGACAGCGGTGGGTTCCAGGTATGGTCGCTCGCCAAGCTGCGCAAAATCAGCGAAGACGGCGTCCATTTCCAGAATCATATCGATGGTACCCCCACTTTCATCAGTCCCGAAATTTCAATGCAGATCCAGGCCTCACTCGGGTCGGACATTGCCATGCTTTTTGATGAGTGCCCGCCCTACCCCTGCGAACACGATTATGCGCAGCAAAGCTGTGAGCTGACCCTGCGCTGGGCAGCAAGATGCAAGGAATGGATAAGCTGCAACCAACCCTATGCTGGAGGAAATGCTGCAAGGCAACTCCACTTCGGCATCGTGCAGGGCTCCATATATCCTGAGTTGAGGGAGCGCTCGGCACGAGAACTCGTCAAGCTCGGCTTCGACGGTTACGCCGTTGGCGGCGTCAGCGTGGGCGAACCTGAAAAGGAAATGATCGCGGCAATCGAAAACTCCCTGCCCCATCTGCCGGGGGATAAACCCCGCTATGCCATGGGGTTGGGAACCCCACCCCAGATGATCGAGATGATTGCACGCGGAATTGACATGTTCGACTGTGTGTTGCCGACCCGGGTCGCCCGCACGGCAACGGCATACACCGCTTCAGGGACCATTAATCTCAAGAACCGGAAATTCGCCCAGGACAAGTCACCTATCGAGGAGGGCTGCCGCTGCCACGCATGCGAAGAAGGTTTCTCCCGGGGTTATATAAGGCACCTGGTTAAGTCCGGCGAGATCCTAGGGATACGCCTCACGACACTGCACAACCTGCACTTCTATCTCAACCTGCTTGCCAGGGTGCGCGCCTCCCTTGAAAACGGGACATTTGCCGCACTACGCGGGGAAATGCACGAGAAATACCCGTCAAGATCCGCAGAGGATGAAACGCCTGCGCAGGATTGAGCCTTCATTGTCAACAGGCACAAATTTGCAATCCCCAGGCCACCAGGTGGGCATCTCCATCCAAAACCCCGGTCAGAAGCACTTAGCGTTTTCCCCCTTTTGTTCATCCTCCTGTAAAAAACTCCTGTTGGTAAATATCTTAATTTCAAATATTTTTGAGGGTTGATTTCACGCTCGACGCCACGATTATATAAAAAAATAATTCCCGAAAAAAATACACCAGACATATGAAAATCACTGAATCACTTATCCTTTTCCTGGCTCAAGCGACCCCTGCCGGAGGAGATGCCCCTGCCGGAGGAGATGCCCCCGCGTCATCAGGCCTGTTGCAAAGCCCATTGGTAATGATGGTCCTGATCTTTGTGATCTTCTACTTCCTGCTGATCCGCCCACAGAGACAGAAGCAGAAAAAAATGGACGCCCAAAGAGACGCCCTTAAGTCGGGGGACAAGGTGATCACCGCAGGCGGCATGCACGGCCTAGTCACCAACATCAAGGCTCACAGCGTAACCTTGAAGGTTGCCGATAACGTGAAGATCGAGTTCGAGAAGGCCAGTATCGGAACAGTCATCAGCAAAGAAAACGCTGAGTCACCGGCATCTGCTCCTGAAGAGAAAAGCACATCCTGATGTGCATCGTGCCTATAGGCAATCATCAATGATTGCAGTCCAGTAATTCCGCTGACAGCGGAAACGACTGTTAGCGGCACATTGATCAACATCTAATTGTAACCTGGCGGACGTATTAGCCGTCTTAGACAGAGTCGCGTAAGGAAACAAAAGATGCGTATCTCCTGCCCTGTTTGCTCAACCTCAATCGAGGTGAGTGATGCGCATATCGGAAAGAAAGGCCGTTGCACAAACTGCAGGTCAAAGTTCATTGTCCCTGAGCGATCTGACGCAGAGTTTGAAATCCTTGAGCGCGGTGAGATCCCTGCCGAGGATGCACAGGCAAAGCCCTCTTCCATCTTACAATTCCCCGCGAGAAAAAAACCGACAAGAGCGACGGCACGGTTCCAGTTAAGCCGGAGGGATGTCAGCAACAGGGCAAACCCGGTGATCATCGTCAGCGGATTTCTGATCATGGTAGCCCTCGTCGCCTTGTTCACATGGCAAGAAGATCACAGCGCAAAGAAGCCTGCGCCGGGAACGGTGGAAAAACCCACAGCCAGCCAAAAGGCAAATCCACAACCCCCCACAGGCACAGAACCCGCGGAACCGGTATTCCTGCTTGAACCCTTGACCGATCCTTTCCCGCCATCCGGGACAGCAGATGTCGCCGTGGAAAACACTGCACCGATCAAGGAAAAAACCTTTAAACTCAGCGAGGACAAGCAAACCCGTGCCCTGGCTTACCTGAAATCACCGCAGGAGAGCAAGCGCAAGGGAGCTTACATGGCCTTGCGCAAGCTGGGTAATAAGGCCAGGCCAATCTACCTGCAACTCCTTGCGAAGGCCAAGGACCATCACCTTGGCAAGCTCGGTGACATCGCGTTCAACCTCTCCGTAGATGAGAACGCACTGACCGACTTCAAGGAGACCTACGATGACCGGCATGAGATCATGATTGCAGCAAAGGCAAAGGTGCAAACCGACTGGAAAACAAAGGAACCCCAGGGATATAGGCAAAGACATGCAGAGATGGACAATGAATTTGCAGAAGCTTCCCGGCTTTATTCCCAGACCATTTCACGTGCCGAGCAGGCCCGACGCCACGATTTTTCTTCACTTGAATCGCTCATGGATATCCTCATGGAAATCAACCGCGAAACAGCATGGTGTCACGACAAAGAGCCTGCAGAAAGACCCGGCCTTGTTGCAACCGTCCGTAAGGCCGGCGGTGCTGGCGGTTTTGTCAAGATCATGAATTGCCTTGAGCACACCGAGCAGAGGATCCTTGAAAGAGCCGCGGCAGCCAAGCATAACGCCGGCTGCAACTGGGCCAGTAGTGCTCACCTAAGCTTTGCAACTTTACTCAACGACCGGCGTGTGGCCATCAACCTTACTCCACTTCAACTTGACGAGGACTTGAGCCGGGGATGCCGTGATCACTCGATAGACATGGCAGCCAACGGTTACTTCTCGCACACCGGCCGCACCTCCGGGACACGCACCTTCACAATGAGGGCAAAGCGTGCCGGATTCACCGGCAGCCCAAGCGGCGAATGCATCTTCGTCGGCAACCCCGCCGCCGCAGCAGCACACAGGACATGGTGGTATAGTGACGGACACCGGTTGATCATGTATGCCTCAGGTCCAGATACACTCGGGCTGGGAACCTCAGGCAAGCACTGGACGCTCAATACTGCCCGTTAAGCCTGGTCAAATTCCAGGCTTAACCCTGACCTTCACGGCGCAACCAAAGGTAGAACGTCTCTAGCAGTTTCACTTAGCTTTCAACAATTCCACCATCGCAACCCCCAGCGCATCACCAATCAGGAAGTAGCTTTCGGCATTGCCGAACCAGTGATGCCCATGCCCGACATTGGGAGACTCCTTAGCAGGACGGGCAAAGGACGCGGTCTTTACAAAGCGGACATTGCCCGCGAACCCGGGCCGCCTGCAGGCGGCAGCCTGTGCGGCGCGGATAATCTTCATGGATTTACCCGCATCCTCGCCGCCGTTACCGAGTTCCCCTACCACGACCGGCAGGTCAGGGGCGCCAAGATCCCTGCGCAGGTCCCTGATCAGGTGAACCAGGTTCTGCTCATAGCCGGCACGTGCCTTGTCATCAAACATATCATTCCAGCCCTGAAACCAGAAAAAACCCGATAATTCGGGCTCACTCCCGGCCAACTCCGGAAACTCCTCCGCGATGCGCTTGAGACCCTCGTGATAATCAGCAAGCATCTTCTTGTAATATTCCCCGGTTTCTTCCCCGGCTGAGGGAGGACGAAAATCCCTGTGCAGACTTTTCCCTCCCCAGGCGGTCTTGATCAGCAATACGGGTTGCTCGAAACGGTCGCCAAGCCGGTGACCGATCTGCAACTCAGGACCAAAATGATGCCTGTCACCATACCCGGTATAGCCGATCGAGAGCCCGCCACGTAATACCCGCTGGCCATCACGTATCACTGCCCGCACAAACACGTCATCGCGCACCCTCCAGTTGCCTTTGGCGTCCCTGAGGTGCGCGTAACGGGCGGCATTGGCAGGGTTCGCCATGACAGTGGTCAGGATGCCCTTGCCCCCGTTATAGTACTTTTCGTGATCAAGGTCGACCACTGCCTGCCCCTCCATATTGGACTGGCCGGCAAGCAGGAAAATCCTGAGCCTGCCACTCCCTCTCTTGGATTTCGCGAATATCCACTTATAGAATTCCGGGTTGGCATACGTACGGGTCCAGGAGTTGTGATCCACGCCGGGATAGGAAGTAAACTTTACCCGCGTGCTTCCCGCATCCTTGAGGGCGGCTACCAGGAGTTCACTTTCCTTTTGCGGAACCACTCCGTCCTTAGCCCCGTGAAACGCCCAGACAGGAAGATTCCTGGCCTCCTTCAGGTCTTCAATCCTGAAGCTCCGCTTTATTTTAGAACCCAGGTTAATGCTTAGCCTGCCGATATCTCCACCTCCGCAGATCGGTGCCGCCGCAGCAAAAAAATCAGGGTATTTTGATATTAAATCCCAACTGCCATAGCCACCCATGCTGAGACCCGTGACATAAACCCGGTTAGTATCAACAGCATCCCCCAGCCCGTCAATCACCTCACGCAAAAGCTGCATGAGCGTGCGCGCAATCCACCAACTCTCCTGCGGACACTGGGGGGAAATAACAACCGCATTTCTAAGCTCATCAACTTTTTGAATCAGCTTTGGCGGACCGTGTACCTTTACCCGGTCCAGGTCGTCACCTCTTTCTCCCGCACCGTGAAGAAACAGGAGCACGGGCCATCCCCCGGCAGGCGCCTTACCCTCCGGAACATGCAGCAAGTAGCCCAACTTTTGGCCCTCAATCGCCTTGGCCATTTTCCTGGCATTCTGCCCGGCTTCGGCAAATACCATCCCATACCCGATAACCATTAATAGAAAGAAACGTTTCATCACGCTAGACTAGGTGCACTAAATCTCTATTTTGCCAAGTATTATGGATACCTCAGGTAGCATTGACTTACAGGGCCTCTGCTGGGATATTAGATCCCATACCTCAGAACCATGATCCGAAAAGCCTCTAAAATTACTGCTGTCACACTCGCGACCGCTGCTTTTGTCATTGCCGGCCCGGCAATCATCGGAGAAAAAAAAGTGAAACCCGTAGAACCCGTTACACCTAAAAAGATTTCCAAGGAGAAAACCGCCAAGCTGGAAACCGTTGATCTCGGTGCCGGTTGCTTCTGGTGTATTGAGGCAGTCCTTGAGCGCATCAAGGGAGTCAAGGCTGTCGAGTCCGGTTATATGGGTGGCATCATCATCAACCCCACCTACAGGCAGATATGCACCGGCGCCACCGGGCACGCAGAGATCGTCAGGGTGAAATTCGACCCGACAAAACTGTCATTCCCGCAGTTACTTGAAGTCTTCTGGGAATTGCATGACCCGACCACCCTGAACCGCCAGGGAAGAGATGAGGGAACACAATACCGATCGGCTATCTTTTATCACAGCGAGGCACAGAAGAAAGCAGCTGAAGCTTCCAAGGCTAAAACAGATAAATCCGGAAAATTCAGAAACCCGATTGTCACCGAAATAACCAAAGCCAGTGCATTCTACCTGGCTGAGAATTATCATCAGGATTATTTCGAAGCCAACCAGAACGCCCCTTATTGCCGCGTGGTAATCTGGCCCAAACTGGAAAAACTCGGCCTCTTGAAAGAGGAATAGCTCGGGGACTCAACGGCCATTCATAAAATTCCACGACTGCTTGGAACACTCCTGTAACTCACACGGGTTTCTTTTTCCATGTCGATAATCAATTCACCAGGCCACTTAATTCTCAACCAATCAGAAGAATGAAACTCAAGCTTGCCGTCACCCTTTTCCTCCTTTGCTCCACCTTATATCTTCCGGCTGCAGCCCGCCCAAATATCATCCTGATCATGGGCGATGACATGGGCATCTCCGACCTCGGGTGCTACGGCAGCGAGATTGACACGCCGGTTCTCGATCAACTGGCAGCTGGCGGCCTGCGCTTCACCCAGTTCTATAACACGGCACGCTGCTGCCCTACACGCGCATCGCTGCTGAGCGGACTCTACCCTCACCAGGCCGGCGTTGGCTGGATGATGAACGACCGTGGACATCCCGGTTACCGGGGGGAAATTAACCGTCAATGCCTGACCATTGCCGAGGCACTGAAATCCGCAGGCTACGGCACATACATGGCGGGAAAATGGCATATTACCAAGCACACTTCACCCGACGGCCCGAAGGAAAACTGGCCGAAACAACGGGGCTTTGACCGCTTCTACGGCACTATCCATGGTGCTGGTTCTCTTTGGGATCCCAACTCACTGACCCGCAACAATACCCAGATCGCCCCGGACAATGATCCTGAATACAAGCCTAAGGATGAATGGTTTTACACCGACGCCATCGCCGACCAGACCGCCCGCTATATCAGCGAGCACGTGAGTGCCAAACCTGACGCGCCCTTCTTTTGCTATGTCTCATTCACCGCCGCACACTGGCCGATGCATGCCCGGCAGGAGACAATCGCAAAATATAAAGGTAAATATAGCGGTGGCTACACGCCAATCCGGCAAGCGCGCTTTCAGAAGATGAAAAACCTCGGCATCCTTAAAAAGGACACCGAGCTCTCGCCCCAGGCCTGGGAATGGGGACAAGTTAAGGAGGAGGCCTGGGAAATTCGCTGCATGGAGGTTTATGCGGCCATGGTGGACGAAATGGATCAGGGAATTGGAAGGATCGTCGACAGCGTCAAGCAGGCCGGGCGACTCGACAATACCCTGATTTTCTTTCTTCAGGACAATGGCGGTTGTGCCGAGGGATATGGGCGTGGAGGCAGATTTAACCCGCGTGCGGACAAACCCACCCTGCCACCAATGAAAAAGGGAGAGCTCCAGACCCGTATGCAACCCAGGCAGACACGGGACGGCTACCAAGTGCGCACCGGTCCGGGAGTCATGCCGGGTCCGGCCGACACCTACATCGGCTACGGCATGGGATGGGCAAATGTTTCAAATACACCGTTTCGTGAGTATAAACACTGGGTTCACGAGGGAGGAATAAGCACTCCGCTCATTGCCCATTGGCCGGCAGGCATCAAGCGCAAAGGGCAGCTTGATCACCAACCCGGTCACCTGATTGATATCATGGCCACCTGCGCAGATCTCGGGGGGGTTACTTACCCGAATGAACTCAACGGGAAGAAAATAAAACCGCTTGAAGGACGCAGCCTGGACACTGCTTTCAAGGGAGGGGAAATTAAGCGCGAAGCCCTCTATTGGGAGCACGAGGGCAACCGCGCCATCCGCAAGGGCGACTGGAAACTCGTCGCCAAGGAAAACCGTGCCTGGGAACTTTACAATATTGCCAAAGATCGCGCTGAACTGCATGACCTGGCACAGAAACAACCCGCACTTGTCAAGCAGCTCTCCGGGGAATTCCAGGCATACGCTGATCGTGCGAATGTATCGCCTGTCGGCACATGGAGAGGCAAGCCAAGGGTAAAAAAAAACTCAGCGAAAAAGAAAGCTTCGCGTTAAAGAACGGTGATCAGCTGCCCCAGGAAGACGCGCCAAACATTGCGGGTCGTGGAATCCTCCTCGAAGGCTCAGTAAAGTCTGACGATGCTGACGGGGTCATCGTCGCCCAGGGTGGTGATGCGCAGGGCTTCGCCCTGATTCTCGACAAAGGATATCTTTGCTACATCACCTGTGTCGGCGGCAAGCTCAGCATGGTCAAGACGAACGCCCCACTCTCCTCGTTCAATTTTGCTTTCAGCTCTGAAATGACTTCCACCGGGAATGTCACGCTCTCTGTCGACGGAAAACAACTTACATCCGGGAAGGTTCTGCCAACCAAAACCATGCCCATAGACGGCCTTGCCGTCGCTTCTGACCCCAATGGGACAGTGGGAGATTATCAGCCTGACTACCCGCTTGATGGAGAAATACAACTTACCCTCCACCTGCTTCCCTTAACAAAAGACGCTCGAAAGAAACAGGCTGTGGAGAAGGAAGAAAAAAAGCAAAAAGTGAAACGTTCCAATCCCATGGCGCCCATTGAGGATAAACCAGGATTGCCCCGTGTGTTGCTGATCGGCGATTCCATTTCAATTGCTTACACGCTGCCGGTGCGTGAGTTGCTCAAGGGCAGGGCCAACGTCCACCGCCCGCCAACCAACTGCGCCTCCACTAAACACGGCCTGGAGGAAATTGATAAATGGCTCGGCAAGGGCAAGTGGGACGTTATTCATTTCAACTGGGGCCTGCACGACTTGAAATACATGGGAGTAAACGGGAAAAACCTCGCCGACCCGAAAGATCCAGCCAGCGCCCCGCAGGTAGCCATGGCGCAATACGCCGAAAACCTTGCCAAGCTTGTAACCCGCCTGAAAAAGACCGGTGCCAAGCTGATCTGGCGTAATACAACACCCGTCCCTGAAGGAGCACAGGGGCGCGTGGTCGGTGACTCGGCAAAATACAATGCCACGGCCGCAAAGATAATGTCAGGGCACGGAATTCCCACCGATGACCTCTACAGCTTCTCAAAAGAGCACTGGGATGAGATCGGCAGGAAGGCAAATGTCCACTTCACCCCAGAGGGATCCGGGCGCCTGGCAAAGCAGGTCGCCAAGGCGATCGGGGAACTGCTACCCGGGGCGCTTAAGGGATAACTCCCACCCGCAAATCAGCATTATCTGAGGAGAAAAGGAAAATTTCCGTTCTTTTCCCGTTTAACTGCCCGCTTTTCTTATGCAGTAAAGATGCCTCACTGTCCGGATGAGAAGACAATCCCCGGCAATGGCCGGTGTCGCCATGATTAAATCCCCCAGTTCATTGCGTCCGAGCATCTTGAAGGAATCCCCAGCCGCAACCACAACGGTTTCGCCTCTTTCCCCGAAACAAAAAATCCTGCCGTTATATGCCAGCGGAGATGCGGTAAACTTCGCCGATCTTCCCAGACGTTCACGATCATAGATCACCCTGCCTGTCTTCGCCTCATAGCAACTGAGCAAACCGCGATCCAGGAGAACATAGACCCGGTCACGATAAAGGACAGGTGTCGGCATGTAGGGTGCCGCTTTCTTCTGGCACCACGCTATGAACCTGTTTTGTATCTCATCAGAATCAAGGGTGATATCCCCTTTGGCGCCCGGTTTGATGGCAAAAAGTGGTTTACGTTTGTCACCCACATATCCGGAGCACAAATAAAGAAGATCATCCTCAGCAAATGGGCTTGGCACGGTAATCGAAGACAAGCCCCTAAGCGTCCACAACACATTGCCGTCAAGGTCGTAAGATCTTGTCCTGCCTGTTCCCGGCGTGATGATCTCAGTCCTTAAGCTATTCTCCCAAACGAAGGGCGGCGACCAATTACTGGGTTCATCACGCTCCTTGCTCCAGATAACTTCTCCGGTCTTCTTGTCGAGGGCAGCCAGAAACGACTGTTCGTCATTGTCGTTAATGATGTAAATCCTGTCCTTATGGAGGCAGGGAGATGCGGCAGTACCCCATCCATGGCGGGTCTTCACAGGCTTCCAGCGATGCTCCCAGAGCTTATTGCCGTCCATGTCAAAAGTGAATAAGCCGACATTGCCGAAATACGCGTAAACTCTCTCTCCGTCAGTGATCGGGGTCTCGGATGCGTAGGAATTCTTCAGGTGCCGCGCATGGGGGGGAATTCCCCTGTCTACGGTTTTACTCCAGAGTGTCTTGCCTGTCTTGAGATCAATACAGATTACCCTCCACTCATGGATATCTTTTGGTGCCGGGCGTTCACCGCCAAAATAGAGACCTTCCTTGATTTTCTCAATCTCTCCCGCACTGACAGCCGTGGTGATAAAGACACGATCTCCCCAGACAGACGGGCAGGACCATCCCATGCCCTCAACAGGAACCTTCCAGGAAACATTCCTGCCTTGATCCCAGTTCTCCGGCAGTGCGCGGTTCTCGGCAATTCCCATGGCACCGGCTCCACGGAACTGCGGCCAGTTAACCTCGCCCAGCACGCGACTGATCAAGCCAAATACTAAAAGCGAAATGTATACAGATACCAGGTATCCTGCCGATGTTTTCATGTCATTGCCCGCAATACAAAGGCTTACCTGCTCACAGGCACGCCTTTTAGAATAAAAATTGCTGCGACTCTAACGTTCGCGACGACCCCTTTCATCATCACGCTCCCTGGGTCCATCACGCTCACCACGCAGGCGGTCGATTTCCCTGTGCAGTTCCCCTATTGCACGACGCATTTCCTCCATGTGTCGCATCATTTCCTCCATCCGCCGTTCAAGATTCCCGACACGGTCATGTTCACCTTCCTCACGGTTGTCTTCATGGTGCTCCCGATCTCCACCCCTGCGATGAGCCGCGATTTCTCGCATCTCTCGCATCAGCTCCTGGGCACGCTCCCTGTCACCTTCTTCCATCGCCCTGCCAATCTCTCTCCTGAGTTCAAGCATGTGGCGCTCTAGGTCATCACCCCCACGTTCAGAGCCATCACGTTCACGATCACCATGCTCAGGGTCGCCATGTTCTCTCTCGGCACGTTCACGATCACCACGTTCACGATCACCACGTTCAGGACCGCCATGTTCTCT
>JAPYUT010000009.1:0-12282 GCA_029940475.1 Verrucomicrobiales bacterium | reverse complement strand
CACGTTCACGATCACCACGTTCACGATCACCACGTTCAGGACCGCCATGTTCTCTCTCGGCATGCTCACGATCACCACGCTCACGATCACCACGTTCAGGACCGCCACGTTCACGATCACCACGTTCAGGACCACCACGTTCAGGACCACCACGCTCACGATCACCACGCTCAGGACCGCCACGCTCAGGATCGCCACGTTCACGATCACCGCGTTCACGATCACCGCGCTCAGGACCACCACGCTCACGATCACCACGATTTGGGCGCTCATTGCCGGGATTGTTGTTCTCCGGACGCTTCGCATCCTGTGCTAGAATAGATGCACTTGCACATAAACTAAAACACAGTGCAAACAGGCAACAGGCTGCTCTTCTCAAAGAGTTGATTTTATTTTTCTGGGCAATCATTATAATATTTTCTGGGAATTAAATTTTGAGATACTCTGGAACAATATAAATGAATTGATATGATAACTCACATTACAATATGTGTCCCGGCTTTTCACTTAACTTAACAAACCTCATTATTCCTTCATACTCCGCGCCTAAAGTCATCCTCTCTGTGACATTCCTCTGACAAGAACTTTGGCCTTATTGAATTTTTTTTGTAAAGTCCTGCCATCATTGCCCAATTATCACAATGCGATATCTTGCTTTATCCTCCTTCTTGATTGCTCTTCTGGCGACAAGTCACGCCAAACCAAACATTGTGTTCTTCCTGGTTGATGACCTCGGCTACATGGACATAGGAGCCTACAATCCTGACACATTCTATGAAACACCCAATATCGATCAACTCGCAGCAGCTGGCGTAAAGTTCACTGACGGCTATGCTGCCAACCCGGTCTGCAGTCCAACTCGCTACAGTATCCTGACCGGTAAATACCCGAGCCGGGCCGGTGCCACCAACTGGTTCTCCGGCAGGCGTTCCGGCCGGTTTAATCCTGCACCCCTGCACAGTAATATGCCGTTGACTGAGGTGACTCTTGCTGAGGCTCTCAAGGAGGCAGATTATCAAACAGCCTTCCTCGGCAAATGGCACTTGGGCCCCACTGAGGAATTCTGGCCGGAAAAACAGGGCTTTGACATCAACATAGGTGGCCACAACCGCGGCAGCCCGCCGGGAGGATACTTCTCCCCCTATAATAACCCCCGCCTTGAAAACGGAAATCAAGGCGAACACCTCACCGGACGACTGGCCCGGGAAGCCGTTGATATCATGGAAGCTTTCCATGCAAAAGGTGACCCGTTCCTTATCTACCTTTCATTCTACAGTGTTCATACCCCGTTACAGGCACCAAGGAATCTGGTCGCCAAATACCAAAAGAAAGCACAAGGCGTGAACGGGGAAGAATTCGGTCCTGAGGAACAGGTCTGGCCCGGAAACAAAAACCGCCGTGTGCGCATCCTGCAGAAACATGCCACCTACGCCGCAATGGTCGAGTCCATGGATACCGCTGTTGGTAAAGTGCTCAATCAGGTCAGAAAACTCGGTATCGAGAAAGAAACCATAATCTGTTTCACCTCTGACAACGGTGGACTCTCCACATCCGAGGGTTCGCCCACCTCGAATCTTCCCCTGCGCGGGGGCAAAGGATGGGTTTACGAGGGGGGTATCCGGGAACCGTTCATTATCAGCTACCCCTCAGTCGTGAAACCGGGTGTCTGCGCCACTCCTGTGATCAGTACCGACTTCTACCCCACCCTGCTTGAACTCGCCGGCCTGCCAGCCCAAAAAAAGCAGCATCTCGACGGTGTCAGCCTGCTTCCTCTATTAAGGGATGCCAAAGATACAATTAATCGAGATGCCATCTACTGGCATTACCCGCATTACTCAAACCAGGGAGGTTTTCCGGGCGGAGCTGTCCGTAGCGGTGATTTTAAGCTGGTCGAACGCTATGAGAACGGCAAGATCAGCCTTTATAACCTCAAGGATGATCCCGGTGAACGCCTGGATCTCGCAGAGAAAATGCCTGATCGGGTCAAGGCTATGCGCCCTAAATTACACAGCTGGTACCGGGAGGTAGGAGCCAAGTTTCTCATGGTGAAAGGCAACAGTGGTGAGCCATGGCGCCCCCCCGGATCCTAAAAGGCCGTATTCTGCACAAAAAGCTCAATTGCTTTAACTCAGGGCTCATCAAAATAGAGCCGCGGATCCACCTTGACCTTTGCCGGGGTAACAGGCTTTGGCACCTCACTCTTCTTACCCTCACTCGCTGGTTTTTTCTTGCCGGAAGCTTGCTCCTCCTCTGGTGCGGCAACCGGCTTCTTTGTTTCAGGATCAAGCACAACAATCCGGGCAGTTTCCTCGACAACAATCTGCGGCTTCTTCTTGTAAAATTCGACCTTCCCTGTGACTTCGATAAGCTTTCCCCTGAATATGTCCGCCGGTTCTCCCTCGGTAAAGTTCTTCAGGTTGCGACCAAAAATAACAACCGTGAATTCCCCGCCAGTGAAATTGAGGAAATTCATCCCGCTGCCCTTTGATCTTCCCGTCCTCTCAATCAACCCGCGCACCCTTACCTCTTGGCCCTCCGCCGCCCTGATTTCTTCAATCTGCTTGACCTCGAAAACAGGAATCCCTGATTGATCTGCAATCAAATCCGGCACGACTACCGCACACAGGAAAAATGACCAGGCGAATTTCATTGTCATTCATTCATACCGGCTAGTAGCGCCCCCTTACCTGCGTATCGATCTGCGAAGCATAGAGCTCAAGTAACTCGGTATGCGCTTTATCTGAAAGTGATGCCATCCCCGAAACCGCGGCATTCTCACCAGCCTGTAAAACATTCTTTGCTCCGGGAATCACAGTGGTTACAGGCTCATGATCAAGCACCCATCGCAGGGATTTCTGTGCCAATGACGCTCCACTGCATTCCCCGCCGAGGAGATCGGCAACCCGGCCTGCCAGTTCCACACCTCGGCCAAAAGGCACACCGGCAAAGGTTTCCCCTACGTTGAAGAGTTGACCGTCGCAGTTAAAGCTCCTGTGGTCATTCTCCCCAAACTGATGATCCCGCGAGAATTTGCCACTTAGCAATCCGCTCGCCAGCGGCACCCGGGCGATAATCCCGACTCTGTTTTCTTTGGCAACAGGAAGCAGTTCAGTAATAACCCGCTGGCGGAAAATATTAAAGATCACCTGCAAGGAAACTGCCTCCGAGTTGTCTATGCAGAAGAGACCCTCCTCAATGGTCTCAACACTCACCCCGTAATGCCCGATAAGACCGCGATCCTTAATTTTCTCAAGGTTCTCAAAAGCATGCCCTGCACGTAAAGTCTCCTCCGGGATGCAGTGTAGCTGCACTAGATCAAGGCAACCGACCCCGAGGCGGCTGCACGAGGCTTCTGCCGCCCTGGCAACCTCGTCATAACCGGCGTCCCAGTCCTCTGTTGCCCGACCCATCTTGGTCGCCACATAGAGGCGTTCCTCACGTTCGTTAATGAATTCACCCACAATTCTCTCCGATCTGCCCCCGCCATAGACGTCTGCCGTATCGATAAAATTCACTCCCGCATCGACTGCCGCGTGCAGCGCCCCTTTGGCCACCTCCTGAGGAAGCTCATTTCCCCAGTCCGCGCCAATCTGCCAGGCACCGAAACCCACCTCGGAGACTTCATAACCGGATTTTCCAAGACTGCGTTTTACCATGCCTGTTTGTAGAATGTGTCGAAAGCCACTATCATTGCCCATTACCACGCTTTATGGAAGATCAAAAACAGCCCGGCAATATTTCCCGTGTCCTGGTAACCGGTGCCGCCGGGTTCATAGGAAGTCATACCTGTGACAGGTTGCTCGAAACGGGAAAAACGGTAATGGGCATTGATGACCTCTCCACGGGAAAACTTGCCAATCTCGCGGGTGCAAGTGGGCAGGATACCTTCTCTTTCCAACAGGCTGATGTCTGCGATGAACCTGCCATTGTGGACATTTTTGTTGATTTTCAGCCCGATGCAGTCATCCACCTTGCTGCTCTCGTGAGTGTTCCCATCGCTGAAAACAATCCCGCTGAAAACTTCCGCATTAATGTCTCAGGCACGCAAAGTGTGGCGCAAGCCGCTCATCTTTCTGGGGCAGAGCGTATTGTCTTCGCCTCCTCGGCAGCGGTATACGGCAACTCTGATGCTCTTCCCCTGTGCGAGGAGGAGCCGGTTAATCCCGTTAATCAATACGGAATGGCCAAACTGGAAGCGGAAAATCTGCTGCTCGGATATGAGGAATCCCACGGTCTGGTTACCACCTGCCTGCGCTTCTTTAATGTTTACGGTCCTCGTCAGGATCCCTCTTCACCATATTCCGGGGTCATCAGTATCTTTGCCGAGCACTGCAGAACCGGTCAAGCGGTAACCGTCTATGGTGATGGCCATCAAAGCCGCGACTTTATCTTCGTTAAAGATATTGCCCGGGCAGTAGTCGCCTCGGCAACTAATAGCACATTGTCAGGCGGTATTTATAACCTCTGCAGCGGCAAGGCAAAAACACTGCTCCAATTACTGGATGCCCTCAAGGAAATCTACCTGGACATTCCTGGGCCTGTCTTCAAGGAAGGGCGTAAAGGCGACATCAGGCATTCACTGGGTGACCCGGCAGCCGCACACGCAAAGCTTGGATTTTCGACAAGCACGAGCTTCGCGGAAGGCATCGGGGAGTTACTGGCCTCTATTCAAGGACAATAGCACCAAGCTCAACAGGGCACTGTTGCCTTGTCTCAATCCGAAAAGGATTAATACCGGTCCCTGCCTCCACCACCACCGCGGTCGTAACCACCACCACGACCACCACGACCACCACCGCCGCCGCCGCCGCCGCGACCACCGCCACCGCCACCGCCACCGCCACCGCCGGGGCCATCTCTTTTCTCAGCTTGATTGACCCTTGCCGGCCGACCAGCGATCTCAGCCCCGTCAAGAGCCTTGATAGCGGCCTGGGCCTCTTTCCAGTCATCCATGGTCACAAAGCCGAAGCCCTTTGGTTGTCCCGTCTCGCGGTCGGTGATCATCTTGATACGTGCTACGCTACCGTAGGCGGCAAAAGCATCAATCACCGCCTGTTCATCAATGTCATAGGGGAGGTTCCCCACATAAATATCCATGCCACTCACTAAGGGCAGGAAGTAATCATTCAAGTAAATTTAACAGAAATCTATGTCGGTATTTCCCCCGGGCAAGCCACTCCACCCCCAATGGGATTCTGGAAACACTGATTTTCCAGCCTTACATCCTGCAATCTATCAGTGGCTCAGGTAATCCCTGCGCATGTCTGCCAATTTGCCCCGGCGTATTTTGTAAGCCCGCTTTATCAGGTAATAAAGCGGCATGCCAAAGAACAACATCAGGACACAGGCAATCACAAGATTGCGGAGAGATTTTCATCCCCGGCCTCAACCAAAGTCACGACAAATGCAATCGTTAAACAACTGAGGAGAATAATCGCGCCCATGACCGGGTAGAAAAACGAACATCATGCATCCTGTGCCCCGGTTCAACAATGCCCACAGTTGCCCCTTGAATGAAAGTTGTAGTATGCAGCCTCTAAACTGCTAAATTCGCCGTAATGAATCCGCCGCCTGTACATGTTGCCTTGATGTTAGGGATTTCAGTGGCCATTCCGGCAAATGCCGAGCCCAGTTCTGAAAATGAAAGCAGGATTCAAGCCTACCTTGAGCGCTTCCCTGATGCGGACAGTGACAAAGACGGGGTGCTCACCTTTGCCGAACTCAAGAACCACTACACAAAGAGCAGGAAGCAAAAAAAAACAGTTCAAGAGGACAAACAAAAACTGCAGACTGACATCCGCTACGGCAATGATCACAAGCGCAATGTGCTCGACTTCTATCCTGCCAAGGTCACGAAAAAGAATGAATCAGCACCGCTTTTCGTATGGTTTCACGGTGGCGGATTCCGACAAGGTGACAAGTCCAGCGTTGGACGCGGTGGGGGCAAAATGCTCAAGGCATACCTGGCAGCCGGCTATGCAGTGGCCAGTTGCAATTACCCCTTCCTGGATATCAAGAAAGGCATGGGATACCTGGAGATCATGGAACACTGTGGACGGGCAATGCAGTTCATTCGCTCCAAGGCAGGTAAATGGGGTATTGATCCCGAAAAAATATGTGTCGGGGGAGCCTCAGCAGGAGCGCTGATCAGTGAATGGCTCGCCTACAGTGACGACCTTGCCGCACCCGGCTCCAAGGATCCCATCAGGCGACTCAGTTCACGCCCTGGCGTTGCAATCAGCCACATGCAGCCACTGGGCACTGATATGCTGGCGGAACCGTTCATGGATCGGGGAGAAGCACCATTGTTCATTTACAGCAATGCCCCCTCCTCGGACAGACTTCACCACCCTAAATATGCGCAACTCATACGCGATAGGGCCAAGCAGCTGAAAATTCCATGTGTTGCCGTGGGCGGTGGGCGCAACAGCCTTCCCAAGCCCGCTGAAGGCAAAACCTGGCTTGATATGCAACTGGAATTCTGCGCCAAGCACCTTGGCCTTGAGTAGTCACATGGACATTTACCAATAAAGCGCAAGACAACAATCCTGCACAAGACAAGGTGGAAAAGACAATTTTTATTACCTGCCATGAATCAACTCGTCATCAGTTGTTCACTGAATCCCGAAAGTCGCAGTCGACTGCTTGCTAAAGAAATCCGCAAGAACCTCAAGGCCTGCGGCTCAGAGGTGGACTTTGTGGACCTGCGCAAGACACAAATGCCACTTTGTGACGGCTCAAAATCTTCATCTGCCGCAATGGATAAAGGGCTCAATGAACGCATTGAAAAATCCGATGGCATCGTGATGTGCGTGCCAATCTACAACTTCGACGTCAATGCCGCCGCCAAGAACCTCATCGAATTGACCGGGTCATCCTGGACAGGGAAGGTAGTGGGCTTCGCATGTGCCGCCGGCGGCAAAAGCAGCTATATGTCGGTGATGGGGGTTGCCAACAGCCTGATGCTTGACTTTCGCGCTCACATCCTGCCGCGCTTTGTCTATGCCACAGGTGAATCCTTTGACCAAGATTCAGTCAGCGACCCGGACCTTCAGCAGCGGTTGAAGGAATTCTCAGATGAAATGACCCGTGTCACGCAGGCCCTGTGCCGCTGAAAAGTCCCGCTCCCATGAGCTGAAAATCACCCGGAAAACGCAAGATGCCCTCTCTCTTTGGTGAAATCCATCTGGGCCATCAGGATCAACATGACTGCGGGCTGGGCTGGAGCACTACACGGATAAACAGTCCCAGGCACCCGCACAGGACAAGGCGATAACTCTCGCAAGTAAAATCCTAACTTGAGGTAGCCCGTCGACATCTTCCATGACGAGCCAGAATTACCCGTCCTCAGTCATGCCGCATGCGAGAATTCCAGCAATACCAATGATAACAAGGAACGCACCAATACACCGATGCCTTAAACCTGCTCTTGCTACCCGACACAAGGAACATTCCAGCTCACTGGTCGGCTCGCAAAGTGTGTAATAGATCCACACAAGCCCGGGATACTGCTGCCGTTATTCAACGGCAAAGAACTCGTGGACCCTTACTCCCCCCACAAAACGAATCCGCCCCACCGGAATACCGGTGAGGCGGAACAGCCTTACTCTCTTTCGAGTGCTTAATTCGTTTTGGCTTACTTAGATAATCAAATTAGAGATCCAAGTCGCTGGAGAAAGAAACGGTCACTGAACTGGTAGCGCTTCTTTTCTGAATCGCAAAGCCTGAGGTCAACTCCTGCGCAGCTTGATCGCTGCCATCGCCACCTACCTTTGTCCACTGTGCATCACCGAAGAAGCTTGCCTCGGCATAGTAGTATTGGTCATAGCCACCTGTGCCATTGGAAGCCCAGATGACATCAGCAGTACTGCCATCACCATCCGCCCATACGCCTGCCTCAATGGCACCACCTGCACCGGCAATGCCAGTGTCTCCAAGAGCGATGCCAACCGGAAGAACACGGTTCACGAAGTTAAACTGACCTCCGATGAGGTTGTAAGTGGTCTCGGTAGTGCGCACATGGCCAACAAACACAACATCAAGGTTGGCAGCCTGACGGCGCTGAATGAAGATCGCCGAAGTAAATGGAATTACTTGTCCATCTTTAAGTGTACCGTCGCCGCCGACTTCTTTCCAGCCTTCAGCTCCAAAGAATCCGCCCTCATCATAATAAATTTGAACAAAGGAACCGTCCAGTTGCGGTATCCAGCAGACATCTGCGCTGCCTTGATCTCCTTCGCCAAGTCCTGCTGCGTTATCCGCACCAAAGATGGAAGCAATCGTTGAATCCGCGCGGATTTCATATGCGTCACCAGAGCTGACAGCAAGAGTGGTGACAAGTAGAGTGCCATCACCAGCGTCGGCGCTACACGGAGCAGAAGCACCTGTGTTAAGGTTCTGCACTGTATACGCAGTCCCGGCGTTAAGTATTGTGGTGAAATCAGCGTCGGTATCCGTTGCTGAGTCAGCATCAAATTCGCCGGCTGCAGTAACTGCATTAGCAACGTTGATACCCAGCAAGGTAAACGCGCTACCTAAAAGAGTTTCAGTATGATAGCCGACGGGTTTAGTGACGGCTGTGTTCTGAGCGCTGACGGTTACGACGGCGCTTAGTGAGGCAATTATTCCCAAAAGGGAGAGTTTTGTTTTCATGGCTGTTGTTGTGGGTGTCTGTCGGGGTTTGTTTTATATCCCTATTTTCATCAGAATAGCGGATGCGTTGTGCGCAATCAACACTTTTTGACGAAATTATGAGAAGTATTCTTATTTCTGCCTCTAAGACGTTCAGAATGCCCGTTATATGCAAAAAAAGACGAATTACCCTTTAAATACAGGGCCCTTGGCAACACATCATTCGTAAAACACGCCGAATTCCATCCAATAACGGCACTGATATCACGAAAAATGGGAATTTTCCTGAAACAGACCGGCGAATTTTCCCGGTTTTTTCCTGATTATACCCGCAAAGGCTCCTATGAAGCTTCTATGATCTGCCGCCTAGCTTAAAGAGTTTCTTGAGAATCCCGGAGCGGGCAGGTTTCTCTTTCTCCTTGGCCGGCGGCACGGGAGCATGTTCCGGGAGGGCTGGTTCTTCCACCGGCGGCGCAGGTGCTTTAAAGTTGGGATCATTTCCCTTTTGACGCAGACCGGACTTATGTTTCGGAATCCTGTTGAAATCGTGATGAGGAGGGCTGGTTTTCCCCCCCTCCGTTGGAAAAAGAGACGGTTCAAGTTCAAGATCTGAACGGGCAGCCTCGAGTGCTTTATCACCCACAATGGTATTGCGGATTTCCTTGATGTTCTTTTCCACCAGGTCATCGGTGGTTTCGATAATGTGGGGTTGCAGGAAGATGAGCAGCTCATTGCGGTTCTTCTGTTTTGATGTTGAGCCAAGCAGGCGCTTGATGCCGGGGATGCGGCTGAAGAAAGGCAGGCCGTTGATCGACTCGCTCTCGTCCTCCTGGATGATCCCCCCGAGGACAACGATGGCCTTGTTCGGCAAACGCACGGTGGTCTCAAACTTCTGGGTGGAGATATCCGGCACCTGATTGCCACCTATTGTTGTAAAGCCGGTAATGTTCTCATTCTGCTGGGAAATCGTGAGGGTCACCTCATCCTTGGAGTTAATCAGCGGCACCACATCAAGCTGCAGGAGCACTTCCTCAAAACCGATGCTTGAGGAGACATTACCACCAGCATCCAGGCTGGAGACACTTTGCGTCGGGACTGCCACCCGCTGCCCGGAGGAGATGCTCGCCAGTTGATTGTTCGCGGTGAAAACGAACGGCCGCGAGATGACCTGGAACCGGTTGGTTTGCTCCAGTGCCTGTATATAGGCATTGAAAATATCTCCCACCTGTGCCCACACCCCCAGCCCGTCGGGCGTGGGGATTCCCTCGATGCCAACAGGGTTGAGAAGGGGGTTAAGCGGCCCATTGGCGGGATCTGCCAGCAGCGGTGCAAGCCTGTGTACATTGAGAACCGAGGAACCCGCGGCGGTTGTCCGGAAACTACCGGCAAGATTGACCACCTGACCCCCCACGGTAATCTGCTCAACCGTCCTCAAGAGATCCTTACCAAAACGGATATCATCCCCAAGGGTAACCTGGGCAATCACCGCGTTTATATAGACCTGGCGTGGCCGGATATCGATTTCATCAAGGAGCTGGTCAATGATCCTCAGGTGCTCAGGCGGGCCCGAGACAACGACGTTATTAAGCTGCGAATCCCCGATGATCAGTGTATTGCCGACCAGCAGTGACTCCGGGCCGGAAATTGCGTCCGGGTTGGACAGATTACTGCCACCAATGCTGCTGCCGCCCCGTGAGCCGGAGAATCCCCCGGTTGTGCCGGTGCGCGAGGAAGTCGAGTTGCGGGTTGCCCCGGTCAGGCCGCCAGTACGCGAGCTGGATGAGGAACCGCGCGCTCCCGAGCGCGAGCCACCACTGGTGCCGCCGTCCACGTAACGGGAAAGGGCATTCTCGGCCACCGGCAGGAAATCAGATACCGGTATATACTTGAGCTCCCGCTTGAGAAAATTCTCGACCTGGCTCGGCGCATCGTAAATCTCGACGAGGTTTTTGATATAGGCGATATCAACCGGGCGGGCAATGACCAGGATACTGTTGGTGCGCGTGATAGCCTGAATCTGGATCGTGTTGCCATCCGGTGCCGAAGACGGGGTAGCAGTTCCCGGTGCCGCGGTCCGCCCCTGGGGACTGATCACCACATTGGGACGGGCACTACTGCTGCCACTGCGGCCGGAGGATTGGGCCTGTAGAATCTCATTGAGATTTGCCTCCACCTCCTGCGCATCGGCACGCAACAGGGGAATGGACTCGGGAGTCACCCCGGTGCCCGGGATATCAATCTGTGCCTTGAGTTGAATCAACGCGCGCACCAGCGGCACGTTATCCGTGATAACGATCGCGTTGACATTGACAACCGGGGCAATGGTACTGTAGGGGCTCGGCCTCGCAACCACCTGGAACACCCTCAGGGCATCCTCCGGGCTGATGTAGTCGAACTTCATCACGTAGGTCACCAGGCGATCACCGGGAGGCAGGTCAGCCTCGTCAACATAGACTCGCGGGTCGAGCTTGATGCCAACCGGGGACTTGCCCGCTGCATTGATCAGGACGTCGGTTTTATCGTCTTTCTCGATAATCGCAAAACCGTTGAGAAGCAGGGAGCCCTTGATGAACTCGAGCGCCTCCTCCTTGGTCATCTCCAGATCGGAGGTAATCGTGATTGTTGAGGCGGCAACCGTGTTGTCCACCATCAGGCGCTTGCCGCTGATCGCCTCGTAACGCGGAATGACAAACTCGCCGATAGACGCATTAGACCATTGAATCAATTCCTGCGCACTGGCGCCGACAAAAGGAATCAATAAAACGGCGGGTAGCAACGACAGTTTTAGACGGGAAATGAAACTACTGGGAATTGGCATGGTTAAGGTTCCGAGGGGACTCGGGGAGAAATGAGGATTATGAGAGGAAAAGGGGTAATAATGCAATCAGCGTTTTATTTGGGAGGAAGCACCACCGATCGGCGTTTTGGCGGCTCCGGTTTTTTACTGCCGGATCTCAGCATGTGTTCTTGAATTTTCTTTGCGGCCTCAGCCCTCCTCTTGGCCAGGGCTGCAGCCTGCTCCTTGGTCATTCCATGCGGACGCGCCACGGTCTTTGGTGAATTTGCTTTCTTGGACGTACTCTTGGGCACAGGGGCACCTTTCGATGCCATGCTCAGTCGACTGCTGACAAACTCAATGGTACCGATGCGACTGCCTTCGGCTAGGTGTATCACGGTGTCCTTAAGCCTGCCGTTGCTTTCGACCTTGGTGATCTGGATGCCGTCCTCATTTTCCTCACCCACCTTCATCACGTGAAACTTGTTCTTTTTATCGGTAAGGCCCACCGTGTATTGACCCCCAAACCTGTCAATTGCGGAAAGTTTCCAGCCCTCCCACGGGTCAGGACCCTTCTTCACCTCCGGCGGCGGAGGCGGCAGGACCTCACGTGAGAAGGGGGAAGCTCCCCAGGTCGCTTCATGACGATCCAGGCGATAGGCTTCAGGGAAAAAATCAGCAGTTTGTCCACCAGAGACCTCTGCAGGGGGCGCCGGCTTGGCATCCTGGGCATCGGCGCCAGTGGCGATAAGCATAAGCGCAACGCAGACAATCATGGCAAGGGTTCCCGGAATTGATTTAATTTTCATGATTCGTATGGCTAAAGTTGTGGCTAAAGTTGTGGCTAAAGTTGTGGCTAAAGTTGTGGCTAAAGT
>JAPYUT010000008.1 GCA_029940475.1 Verrucomicrobiales bacterium | reverse complement strand
TCATTGACCTCGGCAAAGAGGGCATTCGGCACACCCAGCGAGCTCGCACAGGACTTGTAGTAGAAGCGCACCGCGGCCACCTCACCGTCATGGTCCCTGGCATCAACCTGGATTTTAACCGACCCTCCCTCCCTGACGATGGGACGCTTTCCGACACTCTCAATTTCCACGAGCGGGGGAAGGTTATCCACGACCCGTATGATACGCTCCACCGAGCCGACGTTCCCGGCATCATCCACCGCCTCGGCACGCACGAGAATGACTCCATTATTGTGCAACCCACGGCTGAAAAATTGAGTCTCGATCTTGTTGCCCTGTGTTTGCTTGAACAGCTGGCCGTTGAGGTAAACACGGGTCGCGACGACCGCCCGGTCATCCACCGCGTCGACAAGGAGGGGAATGGCCTCATCCTGGGAGCGCACACTGCACATGGTGCCACCGACAATGCAGTGGACTGAGTCATGCAGTCCTGGCCCGTGCTCAAGGCGATTGCGGAAATCAATTGCCACCGCAGGCTTGATGTCCAGCTGCTCGGGACCATCCGCGAAAAGCTCAAGGTCAAAGGCAGCATCGTAGCTGCCCTCAGCCTGGTGCAGCTCGGCGGCAATGACGTTGTTGCCCGGCTTGAGGAGACCCAGGTATTGGGTCACATCAAAGCTTACATAGGCATTCTCAAGGGCACCCTCGACCGGCTGCCCGTATGTCTTGTGGTTAATATCGCCGCGTGGCAGGCCACTGCGGTAAATGACAGTTCCGTTGAGATAAACCACGACCCCGTCATCAGCATTGGTGCGCATTGTCAGTGTGCGGTAGGCGTCCCCTCCGGCACTCTGGAACCCGTGACGGAAGTAGGAAGTCACGATCGGCTCATAGGGAGGACAATCCACCCAATCCTCCTTTCCTACCCGGCAGTTGCGCAGATCATTATAGGTATTGAGACGGGTGGTGTAATTGGCCTGAGCGTCATCGACTTTATAGCCGAAATTGGCATTGCCTACCTTCCAGCCGCCATCATCGAAGTCAGTGCTGTTCCAGCCCGCCCCGGCAGCCACACCAAGGTCCTGGTAAGTCCACCTTGAGCCGGGCTTGACCATCCTGATCTTGTTGAAATCAATGTCATAGGTGTTGCCTCCCACGACCTGGTCATCCTGGATTTGCAGGACATCCAGGTGGAAGCGCCGCTGTGTGACATTGTGCCGGTTCTCACCGAGCTGGAACTGCGGCGTGGCACCGAAGAACTCGCCTGGTGCAAGCTGGATATTCAACATCCTCGCACCCGGCTCCAGGATCTGTATGGTGCCGGTCTCATTAATGACCTTGAGGCCTGTACCTTGGGCTCCTGCCCGCTGCCAACGCTGGAATATCGCCTGCGGGATATCCACGGTCATCGTACCGGCCTGGTTGAACTGATAGGTTTCACCGTTTTCATCAACCGTGTTGAACTGCAGGGTGGCGATTGCTGCCCTGAGCGCGTTGATGTTCCTGACGACGATGCCGCCGACTATTCCTGTGAGTCCAAGGCCGCTGAAGTCATCCACCACGGTCAGGTTTTTCCAGGCGATGTTGTTGTTGTTGCGGACGTTGGCGCCGAGCCCGTTGCCCTCCGGGAAGGTCATCCCGTAGGGGGACGGGACCTCCGTCTCGATCCGCGCAAGCAGGCAGAAGTGCCCCTTTTGACTGCCGTTTGTCCCGAAGCAGTCAAAGTCATCGGGATTGGGCGGATACCAGGGGATCTGGATGATCACGCTCTCACCCGGCTGGAGAGCCGGTACATAAAGCGGGGCGGCGTCATAGATCGGCGGACTGTAAACCGAGGCATGATTGTAGGGTTTTACGTTGATGTAGCCACCGGCCAATGTCCATGGAGCAATCCCTGCACCAATCCCATCCCAGGGGCCAATCGTGCCGCCCATCTCACTGCCCGCGGCGGTATTCGCACCGTTATAGGCCTGGGCCTGGCTCAAGCGGTCCAGGGAATAGCCGGAAAGGGACTGATCACGCTGCCACTCAGCCCAGAGACGATCCACATTACCATGCAGGAAGAAAAAGAACGGATCTTCGGCAGCATCCCCGAAGTTACCAGCCAGATTTGCTCCTCGCCAATCCAATTCCCAGCCACCGGCTCCATCTGGCTGCCAAACCTGACCTGTTGATACATGCGCAATGTTATGAGGATTGGTCTGCAGATCACCGGATCCAGAAAATCCAGCAGCACCACCAACAAAAGCCAATTGACCATAATCACTTGCCTGAAAAACAACCGCATCAGTTTTAAACTGAGCTTGTAATTCGGTATTGTAAGGACCCCGCGTAATTGATGGGGTCAAAGAATTAAATGGTGCACCTACACCGACAGCTGAAGGGGGCGCGCCGGGTGTGTTATCTGACCAAATACTTGTACCAAATTGACCCATGAAACTATAATCCCCATTCGTGGGCGCCGGCCTGTTCCAGTCCCAGTAGAGAAAAGTCAAACGCGGATCAATCTTCAAGAGCGCCTGCTCATAGCGGTTAGTGAATTCACGATGCCAGGCCACAAAGGCATCATTGAAGTGCTGTGCATGACCACTCGAATGAATAATGTCATTCAAATCCCAATAGGTCTGGCTTGATCCAGAATGCAATACATTATCAAGTTGGGCAACTGCATCAGCAAAGATCTGCTGCTCATCCGCAGTGGCGGTGCTGCCCTCCTTGCGCGGCTTGGTGATCTCCTTGCCGAAGACCCGATACGTTCCACAATCATTGGCGTAGTAGGTGTCGGCGTCACTGTTGCCGGGAGCCCCGGTCCAGTGATCCGGCCAGCTAAGGCCGGTGCCTGCCTTGGCCCAGTAGACACGCAAGCGCTCGGTGCCGTCAGTGGCGGTCGAGTCGCGGTTGGTCACGCGGACATAGGCGTAGTTTGGCTGGGCGTAGTCACGCTCGCGGTATTCAGGATTCTGGTGCGCCTGCGGTGTCCAGGTCGGGCTTGCCGTCGGGTGAGGATAGGGCACCCAGTTCGGGTCCGGGTTCCGGCGCACCCAGATGTCCGGACTCTGCCACATCGCACCGGTATGCGGGTTCGGCTCGATGCCCGTGTCACCGGGATTGTCCCTGACATATGCGTCCTGGGCAGGGAAAGAGGGAAGCAGCAGGGCAGTTACCACGCTGAAGAAAATGGGAAGTTTACAGGGATTTATTGATTTCATGATTTGATTGGGGATTTAAGGGTTGCCACTTGATTGATGCACTTACTCAATGCTTTACGCAATGAAACGGCTTGGAGCATAGTCCCGTGACGAATGGATATCTGATCTTATGCAAATAACTGTCCCTCAAACAATCACAAAAAAACCGGCAACCCGCAGGATAACCGGTAGAATCCCTGTAAACACGTACACCGGATACCTGTGTTCCCTAGAAACGGGACTCGACCCTTAACCTGACAAATTCCCGGGGTGCAACTGGTGATGCACGCCAGACAACCACGCTGGTGCCATCACCGGCGGGCGTATCGGACTCAATGATGAAATCCTCCCCGCCCGGGACCCAGGAAACCAGGTCAGCGGAAAGCTCAACCGAGAATATCACATCATCAGCAGCAAGGTTGCGTGGATGAATGAACAGCAGGGCGCCGGATTCGTCAGCTTGCACTGCCACCCCGGACGTCCCGGCAATCCCGTCATCGCTGCCCAGCGCATGCTCAAGGAAGGCGCTCAAGCCATCGGAGTCCTCATCCGCATCGGCCTGCCCGCTAAAGATGACCGCATCACTTTGACCCGGGCTGCCTCCGGGCAAAACACTGCTGCGCCAGTTATGCGCAAGGGTATGGTCCGGGTTTAAGCCTGGGGCAATCAGGACCATGCTGTACCCATCCCCGTCAGCTCCTTCCGGCCATGGCGAACGGTCACCATAACTGAAATTGCGTATATCGGCACCCGCGGCATCAACCAGGCGCAAACGCTCACCGCCATTGGCAAGGCCGGTATCATTGAGAAACCCACCAGCAGCCAGCGTGCCGGACGCCCCCGGGTGCCGCTGCAGGAAGGCGGCACGATCACGGGCAATGACCAGCCGGCCCGCAGGCGGGAGAATGACACCCTGCGCGAAATTATAGTCAATCCCGTCAACAAAGCGTGCCCCGTCAAGCGTCACGCTAACCGCGCTGATGTTCATGATCTCAAGGTATTCAAACTGGTCCGGGTCAATGATTCCCGCGTTGATCTCGGTGGTGGTCAATCCCGCCGGGTGATACATGAGCTCGGACACGACCAGGTTGGCTGCCGAGGCGGGCGCCAGGGACGTGGTGTTGTTGATGACAATCGTGTCGGTGTCGAGCACCTGCCCGGAAAAATCCACTGCCTCCAGGATCACCGAGCTCTGCCCCGGCGGGGCGGGCAGGGTAACCCGCCAGCTGTTGCCGTCCGACCAGGTGACAGGCAGGGTCTCCGGGTTTCCCCGGACACGGATGCCACGCACATTAACCCACCCGTCACCGGACACTATCGCGCTGCCTGCAGAAACGGTCAGTGGCGATTGAGTGGAAATCGAGAAATTCACCGGCGCAATCGCGCTGTTGATCTGTGAGAGCACATTACCGGAACGACTGCTCATGTAGCTGAGGTCACTCGACCAGTTCTGCGCCGGGTCGAGCGCGGCAAAGTGCGAGGTCCAGATGGACATGTAGCCATTGTTGTAGGTGGTGGTGATGATGTCATGCAGGTGGCCGAGGTAGATTCGCCGTCGCGAGGCATTTGAAGTCAGCTTGTTGCACTCACCGTTAGCGAAGATGCTGCGCGAGGTGCTGAACGAGAAATCCATGTCATGGGGCAGGAACATGACCTGTCCGCGCGGGTTCGCGTAGTAGGCGCCGTTATGCTGGCTGCCCGCCGCGGCGTTGTCCCCCGACCCGGTCAATACGGCGTATGCCATACCGCGCAGCCAACTGTCCACATCAACCACGTCCTCAAGGCCGTCCTCAAAGGCAGTGCCGGACTTGCTGAACTGCTTTGCGTAGTTGATGATCGGGTCGAAGTCATCAGCCTCGCGGTTGATCTTGTTGAGGAAGAACCAGCGGTAGGCCTCCGGGTCATCACCGAGGTTGGAGACGCTGACACCAACCACGCGATCGGGCTGTGGCCGCTTCAGTCCACCGCTCTCCGAGGTCGGGTAGTAAACCAGCTCGTATTCGTAGACTTTCCCCTCAGAACCATCCTCAAACTGCGAGTCGAGGAACAACTCATCATACCGTGCCAGTTGTAAAGTCGCGCTGCCGGTAAGGGAATTATTCGGGGCAAGGACCCTGACCAGGTCATAATAACGGCTGAGCACTCCCCCGGAATTTGACATCATGATGTCAAAGAGCAGCTCACGCTGACCGGGTGACTGGCCCTCGGAACGGTCAATGCCAACCCTCTCATGCACACCAAGATAAAGGTCGTCGGCGGGAAACTTCACGTTGTAGCCAACACGATTGAGATTGTCCCGGCCGCGTTCACTGCTCTTCAGGCGCACCCCGCAGCCATAATAAATATCCCCCTCACGGTCAATTACCGTGGCATTGAGCCGGTCATTGCTCATTACCTCAGTGCTCACGTGCATGAAGGAAACATCAGCCGCACTCATGATAATGCGAAAGTTGTGCAAGCCGTTGCTGGCGGCCCTGCCGTCATCAACCTCGTACAAGGCCGGCCTCTGGGCCCCCAGTGGAGGGAATTGTGAAATCTCCCCCGCCGTGTCATTGCCACGGATATAAAATGCAAGCACTGCCCCGGAGGACTGCCCCGGAATACCTCCCTCATAGCGTCCTCCCGGGGCCAGACCCATGGTCACTTGCTGGTAGTTGCCACCATTGACCGAGTAGAACAGGGTCATGCCGGCAACCCCGTCAGGGTCACCTGCCGCCACTGACACCCGCGTAATCTCACCCACCGCCGGCACCGCCGGTGAATGCCTCATTTGTGTGTAGCTTGGCCCGATGTTTGCCTGCGTGCGCGAATTCAACTCAGAAGGGCTGCCCGGGTTGCCGGGACGGTCAATGACATGCACGCCGGCACAGCGGTTAAAGTAAAGCCGGGTATGCAGCTGATTGCTGCCGCTAACCCAGCGTGCACGAAAGGAAATCTCATAGCTGCGGCCGTTGGAAACCGCGCTGGCCAGCGTGGTCTCGATCTGGTTGTGCATGTGCTCGGTAGGGCCTGTCGCCACGATTCGCAGCACCCTGTTGCCGGGATTGCCGGGCTCATTGATAATCTCACTGTGGCGATGATTGCCGCGCAAACGCCAAAGGGAGGCGTTGTTGAAAGAGGTATCGTTGAGCTTCTGGCTTGCCGCCCCATCAGGATCCTCAATCACGCTGATATCATCGATGAGAATTTCACCGCTGCCCAACAAGCCCATGTTGAACTCCCGCCACTGGCTGTCAGGACCACGACTTGAGCCGGCCACCTTGCGGTAGGTGTAATTTTTCCAGGCGGTTCTTCCCGACTCGTCACTTGCCGCCCAGCTTCCCCCGGCGGCATTGTCAGCTTCAAGGTCACGCAACTCCAGGCTTGAACCACCGCCATCGGCAACCGCCGGCCAGCGACCTCCGTCATGATAATCCACCATGTCCACAGGGTTGCTGTTGGCATCACGCAGTTCCAGCCGCTCACCGCTGCGCGACAGTGATCCTGAGAACTCCCCCAGCACTGATGCGCCCGGGAAAGCATCGGTAAAGAGCTCCGCGTCACCGACGACACAGGCATGCCCCCCGGGAGCCAGGATACTGCCTGCTGGAAAAGTGAAATCAACACCGTCGGAAAACTCCCAGCCGCCAAGGTTCACCGGCACGGCACCGCGGTTTGCCACCTCAAGCCACTGGTTGTCGGAATTGCGGAAGGCCCGCCCGGCAACTGCCGGGGCAGTCTCCACCCTGGCATCCAGGGCCAGGCCGAACACCGTGTCACTGCTTCCTGTTGAACTCTGGTGAATCTCGACTGAAATCCGGTTCTGCCCCGGCAACAGTGCCGAGAGCGCAATCTCCAAGGTATTGATCGCCGCGTTGCTGACACTGGGGCTTGCCAGCGTCTCCGGCCCGATCAGCCCGGCCGGCATGTTGAAGCGGCCAACTTCCGCGCCATTGAGGTAAAACACCGCCCCGTCATCAATCTGATGGGTGATCTCAAGGGAATCGGTGTTGGCAAACACTTCCGCCGAAACCAGGAAGTCAGTCTCATAGTAATAAGTGATCGTTGCACTGGTGTATTCAGCCGTGCTCCATGCCGTGGCCAGCGGCTCGGGCAGTGCCCCGGTTTCACGTCCAATCGGTGCCGGGGCAAGTTTCCAGTTGCCGCCCACCGGGTGGCTGACCGAGGCCCATCCGGCGAGCAGGCTGTCATCGGAGTTGTTGTATCGCCAGCTCTCGCCCATCTCCACTAACGGCGAATTGTCGAATGTCGCCGGCACAGCAGGCATGGCGGAAAGACCGGGAGGATTATAGGCAATCTCGCTGATTACGATGTCCTCGTTAAATAAAAAGGCGTTGGATTCTCCCGGTGTCGGCACTGCCGGGTAAAGCCAGGCTCCCTGCCGTAATGGCGATCGTCCCCGCAGGCGCCCGGTTACCTTGTGCCCGTCGAGAACAGCCGCCCCGGCGGCGTCGTAAAGGAAAAGTTTCTCGTCCTCGGCCGGGCGAAAGCCCAGCGTTGCCTCGTCCAGCAAAAGAAACGAACCCGGCGCAAGCTCACCCTCCGGCAACCGGTATTCGCGCAACGGGTCACCTCCGGCGCAAACCGTAATCCCCGCCGTCTGGACAGTTGCAGGCCCGGTATTGACCAGTTCCAGCCAGAAATCCGGTATATCGGCGGACGTGATTTCGCTGAACTTCACCTGCGGCGCGCTACCGGCATTGAGTCCGGCAATTTCCGCGTCCAGCTCAAGGCCAAAAACAATGTCACTGCTGCCGAAGGTCGCCTGGTGCACCTCAACGGAAATCCTGTTCATTCCCGCAACAAGAGCCCCAGAAGGAACAGGGATACTGGCAGAGAGTTCATCGACCTCACGGCCCGAGGAGGCGAGTGTGGCTGCCGCCGGAGTTCCCCCCGGCATGTTCACCCTGAGGATCTCGCTGCCGTTGATATAGAAAATCGCCCCGTCATCCACCGCATGCCTCAGGTTGAGCGACTGCAGGCCCGCAAGCTGCGCTGCTCCCAGGTCAAACTCCCTCTCAAAATAGTAGGTGATCACGAAAGGATCGTTAAGGCCGGGAAAGGTCAAGGTGGTGCCAATGGGTATGGTGATGCCACTCTCCCTGCCAAGGCCCCCCGGACCGGATTGCCAGTCACCTCCCCCCGGGTGGAACACCGCGGCCCACCCTTCGCCAAGATCCACCCCCGACTCGTTATATCTCCACACCTCATTAAGCACAATGAGCTGGGAGCTCACCGTTGGCGGCGGCGTGTCGGCATCGGGAAAATTCGTGTTGCCGGGTGTTCCGCCCACCTGGGATGAAAAGGTCCAGTAGCCCGGGGATCCGCTCGAGGTGTAGGCAACGCGCTTTGCAAGGCTTGCCCCGGACCCGTCAGGGCAATCCGGCCACTGCCCGCCGTCGGAGAAATCAATCTCATCCATCAGGCGACCGCTCTGGTTAAACAGGATCAGGCGCTCACCACCGTTATCAATACTGCCGCCAAACGGACCAAGCTGACCGGCAGACGGAGTCTTGGCAACAACCAGGTAAGCCCCGGGGTCAAGAATTGTGCCACCCGGGAAAGTGTAGTTAATGCCATCAATCCTCCAGCCGGAAAGGTCGACCTTGATACCCATCTGGTTGAAGAGCTCCAGCCACTCACCCTCCTCACCCTGTCCCGGCGGGTTGTATTGCAACTCGTTGAAGACAACAACCGAGTCCGGGGAGGCATGGGTATGCGGCAAATGCAGAGCAAGGACCATTGCCACGATAAAAAAAGAGGAATTATGCATGAGTGGGGTACCAATACTCTACCACGAGTAAACGGATCTCTCAACGCCACTCATGCGCTATCGCCGCACCCGCAGGGAACTGAGCTTCAAGCTGACGCTGCCCACCGGCTCATCGTCAATGGAGTAGGCGGTGTAGCTTGCAACCGGGTCATTGACAGTAAAGTCAAAGATCACCTCACCGAAGCTGGGCTTGGCATTGTAACCGAAAAGGCAACCCTCAATGATCGCGTGGGTGTGTATATTGGTTAGCTTTGAGCTCATGAACTCATAAACCGGGTAAGCCGCCCCGGGCCGCTTGTTTTTCCATGCATCCGAGCGGTGCCGGTCAGCGGCCAGGACGAAGACTCCCCCGATCTTGTTGCCGGTAATAAACCTGAATATTCCCTCACGCTCCGCATCATAACCGTCCCAGGTGTCCCTGCTGCCCGGCTTCACCCCCGGGGTCATCGGCACCGAGGAGCAAATCACCTTGAAGGCGGCCTTTGACTTAAGCAGTTGTTCCTTGAACCACGCCAGTTGCACCGGGCCAAGCATTTCCCCGGCAGCAGGTTCGCGGTAATAACGGGTGTCGAGAAAGAAAAATTCAACACGCTCACCGAAACGATGGGTAAAATAGCAACCCGGGTGCTGCCCTGCCCCGCCGTATTCCGGGTTCGGCCACTGCCGGGTAAAGTCACCCCAGACGCGCGGCTTCCACGGCGGGTCATCGACCGCTGCGCCGCCGTGGCAGTCATTGGTGCCGAAGTCATGGTCATCCCAGATGGCATATACCGGCACACCGGCAGTGAGCCGGCGCCATTCGGGACGCGACTGGCGACGATAATAGCAATACTGCCCAACCTCACGCACCTCGGGCCGGTCAATGTAGACGTTATCGCCAAGCAGCAGCAGCGCATC
Organism: Verrucomicrobiales bacterium; assembly: GCA_029940475.1. Classification (GTDB taxonomy): domain Bacteria; phylum Verrucomicrobiota; class Verrucomicrobiia; order Verrucomicrobiales; family DEV007; genus CACIUL01. The sequence continues at coordinate 81,589 of JAPYUT010000008.1, read as the reverse complement.
GGGCTTGTGGGCGCGAATCGTGTTCCACATGCGCTCAAACTTCGGAGTGAACCCCGACCCGCCGCCGAAGACTATTTTTATCTTCTTGCCGCCGTCATCGGGCAAGGTGCGGAAACCCGTCTCATAACCGAGGTCAACGGGTTCCTCGTCCTGAAAAACCTGGTAGTGGTAAAAGGTATCGGGCTGAAGCCGGGCAAGCTCCACCACCGCTGTATAATCATTGGCCGCGGTTGCATCCGTAACTCCCGCGGACACCCCCTCAATCACCGCCTTGACCTCACACTCCCTGCCGGTGCGCACCCAGATCTTCACCGATCTCGGGCCGAGGTCACCAAGCAGCGGTCCGTGCACCAGCCTGGTACTGCCCACACCGGCAAGTTCACCGAATCCCTGCGCGTGCAGCAGGGCTTTGTTCAGGCTGCGCGGACCTGCCACCAATCGCTCAACAGGAAGTCCCAAGGCAACTGCCTTGCGCGCATATCCGAGAGCGGCCTTGCCCTCACCTTTACCACTGTAAGCCATCGCCTGGCAATATTGAGTCTCAGCATCACCCGGGAACTGCTTGGCAAGCTTACGCAGTGCCTTAAGCGCATCATCAAACTCTCCTCGTCCAAGTTGAGCCATGATTGGCCGATGATGCTTCTTGTATTGTCCCTTGACCTCCTTCGCCGTGACACCACTGGCGGCGCTCAGCATGGCGAAAACGGCAACCAGCATGTAATTTCTATTCATCGACCTCATATATCCGGGAAAAGTTCCAAAGTCACGCCCCTTCCTTGCCTGCGCTTCAAATAAAAACACGAATATCAAAACGGCGAAGGATTGCCGTGAGACTTGCAAGGAGTTGACCTTGAGTGAAGCTTCTCAGGCGAAAGTATCAGGTATAAACCCAGAAAAAATCTCCTCAGTGTCCTCCGCAAAACTCCTGCACAATCCATCCGAAGAAGATGGCGCGGCGAAGACTTTTGACACAATTCTTGAATTAATCAGTTCTGCCCGGGAGAAAATCGCCATCCACATGTATGTGTGGCGCTCGGATGCGATCGGCAACCGGATCGGGGAAGCCCTGCTCCAGGCAGCTGAACGTGGCGTTAAAATCGAGATCATCAAGGACTTGTCAGCGATGATGTATGAACGCATCGAGATGAACCGCAAAAGCTACCTGCCTCGGGAACCGGGCACTAAAAGAAAACTCTGGTGGAGAACGATCCGCCCGACTTTCCCGGACACATTCGTTGAGGATGAATTCCAGAACGGGGCCGGGCACAAGCTCATCGAGCACCCGGGCGTGAAGCTCACCTGGACTGAGGACGCGCACACCCACACCAAATACTACCTGTTCGACGACCGTGACCTGGTCACCGGAAGTATCAATATCGAGGACCGCCACCGGGGCTACTTCGATTACATGGTTCATCTGGGTGCTGAGAATCTCGGGGAGCACTTCCGCGCGCGCGAGTCGGGAGAGAGCAAGCCTGACCCTGACAGCAAAATAGAGTTTATCTTTAACCAGACGATGCACGCTCAAGCGCGTTTTGAGATCAAGCCCGCGTTACTCAAGCTGCTCAACGAGGTAAAGCGCGAAATCCATATCGAGGTCGCCTACATTGGTGATGCCGATATCGACGCTGCCATCGGAGCTGCCGCTCATCGCGGTGTTGAGGTCAATCTGCTGCTCTCGAAAAAAGCGAATATCGGCAACGACAACAACTACCGTACAGCACAAAAGCTCCTGAAGTCAGCCCCGGTTAAAATTTTCCTGACCCCAAGGATGATCCACTCCAAGATGATCGCATTTGACCGCACAACGGTTTTTTCCGGCTCTGCGAACACTTCAATTTTTTCCATGTGCCAATCCGCGGAATTAAATCTCCTGATCAGGAAACCCGGGCTGGTCGCCGATTTTCTCGCCGTTGCCGATTCCCGGAAAACCCTCAGCAGCAGAGTCCAGTCACCTGATGACCTTGATAACTATAACAAACCCCTGGCGCTCATGCAGGAACTTCACCAGAAACTAAAGCTCTGAAGCGGGACTAAAAAAATGCTCGAATACAGCGATCTTCCCTATGCATTCCTGCCACCCAGGCCCAACAGGCTGGTTATAGCCCTGGCGCAGATGATCACCCCATCGATCATATTGCCCGGGAAAAACCACCGCCTGGACGCAACCGGGATCACCGACGCGGAGCTTTTTCTTGAAGCCCGCAGGCACAAGGGGGCACGCTTTGTGTTCCTGCCCAATCATCCTTCCCACAGCGACCCGCAGGTGATGATGGAGGTCTGCAGGCAACTACAGGTAAAACCGGCATTCATGGCAGCCTATGATGTGTTTGCGCGCGGTAAACTCGCCAGCTGGTTCATGCAGCGCATCGGTGCATTCAGCGTCGATCGTGAAGGCAGTGACCGTAAATCAATGAAGTGCGCCACCGAGATTCTCACTGCGGGAGAATACCCGCTTGTTATTTTCCCGGAAGGCAATGTCTACCTCTGCAACGACCGTGTCACCCCTTTTGCCGAGGGCGCAGCCTTTATCGCGTTACGGGCACAAAAGGAACTGGGCAGTGAGATACCGGTCTTCGCTGTACCCGTTTCCCTTAAATACTCATATGTCGAGGATGTCCGGGAAAAGATACTCACCGAACTTGCTAAAATCGCCGAAATTTTTGGCCATGCACTGGACCGTGAAGCACGCGTTGTGGAGGAATTAAAGAGAATCAGCATCAGCGCACTGGCACACTACCTCAAGGAACACGGTCAAGTTCCTCCGGAAAGTGATCTTTTAACCGACGATTTAATCAGCAACGCCGCCGAGCAACTCATTGAATCACTGGAACAAAAAATGAAACTCACTGCCCGCGACGGAGACGACCTGACAGCGCGGATACGCAAGATCAGGGCAACCATCCACGGCATCCGTTGTGACCCCGACCGTCATGCCGAACACGACATTGCCGCCGGTTATGCTGATGAAGCCATCCTGGCACTGCGCATCCTCGGCTATCTCGGTGGCTATACCGCTTCAAACCCGACCCTTGACCGGGTAGCGGAGACCATCACCCGCCTGCGCGAGGATGTGACCTCAAGAAACGCCCCCCCTGACGGAAGACGCAGGGCCTTCGTTCAAATAAGCAAGCCGATTGACCTGCGCGAATACCTTGAAAAATTCCAGGACCGGGCGCGCGGCGCAATTACTGAGCTTACGGATAGCTGCGAGAGTGCAGTGCAAACCGGCATCAACGAGCTTAATAAAAATAACGCACTCCCGGGATCAATGCCGTTTTAATCACCAACAAGAAACACCGCACTCCCCGACAATCACCACAGGATGCGTATCCGTCATATCTATATCTCCGATGACCACAACTTCTACGGCAGGCACGGCCAACCCGCCGGTGAAAGACCGATGCTTGAACTCACTGAGGCAAAGTGTGTGGCAGGTAAAGGCATCCTCGGTGACAGGTTTTTTGACTACAAGCCGGACTACAAGGGGCAAATCACTTTCTTTGCGCACGAGGTCTACAGGGAACTCTGCCTTGAGTTCAACCTTGCGGATGTCCCGCCATCCGTTTTTCGCCGCAACGTCATCGTCGGTGGAGTCGACCTCAACAAATTGATCGGCGAGGAATTCGAGATCCAGGGCATCAGGTTCCTCGGCACCGTGGAGGCCAGTCCCTGTTACTGGATGAACGGCGCGGTCGCGGAGGGTGCTGAAGAAGCCATGAAAGGACGCGGCGGGCTGCGTGCAAAAATCCTCAGCAACGGCATCCTGCGCCCGGAACCGGTAACAGCATAGATGAACGCACCATTTGCAGCGGCTCTTTTTGCCGGCGGACGTTCGAGGCGCTTCGGTTCCGACAAGGCGTTCCATGCCATTGACGGCGTACCACTATGGCAACACCAGCTCGCCAAGATTGAACCGCTGATGCCCTCGGAAATACTCATCTCTGTCAATGCGCAGCAATGTTTTGCAAGCGAACACCGGGTCATCGTTGATACCGAGGCTGACCGCGGCCCTTTGGGCGCGCTGGTCAGCTGCCTGCGTGCCACCAGGCTGGGCAGGTTGCTGGTAGTGGCTGTTGATCTTCCCACCATGCCTCTGCAATTTCTGGGCGAGCTCGCCTACGCCGGCGGTGGTGCGGTGGCGGTGCATGAGGACGGCAGGCCCGAGCCTCTTGCCGCTGTTTACCCGGCAGAGATCCTGCCGCTGGCCGAGGCTCAGCTTGCCGCAGGGCAGCTGGCAATGGGTGAGCTGATCAAACTGGGAGTCGGGGAAGGATTGCTGCAGCAACGCCCGATCCACAAATCCGAGGTCGTTTTCTTTGCCAACCTGAACGAGAATCCCGGGGACAGCGCAAAATGAGTGATTACTCCAAAGAATTCGCCATCCGCAGGATCAGCTCCGGCCTGCATGCCTCTGCGCGTGACCACATCGCACGTGAAGAGCCACTGGAAATCCGCATCGAGGGCAAGAGTATTGCCGTTGTCATGCGCACCCCCGGCCATGACCGCGAGCTTGCCGCCGGGTTCCTGCTCAGCGAGGGGGTCATCAGCTCCCCGGGGGAAATCTTCGAGATCTCCGAGTGCCCGGGGAATGCTGAAAATACAAGGGAACTGGGCAATCTCGTCGAGGTGCTGCTGGTGAAGGGCAGTAGCTTTGATGAGGAATCGCTCACCCGCCACGTGTTCAGCTCCTCAAGCTGCGGCATCTGCGGCAAGGCAACCATCGAATCGGTATTCGGCAACTTCCCGAAAATTGAAAACTTCAGGGGAGTATCCCCGGCGCAAATCACCACCTATCCCGACAAGCTGCGTGCAGCTCAGGCGACCTTCGAGAAAACCGGTGGACTGCACGCCAGCGCGATCTTTGATCCCGCAGGGGAAATCGTCGTGCTGCGCGAGGACGTCGGCCGTCACAACGCGCTCGACAAGGTGATCGGCTGGTCCCTGCTGGAGGACAGGCTGCCGCTCAGTGAGCACACGCTGCTCTTGAGCGGGCGCATCTCCTTTGAACTCATGCAAAAGGCACTTGCCGCCGGGATCCCGACAGTTGCCGGAATATCCGCCCCGAGTTCACTCGCGGTGGAATTCGCGCGCGAGTCCGGCCAGGCCCTGATCGGGTTCCTGCGCGGGGAAACCATGAACATTTATGCAGGCAACCCTGGCGATTAACTTGGAATGTCCAAATGATTGATCTGGAGGACTTCAGCGAAGACATCATCGGCAAGGCCATGCGCGGACGCGCAATTTCCGTGGCTGATCTCTCGGTAAGCTCAGGAATTGAACAAGAACGCATCCGGGGCCTGCTCAACGGCGACTTTGAGGAGGATGCAGCACGCACAATCTCCCCCCACCTTGAACTCAGTGCCGATGCACTTGTGACATCGGGCAACTCCCTGTGGCGACCGGAAGCCGTGGATCTCGATGGCCTGGAAATCTTCAACACCCCATGGCATGACATGCGGGTCAATGCCTTCCTGCTCTGGGATCCCGCCAGCGGTAATGCCGCGGCCTTCGACACCGGGGCGGACGCGGGAGAAATGATTGATTTCGTGGAAAAGAAGGAACTCAAGGTTGGTGCAGTCTACCTGACCCACACCCACGGCGACCACATTGCCGACCTTGACCGGGTCCTTTCCGCCTTTGCAAATCCGCCGGTTTACGTCAGCGGGCACGAGCCGCTGAGGGGCGCCATCTCCATCCCCGAAGACCACTGCGGGAGGATCGGTGCCCTGTCCCTGGAAACTCGCCTCACCCGGGGACACTCCAGGGGCGGCCACACCTACGTGGTCACCGGCCTGGCCCGCCCGGTGGCGATCGTCGGGGATGCGCTTTTTGCTGGATCGATGGGCGGCGGCATGGTGTCATACACCGACGCGCTGGAAACAAACCGCCAACAGATCTTCACCCTTACCGATCATACGGTCGTCTGCCCCGGGCACGGCCCAATGTCCTCGGTGGGTGAGGAAAAACAACACAACCCGTTTTACCCGGAATTTAAAACCAACTGAACACACAACATCATGAGCCAAAAAATAGGATTTGTCGGAATCGGACGCATGGGTGCCAACATGGCACGCAACCTCAAGGACCACGGTTACGAGATCACCGCTGTCAATGACGTCAACAAGGATGCCGCCGTGGAGCTTGCCGCGGAGCTCGGCTGCGCGCACGCCGCGACGCTGGCGGAAGTGACCGCCGCCTCCGATGTCATCTTCACCGTGGTCACCAACGACGACTCAATGCGCGGCATCTACTTCGCTGAGGGCGACAACCTCCTGAGCGATGCCGCCGGCAAGACCTTCATTAACTGCGCCACCCTTTCCCCGGACATCCAGCAGGAAGTCGCGGCGGCGGCCGAGGCAGCGGGAGCAGGCGCCCTTGAGGGCTGCATGGCATCAAGTATACCGCAGGCACGCGAGGGCAAGCTCTACCTGATGATTGGCGGGAAGTCCGAACTCTTTGAGCAGCACAAGGCCCTGCTCGAGGACATGAGCATCAACCTCAAGCACATCGGTGACATCGGCCGTGCCGCCCAGGTCAAGGCGCTGGTCAACATGGTGATGAACATCAACACCGCCGGCCTTGCCGAGGGACTGGGACTGGCCGATGCGCTTGGCCTTGACCTCAAGATGATCTGCGAGGTGTTCTCACAGACCGGCGCCAATTCACGCGTGCTGGAGACCGACGCCGAGGACATGATCGACCGCGACCACGAAGCCTGGTTCAGTGCAGAGCACGCCGCCAAGGACTCGGGCATCGCCGCTGACATCGCGAGTGGGGCCGGAGTGACCCTGCCGCTCAACGACGCCACCTGCGCGCAGTTCAGCAAGCTGGTCGAGGACGGTAAGGGAGACCTTGACAAGTCCGGGGTTGCCGAGCTGACCTTCAAGGGTCGCCACCCCTAGGGAAACTGTCCCGGGCTTACGCCCCTATCGCCACGCGCAGGGCATCAAGGTAAAGGGGCACCTCCTTGAAGGGGTCGCCCTTAGCCTCGTATTCGAGTGCCACATAGCCCTGGTAACCGGAATCGCTGAGGATTTTCACCAGCCGCTTCATGTCGGCAGGCTCTTTGTCCTTCTGCCCGGCAGCACGCATCTCGACCTTCACCTGCACGTTGAGCGCGTAGGGCGCGACCTTTGCCAGGTCGCCATACGGATCCTCGGTGTGGAAATTCCCGGTGTCTAGGTTCACGCCGAACCAGGGACTCTTCACCGCAGCGATGATCTCCAGCATCCCCGCTGCCTGCGCGACGATGCCGCCGTGGTTTTCCAGGCCAAGGAAGATCCCCTTGCTGCCGGCATAATCACAGCATTCCTCCAGGGCGGAGACACACATCCTGCGGGCAGTGGCATCGTCGATGCCCTTTGCTGAGCCGGCGAATACCCGGATGTGTGGCGCGCCGAGCAGCGCTGCACGATCAATCCACCCCTTGACTGCGGCAATCTGCTCCTTACGCGCCTGCCCTTCCGGCAATGCAAAGTTGTTTCCCACCGCGGTGCCACTGATGCCAATCCCCTTAAGGAAAGCGTAACGGCGCAACTCGCGGTAATAGGCATTATCGACCCCACCCTTGAAGAAATAGCTGGTCAGCTCAGTGCCTTCACAACCGTAGCCCGCGCACAGGTCGATGAATTCCCTCATGTCGATGGCTCGGCCGGTAACTTTTTTTGCCTTGCCTTTCATCCACCGGAAATGCTGCCGGAAGGAATAAGCGGCCACGCTGAGCCTCAGGCGCGCCTTGCCCTTCCTCTTAACCGGTTCAATGGCCGGCGACCCCGACCCGGACAAGACAAGGCCTGCACCTGCCAACACTCCTGATTTCAATAAATAACGTCGCTGCATATCTTTAACCCCTGAGTTGCGTCCCCCGGGATACCTGCGCCGTTCGGTGCGGGCGGGGAGGTGACTTGTATGGCTTAGTTCCATTGAGGGCCCAGTCCAGGTCGGCCCGGACAGCAGCTGACCCCATGAGCGGCTCCTTGCGTAACTTTCCATACGCCTCCAGTTCGCCTGCCAGGCGACGGATCTCCTCGCGATGCTCCGGGGCGGCAAACGCGTTGCGCAACTCGTTGGGATCTTTCGCCAGGTCAAAGAACCCGGGAGGGTCAGTTGGAGACAAAATGAGCTTGTGGTTGCCGGTGAAGGCGCCAAACCATCCCTTGCCGGCCACCTTGTCGCCACCGATGCGCACGAAGGTGACGTCCTTCCAGCCTTCCGGGGCCTTGCCGCTGCGCAGGATCCCCGAGGCATCACGTCCCTCACAGGGCTCGCTAAATTTCACCCCCAGCAGGCCGAGCAGGGTCGGCTTGAAGTCCACCGTCCCCAGCGCCTGGTGAATGACCGTGCCGGGCTTAATCAACCCGGGGGCATGGATCATGAAGGGAATCCGTGCCGAGCCCTCGCAGGGGATGCCCTTGTTGTGCCGCCCGAGCTCGCCGCACATGTCACCATGGTCGGAGGTGAACACGATCAGGGTCCGCTCAAGGATGTCCAGTTTGCGCAGCTCATCGAGGATCTGCCCGACATTGTCATCAATACACTTCACCATGCCGAAGTAGAGCGCCATCTGGCGCGCGTTGAAGCGGCTCTGCATGACCTTCTGGAAGGATGATAGCCCTTCCCCCTTGGCAAGCGCACTCGCTGGTTGACGGAAAGGTGCCGGGTCAAACATGGTGTCGTAGGGCGCGCGCACTGTGTTCGGGCCGTGCGGGTCGGGAATGGCAACCATGAAGCAGAAAGGCTTTTCCCTGTTGCTGCGAATGAAGTCGATGGTGCGATCAGCAAGAAAATCCGTGGTGAAAGTTTTCTCATCCGCTCCGTCCAGGCTGTAGGATGGCTTGCCGTTCTTCCGCGCGCCAACCCGTGGCCCTTCAGGACCGAGCTCCAGCTTCTTCCAGTGCCCGCGGTTAAACATAAAGCGGTTGTCCGTGAACCCGAAGTTCTTCGCCGGCTTCCAGCCGGGCTTGGCCGGCCCCTCAAGGTGCCACTTGCCCGCGTAGCCGGTGGCATACCCTCTGCGTTTGAGCACCTCGGCAAAGGTGACCACGCTGTCCTTGAGCGGGGTGTTGTTGGTGATCGCTCCGGCATTCTGCGGATAAAGCCCGGAAATCAGGGCCGCGCGTGACGGGGTGCACACCGGCGAGGTGGCATAGTAGCGGTCGCAGATGGCACCGTTCTTGGCAATCCAGTCAATGCTCGGGGTATCCACCTTGACCCCTTTGCCCCAGATAAAGGCCTGCGTGGCGGGCATTAAATCACGGTAGCATCCCAGGGTGCGGAAGTTGTGCTCATCGGTCTGGATGATAAGCACGTTCATCGGCCTCTGCTCCGCGGCAACGCCGAGGTTCAAAAGCACAAGAAACAGCAAAAAATATCTCATACCTGGACATTAACCCCCCGTAAGGACTTTCGACAAGCACGGAAGAATTTCTTCCTGCTACATCCCGCGCATGCCATGCGGAGCCTGCAGGAAGCCCGCCACTGCACTCATGATGGAATGAAAGGATGGTCCGATCATGAACACGAAGCTGAGCACGAGGATAATGATGTAGAAAATCCTCTTGCCCTCCACGTCAAACATCAGCAGGTAAAGCAGCCCGCCGACCAGGCTCAATGCCGCAATGCAGGCAATCCAGTTGAGTTTGCTGGTGGAACTGAAGTAATGATACTGCTGATCCCTGAACTTGGCACCCACCTCCACCAGCTTGTCACTGAGTTCCGGGGAAATCGGCTTGGTCGGTTTTTGCGGCATCCTGGGGGGAGCAAACTTATCCTTGGTCCTCTTCACGTATTCCTCATAATCGGTTCTATAGAGATCAAGCATGTCCTCGTAGTGCTTCTGCTCAGTCTCATAATGAGCCATGCGCAGTTCATACTCCTTTTGCCGGAGGGGAAGCGATTCCTCAGCTTCCCTGCGCACCTCCTCTGTCCTGATGTTCTCTGAGGAAAGCCTGATGGTGTTGAGCTTAAGCACCTGAGCGCGCAGGTAATACGTGGAGAAGAGGAGCACGAGGAATGCAGCGATCGTCGTGTATTTGGCAATGGCTATATCTTTTTTCACCGGGTCCTATGGGATTTTAATTATCGTAATCAACAGGTAAAGCAACCTGCTGACCTTGTATAGATTATATGAAACCCAAGCTAACAAGGATAATCAATAATAATGATCAGCAGATTGATGCACCCAATGTATTTAATGACAGGAATGCCTGACTACTGGCGGGCAATTGCCGCCACGTGACGATCGATTGATTTCCCGGGGTAGCTAAGTTCACGGGAACTTAAGTTGCGTTCGCTGACAAGGATTTCCCCGCCAAGCGACTTGATCAACTCCAGCGCCAGCAGGTGTTCACGATCAAAGTAGGAAGTAATAAGCAACAGCCCATTATCGGCAATCCGCGCAAGGGAAAACTCGTAGATACGCTGCCAAATGGCCCGGTCATGCCAGAGGTTCTGGTGGCGAATGAAGACCACGTCGTAATGTTCTGGAATTTCCCCGTAGCCTACCAAATGGGTCGCGTCATCGGCAATGAACTCCACATCCAATCCCTCATCCCGCCGGCCAACCTTCGTGATGCCAGCCGCTTTAAACATCCTCTCAGTCGCAGCATAACGTCGCCTTGCCTTGTCAATCTCAGCATGGCGCAGGTCCATGGCGAACTGCCGCACCCGCCTGCCTCCACGTCCCCAGAAGGCTGAGAGCACTGCACCTTCCTCACAATACCCGCATGCAAGATTGAGCAGGTTAATTGCCTTGCCTGAGCCACCCGGGACGCGCCCGGACTGTACCACCACCCTCTCGCACATGGCCCACAGCCGGCGCATGTCATCTCCGAAAAATTCACTGCGATCAAACTCCGCACGCAGGGCCTTGACCACCCGCGGGTCAAGATCAGTCGTGACTTGAGTCCCGGAGAAGTGCATTAAAAGCGCATCAAACATTGATTCTCCGGTGCCCGACCCGGATGCGGCAGGATCAATGATGAGCGGAGAATCAGTCTTTGGTTCGTGCGGCATGGCGCGTTTTAATCAGCCTTTAATATCGGGCATTGGCCTGATAATGTCGAAATGCTCCAAGTAAACAGGGCTTTGCCGTGTTGAGACACGCTCAAAACTCGACATTCCCCCTGCAAGGCTGAATAATAAGCGCCATTACAACAAAAAAACATGAAGACTCTCACATATATCACTCTTTTGACACTGTTTACCCTCCAGGCACACGCTGATCACCATGCAGGCAAGGCTGACGCGGGATTTGCACCTATTTTCGACGGCTTGTCCCTTAAAAACTGGAACGGAGACCCGAAGTTCTGGAGCGTCCAGGATGGTGCCATCACCGGCCAGACTACCAAGGAAACCCCGACCAAGGGCAACACCTTCATCATCTGGGAAGGCGGGAAGCCCGCGGACTTTGAACTGAAACTGAAATTCAAGATCAACGCTGGCAATTCCGGTGTCCAGGTCCGCAGTTTCAAGATCGACGGTCCTGACGAATGGCGAATCGGCGGCTACCAGTCGGACTTCGAGGCCGGGGACAACTGGAGCGGCACGATTTACGGTGAAAGGTTCGGCGGTGTCTTTGCCAAGCGAGGACAGCGTGTCACCGTCGGTGAAGACGGCAAGAAAGTGCAGGGTGAACCGGTCGGCAACGCGGCGGAACTTAACAAGGCAATCAAGAAAGGTGACTGGAACGAGTACCATATCATTGCCAGGGGCAACCACATCAAGCAGTCAATCAATGGCACATTAATGGCGGAGGTCACCGATAACGGCCCCAAGAAGCGCGGCGACGGCCTGATCGCCCTGCAACTGCATGCCGGAGCGCCAATGAAGGTGCAATTCAAGGAGATCATGCTCAAGGAACTCAAGGCCGGGGCTGCCAATAAGGATTCTGCAGGCACCAAGAAGATTTGCTTTGTTTCCCACAAGGGTTCACACGGCCGCGGGCAGCATGAGTATGCCGCCGGTAGCAGGTTGATGGGCGCCTGGCTTGAAAAAGCCTATCCGGGCAAGGTCGAGTGCTCCTATTCAATCAACTGGCCGGCTGAACCGGACAAGTTCTTTGAAGGTGCTGACAGCGTTGTTTTCTTCTGCACCGGCGGTGGTGGCCACCTGGTCAATCGTCACGTCCCCGAGTTTGACAAGTTGATGCGCAAGGGGGTCGGCCTGGCCTGCCTGCACTACGGGGTGGAAGTGCCTATCGGTCCCTCCGGCAAGGGCATGCTCAACTGGATGGGCGGATTCTTTCAGGCCCACTGGTCGGTCAATCCCCATTGGGTCGCGCAGTTCAAGGTCTTCCCGGATCATCCGGCAGCCAACGGTGTCAAGCCATTCGAGTCTAATGACGAGTGGTATTTCCACATGAAATTCCGCGGCAACATGGAGGGCATCACGCCGATTCTTTCAGCAATCGCCCCGGAAGCGACGATGAAGAGGGGTGACGGGGCGCATTCCGGAAACCCTACAGTGCGCAAGGCGGTAGCCGCAGGGGAACCGCAGCATGTCGCCTGGTGTTACCAGCGAGGTTCGGACTACGGCGAAGGACGCGGATTTGGATTCACCGGGCTCCATTACCATAAAAACTGGACTGACGACAACTTCCGCAAGGCAGTGCTCAATGGAGTTGCCTGGAGCGCAAAGCTGACAATCCCCGGGAATGGCGTTTCCTCGCCAACCCCGACAAAAGAGGACCTCGAGGAGAGCATGCGACTGATCTACAACCCGAAGAAATAACAACTCTACGGAAAACAATATCCCGGAGCCAGAGCTGCAGAAGCGGTGGCAGGATTACTCCTGTTCGGGCTTGGGCACCACGGATCCGGCGTCCTCGTTGCTTGGATCCTTGCCGTTGTTGTCTACAGGTGACAGCGGCAGGAGTGCCTTCACATCACTGGATACCTTCTGCAATGCATTGCGCGATCCCATGCGCAGCACTCCGAACCCGCCCAGCCCAACAGCAAAAAGCGCTGCCACCAAAGCCGGCACCATCGCGGGACCAAAACGCCCGAATACAATCTTCGGTATCATGAGGCAGCCAACCATCAGTACCACAGCTGCCAGTGCAAAATAGAAGCCATAATCCATCGTGAAGGAAACGCTCTGTGGCTCCCCTCCTGTGATGGCTTTACTGAGGGCGGCATTAAACTCTTGTTCGAAAAAGCGATCATAAACCACCCCGACAAAGATCAGGCTGGCAAGCAGCACGCCCGAAAGCATAATGCCCATTCCTGAGGTCTGCGCATCACGGCTCAGGATATTTGATAAAGAAATCAACGCCACTAGGAACACCAGCACCAGGGTGCCTATAAGGATCATCTTTGTGAGGTAAAAATACTTCGGCGGGACATTCTGGCCGGGCAGGCGCAGCTCCGAACTCTTCGCCAGAACCATCTTTACTGTACTGAGCTCTGTCATTCCCGCCGAGGTGGAAGTCCTTACCCATGGCATGAATGCGGTAAGCAGGAATACAACGACAGCCAATACACCAATCCAGCGCAGGAAACCAAACACATTGGGTCGCCCGGAGGACACCGCCCCGGACCGCTTTGCCTCGCGCTGCTTTTCCCCGGCATCCGCTACGGCCTGGACCGGGGAATCATATTGCCCGTTCTCCCCTGATGACAGCGGGGAGGGGGATCGCAGTTTGGTCGACTTCTCACGCAGGGATGGTTCCGGGAGAGGAGGAGGGGTTTGTCCGGGTCGATCAATGGGATCCACTTCCCCTGACGCGCTCAATTCATCAGCTTTAGCCAGCACCTGCTCAAGGTTCGTCCAACCGGCAAGTCCTGCACCCCAGGCTAATTCTTCCGGGGATACCCCTCCATTGCTGATTTTCTGGCGCAATTCACCCACTTTAAACGGTCCGGCGCACTTGCCATCTCTGATGAGAAAAATCTTCATAGTTACTGGTTTCCTGATACACAAACCCACCACATGAAGATTCAAACCTTTTCACAGGCAACATCATGTTGTCGTTGGCGCTTGTCACACCGCCGGGTGGATGTTAATGATCGCAATAATGAGTTCGATGATTGAGGCCCTAATCAAAGCCGCATACGACCACAAAGCCAGCGACATATTCCTGAGTGAAGGCAATATCGCCCGAATGAAAGTAAGCGGAAAATTGATGATCGCAGGAGACGATCCCGTTGACACCGAGGACATGGAGGCTTTCTGGAAACGTTGCGGCGCCGATCCCGATTACGATGGTGACAGGGATACAAGCTATGTGGCACACAACGGTGTCCGCTTCAGGGTAAACCTCCACCGCCACCTCGGGAAACTCGGAGCCGTCCTGCGACAAATTAATACCGAGATCCCTGACCTCGAATCACTCGGGTTGCCGGTTGACCTGCTCACCAAATGGGCTCAATCCGCCTTCGGCCTTGTCCTCATAACAGGTCCCACCGGTTCAGGAAAATCCACCACTCTTGCGTCCTGCCTCGAATGGTTAAATAACAAGTTGACCAAGCACATCGTCACTATTGAGGATCCAATTGAATATCTGTTCGAGTCAAAGCAGAGCCTGTTCACCCAGCGGGAAGTCCACACTGACACTGATTCCTTTGCCCGTGGTTTGCGCAGTTCGCTTCGCCAGGCACCCGATGTCATCCTTCTTGGTGAGATCCGGGATCCTGAAACCGCTCAGATCGCCCTGCAGGCCGCCGAGACAGGACATCTCGTGCTGGCAACCCTGCACAGTGCCAACGTGTCGGAAACAGTCGAGCGACTGACCAACCTTTTTCCCAGCGCGGAACGCTCCAGCCAACTCCTGCTATTATCCAACCTTCTAATAGGAATCTGTTGCCAGAAACTTCTCAGCGCCGCCGATGGAGGTCTCCACCTTGTCACCGAGCACGTCGAAAATACCGGCGTTGTGCGCACCTACCTGCGCGAATCGAGAATCCCGGACATCATTGACTTCATGATGCGGGGCGACAATCCCAATAATAAGCTGTTCATGCATTCCCTCGTCGAAAGTGCCCAGGCCGGCAAGCTTACCCACCAGGAAGCCGCAACGGCTTCCGGCAGCGAATCCGATTTCGACCGCGCCATGCGCGGTATTTCCTGACCTGATCCCATGAGTGAAAAACGCCACATCGTTGATTACCTGACCCAAACACGGGACCAGGGCGGTTCTGACCTGCACATTACCGCAGGAGCACCTCCGGCCTGTCGCGTAAACGGGTTATTAACCCCGCTGGAAGAGCATGATATCGATCCTGATGAAGCAAAGGAACTCGTGCTCGGTGTGATTACCGAATCCCAGCGTAGTCGACTCGAGGAAAACCTTGAACTGGATTTCTCGGTGGCCGTAAAAGGCGTTGGTCGTTTCCGGGCCAACGCCCACTATGTTCGCGGCACCATTGAAGGAGCATTCCGCTATATACCCACGGAAATCCCCACGCTCGAACAACTAGGACACGCGCAAACGGTTTCCGACCTGTGCAATCTCCAACAGGGGCTTGTGCTGGTAACCGGAGTCACCGGTGCGGGAAAGACAACCACCATCGCCGCGATGATCCAGAAGATCCTCCGCGAACGATCGGTTGTTGCGGTCACGATTGAAGACCCAATTGAATACGTCTTTGAGCATGCCTGCGGCCTGGTGAAACAACGCGAGATAGGTGAAGACACCAAAAGTTTCTCCAACGCACTGCGTTCAGCCCTGCGCCAGGATCCCGACATCATCGTGGTGAGCGAACTGAGGGATCTTGAAACCATCCGCACGGCAATCACCGCCGCTGAAACAGGACACCTTGTCATTGCCACGCTACACACCATTGACGCACCCAAGTCACTCGACCGGTTAATTGATGTATTCCCTGCCGAGCAACAGGAAATGATCGTTACACAACTTGCCAACTGCCTGGAGGCGGTTATCTCACAACGCCTGATCCTGCGCCAGGACCAACCCGGCAGGGTGATGGCCTCAGAGATCATGCGGGTAAATCACGGCATCCGTGCATGCATTATCGAGCGAAAATTTGAGCAACTCCTCGGGTTAATCCAGATCGGCTCACAAGATGGTATGCACGCCATTGATGAAAGCCTCGCACACCTTCTTGTGAACAAGCATATTTCCTACAACGATGCCATAATCCATTGTCGCGACTCAGAGTTTATTGAGGATCGTTACAACAGCACGCTGGTCGCCAAATAGCGGACAACCTAACGAACTTGCACAACGGGCACCTTTACCTGATAATTCAATCCCGCAGCAAATAACCATGTTATTAGACCAATTCTGGAAAATTATTTTCGTGATACTCCTGTGCACCGGATTCACATTCTGGTGGAAGTACAGGGCCGGTAAAAAAAGCCAAACCTTCCTCATCTATGAACTCGCTGAACTAATCACCACAGAAGAAAAAAATGCATCACCGAAAGCCGGGAAGAAAACCAGCGAACGCTTCTACAAGTCGATTGATATCCTCCGCCAGATTGAAGAGAATATGGGGGATAAGTTTGAAATAAACGACGTGATTAGCCGGGCAATCGAGAGCAGTGGTTTATCAGGCAAGTTTCCCGGGAACGCAGTCGCAGATTCATTTGAGCTGAACTATCAGCATGCGAAGAGCTTTGGCCTGCTCGATAATGATGATGCAATCAGTCGGCTTGAGCAGGGATTAACCCCGAAAATCCAGGAAGGTCACTGGGCCGGCGAGACTGCCGAGGTTGGTTATCACATCGTCCCCTCAATCAACCGTTCAATCGAGAATCACATCGCTAACCGCTTACTGTTGCCCAGTAGCATCAAGGAATTGATGGAACTGGAAGATTTCAGCAGGAGGGTAAGAAATAAGGCAGATGAGTTCCGCAGGGCCAAAATTCTGGATCAGGGTTCTTTTGACGTGATTGAAAATACACATAAGGCCCGGATCGCACGCTCCAAAAGCTGATCCCGGCCAGTCAATCGTGACCTTTCAAATTACCGCGGCACCTTGAACCGCTTCATCCTATTTGTCTGTACCGGTAACGTTTGCCGCAGCCCAATGGCTGAGGGAATGTTTCGCGGGATGGTTGCCAAAGAAACCGGCCAGTGGCAAATACAGTCAGCAGGAATCGCCACAGGCGGAGGACAGCCTCCCAGTGAACATACTCTCTCGATTCTCAGTGAGGATAATATCGACCTTTCCGGCAACCGCAGCCAGGCGATCAGTGCCGACCTGGTAACCAGCGCCAGCCATATTTTCGCCATGTCCGCCAGCCACCTCTATACCCTTGAAATATTGTTTCCGGAAGCACTTGAAAAGAGCTTTCTCGTTACCAAATTCTGCACTAACGACTCTATCCGCGGACATGATGTTCCCGATCCTATCGGCGGTGGACTGAATACCTACACCGAGGTCCGGGACCTGTTCCGGGAAGCACTGCCCAGCATACTCAAGTTCGTCCTTCAAACCCCACCCGGAAAAAATTAAACCCACCCAAAGCCCTCCCTCCAATCCAAAGCCATTTCCGCGGATCATGCTGGTTTCGAACTGAAGCCACAACGTGTCTCGCGTCTACAGGAAGCAGGACATGAGGTCCGGGATCTCGGCACTAATTCCCAGGAGTCAACCGACTACCCGGACTATGCGCACGCGGTAAGCCGGGCAGTCTCCACCGGCAATGCGAACCTGGGAATCCTGGTCTGTCACACCGGGATCGGCATGAGCATGGCCGCCAACCGTCATCCCGGGATCCGGGCAGCAGTTGTTGATTCCCCTGAATATGCCGACCTCACCCGCATTCACAACGGCGCGAATATTATTTGCCTGGGCGCCCATCGACTCGACGAGGAAAAAGCCTCCTCAATTGTTGAGGCGTTCCTTGCCGCCGAGTTTGAACCCGGAGGCAGACACGAGCGCCGGGTGGAAAAGATTAATTCCGGCACGGGCGCTATTGTCTCCCAGGATCCGGAACTCGCCGCCGCAATCCACAGTGAAGCCCAGCGACAACAAAATAATATTGAGCTCATCGCCAGTGAAAATTTTGCCAGCAGCGCTGTCCGTGAAGCGCAGGGCAGTCACCTGACCAACAAATACGCTGAAGGCTACCCGGGACGACGTTGGTATGGAGGATGCGAAAACGTGGATGCCGCCGAGTCGCTTGCCATTGAACGCGCCAAGGAGATCTTCGGGGCGCAGCACGCCAACGTACAACCACATTCGGGATCACAGGCAAACGCTGCTGTTTATTTCTCGGCACTTGAATATGGCGACACCATACTGGCCATGAACCTCTCTCACGGCGGACATCTTACCCATGGTCATCCGGCAAATTTCTCGGGCAAGTTCTACAAAGTAGCCGCATACGGAGTGCATAAGGAAACCGAGCATATCGATTACGACCAGCTACAGCAACAAGCGGAGGAAGTGAAACCTAAAATGATCACTGCCGGTGCCTCAGCCTATCCCAGGATCATTGATTTCGAGCGCATGAGTGCCATCGCCAAATCGGTCAACGCGCTGCTTTTCGTCGACATGGCACACATTGCCGGCCTGGTTGCCGGCGGGGTTCATCCTTCGCCTATCGGTCATGCGGACTTTATTACCACCACCACGCACAAATCCCTGCGGGGACCGCGTGGCGGGCTTATCCTGTGCGGCGAAGAGTGGGCAAAAAAGATCGACGCAATGGTTTTTCCCGGAATTCAGGGAGGACCGCTCATGCACGTTATCGCTGCCAAGGCCGCCTGCTTCGGTGAAGCCATGAAACCGGGATTTATAGACTACCAAAAGCAGGTGGTTGCCAACGCCGCCACGCTTGCAGGATGCCTTGGTGATCACGGTTACCGCCTGGTTTCAGGAGGCACCGACAATCATCTGATGCTGGTTGATGTTCGCCCCGGCGGAATTAACGGGAAAATTGCCCAAGCCACGCTCGATGAAGCAGGCATCACCGTGAACAAGAATTCCATCCCCTTTGATACCGAGAGTCCCTTCAAGGGGGGAGGTATCCGTCTCGGTACCCCCGCGGTCACTACCCGGGGCATGGCAAGTGCGGAAATGCTGCAAATCGGCAACTTTCTGCACGAGGCACTCGAGAATCGGGAAAACCCCGCCATCCTTGAGTCAATCCGCGACCGGGTAATGAAACTCAATAAACATTTCCCCTTGCCTTGAGCTTCCTTAAGATTCCGGCACAGCAAGCTCTCCGGTCCGGGCCAGAACCCGGCCATTCTGCACAATACCGCAAATTCAGAGTTGGCCGAACACCACGACAAGCTGCATGATCTAGGTAATCATGTCGATTTCCTCCGACAACCCCCTCAGGGAAGACCGCCTCTCCCGCCAGATAGCCAAACCCTGTTCACTGGTGATCTTTGGAGCCACCGGCGACCTGACCCACCGCAAGCTAATTCCCGCTCTCTATAATCTCGCGGTAGAAAATGACCTGCCGCCCGGGCTGAAAGTCACCGGTTTCGCACGTCGTGAAAAAACCGACGGATCCTGGCGCAACGAACTGGCAGAATCCAACCAGAGACATTCACGGGGTGGTCATAACCGGACAACCTGGGACAATTTCTCCTCCAATATTTCCTACCATCGTGGCAACTTTAATGAAATTGAAGCCTATCACTCCCTGTCCAGGCATCTGGACATGGTTGACGCTGATGGAACCACCCAGCACAACAGGCTCTTCTACCTGTCCACTGCCCCTGAGTTTTTTCCGGTAGTATTGGAAAACCTCAAGACTGCCGGTCTCAATCAATCAAAAAGCGGAGGATGGTCACGGGTTATCATCGAAAAACCACTGGGCAGTGACCTCGCTACTGCACAGCAGCTAAACCACGTTCTCAGGAATACATTCAGTGAAGACGATACATACCGGATTGATCACTATCTCGGAAAAGAGACTGCGCAGAACATCATGATCCTCCGCTTTGCCAATGCTATTTTCGAACCCCTTTGGCGCAGTCGATTCATTGAACAGGTCCAGATTACCTGTTCCGAAAACCTCGGCATGGAAGGTGGACGCGGTGCCTATTATGATAAAGCCGGCGCCACAAGGGACATGGTCCAGAATCATCTGCTGCAGTTGCTCAGCCTGATAGCAATGGAACCACCCACTGATCTCTCTGCCGACAGTGTTCGTGACGAAAAAGTCAAGGTGCTCAGGTCCCTTCGAAGGATGAACCCGGCTGATGTGGCAAAAAATGTCATTCGCGCCCAATACACCTGCGGGGAAATAAACGGTGAGGCCGTCCCCGGGTATCGCCAGGAGGAACGGGTTGCCAACGGCAGTAAAACCGAATCCTACGTGGCTATGCGGGTGTTTATCGACAATTGGCGATGGGAGGGAACGCCATTCTATATTCGCATGGGCAAGCGCCTGCCAAAGAAGGCCACGGAAATATCCCTTCACCTCAAGAGTCCGCCAAATGTATTGTTCCAGAAGTTACCAAGCATCGACGGAAGCAACGTGCTCACCATGCGAATCCAGCCCGATGAAGGAATGTCCGTGCGCATGCTCTCCAAGTTGCCCGGCAACAACCTGCAGATTGAGCCGGTGAAAATGGACTTTCACTACCTTTCCTCTTTCGGTAAGGGATCGCCGGAGGCCTACGAGCGCCTGTTGCTTGATGCCATGGCCGGTGATGCCACTCTCTTTGCCCGCCGCGACGAGGTTGAAAATGCCTGGTTGTTTATCGATGCCATTGAATCCGCATGGCACGGCACCGATCACCCGCCGGCCATAGCTGAATACCCGGCGGGATCCTGGGGTCCACCTGAAGCTGACCGGCTCCTCGCCGAACGCGGCCATCACTGGCACGAACTATAAGCGCAAGCAATGGCACATGTTGTAAATGATGCCTCGCCGCGAACCGGGCGCCTGACCACGCACCTTTCAGGCTAATTACGATTGAAGCGCGCCATCGCCCTTTGTGCCTCACGATCCTGCACCTTCTTCCTGAGTGTCTCACGCTTGTCGTGTTGCGCCTTGCCGCGACCCAGTCCTAATTCCAGTTTAATCCTGCGATTCTTCCAGTATATCCGCAACACAGGAAGTGACAGACCCTTCTCGTTGAGCTTGCTCTGGATCTTGTCGATCTCGCGTCGATGCATCAACAAACGACGCAGGCGCCTGGGCTCATGCTGCTCATGGCTTGCTGCCTGGTAGGGCTTGATGTCGCACCCTGCCATGAACAACTGGCCATTCTGCACAATACCAAACGAATCACGCAGGTGTATATGACCGGCGCGGATTGATTTTACTTCCGTTCCCTTAAACTCGATACCCGCCTCGAACTTCTCGAGGATCTGAAAATCATGAAGGGCCTTGCGGTTGTTAGCGATATCCTGCGACATGATACCGTGGCCTTTCTCTGCCGCGGCCAAGTGCATAGAAAGCAATCCTATGATTCCTCATCGCCACTCTCATCAATGACAATTTTGCCTTCGATGATTTCTGTCAGGGCAATGTCAGCAGCACCAAGGCGCTCGATTACGGTGATTAACGGGCTGCGACCGTTGTTAAGTTGACGGACTCGCTTGGAGACCATGTTGATGAGCAGAGGGATGTCCTCAACAACTTCCGATGCTTTCTCTATAAGTTCGGTTCTCATAACAATTTTTTCTCAGAGGTGTTCAAGAGGTTTTAACCTAATCGGATGTCAACTTCTCCCGGGGTTAAGAATCCCTTTGGCCAAGGGAACGAATCTCATAACATAAATGAACGCCGAGTCAAGGCTGAATCCCTGAAAGCATGGGGATTCATTGCTGAATTAAAGGCCCTTGCGACTGTTCCCCCGGAGGGTCACTGCAAATCGTCTTCACCTGCCATCGATCTCGGGAAAGGCATCTGTTAAGATCTTTTGCCCTTGCCGCCGCCAGTGCGTATCTGCTTGCGCTTTGGTGACTTCTTCTGTGATGGCGCATTGAAACTCGGGCGACCCTTACCCGGAACCGGACGGGCTACGCGCTTGCGCTTCACCAGTTCCACGTCCTTGCGGTTACGCAACAACCAGGTTTGGCCGATGCTGATGATGTTCTGCGCAGTCCAATACAGTGCCAGTGCCGAGGCGAACCCATAGCAAAACACAAGAAAAATAATCGGCATCAGCATGAAGATACGACGCTGCATCTTATCCCCCGTGCTTGGCGTCATCCGCATCTGCAGGACCATGGTAATGCCCATCAGGATCGGCAGGATGTTTAGCGGAAACCCGCCAATTTGAGTCACCGTGTCCGGCATCGACAAGTCCTCAACCCAGCTCAGCCAGGGCTGATGGCGCAACTCCACCGCTGAGCGTAACATGGCAAAAAACCCCAAAAATATCGGCATTTGCAGCAGGATCGGCAGGCATCCCCCAAGCGGATTCACGCCGTAGTCACGATACAATCCCATCGTTTCCTGGTTCATCTTCTGCGGGTTGTCCTTATATTTCTCCTTCAGCTCTTTCATCTTTGGCTGAAGAAGTGACATCCTCTTCATGGTGCGCTGCGACTTGATGTGCAGCGGCCAGATCGCAAAACGGATAATGAGCGTGATGCAGATGATTGCCCAACCATAGTTGCCGAATATCCCGAAGAGATAATCCATCAGTAAACTAAGCGGCTTGCTGAAGGGCTTGGCCATCCAGCCAAAGATCGGCATGCGCCCAAAACCGATCATCTCTACCCGGTCCCGGTCCAGTTCCTTGAGCGTTCGATAGTGCTTGGGGCCGGTGTAAATCTCATAATTGAATACTTCTTCTTGCCCGGGGTTAAGTGCCAGGGCAGGAAGTCGGATGGCTCCCTCCACAGCATAGTATTCACCGGAATTTTCTTCGTAGCCGGCAAGTTTTACCGGCCTTCGCGTCCCCCAGATACCCCCTCTATACTCTTTCTCGGCACAAATGTTTATCGCGTAAAACTGGTTCTCAACGCCGCCCCAGATGAACTCCCCACAGTCCTCCGTGTATTTAAGGTCTTCATCCTCGAAATGGGTCACATCATGAAACTCATCATCCCCCTCATAATAATAACTAAACCCGGTTTGGTTCTCCCATTCCTTGGGAAAGAGCGCAGCAACCGAACCCGTATAAAGGTAATAATCCGATATCTGAAAAGGCCTTGCAGCGCCCGTATGTTTCATCCTGAGCTCAAGGTGCACCACATGTCCCCGGCCGGAACCTTCAGGATCACTCAACTCAAAGGTCTTGGTGATCTGCAATTCACCATTCTGCGCCTGCAACACGATTTGCCTGTCCCCGCTTGAAACAACAGCATAGACAAGGTCCTCGAACTCTCCAACACCGGTCGTCAATTCCCCAATAGGGTGAGTCGAGTGGGCATTGAGCATCACCCTGGGCTCTTCATCCTCAGGTAACTCACTGTCTTTTCCCCGATACTTGAGATTATGTTCTTTTAAGCGCACCCGCTCAATGCCGCCGCCACCTGTAGTGAAAACCCAGTCGGCCTTTGTGTTCGACAGGGTTCTCTCTTCAATGGCTTTCTTGGGTGTCTTGGGTGTCTCCTCGACAACCTCCTGATCCGGGCCAGTCTTGTCCACCTGCCCTGCCCCCACAGCACTCTGTGCCGCCCTTTCTCTCTGCGCATACTTCGCCTGCTCGGCAATCTTCTTCTGCTCCCCAAACCACCAGAAAATCCCGAGGCTACAGAAAATAACGACAATCCAGGCTGTTTTATCCATGCTTTGGTTCCTCGTGCATATCCGCTTCTGCAAGTTCTCGTTTCGCGGGAGGCACAGGGTCATGCCCATGCCCTCCCCAAGGAGCACAGCGGGCAATCCTCTTTAAACCGAGAATTGAACCGCGGATGGTGCCATGTTCTTCCACAGCTTCAAGAAAATAAACCGAGCAACTCGGAGAATAACGACAACCTCCACCCGGCCCCCCTATCCAGTGGATGAATGGAGAAATCACAATCTGATAAAACCGGATCAACAAACGAATGAGCAATTTCATGGAGATTTCATATCTGAAAGGATTCCCGCCTGCCGGGCGAGCTTTTTAAAATCCTTGCGCAATTCTTCAAAGCTGGCCAGCGGTGCCCGATGCCGGGCAATCATCACCAGGTAGCCGGGAGAACTTACCAGTTCCCCCAGTTCCCCTAAAATGGCCCTGACACGACGCCTGATCCGGTTTCTGACAACCGCATTGCCCACTTTCCGTGTCAGTATAATGCCAAACTTAAAACTTGTCGGCAGATCAGGCTCAGGCAGATAACCCAACACCAGATAACTGCCGCCAAAGCTTAAACCTTCTTCACGCACGCGGAAAAATTCCGCCCGTGATTTCATTCGCATGACCCGCGAGAGGCGCATGGCAAGTAATCTCCGGTCACTCAACAAAAATGCAACAAACCCTACGGAATAGATCCTAGCTCTGTCGATGACGCTTGTAATGAAGCTCTGCCCCCTTGGGGATCAATCGCTTACGACCCTTCTGTCGACGTCGCTTGATAATCGCACGCCCATTCTTCGTCTTCATTCGAGCGCGAAATCCGTGCTGGCGCTTACGGCTGCGCTTGGAAGGTTGATAAGTGCGTTTCATAGCTTCAGGAAAAACTGGTGATCCCTTGATATACCGGCCGGAAAAGCTGATTTCAGGGGCGGTTAGAATACGGCTAATCCAGCTCCCGTCAAGCACCCGCAGCGAGCAACTCGCTTGCAACCTACAAAACAGTAATCAGCCTTAATCTACCGGCTCCCATCCCCTTATTCCCGATAGGGGGAAAAATGATTAATGATATACCTGTCTTTCATTACCGCCTTAACAACAGTGACTCTCCACAATTCAAGGGCTACGTCCGGTATTAAAATACATTCTTGGCATTTTTTTTTGCCCAATTGCCATTCAGCCTGCACCTCACCCCCATTCTTCTTGATTCCTATTCAGACTTCCTAACAGAAGCAGATGTGTATATTAAATTTATTAATTGTGCAGGAAGCGTGAAAAAAACCGCTCGAACCCGGTGAGATCAGCCCCCTATCATTCATTTACATAAAATCAAACATGCGTATTTTTACTTTCCTTCCCCTCCTCCTTGCCCAGATCGCACTTACTGCCACCTTTGCCCAGGATGCCATAGAGAACCCGGGGGCAAGGACCTGGTCCCACTCTGACGGGCGCAAGGTAAAAGCCGGCATCTCAAGCGCCACGGCTGATTTCGTTGTTTTGCGCCTGCCAAACGGCGTTCTCGGCAAGGTGGAACTCGCTAAGCTAAGCCAGGAGGACCGTGACCACGTTGCCGCCTGGCTGAAAAAGAACTCCCCGCCAAAGGATTTCGGTAAGCCTGACCGGGTCATCGAGATTACCACGCTCAAGGGGCAGATGAAATACAACAAGCCAACCTTCTCCGTCTACCCGGGCAAGAAGATCAAGCTGGTATTGCTCAACGGGGACGACATGCACCATAACCTGGTCATTACCAAGCCGGGCAAAGGCAACGACTTCAAGGTCGCCCAGGAAGCCTGGAAACTTGGTGCCGAAGGATTTGCCGAGAGTTGGATTCCCAAGCACCCCGACCTGCTTTTTGCCAGCAAAATGGCCGACCCTCATTCAACGGCCACCCTCTATTTCACAGCACCTAAAAAAACCGGTAAATACCCTTATGTCTGTACACTGCCCGGGCACGCGCAGGTCATGCGCGGCACCATGATGGTTAGCCGGGAAGTCAACCCCTTGAGCGAGCTTACCTTCACGCTGTTCAAGGGTTCATGGAAAGAACTGCCTGACTGGAACAAGCTTAAGCCCTCCGGAACCGACCACGTGCCAAGCGGCAAATTTGACCTTTCCTGCACCAAGGAAAAAGATTCCTTTGGCCTCGTCTTCAACGCAAAGATCGAGGTTGCCAAAGCGGGAATACACACTTTCACCATTGCCTCTGACGATGGCTCCCGCCTGTTTATCAATCGCAAGGTGGTCGTCAATCACGATGGCATCCACGGCATGAGCGCCAAGTCAGGGAAAGTGAAACTGGAGGCGGGAATCCACGACATCGAGTTACAGTATTTTGAGGGCTCGGGCGAAGAGGAGCTTTACGTCGGATGGAAACCTCCCGGATCCAAGAAAGAACTGGCTCTCTCAAAAGCAGGCAGGCCCTCAGGCGGCAGTTCACCCAGCGGTCAACTGCTGGTTGCCGAGGATGAGGCTCGCATCTACCGCAACTTTATCCAGGGCGCTGGATCGAGGGCAATCGGTGTGGGTTATCCCGGCGGGCTGAACCTCGCCTATGATGCCAACAATATGCGCATTGCCATGGTTTGGCTGGAGGATTTCATTGACGCCAAGCGGCACTGGAACGGCCGAGGCCAGGGGTATCAGCCACCGGCCGGCCAATCTCTCATCAAGAATGCTGCCGGAGTACCTTTTGGTGTTCTGGCAAAGACGGATGCAGCATGGCCGCAGACCTTCCTGCGCAAGGACAATCAGCAACTGCCGCCTGTCGCGGGAGGCTATTTCTTCAAGGGTTACAGCCTAAGCGGTGAAGCACGTATCCCGACTTTCCGTTATACCTTCGGAGACCTGGCGATCGAGGACTCTCCGCTCCCCAAGGGCAGTTCCGAATCGGCTGACGCGTCATTTGTGCGCACGATAAAAATTACCGGCAAGCCGGTCAATAACCTCTATTTCCGGGCTGCCGTTGCTGACGCAATTGACCCTGGTGAAAATGGAACCTTTGCCATTGGTGACTCATTAATCCTCAGCCTTAAATCTTCCGGCAAGCCCATTATACGAGATGCCGGCGGCAGCAAAGAGCTTCTTGTTCCTGTCGAATTCAGGAATAACGCAGCAATCATCGAGCAAATCATCAGCTGGCAATAGCGCCCTTCCTGCAACTGGAAAAAAATTAACGCATTATGAAACCTTTCATTCCCATCCTGGTTATAATAGCCTGCAGCAGCTCATGGCTTCTGGCACAAAATCCGGCACAGGAAGCCGATCATTATCCCATTGTCGATATTCCGATTCCCGGAGACATTGTCCTTGAAGTCGGAGGCATAGAAATACTTCCGGGTAAACGCATCGCTGTGAGTTCCCGTCGCGGTGATATTTATGTCGTCGAGGGTGCCTACACCGATGATCCCGGGGATGACAAGTGGACGCCATGGGCAACTGGCCTTCATGAGGTATTGGGAATTGCCTGGAAAGACGGTTGGCTTTATGCCACACAACGTCCGGAAGTCACGCGCATGAAAGACGAGGATGCTGACTGGCGCGCTGATGTCTTCGAGAGTGTTTCCTCAGCATGGGGAATCAACGGAGATTACCACGAATATGCCTTTGGTTCACGCCATGACAAGGAAGGCAACATCTGGGTGGTTCTTTGCCTGACAGGTTCAGGGGGAGCCAGTTCGGATTTCCGGGGATGGTGCGTGAGAGTCACCCCTGATGGCAGGATGCTCCCCACTACCAGCGGTATCCGCTCACCAGGCGGCATCGGCCAAAATCACCTTGGAGACATGTTTTACTGTGACAACCAGGGCTTGTGGAACGGAACCAGTTCGATTAAGCCGCTGCCTGTGGGAGGATTTGTCGGCAACCCGTCCGGAAACAAGTATTACAGCCTCACCGATGCCATTGGGGATCGGCCCACTGACCCGAAAAGCGGTAGTCGCATGGCCATCGAGCTCGACAAGATTCCCCAGTTGGTGCCCCCTGCTGCAATGTTTCCGCACGGCAAGCTGAGCAACTCCCCAACCGGAATCGCTTGTGACACGACCGGAAAATTCGGGCCTTTTACCAACCAGCTTTTCGTCGGCGAGCAAACCATGTCAACGGTTCTTCGTGTTGCGCTGGAGAAAGTCAACGGTGTCTACCAGGGGGCGGCATTCCCTTTCCGGGGAAAATTCGGTTCAGGGAACGTTGCCGTCCGGCTTGGTCCCGACGGCAGCATGTTTGTCGGCGGCACCGACCGCGGCTGGGGCGCGCGGGGAGGCAAAAGATTCGCCCTTGAACGTTGTCATTTCAACGGAACTATCCCGTTTGAAATTCTTGAAATGAAGGCCCAGCCTGACGGCTTTGAGCTTATCTTCACCCAGCCAGTCGACCCGAAGTCAGCAGCTGACATTGCCAGCTACAGGATGGATGCCTATACCTATATATACCAAAGCGGATACGGCAGTCCTGTTGTCGATAAGAGCAATCCCTCAATCAAGTCGGCAACGGTATCTGGTGACCGGAAATCGGTCCGCCTGAAAGTCGACGGCCTGGTCAAGGGCAATATCCATGAACTCAACCTCCCGGGCGTAAAAAACACAGGCGGCAAGTCGTTACTGCATCCGGTCGGCTACTACACCCTGAACGAAATTCCCGGAAAATAGCACTTGTTGCGGTCCAATTGCCACTGTGCCCGGAATTTCCTTCTCGCCAGTCCCGGGCAATCATCCCGTGCCGGCATGGGCTATGGCTGTTTTTTTGCTCTACCGCATCACCCTCAACTGTTAGCTTCGCCATTATGAAACGTATCACCATTATCCTCGGCTGCTCAGCCTTGATTGCTTTAAGCGCCCAGGCTGAAGAACTCTGGAAAAGCGATGGGGCACTGGCCAACTTTCACCTGAAAGCCCAATACCATGCCACCGGAAACGGAAAACTTGTGGTAAATGCGACAGGTGAGGCACCCGTTACTTTCCCGTTTAAGGCCGGTGAACAGGGAACGATTGAGATCGGAGCTCGTCAAAAGGACGGTGAACGCGGTGAAATCGGGGCTTGGCTCAATGGCCAACCCTTCGGTGAAATCATCAAATACGGTACAACCACCACCCAAACCCCGCCGAAGGGAGCAAAGGGCACCTTATTTATCTCCAGTCGTAAACAGGCCGGCGACCCATTCAACCTAAGTAAGGATTTTACCATATACGTGCGCTTCCGGACCAAGCAGGATGGCAGCCTCACCTCAAAGGCTATCCCCGGGAAAAAATGGCTCGAAAACGGTAAGGTCCTGTTCATTCGCAACGGTCGGTTAACCTATGACATTGGTTGGCTGGGAGAAGTTGCCGGAGGCGACAAGGTTGACGACGGCAAGTGGCACGAAGCGGCCTTGGTAAGTGCAGCTGGCATGGCCAAACTCTACCTCGACGGCAAACAAATCGCCGGGAAAGCCGGGTTCCATCGGCCTGACCCGGTTGGAGCATTGTTCCAAATTGGGGCCTGCACACCCGACTTTGGCGGGGATTTTCACGGTGAAATAAGCAACGTGCGCTTCTGGAAGCGTGCTCTGAATGACAAGGAAACAAAACTTGGTGTCTCAGGCAAGGTGGCAGAAACCAACACCCCGGACTTCAACTGGCAGCCCCCTGCCCCGCAGGAGAACAACTCCAAGAACGAACCCGGTGAACCCATG
Organism: Verrucomicrobiales bacterium; assembly: GCA_029940475.1. Lineage (GTDB taxonomy): Bacteria > Verrucomicrobiota > Verrucomicrobiia > Verrucomicrobiales > DEV007 > CACIUL01. Next base: position 52,310 of record JAPYUT010000008.1, on the reverse strand, counting down.
CTTAAAAACGGCTTCCTCGCACGCCATGTGTTTATTAGCGGAGACAAATCCATAGTCACCGTGACCAAGGTAATTGTCGATGAACTCGGGGACGCCGACCACTCACGCATTGTAAATGCCTGGGACCACAACAGCCTTGACCGTGGTGCGCGAATCTATAACGGCCTGTGTATCACCTGCCACGGAACTGACAAACTGGAGGGAACCCTCCCTACCGCGCTGCGTTTCCACAGTGGCGAATTCAAGAACGGCAAGGATCCGCTGTCAATGTACGGCACGCTCACCAAAGGTTTTAACCTGATGGTGGCCCAGCCATGGATGACACCACAGCAGAAATGGGACGTGATCCACTTCATCCGGGAAACCTTCATTAAGAAACAGAATCCTTCTCAATACGTCGAGGCCAATGATGCCTACTTGAGTTCACTGCCCCGCGGGCTGGGCCTTGGCCCCCAATCCCCCAAATTATTTGGCGCAGGTGACCCAAAGTGGAAAAAAATGAATTACGGTCCTGTGCAGTTCTGGACCATACAGGTCGCCGGGGGAAATATCGCCTACAAGGGAATCGCCGTGCGCCTTGATGAAGGTCCCGGCGGCATCGCCCGGGGCAACAAGTGGATACTCTACGATCACGACACAATGCGCGTCGCGGCAGCCTGGGAAGGAAGTGGATATATAGACTGGAGAGGTATTGCTCTCGACCAGTCTCACGGAAGCCACGCATCCCTGATTGGCAACAAGGCCTTCGAGAATCCGGTCGGGCCGGGTGTCGGGCGCCCCTTGGATGGCAGTTTCAAGGATCCCAGGTTCCTGGGTCGCGACGGCAAGCCGTATGGCCCGCTGCCACGTGACTGGGCCCACTACAAGGGCCTTTACCTGCACGGCAACCGGGCGGTCCTCAAATACACCATCGGCAATACGGAAATACGCGAATTACCTGGCTATGAAACCCTGGGGGAAACAACAATCTTTACACGCACGCTTGAAATTTCGAGAGCGGACAAGACGCTGCGCCTGCGCATTGCCCCAAGCGACACGGCAGTTGCCCTCAAGGGAGGCGCAACAATGAAACTGGCCAAGGCAAACGACAAGTTCTTCGTCCTTGAGGTCCCGCCCTCAGCAACACCGGCAAGTGTAAAAGTCCTCATCGCTGCCACTGGCCAGGCAACGCTCGACGCCCATCTCGCCAACAGCGGCCCCCCAATCGGGCTCTCTCAACTCACCGCAGGAGGACCCAAGCGCTGGCCTGAAATCATTACCACGAAAGGTAAAAACGCCGGTGACCAGAAGCCTTTTGAAGTCGATGAAATTACCCTTCCCCAGGAAAATCCGTGGAACTCATGGATGCGGCTTGGCGGCTTTGATTTCTTTGCTGACGGCAAACGTGCCGCCGTTGCGACTTGGCTGGGCGATGTGTTCATCGTCGATGGAATAGGTGATAAATTCGGTGCGCACCACTGGCAGCGAATCGCAACCGGGCTCTTCCAGCCGCTCGGTGTCCGCATTGTAGACGGCGCAATCTACATCACTTGCCGAGACCAGATCACCAGGCTTCATGACCTGAACAAAGACAATGAAATCGACTATATCGAGAGCTTCAACAACGACCATCAGGTAACTGAACACTTCCACGAGTTTGCCATGGGGCTGCAGACAGATGAAAAGGGTAACTTCTACTATGCCAAGTCGGCACGTCATGCCAAGACAGCCCTCGTCCCTCACCACGGAACCCTGCTCAAGGTCAGTGCCGATGGCCAGAATACCGAGATCATCGCCAATGGCTTCCGCGCGGCAAACGGTGTCTGCCTGAACCCGGACGGCACCTTCATCGTTACTGATCAGGAGGGTCACTGGAATCCTAAAAATCGAATAAACTACGTTAAAAAGGGAGGTTTCTACGGCAACATGTATGGCTACCATGACGTCACTGACAACAGCGACGAGGCAATGGATCAACCACTGTGCTGGATCACCAATGCCTTCGATCGTAGCCCCGGTGAACTGATGTGGGTTCCTGAAGGCGCGAAATGGGGGGCACTGAACGGAAAACTGCTCAACTTAAGTTACGGAACGGGCAGGATCTTCCTTGTGCCACACGAGAAAATAGGCAGCCAGGCCCAGGGCGGAATGATTTCACTCGGGCTTGACTTTCCAACCGGCATCATGCGCGGTCGATTCCATCCCGGCAACGGACAACTCTACGCTACCGGCATGTTCGCCTGGGCGGGCAGTAAGCGTGGTGACGGTGGATTCTACCGTATCCGGCACACCGGTAAAAACCCCAAGCTCCCGATTCTCCTGGAAGCAACCAATGATGGCATTCAACTTGGGTTTACCACTAAACTTGACAGCGCGACGGCCACCACCACACGTTCCTACCAGGTTGAGGTCTGGGACCTGAAACGCACAAGGAATTATGGATCAAGACACTACAATCAGCGTAAACTTGCCATTACAAAAGTCACCTTGTCAGCAGATGGCAGGAAGACACGCCTGCATATACCTGAGTTGAAACCAACCTGGGGCATGTCCATTAAATACAACCTGCGCGATTCCGCCGGGGCAGAGGTAAAAGGTGAAATTCACAACTCAGTCCACCAGATGCCCAAGTCATAGAGAATATTCTATCGCCAGGAATCCGGGCAATCCCTGCAAACCTCAGGGCGTCACCTCGTCACTTTCCCGTCGAACCTTTAATGCTCTGGTTCCCTCCGGAGTGACAATCATGGATCCGTCCTGAGCCTGCCGCGGCAATGACACACCCGCATCGCCTGAGTTGGCTTTAAAACTTCCGATCGACATGGCCTTACCGGATCTATTGCCGTGATGGTTACAGGAGATAATAGAAATAGTCCCCAGAATCATTACCAGTCTCTTGATCACATGCATTGCAATTATTTAAAGGAGCAACAATTAACATTAAATCAGCAGTAGAGCCATCAATTCGAACATTAAAAAAACTGCCGGCTCAATCGAATTCAGTCACCTCAAAGGCATCTGCTACCTCAACGGGAACCGGGCGAAGCCTGCCAGAATCAAGGTCAATCCAGACCCACAGGGTTTCCGCCCGGGCCAGCAGTTCATTTTTGCGCTCAAAGCGGAATTTACGAACTGAACGCACCCGTTCAAGAGTTGCCACCCAGGTGCGTATGATAATTGAATCGCCCTTCAGGGCCTGAATCAGGTATTCAATGCTGTGGGAGCGGACAAACCAGGTGCCTCCGATTTGCGCATATCGTTTGGCATCCCAACCCTGAGCATCCGAATGAGCCACTGCCGCATGCTGCATCCATCGTATATACTCAACATTGTTCACATGCCCCTGCTGATCAATATCCCCGGGGCCTACAATCAGCTGGTAATCAAAAATGGCGGGCATAAAAGTTATTTCCCTGCTCCCAAATAACCGGAACGACGCAACCATTGCTCAAGCAATCCGGGCCACTTGCTGGATCCCTCATGCCGCCCGAGTCCAACTCCATGGCGTCCTTCACGGAACAAGTGAAACTCACAGGACACCCCGGCTTTACGTAAAGACAAGACAAAGCGCAACGCGTTCTCAGCAGGCACCGCCCGGTCCTGGTCAGTCTGGAAAATAAATGCCGGCGGCGTGCGGCGGGTGACCTGGGTCTCCATTGACATCCGCTTGACCAGTTCAGGTGCTGCAGAATCTCCCAGCAGGTTCCTGCGTGAACCCATATGGGTCACCCCCTCTTCCATCGAAATCACCGGATACGCAAGGATCATGAAGTCAGGACGCGATTTATCCCCGTCAAACTGAGTTCCGGCTGTCGCCGCAAGATGTCCGCCAGCTGAAAACCCCATCACTCCAATTCTTTTTGGATCAACATTGAAATCAGCAGCTTCTGCCCGTAGCCGGCTGATCGCCTTGCGAACATCATCTCCAGGGAGCGGATGTTTGTGGGGGGCAACCCGGTAACGCAAGACGAAAGCGGTGACCCCGTGACTGGTAAACCAGCGCCCGACATCATTGCCCTCATAACTCATTACGCACATGCCATAGCCACCACCGGGACAAATTACCACAGCCGCACCATTCTCCTTGCCCTTCGCAGGACGATGCACGGTGAGCGTGACTCCCGCCGCACCCGGTCCACCCTCACCATCCGGCCAAAGCTTAAAGGTCTCGGCAATTGCGTTGCCCGAGGTGACAAAAGACAAAACTGCCAGGTAAATGGATTGTTTCATGAATAACATCATTGATTGTGAATCAAGGTATAATGATCTCCCTAGTCAAGCACATTGGGCTTTCCGGGTGGGGGCCTTGGCTTCGGCTTCGGTGTTGGTTTCGGTGCTGGGGAGGCAACCGGCGGCGTATGCTCAAAGCGCAGGCCCACCGCCCCTTTATAGATCTTTACATTCTGGTCGATGAACTCCCAGCCAACAGGTAAATTATAATCAACCTCAGCGATGCGTCGCGCCTCCAGGTAAGTGGCAAAGGCATCCGGAGTAACGTAAAAATTCACATAATCCCGATCGAGAAATGCCTGCTGCATCAACATGCGAATCACACCCCGGTCGGATTCCCGGATTTCTGAGATCGCTTGTCCGCCATCAGGCCGAGGCGTAATAATCAAGGTTGCATTGGCCCTGTCCGGGTATGTGCGCAAAGTTACGGCGGCCATCGTATTACCCGTATTTGTAGCAACTATATACGCCTCTGACTCCTTACGTTTGTATATTGTTTTGCGCTTATCCACGGCTCCTTCAATACTGTGGATCACCTTGCGCCCGGCTGTTTCCAATTTCTTCCTTGCGATCGACTGCAGGGCAGGCCCATCAATCACATAGACACGGTTTCCTACGCAGGCCATCAGGATTTCTGATGCATCATCACGTGCGGGACGGGGATCGGGAAGACGAACGCGAACAGGAGGTTTATTGACAAGTGCCTTTACGCTTGCCAGTTCGGTAAGTAATCCGGAAGACTCTTTTTCCAGGGCATCCATGACCTGTGTTTGCTTCTTAAGGGCCTTCTTCCTGGCTGCAATTAACTGCACGAGTTCATTCTCAGGCCTTACTTCCCGCTTCTCCCGCTCCAATTCCACCCTCAACAAACCCACCTTGGCTTGCACCGCCTCGATTCGGGAATAATCCACGCCATCCGGCGAATTCAACAGTGCCAATTCCTCATCAATATGCCGAACCTCCTCAACCAGTTGCTCCATCTGTTGGTGACTGACATCGGGCAACGCCGAGCGTAAACGGCGAATCGCATCGGCGACATTCACCTGGGTCATGATTAAAACAATCACCAGAATTCCCACCACGTTGGTCATGGTATCTAGAAGTGAATCAAGGTTGCTGTTTTTGCCCCTGTTTTTGCCTCGATGTCGCATTTCCGCTCAGCGTTGGATATTAAAGAGTTTCAGGTCCACCGGACCGACAGTTAACAAAGGCAATTTGGCATACGGCCAGCCCTCTCTGCGTGCCGTTGCGCGAAACGCTGAATACGTTGGGTATCCCTCAGAACGCAACAAAAGGACAATTGTCCCGCGTTCAGCGCGCTTGGTGGCAGCCACAAGTTTCCTGAGGTTCACATCAGTGCCAATCTTTCCCCGTTCGATCTCAATACTGCGTGATCGTGTATGCAGGATCACTCCACCTTTAGCGATCTCCACAAACGCAGGCGCAATCCTCGATGTCCCGCGGGAGGGCAATATCTGCACCCGGGGACTCGACCCGGAATCCTTTTTGAGCCCGTCAAGCTGCTTCCTGCTCTCAGTAACTTGTTTTTTAAAAGCCTGTCCACCGGCAACAAGATTGTCTATCTCCACCTTGATCGCATCCGACTCTGCGGTTAAAGCAAGCCGCTTGTCCCGCGATTGTTTCAGCTCTTTAAGCTCCAGGCGCAACGATTTCTCCTCAGCTTCCAATTTTCTTAAGGCCATCAAGTGCGCCTTATTTGCTTGTGACAGCTTATCCAGCTCACCGAGATCCTGCTTTTTGATAATCAGGGAATTCTGTAGTGCCACGTAATCCTCAGCCCGGGCGACATCCTCATCCTGCCGGCCCGCACTCACCTGTGAGAGGCTGAGGGAACTGATAATCAGGGTAAGCGCCCCAATTACGCATGCCAAGATACTTAGAAACGGAAAAAGGGAAACTGCCTCTGCCGCCGAGGCTCTCTGGATACGAGCCATCTAGTATATTCAGCCTCTGCTGAACCATTTTGATTTTTTCTTCTCAATGACCACCTGTTTCCCATCAAGTTCTTTAAGAACCTTGTTGAGTTCCGCAATCCCCTCACTGAGTTTTCCGAGATTCTCCCTGACTGCATGTGAAGTCGCATCAAAGGCGCGCGCCGCTTCATTACCTGTCTTTGTAACCAGTGAAGCCATCTTGGAATCAACGCTTTCAGTGGTTCGTTGCAGGAGTTTGTGCTGCTCACCTTGAAGCTGCGCCATCCTCTCTCCCGCCTCCCTGAACTCCTCAAGGATCTCCTCTTGTCCGGATGCAACTGCCGACTTCAGAGCGAGCAGTATTCCCTCCGTATTACTGGCGACCTCAGCCATGCCGCCTGCATCATCCAGTCGCTTCAATAAATTCTCATTACAATATTCGTCGACCGCGTTGAGCAGGTCCTCCTCCGCTTTCTGCATCGACGAAACCGGAAAGGCAAGCAGGATACTGATCACCAGGGCAACAAGGGTGGTATCAAATGCCACCCCCAGTCCTCCTGTCACGTTGTTAATCGAATCCATGAGCACTGACATATCCTGTGCTGTTTCCGTCTGCCCGGAGAATCCTGAAATTGCCGAGGAAATGCCGATAACCGTGCCAATAAATCCGAGGATAGGAATTGCCCACAGGAAAGATTTAACCAGTGAATAACTGCCGCTTATTGCTGAAACATCGATGTCACTCTGTGACTGCATCATTCGTGCAACATCAGGATTGCTCCTCCTGGTGGCAAAATGCTCAAGCCCACGACGCATCCTGGTCACCATGTAGGTGCGACTCAGTCTTTCAGGAATAAGTGCAATGTGATCAATAAACTGACTGATGTTGGCACAGTTAATTTCGTAGCTGATCTGTATCGGCAAAACTTCAACAAGCAAAGCAACCCGCTGGGTCCGCAGCCGCAGATACTTGAGGGTCAATATTCCAACAGACCACCCGAAGAAAATCACCACGACACAGGGAACCCATCCGCGTTCCAGAAACAGGTCTGAGACATATGAGCCCCTGATCACCAGCATCGCCAGGTAAAATACAACAGCAAACCCCACCCCAAGGCCAAGGCTCACCCACGGATGAACATTCGCGAAATCACTATTGGTCTGTGTCCCGGCAGGGCGTCCCCCTGGTTCCTGCATTTTGCTTGATGCTGCAGCATACGTTCTTGAGATTTCTCCCGCATCCGGCATCTGAATGCGTTCATTGCAGGCAGGGCAGGGTATTACTTTTCCAAAATGCTCGGCACTGATGAGCATATGCTGGCGACAATTCGGGCAAAAGAACCTGTGCACCTGTATATCTTTAGCTAATCACGCCCACTCTGACAACCATAAGGTAAGCATATATTCTATTGCAGCAGCACTGGTGCCCTAACCCGTGAAATTGATGGTTTTTCATGGTCGATTGCCTTCTAACAGCCAGAATCTCCGCGGTAATCCTCAATGCAATACCCAGGGCAGATCGCTACCGCGGAATTACACGAAATGTCAACCTAGATGGCCAGTACCCTTTGAACAAGGCTTAGTAACTGCTTCGGTTGATAAGGCTTTGGCAGGACTCCGCTAAACCCGAACGCTCCCGGCTCTGCCATCACCGGGTCATCTGAATAACCACTGGAAACAATCGCCTTTACTCCAGGATCAATCTGCATGATCTCCTCAATGGCTTTAGCCCCCCCCACCCCGTTGGGAATGGAAAGATCCGCAATCACGAGATCAAAGGGGTCGCCCCGATCATAGGATTCTATGTAACGCGCAGCGGTCTCCACCCCGTCCTCTGTCTCCACCACTTCAAAACCCTCCTGTTCAAGGTTGGCAACCAGCAACTGCCGGATCAATGGCTCGTCCTCCAGGACAAGAATCCTGGGACGAGTAAATCTATCCGTATTGCCTGCGGGTTTAGTGTCGGGAGGGAAAGTGTCCGGGCTCCGGTCAGCCGGAGCAGGAAATGCCACCACCACCTTCGTTCCCTCCCCCTTAATTGACTGGCAGCAAATGCCGCCGTTATGGGCACGGACAATCGAATCGCAAACAGTCAGGCCAATCCCGGTTGCATTTGCATCCCCACGCGTGCTGAAATAAGGCTCGAAAATCTTATCAAGTAAATCCTCGTCAATGCCGTGGCCGTTGTCCTTTACCTGCAAGACAACATAATCGGCACCGTCTTCCAATTCCATCGATGCAGGAAGATTCTCACGCAGGACACTTCCCGACGGAGCATTTTCAAAACGCACGGTTAAACGCCCCCCCCCAACCATGGCTTCTTCGGAATTGCGCAGCAGGTTCTCAATCACCCGGCGCAATTGCCCGGAATCCGCATCAATCTGCCAAAGATCAGCTGCAACCTTAAACCTGTATTCTATCCGCGGATTGCGCTCCATATCCTCCTCAACTTCCGTCATAGCCCGCTGCAAATCCATGCGCTGGCGGATCGGCGCACCCCCCTTTGCAAAAGTCAACAATTGATGAACCCTGTTCTGCGCACGCAATGTAGCCGCACGCGCCTGTTCAAGTTCAATACGCCCGGCAATCCCCTCGGGAAGTTTCATCTCTGCAAGCGACAAATTACCAAGCATCACGGTAAGGATATTGTTGAAATCATGGGCAAAACCGCGCGCAAGCAATCCCAGACATTCCAGTTTCTCGATGCGACTGGCCGTCTCCTGTTGTTCAATCCGCTCGGTAATATCGCGCATCAAGACAAGCAACCCCTCACCGAAGGGGTAGACATTTGCCTCAAACCAACGCCTGCCGCTATCCTGATAGAATTCAAAACTGCATCTCTCCTTTCGCGCCAGTGCCCGCGATGTATCGTGAAAATTCTCCTCACGTACCCCTTCCGGAAGTAATCCCCAGAAAGCACTCCCGATTAATCCGTCTTGCGAGCGACCAAACTGTTTAGCCGCACGATGATTTGCAAAAGTAATTTTCCAATGCCGATCAAATGCAACAATTGGATCTGCTATGCCCTCAACAATTCCCTTTAGTGACTCACCCTCATTAGTATCGGAACGCCAACCTCCATCGCTCTCACAACGTCGAAACACAACTACCAAGCCAACCAGGCTGCCATGCGAATCCTTAAGAGGAGCCGAGTTGTCCTCAACCTGAACACGCCTTCCCTCCTTTGTCAGGAGCATGACCCGTCTCCCCGGGTGCTGCCCCGAGGGACGAGGAGCTAATGGAGGAGCTTGCCTGCCCGCGTCATCGCTAATTGCAAATACCTCTTGAAGAACCTTGCTCTTGGCCTCGGCAAATCCCCACCCGGTAATCAACTCGGCAACAGGATTCATAAACGTGACATTGCCCACGATATCAGTCGCGATCACACCATCTGCCATGCTGCGCAAAGTACTCATAAATTGCTCTTCACGATCTGCCAACGCTTCCCGTGAACGAGATCTGGAAATGGCGATTTCCACGGTAGACTGAAGTTCGCTCTCGTTGAATGGCTTAAGCAGATAGCCTTCCGGCTCAGTGCGACTGGCACGGGCCATCGTCTCTTCATCAGCAAGAGCGGTCAGATAAATGATGGGTTTACCGTACGCTGATCGAATCCGCTCAGCAGCCTCAATACCATCCATCGCCCCGGACAGCCTGATATCCATGATCACCAGATCAGGATCAACCCGCCGGACAATTTCCAGTGCCTCAGCACCGGTGCGGGCGATATCCGCAACACTATATCCGCACCGGACCAGGGTATTCTGGATATCCCTTCCCACTGCGCCTTCATCTTCAACGACAAGAATACGAACTGGACTCATTAATCTTCCGCAAAAGACTTATCCGCCCTTCGGGAGATTAAATCCAACCCGAAATTGCGTGTCGGGTCCGCTTCCGACCTCCAGAACACCTCCAATACGGCCTGCCAACTCCCTAACAATCCTTAATCCCAGACCCTCTGTCGCCTCTATCGAGAAGTCAGAAGGCAACGCCACACCGTTATTTTTCACGATGATTTCCCCCCGTCCTTCTGAATCATCAGTCTGAATGCTGAATCCAACGGTCACTTTATCACACCCTAGGCACCCATGACAAAAGGCATTCGACAACAACTCGTTGGCAATAAGAGCCACGGGCATGGCCAATGCAACAGGGAGAACAATCCCCTTGGCATGTAGATGCACCTCAATTTCAGTGTCCTCGGGAGCTACAGTCTCAAGCAACTCGTTGACAAGAGAATTGGCAAATTTCCCGAAATCCAAGCGCGAATAATCCCCTTTGTGACCAACATGTGAATGCAGCATGGCCAGTGTGCCAACCCGAGACCTGCTTGCCTGTATTCCTACCCCGCCTTCATCTTGTGCCTGCAGCCTGAGTAAAGTCGAAATTGTCTTGAGGGTGGCATCCAGTCGACTCTGCATCTCAATGCGAACCCTGACCGTATCCTCTGTGCCTGCTGTTTGCCCGGTTTCAGCGGCAATCACCTCCCGGTTGACACCCACAAGGGCCAGGGATTCCCCATCCTCATCCTGCAGAGGAACGAACACCGTATCACATACTCCTTTACCGCCATCATTCCTGGAGAACTCCACGCGTGCCTCCCAGCGCCGCTCAGTGCGAATTGCGCTGGTGAATGCATCCCGAAATCTCACTGGATCCGCCGCGCCATAGATTTGATGGAGGCCAAGCCCAGTTGCTGTATCCTTGGTATAACCAAAAAGACGTTCTGCTGACGGATTCCAGTCTATCACTTTTCCTTTCAGGTCAGCAACCACGATCGCATCATGTATGTGTGCAAAAGTGACGGCCTGCCACTTAAGTTTAGTCTGCACCCTGTACATCTGCGTTACATCACGAACCAGCATCACTGTATTATCCGCACCACTTCGGATCGCTCTAAGCTCGTAATGAAAACTGCCGCGTTCATCTTCAGACCGGAAATGGCAGGTAAATACATCAGTCCGGGCAAGTTCTCCAATAAGATCACCGGCAGTCATCCCAAGAGCAGGTAAAACATCTGCCATTTCATGGCCAAGGCATGATTTGGCATCAATCTGCAGAGAAAATCCATGTGGCAAAAACGCATCCACCACGCGTCCTGATTCCTCCAAAACCAGGATCATATCAGGGCTTGCACCCAAGAGCGCACGATTCTCGGCCCGTGAATCCTCCAGTTTCCGCTGCGCAAGCAATTGCCCGGATATGTCATGTAGAAAATAGGTGGTAAATATCAATTCCCCGGACTTGTCCTTTACCTGCGAAACATGGAGATGTGCTTCGACACGCTCTCCATCACTGGTCGCAAGCTCAATCACCCTGTCCGCCACTCCAAGGTCACTCCTCGCCAGGTGCCCCATGAATTCATCAAGGTCCTCATTATTAGATCCATAGATGAACTCATCAATGGTCTTGCCCCGTATTTCCGCCTTGGAGAATCCGAGCATCGACTCCAGCGAAGAATTGACATCAAAGATACCTCCCGCTCCGTCAGCCAGGGCCATCCCCACCCCGGAATCATGAAACAACGCACGAAACTTCGCCTCGCTCGCCCTCAGAGCCTCCTCCCCCCGTAGCGCATCCGTTACGTCAAAAATACTCACCAACAACCCGCCGTCTTCCATTAACTGCGGACGGAACTCAAGTTCTCGCACTACAGCCTCGTCGGTCATTATCGAGAAAATTCCCACAGTTCCCTGTCGCCAGACACGCGACCGCCAGGCTTCGACAAGTTCGGTGGCGGCCTTCTTGCCCTTGTCCTTGCAATGACCGGAAAGCCAATCTTCAATCGACTGGAAATCACCAATATCAGAGCCCACCACTTCCTTATGCGCAGGATTGCAATAAATCGTCTCACCATCACGAGCCAGCAATACAATGCCAAAAGGTGCTGAATCGGGAATCAGTTGGAACCTCTTACATTGCTCATTTGTCGCATTGTTCTCATCCCTGACCCGCTTCAACTCGATCTGGACCGCTGCAAGATCCGCCTCAAACCGGGCAGCTTTCCCTTCAATTTCATCCACCCCGCCCTTGATGCGTTGTAATTCCCCATGCGCAGTATCTAATTCATGCTCGGCGTTTACATCAACAGCAATGCCATAAACGCCACTCTCCACATCCTCTTCATTAGGATTCGCTGAGAATCTCATTCGCACAGTATCGCCATTCCCGTCTAAAATACTCACAACCAAGGAGAACGCTTCACGCTGTGAGGCGGCTGCACGAAGAAGAGCGGACAGGGAATCAGCGTCATCCTTGGAAAACCCTTCAAGCCATCCGCCATTGAGCTCCTCTTCCAAGGTTCGGCCCCGAAAATCCAGCCAAGCGGAATTTACCAGATCAATTTGCCCGACCGGGTTACACCGCCAGGCCGGGACCGTAAGGTCCTCGAGCACGGCATCCTTCAACTGCTGATCCCTGCTGGAGTCTGAGAAAAGATCCACATCAAAGCCAACACGAATCACCCCGATAATTTCACCATCTTCGCCCCTTCTCGGTGAATTCGTCCAGATAATCCGGCGTGACCTGCCATCATGGCCAATCACATCGTCTACTGTCGTTTCAGGAAACCTGAAATCACCGCCATCAAGTAAACAACGGGCAAATTCCATAAACTGCTCTTTAGCCTCCCGGTGCCTGCCTTGATCCAGGAAAGCCTCCCAGTAATATTTACCCTCATCCGCTACCGGATCCCAATTCCCCAGTCGTTTGGCAATACGATTGCTGCGCACAATTTGTCCGTTAACATCCAGCACAAGAACTGGAGTTGTTGAACCCGCCATTACCGCCTCGGCAATATCTCCCTCAAATTGCTGCTCCCTGCGCAAACGCTTCTCACCCGTGATGGATTGTGCGCAAACCACAATTCCGCCAACAACCCCTCCTTCAAAGAGCCAGGGACTCATCGTCCAGCGCACCCAGTCCCTGGCACCATCCGCCCACTCAACGAGTTCTTCCCCAGTCTGCTCATCCACCTCATTCAGGCATCTCTCACACAACAATTTCCAGCGTTCGGAAACCTCCGAGAATAATTCGAAGTGACTTTTCCCGCTGAACCCCGAATCGGCAATTCCAAATGCTTTACGCCATGGCAGGTTAGCAAGCAGGTAACCCATGTTCTCGTCGAACATCGCCATCGCCAAGGGACATGCCTCCACCATCAACTGCAGATTATGGCGGGTCGCCAACTCCGATTCATTCGGCGATTCGGCGCTGCCACTCCCACGGCGCACCTGTGTTGATTCTTTCCCCTTCAATTCACTCCCATTAGGAGCCTTAGCTTTTCTATCTTCCCCGGCAATCGGCGACGATTCACTTCCCGCTGCGGCAAAATCCGAATCACCCAGTAATTCCTCAGCCAAATCTGCCGTCCCTGGATCAAAAAGAAGCTCAGAAACCTTGCTCGGATCCTCATCCCCAGAATTGCCGTCAAAATGCCCCCGTCCCTTATTATCGTGAACTTTCAGGGGATGCCGGGCTAACCAGGCTTTTGCGGCTTCAACCTTGAGTTCAAGCGATGCGCTTTCCACTGGCGATGGCAATACGTCATTAACTCCATTACCGGCAAGAATTGAGCCATTCTTGCAGCTCTCCACCGCAATTATATAAGGTTGATCACTTCCCGCCTCATCTCGAACATAATCAACAAAGCTTTGAATATCGCTGTTATTATCGAGGGAACCTGCCAATACGAGCCGCTGTAGCCGGAAAAATTTCTTGGCCTCGACAACCGAGTCACAAGCACTAACCTCGTAACCCTTAAGCGCAAGCACCTCACAAATAACCCGGCGATTGGCCGCATTACCGTCAATGACCAGCGCACGCTGATCCAGGCTCATCTCCGTCGCCGCTACCACAGTTTAGGAAAGTAAGTTAATTTTCGTTTTCAAATTAGTGATAAATGACCCAACGGCGCATAGAATAGTAAAAAAATAGTGGTTAAGCAAGATTGACCATTCAGATTCAGCCCGAGAATCTGTCATTGGGGCATTAAAATTAAAATTTCAGCCCAAACTCGATCACCCAAACTCCCCCTTAAAGCTATTATTCAAACCGTATATTGAGCATTTCTAAGCCTGTAAAAGCTTGCCCCAGGCAACTGAACGCAGGAATCTTACAATTAATATCATGCTTCCTTTAAAAAACGGCATTTTAGCCTTCGTAATCCTTACCATCACTGGCCTTGGGAACGCTCAAGAACAAGACACATGGCCCGATTTTCGCGGCTTAAGCAAAGATGGTATTGTCAGGAGTAATCCCGGACTGCCTCTGAAATGGTCAGAAGAACAAAATATTGCCTGGAAAACAGCAATTGCCGGTCGCGCCTGGTCTTCCCCGGTAATAGCAGAGGGTAAGCTCTGGCTCAGCAATGCCACTAAGGATGGCAAGGAAATGAGCGCTATCTGCCTCAACTCCAAATCAGGAAAAATCCTGCACGAGATCCAGCTTTTCACTAACACGGTCGTCGAACCACTCGGCAACTCGATAAATGGTTACGGGTCACCCTCGCCTGTCATTGAAAACGGACGCGTTTATATCCACTTCGGAAGCTACGGAACAGCTGCAATTGATACTGCTAACGGTAATGTCCTCTGGAAGCGCAGCGACCTTCCCTGCCGTCATTTCCGTGGTCCCGGCTCCTCACCGGTGCTGTTTGGCAATCTTCTTATCCTGACGATGGACGGTATTGATGTACAATATCTGGTGGCTCTGGATAGTGCCAGCGGCAAGACCGTATGGAAAACGAATCGTTCCACTAAATGGACGGATATTGAACCTGGAGGGAAAATTCGCGGAAATGGCGACCTCCGAAAAGCCTACACCACTCCCACTTTCACCAAGGTCGGGACCGAAACAATTATGATTAGCCCTGGTGCAAAGGCCTGTTTTGCTTATAACCCCACCAACGGCAAGGAACTCTGGCATATTACCTATGCCGGATACTCAAACGCCTCACGCACCGTAATTGCCGGAGAAAATGCCATCATCAACACCGGTTACGGTAAGCCCCACCTGGTATCCCTAAAACTGGATCCTCGGGCACGTGGCGACATTACCAAAAGCCATATCGTCTGGGACATCTTTAAGCGTGTACCTAAGCGCTCCTCGCCGATTATATCAGGTAAATATCTCTACATGACCACCGATGAGGGAATACTCAGCTGTATTGACCTCAGCTCAGGCAAAGCGATATGGAGTGACCGACTCCGCGGGCATTTCTCTGCCTCACCGATTCTGGCGAACGGGCGCATCTACTTCTTCAGTGAAATGGGCGACTGCTATGTGATAAAACCGGGTACTTCATTTCAGTTGCTGGCATCCAATAAACTCGATGACGGCTTCATGGCATCACCCGCGGTGACAGGAAAAGCAATTTACGCGCGCAGCAAGAGCCACGTCTACCGGATAGAAACACAATGATCGCCTTCAGGCATTCCCTTGCTCATTTCCAGGACCTTGAATACCGCTCCCATCATCGCGGGATGTGATAGAGATTTAAACTGCTGAAGCAGTTTAACTGTCTCGGCATCAGGAAGACCGTCCGCCTCAATCTCCAGCAGCCAGGATTTTGCTGCATTCACAAGCAACCGGTGTTGATCGGTAAAACTGATGGCTTCAAAGCCCGCTGATTGAGCTGTTACCCGCACCCGCTCAAAATTCACATGCGCGGTAAGATCGGTGATTCCTGGAGCTGCCAGCAGGGAATCGCACATACGGTGTCTCACATAACCACGCAACGTTCCCGTTTTCCTGACCGGGTCAAAAACCTCGTCCACCGATAAACCATAGTCGATCAGGCAGCAATATAACATTTCGAAGGCTCGTGATAAATCATCAAACCAGCGTTCAAGGCCCATGTTGACCTCAATGGTAAAGCCGTCTTCCAGAGTTACAGGCAATGAATCGATCACGCTCTTTAGTTCCTGCTCCTCGATCAACTGTTCAATCTCATTAAATTCATTTTCTCCTTCCCCGCCATTGCCGACGCATAATTCAAGCCATGTTCCGTTTCTCCATCTCAGGCGCTTCACCGGCATGGCATCAAGAAATTCATTTGCAATCAAAACCCCCCGTGAAGCTGTAAGCTCCTGCCACCCGGAAATCACCCGGAACCGGCCGCCACCAACCCCCTCAAAACGCTCCATCAAAGACTTCTTCTTTGAGAGAATCGGCTCACATGCAACATAACAGAGACGATTATAAATATCCTCCGGAAGCACACGTGCCAGTTCATTCATCATATCAACAGCCAAATCACCGCTCTCAGCCCCCGGCTCGACAAGCAGCAGATCTCCTCCACTGACTGCCAGTCGCCTGATGGGTGTTGCCAGATGCCGGGCCAACAGCATGCCGAAGCAGCGTCCAGTGCTGACAGATGTAATGAAATCTCCATCTTTCCCGATTCTCTTGCCCGGATGCGTGTAATAGCCGAATTGCGGATGATAAAGAGCTAATTCCATATAGCGGTCAAAGGGCAATGCCCCGCCCGCCGCTTTGATTTCCGAGCATACCAGTTCCAGGAATCGTGGATTTACAATCCTCACGCAAATATCGTCCACTTGCTCTGTCATCAGCTTAGCTTATACTGATCCTCCAGTCCGGCGAGCCGGAAACCACACCCTGTCATGCTGTTCAAAAGAGGCTCCTCCGACGGCATCCGCCCGGTTAATCTCTCTACCCGTCGTCCTTTTTGGAAACGGTTCCTTGGATTATTATGTGCAGTAAGTTGTGTCGTCGGTCTTGCCGCACTTATAACCCTCTACCTGTTCATGCAGCCACGCAGGGATCAGAGTGAAACATTTGACCTCAATGCCATTGGTAAGCTTGAAATTCCAAGCCGAATTTATGATCGCAACGGCGTTGAGATAGGACAAATCAAGATTGAAGACAGGCGTCCCATTAAACTGGAAAAAGTCCCCTACCATTTTATTCAGGCACTAACCGCAGTGGAAGATTCACGCTTCTTCCAGCATGACGGTATCGACTATATAGGAATAATACGCGCCGCCATCCTGAATTTCAAAGCACAACGTGTTACTCAGGGAGCAAGTACCATTACCCAACAACTCGCCAAGCAATGTTATCCCGAACTGAAGAAAAACCGCAACCTCGACACGAAAATCATCGAGGCTTTTCTGGCACAGCGGCTTGAGAAGGATTTCACCAAACCTGAGATCCTTGAACACTACCTTAATCGAATTTTCTTCGGTAGCGGCTATTTTGGCATCGAATCCGCAGCGCGGGGATATTTCGGGAAATCAGCAGGCCAACTTGATGTAATTGAGTCGGCTACCATTTGCGGTCTTATCAAAAGCCCGTCCCGCCTCTCTCCACGCACAAACCCAGACGGCTCCCGCAAAGCACGCAACCATGTGCTGCGACGCATGCATGCGGAAGGCATGATTAGTAATCGTGAACTGCCCGTATATCTAAAAACACCCATCACTCTTACCAACTCCAAGAGGCATCAGAATTCTTATGTGCAGGAAATGATTCGCCTCCAGGTCATTGACCAAATCGGATTTGCAAGTGCCGGGGGGGGAGGATTTAAAATCTATACCACTATTGATAATGCCGCTCAGCAAGCCGCACGACAAAGCCTGCTCCGGAACCTGAGCAAAGTAGAAAAACATCCTGGCTACAAACACCCTACCTACTCTCAGTACAGGGAAAAGAAAGCCCTCCCGGATCCTGTGGACAAAAACGATCGATCTTTTGAGACAGCTAAACGTGTTCCGGATTATCTGCAGGGAGCTGTATTGATGATCGAAAACAAAACCGGTGGAATAATTGCAATGCTTGGCGGCCGTAATTTTGGAGAAAGCCAGCTGAATAGGGCATTCCAGTCACGACGGCCTGCAGGCACCGCTTTCAAGCCTTTCGTTTATGCGGCAGCCTATTCCGAAAACTATTTCCCAGGATCAATGATCAAAGACGCCCCGATTGACAACCGCATTGTCGCAATCGGAGGAATTACTGGAATTCTGGGGGAATGGGGCGGAGAATCAGCAGTCGTAAACTATCTCGGTGATATCTCCGCAAGGGAGGCCCTAGTCCACTCGAAAAATGCGGCGACTGTCAGGATTGGCAAAAGAATTGGACGCCAAAAGGTAACGAAAATCGCTAAAAAAGCGGGCATTAATTCTCCAATGGATGAGTATGACAAAACTCTTCTCGGGAGCAGTCCCATCAGCCTTGAGGAATTCTGCAGGGCATTCACGATATTTCCCAACGCAGGGAAGAGTCCCGATACCCTACATATTATCTCCTCAATCGTGGATGCCCGTGGAACAACAATCTTTAGCGAACCCCTCACCGGAATCTCAGAAGCTATCGACCCTATTGCTGCCTATCAGGTAAACAGCTGCCTGCAGGAAGTGTTGTACAGAGGTACAGGAAAAAATTCATACGCCAAATACGGCTTGCGTGACAAGAATGCCGCCGGCAAAACAGGAACCACCCACAACTTCACTGATCTCTGGTTTATCGGATATAATAGCGAAGTAACATGCGGGGTATGGACGGGATTCGACTACCCGAAAACGATCTACCGCGGAGCCTTCAGTAATTCCATTACACTTCCGGTCTGGGTGGATGTGATGAATGCCTCCTATGACTCCTTCCCCTCAAAACCCTTTCCGGTTCCAGAGGGTTGCCACATGATTGAGATCTGCAGAAAATCAGGACATTTGGCAACTGATTCATGCTATGAGGAACTTCCGGGTGCGGAGCAAGGGGCAAGGAGAATTCAACGTTGCACTTACAAAGAAGTCATCCGTAAAAAAAATAATTTCCACCTCTATTGTCAATTTCATTCCACTGATCGAGAACGTATACAACATCGACCGATCCCGGGGATCTCAACCACTACTGTGCCCCCCTCACCATTACTCGCGTCAAGATCATCTGAAGCAATCCTCCTGCTTTCACCAACCGTTGTCGGCAATGCCGACCCTTATTCCTCGCAACAACCCGTCCTGCGTGCCCGGGCTGCCGGGCCAACAGATGAAATTCGGCGGGCAACTCCTGTCAATCCGGTCACACTCGACAGGGAAGAAACTCCAATTCCGATCCCCAGACCAAAGCCCATTGCAATCCCAATAATCGATTAATGCTTTGGGATCCGAATAATTTACATATTATCCTCAGCACTAAGAACCTCCGCAAAATGTCGGATCCAGACCCTAAAATACTTACCTGCCCGGAATGCCTCACTGAATTTAAAGTTCCGGGTAATAGCGAAACCCCTGCAGAATTCTCCTGTCCAATGTGCGGGATCAGTACAAGTCCCCCGCAAAAAACAACACCTTCCCGAAATGTCGAAGGTAGCAGCGTAATTCCTGTTCGTAAGAAGACCCTGAATATTGATCTTCCGGATATGATCATTCGGAATGCTAATCAAAAAACACATGGAGTGGACCGCGCGAAAGGATCTTCTTTTGGACTCAAGCACATTAAGCAGAACTTCAAGGTTGCCGATACGGACACCTCAACTGTTGACAAATCCGGCACCCGGAGATCTGTCAAGACCCTCATAGACTGGGACCATGATGTGAAGGAGGGAGATCCATCTCAACCTGTATTAGAAGTCACCGACTCTAATGCGAAAATTAGATTCAAGATAGTTCCCCGAAAAAAGAAATACTCAGTTAAATTACGGATTCTTTTTCTTCTCGCATTATTATTAATGATCACCGCTTTATGGATGAGGCCAAACCCCATGAAGGACAAACAACAGTCGGCAGTTTCTCCGGCCGGTAAGCCCGTTAAGAACATCCCGCCGGTCGAGAAACCTGTAAAGGAGGATACTGCGCCCATCCAGGAAGCGGCAGTGCTGAGCCCAATGCGACCACTCGTAAAGAATCATGGAATCCGTGAAATCAATGAACGAGCGACTGCTGCCCTCAGGACGTTCCTGGAGGCAGGTGATCTCAGTGGCCGTAAGACGGTCACAAGAGTCATTAACCGGGTGGAGCCACTGATGAGGGATTACTATGCCTCCAACGACCCCGGTCCGATCAAATACCATTCAATCAGCGATTACAAACACAGCGTGGTCACAGAGGACTGTTTCCTGATCGAGGTCATACTCGATGATTTAAGCAAGGTGACTGCCGTTGTTGCATTGGAAAAAGACAGTTTTGTTGTCGATTGGGAGTCTTTCGTCGGCTACTCGGAAATGAGCCTGGCACAATTCATAAAGAAACAACCCAAGAAACCCACGCTGTTCCGGGTCCGCATCAAATTCGACGATTATTTTAACTTTGATTTCAATGACAAAACTCACAAATGTCTGCGCTTGAGTGACATGAATCGAACCAATGTCATTTATGGCTACATCCAAAAGAAAGCGGAACTTTTCCCTACACTTAGACAGGGGAGAGAAGGATTCTCCATCGTTCGAATTCGTTACCCCGATCATCCAAAATCATCCAATCAGGTTCTTATTGATGAGGTTATCACCAGTGGTTGGATCTTGAGATAGACGGAACACCCGCATTGCAATCGCCGTTGGTGAAGTTAATGATAACCACACATTGCCCCCGCAAGATCTAAATGAATTATAAAGATGACCCCGGTGCGCTGGAACGCGAATGGCTTGTGCTGAACTGTCCGCACTGCAACCGGGAAGTAAGAATTCGTTCGAATGCCAGAAGAAGTCACCTGGCCTGCCCGTATTGCAGTAAACAACTCGGCAAAGAAAAAAATCCTGCTGAACCCGTTCAATCCTCTTCAAGCAACACATCACCTGTTGCCAATTTACAGCGTGAACGGCGATCGTCCGGAGTTAGGCATCCAACGTGGGATAATAAGCAGACTGCAGATTCAGCCCAGGGACATGAGGATAATACCACTGAATTTTTAGAGATCGATCCCAATAATGAGAACCAGATGCGTATACGCAGGATTCGCCGCACAATCAACCTGAACCCCTGGGAAAAGGTCAGGCGTATCCTCTTGTATTCCCTATTGGCCATCATTGGCACTGGCAGTATCATTTTGCTGATATCCCTTGTTTTTAAAGGCGGTGAGGCGTTGATGATGGATATAGATGCTGTTGATATTGATCCTGAACCGGTGCAAGAGTCCGTCCCGGTGGTAGCATCGGGAAATCAAATCCCCAACTCTCTCACGCGCTCTGAGCTGAATACCTGCCTATCGATTATACGATCCTTTGCGGCAGCAAAAACCCTTGCGGAACAACTGGCACTCGTGACCCATCCGGAAATTACCGGCCCGCGGATAAAAGACAGCGGACCGGGCACGGGAAATGAGACCTACAGCGAAATTGTAAACAGCAACAAGGTAAAACTCGATAACGGAAGATATTCCATCCTTCTTTCTGTGCGGATCGGCAACTTGCAACAACGCCGCTATTTCGCCTTTATCCAAAGCAATGAGAACATCAAGATAGATTGGGAGATTTCCTTCAGGTACCAGCAAATGCCGCTGGAGCAGTTTAAATCCGCTCGCCCAAATATTGCCCAACAATTCCGCTCCAAGCTGCGTAATGGTGATTTCTACGCCAATAATTATGAGGATAAAACCCGATGGTACTGTGTCGAGATCTACTATCCGGGAGACCCGGATTTCCTCATCTACGGTTATATCGACAGGAACACAGGATTCGGACAAGCGTTGATTGCAAGGTTGCAGCCATTAAAGAATCTCATCCCGGGACTAGCTGTGACTGAAAAACCACTCAGCGTGATCGCTTCGCTGCGCTTTGCGGACAACCCGGCTTCTGATAACCAGGTTGAGGTTGTGGGAATTGAAAAATACAGTTGGTTTGAGTAAAAGCGTTGATGCAATGGAAGTGGATGCTTCCCTGATAATTGAAATACTATTCCGCCAGGGTAAAGCGTAACCACTTCTTGGCCTCACCAAGCGGCAGGGTCAGCTTGAACTCGCCGTTGGGCGCGTCACTCCATGTGCCGCCCTCAAAGGCTTCTCATGACACGAAATCATCGCTCTTCTGCAGAGACCAAAGCACAGTGACACCTCACCGCTCTGCCAGTCCTTGGCCAGCACGATAGAACCCACACGCGCATCCCGCACCTTCAGCCAAGGCCGGTCGGGCGTCGCGTTCGGTCACCACTGCATCATACGCGTCTTGTGTCGGGCAGGCATCGCGCTCGGCGGTTCAGTGCCACAATTTCATCTTCAAGTGCGCCGCAGGCCACCTGCGGTTGCTCAAGCTGCTCTTGATGATCTGACAGGATATTCCTCCAAAGGTGAATCCAGTAGCCCCGCAAGATAGCTGATAAGGGCGTTAGCAGGTAGGTCTAAAAGACATCTTGGCCAAGCGTTGGACCATCATATCCGAGTAAGGTGATGCTCGTCAGGCTGGTACAATTACTCTTACCCGGAACTCCGCGCATGATAATACGGGGCTTCCTTAAGGAAGTTCTTCAACGCTTAATAGATCTTCCGGCAATCTTCCAGAGTTCTAGCCCTTATGCATATGCCGCCACTGCAAAAAAAAGGAGGTTCCCCGTTAAGGGAACCTCCTGTGAAAACCAAAACCTATATTGTTGCTTAGGTTTGGGGGGTTTTTGTAACTGATATCAGTTAGCGGCGACGGCGCAATACAAGAAGGCCGACCGAAAACAGAGCAAGAATTGAAACGGCGGGCTCGGGAATGATGCCACCGATTGCTTCCATCTGGAACGCATCGCCTCCATTCAAACCATTTGTGCCACCGACAGCGCCGAGAAGAGTGTTATCAACACCGATATTAACACTTCCACTGAATAGTGGCAGGTCAGGACCAAACGTCGCATCGGATCTAACGATAAATAAATAACTGGAACTCGCAATATCTGAGCCGTTACCGCCAATCAAATATATTTGGTTTCCACTGAAGGCCGCCGAACCACCGTCGCCATTAGCGGCGAGAGAGAAAAAGCCGGCATTTCCGCCAACTCCCGGTGTCCCGAATGTGGTAGAGCCTCCAAATTGTGTGAAATCAGCCAATGCATCTTGGGCTAGAGTTGGGTCTGATAAGGCCGCATCAGAAGCAGCTGTGGTGCCAACTACTAAAAAGCCGCCAGTGATACCGACGTTATTAGCCTGCACTTCAAGTAAGCTAGCTGTTGCGTTTGTTGTATTAACAACTCCCGCACTGGCCAGGCCAGCAACGGCAAGCAGTACGGAAATAGTACTAAGAATAGATTTAAGCATTATATTTTGTTGGTTTGGTTTCTGTAAATTGGCTATGAGCTCTTGAACACATAACCATTGGAGTGGTAATAACTAAACCCAAATTGTGAATAAGTAAACTCACATTGGCTATAATTATACCTCTCTGATGTAAGATATAAACTCACCTTAATAATATGTAAAACCAAATTTCAGGTTTATTTCACTGTTTTTAGCCGCCTGCCTTGGCTATTTCCGCACGATCAGCTTTCTGATCTGCTTCATTTTGATGGATTTACCACTTATTGACTCTGCAAAAGTCAATACCCAGGGTCCTCAGTCACCACCTGAGGATGTGCTCACTCACTATATAGGATGCTTTAGGTGATACGGGAAAAGCTCTTTGCCTGGGATCCAAGTGCTGCAATGGACAAGCACTGAGGATGAGATCACTCGGCGATCTCCCCGTGTTCGCTTCTTCTGCAAGGGTAACGGAACTCGAATAAAACCGGAGAGGCTTGGCTCGCCTCCATCTTGTTAAATCGTTCTGGCGACTGCAGGAGAGAAATGAAAATTTCTGCAGTTAGGAACTGCCATCCAAAATAGCCGGCCTTTGCAAAACCGATATCTGCAAAAAAGAAGAGGCTCCCGACTTAGTCGGGAGCCTCTTAAACAAAAACTACTTAAATCTTAGAAGGGGATTATTGAATGTGTGCGGGATGTCTATCGGCGACGGCGCAGGAAGATAATTCCAGCTGAAAGCAGAGCAAGGATTGCAACCCCAGGCTCAGGAACAACTTCACCCAGCTGAACTGCACCAAATTGCGCACCAAGTGAACTGGTACCACTCTCGGTTCCAAACAACAAAGTGCCGGTGCCTCCCGTGCCTACATTAGTGGCGAAAAGTGGATTATCAGCACCAAAATCTCCTCCGTCGATAATAGCCAAATGGCCTGAATCAGCGATTCCGGTCCCATTACCGATCACGACTACAAGTTGCTGGCCTACCCAGTTGTTATCGTATGCGGCACCATTGATCTGTGATGATCCTGAGAAATACCCGTCAAGGCCATTCACTCCGAACGTCCCTGCATTACCAAAAACAGTGAAACTAGCAGCTAATGTGTCCCTGCCGACGACAGAAAGATGACCCGATGCATTAACCTCACCGGCCAAGTCCGCTGGAGTCAGTGGTGTAGTGCCAACGGCAACAAATCCGCTGCCCGCAGGAATCGGAACACCGTTGACTTGAATTTGAAGCAACCCGGATGCTCCCGATGTATTCGTGAAGTTGACAGTTCCGGCGTTAGCCAGCGCTGCCAGCGCGATTGAGATCGCAGTAATTGAGAAAATTGATTTTTTCATGAGTTTAAGCAGTTCTTGTTTTGTTTTGTGGGTTTTAAAATAGGTATTTTTCCTACTTCAAGCTCGATGTTATCCTGATTGGGTATATGAGGTCGATACTTTTCGGAACTTTTCCCTAATTTTCCAGGAATCGGCGCCTTACACGGTAAGTAATTTAAAATGAATGGTTTATTGTTTAAGAATTGCTTAGCAATTGCCCTGAGCAGCCATTCACATAGGCAGTTTAAGGCGCAAAGCAGGTGAAATGCCTAAACGACCCTCTTCCGATACAGGCAAAAATGCTTATTTGTTCCAATTTGCCCGGCTACCCTCCCGGAAAACCCCCAAGAATTAAACGTCCGGCAAAGCCCTACCCCCCCAAATCTCAACCGACACAAGCCAAGGATCCCTATAAAAACAGTGACCTGTTAAGGATGCCTGCATGCAATCACTCTCAATTGCCTGGTAGTGACGCACCATTGACCCTTTTCCCCGGCGGCTTCTCCGCATCCGGTTCCCGCTCCTGGAAATAACCCGGGGGAAATGATGCCTGTCTGCCTTGCTGCGGATGTCGCCAGGGGAAAGTGCGCCCGCGGTCAGGCAATAGCGGCATCTTGTCGCCGCCACTCTTCTTGAGCAGGTCAAACAACTGGCCGTTGAGTTGCTTTAAATGTGCTGCATGTGCCGGGTCACTGATCAGGTTGTGCTGCTCATGCGGATCCTCCTGCGTGTCATAAAATTCATTCAGGTCCCACAGGCCATGGTAACGGATGTATTTGTAACGGTCGCCAACCAGCGCATGCATGGTCGGTGTGTGCGGGTAATTGCGCTCCCAGTAATACTCGTAGAGAATGTGCTGCCGTGACCAGGAGGATTCATCCCCTCGCGCCAAGCTCCAGAAACTCTCGCCATCCATCTGTCTGCCTGCCCCAACACCTGCCACCTCAAGCAGCGTCGGGGCGATGTCAATATTGGCCACCGCACGCCGGATCACGGTTGCACCCCTGATTGCCGCCGGGCAGTGCATGAGGAGCGGGACACGAATGGACATCTCGTAGGCGGTGCGCTTGTCAATGAGCCCCTGCTCACCAAACTGAAAACCGTTATCACCCATGTATATAAGTAAAGTTTCCTTAAGCTCATCGTTATCCTCAAGCCACTGCAGGGTGCGCCCGAGCGCATCATCAACTGCCAGAAGTGCCTCGCAGTAACGCTTGTAATACCCCTCGACATTAAAGTCCGGCAGGTTGTAGCCGAAGTCCGCGCCGTGCCGGCTGTTGCGCTGGTTGCGAACCCACATCGGCTTGCCGCGATAGTTCTCGTCACTGTCCTCCATGGTAGGTGGCACAGGAAAAGGCTTGTCTTTATACCTGCCGCGGTGGCGGTCGGCCGGAACAAAGTCCGAGTGCACCGCCTTGTGCGAGACGTAGAGGAAATAGGGTTGCTGCGATCCCCTGCGACTCTCCAGCCAGGCGAGCGCATAATCAGTCAACTCGTCAGTAATGTAGCCCTTTTGTGGAATACGCCTGCCGTTGACATTGTAGCCGTCATAGCTCGTCTGTGGCACCACGCGGGTGGTCCCGTGGCCGTCCGGCCAGTAGGTTCCCTGTCCCTTGAACGCATGCCAGTGGTCAAACCCGCGCTGTGGCACATCGACATCCCCCATGTGCCATTTGCCGATAAAGGCGGTCTCGTATCCCGCTTTCTGCAGGTGCTGGGGAAAGAAAACCAGATCCTCGTCAACCGGGTTATAGTTATCAATGACACGATGATTATGGGCATATTGACCTGTCAGGATTGATGCCCTGCTCGGTGAGCACAATGAGGTGGTCACCATCGCCTTTGGGAAATACGCGCCATCGCGTGCCATGCGATCCATGTGGGGCGTTTCAATCCACGGGTGCCCCGCGCAGCCCATGGCATCGGCACGATGATCATCACACAGGATAAAGATGATATTGCGCGGCTTGGCCCAGGAAGGGCAACCGAGAACTAAAACCGCAAGGAGAAGGCAAGCTGTATTCTTGAGCATTGCCCGATCATGCAGGAATCCTCACCTGGCATTCAATCAAAAGCTGCCTCGACCCGATAAAACCTTCTCCTGCCGCTTTCAGCCGCTCCGGCATCACGAATGCTCGCCGTGCCGGCATCATCACGCGACTCAACCCCGGAGGTCAAGGACCAGTCGTCCCCGGACAGGCTACCACTGCTCCATACCGAATAGCGCACACCCGCAGCTGCGCTCCAGGCCAGAATCACGTCATCCCCGTCAAGGTTCACCTGCAAACCGGACACAACCTCATCAAGCAGCGGCAAAAGACGCAGTTCCAGGTGTACCATGCGATGATCGGAAGCACTCACCAGGGAACTCAACGGGTCACCGGAGGCAGGCCAGAAAACCCCACCGCCCAGGATGGCCAGGCCGGCCCTGGAAGGCAGCACGTAATCCACCCGCAGGCCCCCGGCAAAAGCGGCTGTATCGCTTCCACCCCTTGCGCTTACCGGAACAAAAGTGTTGTCAATAAGCGGGTGACGGGTGAATTGCTGTGCGGCTCCGGTAAAGCTGTCGCCATCCTCCGGGTCAGCATTCTGGTCACCAACGATTACAAAGCGCCGACCCATGCCAAGGCCGCCGGTATTGCCCTCATCATCGTAAATATAGTCGTCACGTGCCGGAACAATATAATCAGCCCACAACCGGATCTCATCATGGTTGCGCCGGCCATTGCGATCCTCGGGCCCGTCAAAGGTCGGTGGTGTCGGGTGACTGCCCAGCAAATGAATCAAGTGCCCGTCGACCTCAACCGGGACATCCCAGTGGCTCTTCGAGGAGAGCCTGAACACCGCGAGCTCCTCGGGACGATACCAGTCGTTGGCTGCAGGACTTCCGGAAATATCGGGCAACAGGGCTCCCGGCATGTCCTGCCAGAGAAACTTGCCGAAAGTACGCACATCCTCCTCGCGGATTGGAAACTTGGAGAGCACCGCCATCGCATACTGCCCTGGAAAGCGCCCGAAGCCGAAGCAATCATCACCGTAGACAGTCGAGCCGGGAGTGGTGTTGATGCTGCCGCTGTTGTTGAGATCAAACCCGGAGTGAATGCCGGTATTTGATGTAACCATAAAGCGGTGCGGGTAGTTTTGTGGCGGCTGACCGTTCTGTGAGAGCGCGATAAAGTTGTCGTGCAGGGCATCAAGGCTTGCCCTGCTGCCGTCATGATTGAGCTCATTGATAAAGAGCACATCGGGCGCAATACGCTGAATGATCTCGGCGATCTTTCTCGGGTTCACCGAGCCCGGGTTTGCCAGCATCGCCGGCAGCGCCGCCTGTGTATTGGGACTGAGCGAAACGTTGAAAGTCGCCACGGTGATATCCGGGGGAGCCGTCATGGCTGTCCCCGGAAAAAGGACTGCTGCGACTGCCGCAACTCTCAGCAATGTGATCAATGGACGACTCAACGCGATTACAATAACACAACATCAGGAAAATCGCGTTTTTTGTCGCTCCACCCGGGAGCCCGCTCAAGGATTGTCCACCTCCGCGCTTGGCAGCACACAAGAAGACAGGCATTATATCCGGTTTCAATGAGCAAATACCGCACATCCCCGCTGGCAACCGAGAAGATGCCGCCCGGTATCCCTTACATCATCGGTAACGAGGCTGCCGAGCGTTTCAGTTTCTACGGCATGAAGGCCATCCTTGCCATCTTCATGGTAAACTACCTGCACCTGATGGGCAACAGTGCGGGCAATGCGATGAGCGAAGCCGCCGCCGCGGAAAAGGTGCACCTGTTCGTGACCGCTGTATACCTGACCCCATTCCTCGGGGCCCTGCTCTGCGATGCGTTCCTTGGAAAATACCGCACTATTATCTACCTCTCCCTGGTCTATTGCGCCGGACACGTAGCGCTGGCACTGATGGGAATTGCCGGTGATGCGTCATATTGGCTGCTCGGCGGCCTGATGCTGATTGCGCTGGGTTCCGGCGGGATCAAACCATGCGTCTCGGCCCACGTCGGCGACCAGTTTGGTAAAACCAACAGTCACCTGCTCACGCGCGCTTTTAATTTCTTTTATTTCTCCATCAATTTCGGGGCCTTCCTTTCCACCATGCTCACTCCCTGGCTGCTGCAGTGGTATGGTCCCCACTGGGCTTTCGGGATTCCCGGCGTCCTCATGGCTCTGGCGACGCTGCTATTCTGGATGGGTCGTAAAAAATTCGTCCACATCCCGGCCCGTGGCGGCCCTTTCTTTCGTGAACTCTTCAGCCGGGAGGGCTTGATCGCCTTCGGAAAACT
The DNA here is from genome assembly GCA_029940475.1 of Verrucomicrobiales bacterium. Lineage (GTDB taxonomy): Bacteria > Verrucomicrobiota > Verrucomicrobiia > Verrucomicrobiales > DEV007 > CACIUL01. Next base: position 23,380 of record JAPYUT010000008.1, on the reverse strand, counting down.
GGCGATCATCTTTTTCTTTGTCGCCTTCTTCTGGACCCTCTTCGATCAGACGGCGACGTCCTGGGTGTTTCAGGCAAAGGACATGGATCGCCAGTGGCTCGGCTTTGAATGGCTACCCTCACAGATCCAGGCCATCAACCCCATCTTTATCCTTATCTTCATCCCGCTCTTCACCTTCATCGTCTACCCGGCGATCAATAAAGTTTTTAAACTCACTCCCATGCGCAAAATCGCTATCGGCTTGTTTGTCATGGTTGGCGGTTTCGCGATCATCGCCCTCGCCCAGGAACGCATTGATGCCGGGGGCAGACCGTCAATCTCGTGGCAGGTGCTGGCTTATGTCGTCCTGACCGCAGCTGAGGTCATGGTTTCCATTGTCGCGCTGGAGTTCTCCTACACCCAGGCCCCAAAGGCCATGAAATCAGTTATTCTCGCACTTTTCCTCGGCTCAGTCTCCCTCGGCAACTTCATTACCGCAGCAGTAAATCATTTTATTCAAGTTCCCTCCGTTGTTTCACTGGTACAAGCCCCGGCCGGAGGTGGTGATGTGATAAACCCCGGACTCGATGGCAAAACAGGCACCCTTGATGACATCACTTTCAGTTTTAATAAAAACGGCAAATCTACTGTCGTCGGCTTTGCCGCGTTAGCCGTGATCACCGAAGCAAATGGGATACTCACTAAATCCGCCGCAGCAGGTAATCTCCCGAATACCGGGGAAGGACAGAAGCTCATCAGTGAACTGCGTGACCCGTGGGGGCAAGCCCTGCGTTACAAGCTTCGCAGCAGTACTCAATTCCGTGTCAGCAGTGACGGGGCAGACATGACGGAGAAGACCATGTGGGATGTCGGTGCCACAGTTGATCTCAAGATCGATGAGAAAAACGGCAGCCTATTCGATATATTTGTCGGATCCGTTGGCATTGCAATGCCCGAAAAGGCGTGGCTGGAAAACCGCAAGGAAAAGCTCGGCATCAGCAGCAAACCTAACTCGGATGGAACGGAACCTGACCGTTTTGGGATTACCTTCTTCGCCGGCGGACAGACAAAACTTGAGGGTGCCGGCTACTTTTGGTTCTTTACCTGGCTGATGCTTGGTGCAGCGGGCTGTTTTCTCCTGGTCGCAAAATTCTACAAGCCCCGCACTTACCTGCAGGACGAAGGCCCCGAGGATGACACGGATAAAGAGGGAGAGTCAGTGGCCTAGCCCATAGAGGGCATCCACCATGTCCAGTGCCTTTGGCCCGGGAAGGACCCCGTAGCTCATCTGGTTCATGACATAGGCAAAGGCCAGGTTGTTCTCGGGATCGGCAAAGGCCAGGCTGCCGCCGGCACCCGGGTGGCCAAAGGACTTTTCCGATCGGCCGAACATCCGCCGCCGACCGGCAGCGGGCACATCCTTCATGAAGCCGGCACTGAAGGCGCTGTCCATGCAGAACACCGTGTCCCTGCCCGAGACCAAGATAACTGACATCCTCTGCAATAACTCTTCGGAAAAATAACGCTTTCCCTCCCAGGCCCCTCCCCCCGCCAGCATGGCATAAAACTTCGCCAGTCCGCCGGCGGTCCCGATGCCGCCCAATGCCGGCCAGCCCGCCTGCCAAGCCTGCGGATCATTCATCCCGGAAATGGCCGCCAGCCCCGCAGGTGAGCCAAAAGCACGGCGGGTCAGTGACTGCGGGTTACCAAAAGCACGATAGAAATCCGCTTCTCCCTGCGGGTCGGACATGCGCCCGGAATAGAGTGTTGCCACCCTGCCATGCTCGGCCTCCGGTAGGCCGATCCAGAGATCAAGGTCCAGTGGATCGCCGAATTCCCTGCGAAAGTAGCTGCCAAGCCTAATCCCCGCGATGCGGAGCACGATCTCATCCAGGAGAAACCCGAAAATACGCGGGTGATAACCGTGCCGGGAACCCGGCTGCCACAGGGGTTGCTGCTGCTCAATGGCCGAGACCACCGCGCCATGGTCAAAAATGGACACCTCCCGGTCCAGTGCCGGCAAACCCGCCTGGTGCGAGAGGACCTCTTCAAAGCTCACCTGTCCCTTGCCCGCGCGGGCAAATTCCGGCCATACGCTTGCCACCGGGGCAGGAAGATCAATCCCTGAATCCTCGAGAAGATGCAAAAGGCATGCCGCGGCAAGGCCCTTGGTAGCCGACCAGAAAGGTACAAGGCTATCAGGGCACCAGGAACGAGTTTTATCCCTGTCGCAGAACCCCGCGGCCAGCGAAATCACCTCCACTCCGTGATGCCACACCGAAACCGAGGCGCCCAGTTCATCATGCCGGGTAAAGTTGTCCTCAAAGACCTGCGCCACCCCGGTAAGTGACGGCTCAAATGCCGGACTATTCATCGCTTAACAGGAGGGTTCTTACAGTGAACCCTGCAAGGCAATCAGGTCGGGATCCTTACGCGCCACATCGACCAGGCGTTCATCCAGGTCGAAGGATTTTCGCAGGCAACTTCGGGCAGTCTCAACATCTCCTATTGCCGCCTGGTAACAGCCCTTGTTGTAATGATAAATTGCCTCATCGCGAACTGTATCAGGTGCCTTATCGAGCAGGGCAAGAGCATCATCGGTGCGGTTGAGTTCATGCAGGCAATATGCCCCGTGGATAAACCCCGCGCCATTGTGGGGTTGCATCCGGCGCAATTCCTCACTAAGGGCCAGGGCATCGGCCCACTCCTCATCCTTGAGGAGGAGGAGGAGCTTTACCTGGATAATTGACGGGCTCGCCGGAAAATTTTTCTCAACCAGTTGGAACTCCTGCCAGGCATCCTCATTCATTCCGAGCTCGTAATATCCACGCACAACCTGAAGCATCGATTCACTGTTGGAAGTAGGATCATTGAAGCAGGACATTGTCTGGATACCACCGGCGTTCCCGGTACAAGGAAAGCTCGAATTGGAATACGCGATGGTCAAGCCCCGCAGGGCAAATTCCTGCAGAAATCAGCTTTAGCGCAACTTTTTAAGATTACTGCGCACAGTCTCATCCTCCGGATCCAGCGCCGCCGCTTGTTGCCACGCGGCGCGGGCCCCGCCCCTGTTCCCCTGATTGACATAAGCAAGGCCAAGATTGCTCCATCCGAGGACAGACTTGGGATCAAGTTGCACCGCTTTCCGGCAGGCCTTCTCCGCTTCCGCCCAGCGCTCTTTTTGCAAATAAAGATAACCCAGATTCACATGCCCCATGGCGTTGGAGGCGTCAAGCTTGGTCGCCTTCTCCAATAAGGGCTGCGCCTCCTCTAGCTGCCCTCTCCTGGTTAGCAATAACCCAAGATTCATGTGAGCCTCGGAGTTTGAAGCATTGTTTTGAATCGCTGAGCGGTAAGCGCTGATGGCTCCTTCAACATCACCCTGCTTCTCCAGCAACCAGCCGCGGTTGACATCTGCAACATCACTCTTGATACCATCATCGCCAAGCTCCCTCGCCTTTACCATCATCCTCACAGCCCGGGCATGGTCCCCGGACTTTTCCAGCGCATTGGCCAGGTTGACAACCGCAATTGCCGATTTCGAATTAAGCTTTACTGCCTGCTCCAGAATTTTCACCGCCATCTCGGGCTTGCCAAGTTCCATGTAAGACGCGCCCAGGTTCGAATATCCTTCGACAAAACGCGGGTTTGCCAGCAGTGCCTTCTTGTACCATTCAATTGCCTGCGTATGATACCCCTTGCCACCATAGATATAACCAAGGTTATTATAGGCACGAAAATACCTGTCATCTGTCGCGATGGTCTTCTTATACCAGGTAACCGCCTCTTTCAGATTCCCTGCATCCTGTTCTGCCTTGCCCCGGTTGAATTGCGAAACAGCTTCTCCTCCAAAATCAAAAAGCCCCTGGGCATGCACTTTCACTTCACCGAGAACCAGGGCGCTCAATATTAAAACCGGGGATAGCCCCATCAGAAAATTACGGCAGCAATACACCCTGGGAATATATGTGAAAAACCCATTTCACGCTCCATTAAATTAGACAATATCCCCTCCTCAACGACAGTCCATGCCGTGAATAAGGCTTTTGTCCTCGGTGCCGGGCTCGGTACCCGGTTGGAAAAACTTACAGAATATCTTCCAAAGCCGCTCATCCCGGTATTCGGAAGACCAGTAATCGAGTTTGCTTTTGAGCACCTGCTCAGCACCGGCATTTCCGAATTTGTCGTTAATACCCACCATCAGGCTGACGCCTATCACGATCATTTCCCAGACAGCCGATACCGCGATTCACCAATCACCTTCCGCCATGAAGCCTCCCTGCTGGGAACAGGCGGCGGTATTGATAATGTCTCCGGGTTGCTGGAAGGGGATGTATTTATTGCCTATAATGGCGACATCCTGACCGACCTTCCCCTCGCCCCATTACTCGAGGCGCATGCCTGCAGTGATCATGTTGTAACCCTTGTGCTCCGCTCTCAGGGAGCAAGCCGTCATATCGCATTGGATCCCAAAAGCGGAAAGATTACCGATATTCGCAACCTGTTGAAAACCGGGAATCATGGCACTTATCAGTTTACCGGGATTTACACCTGTTCCCCGGAATTTCTTGGTTTTCTCCAGCACGGGAAAGGACACTCAGTCATTCCTGTTTTCCTCAAGCTCATAGAATCCGGAGCCTTGGGTGCGGTGGTCATTGACAATGGAGACTGGTGGGATCTTGGTACACGCGGGAGCTATCTTGATGCCCATCAGGCAATTGCAAAGTCAACCTTTCCCGTCTATCTTGGGGAACGTGCCGGGGAATGGAAAAAGAATATTGCCAGGGGTGCTTCAATTGCACCTGATGCAAAAATAGATGCCGCTTCACACATCGGTAGCGGAGCCATTATCGGCCCCGGGACAACCATTAACAACAGCGTTATATGGCCCTACGGTGAAGTCGGGCAGGCCGTGCACCTCATTCGATGTGTCGTTCGCAGCGGCGAGAGTATAAATCACAATCTCAAAAATACAGACGTCTAACACCCATCTTGTCATCTCCCTTCCAATGTCTCAGGAAATTCTCAAGGCTACCGCCACCGCACTTCCCTCCACCAGCATATCGAACGCACAAGTTGAACAACTTGACGCCATCGGTGGTTCAGACCGCACGTACTACCGCATTCATCTTCCCGACGGCGAAAATCTCATCCTGATGGAATACACCGGTAATCGACCTGATAACCTTAAATTTATCCCGGCAAGTAAAACCCTTGCACACATAGGAAACGCCATCCCGGAAATCCTGCATCACGACGCGCAAAACAACCGGGTATGGCTTGAGGATCTGGGTAATAGACACCTTTGGGATTATCGTGAAGCCAAGTGGTCCGAGCAATGCGCTTTATACCAGGCAACGCTTGATGAAATATCAAAATTGCACTCATTCGACACCAAAACCCTCAGCAAATCTGAAAAGGCTGACCTTGAACCTCCATTCGATGAGGCACTCTACAACTGGGAGCAGGATTATTTCTTTGAGCACTTTCTCGGGCATTATTCACGACGTGCACCCTCCTACGTAAACTCACTGCGCCATGAGGATGAATTCTCCCTGCTTTCCGCGGAACTTTCCGCTCTGCCGAGATCACTTGTCCATCGTGATTTGCAATCACAAAACATCCTCATCCGGGACAAGCGTCCGTACCTGATTGATTACCAGGGCCTCCGGCTTGGACTCCCCGAGTACGACATTGCTTCACTGCTTTATGATCCCTATGTTGACCTTGAAGAACATCATCGTGAAAAACTCATCAAATATGCTTTCCGCGACAACCAGTCAGAGCAATGGCGGTCAATCTTCAATCGTTGCGCAGTGCAGAGGCTCATGCAGGCCCTCGGGGCCTATGCCATGCTCGGCAACAGCTCCGGCAAGGTGCATTTCCTGCAATATATTCCAACGGCCCTCGACTCGCTGCGCGAAATCCTGGCAAAAGAGCTTATCCTTCCCCGGCTTGTCCCTTACTTGAGCGATGAGGCAATGGCTGTTTGATCCTGACAATTGATTACCTCGAATGTCCCGTGCCGCCAAATACGCACCCACGGTCGCGCTAAAGATACAAACATTGCCCAGCGCCGCTGATAGCGGGATTCCACCCGCTGCAATCACCATCAAAACAGATCCTGTTATCGGCCGCTATCCTGACATCACTCCTGCAAAAGAGCCCGTGGAGGTATCTGTCCATGCACTTGGCGTAGCGGCATCCGCCAGGATGAACGGTATAATTCGCTGGCGCAAAACTCTGGATCCCAGGTGGCAGGAAACCGAGTTGCAGACTGATGGAACCTGTCGCTGGAAAGGGAAATGGATCCCGCCAACCCCCGGAGACTACCATTGGATGGTGAAACTCCGGCCGGAGAAAACCCAATCCGCACACATCGACAAGGGCGGTAGCAGCGGCCTTCATCTGCTGCGTGCCGAACGGCGCGAACTGTTTTCCGTAAAATGGTTCCGGGCAACACGCGAACCTCTTTCAAACCTTGTTGTTCAGGCGGAATCAAATAACGCCGGGATTTTCCTTCTGCCGCCGCTTTTCCCGCAAACCGCCTCGCACATGATAGGCCATAATGGAGTCGGTCATTACACCATCTCGCCGAAACTTGGCAATACCTCCTGCTTTGGGAAACTGGCCGCAAAAATCAACAGCCAGGGGAAAATACTCGGCCTGACAATGCCCATGCGCTGCTCCCCGGGACATCCATTCCGTGCCAAAGAACCGACGGCATTCTCCGAGGACGGCATTCCAGACCTCACTGGTGAAAACTGGCAGCGGCACCAAAAAGAATGGCGGGCAATATTCCGCTATTGGATTGTTCAGGGTATTGAAATCTTTGAGATCCCGGATCCAGGGGAATTGTCACTGTCGTTCTGGCAACATCTCATCAAATCATTACGCGATGATTTTCCTGATGTCGTGTTCACCTACCGTGACAATTCCAACCCCGACCTGTCGCCTCACCTCCTGGGCATTGGCTTCTCAGAGTTCAATGCCCCCGGGATAACAACGGACGTTATCCCTGCGCCCTCCACTACAATCTCTGTCCGGAAAATCTCCTTCTCCAGTACCAACCCGCACCTTGTTGCATCGATCCGAAGGAGTGCCGACGGGGAATTCCTCCTGAGAATCAGCAACAAGAAGCCCACCTCCGCGCAATCCGGACACATCCACTTTTCCGGGGCAACTCCCGAGCTGAAAGAATGGGAGCGCTACTATCTGCATAACCTCACTGACGGCAGGTCATGCCACTGGGTGGGAACAACCAACTTTGTTGCACTGAAGGCAGGCGAACAGGCAAGAACATTGCGTGTCGAACGCAGCCAATAACCATATCGGCAACAGCACCAGTGAGACATCATCAAAAGGCGATTATTTTCCTGCTGATCTGCTTGATCGCAGCATTCTTCGTGAACCGCGAAGACCAACGCAACGGCATGGATACGCTTAATGCCCTGTATGAGGACTGGCTGCGCGGCACCAGCAGGGAAAAACTCAACCCGCCATCAATTACCCTGCTTAGAATTGACGACTCCGATCAAGGGTTCTGGAGCTGGCCGCCCAACCCGCTTGATTACGCCCAGATGCTGCAGCGCCTGAAAGCCTACAACCCCAAAGTCGTCGCCGCCGAACCCCTGCTGCACTGGCAGAATGCTGACACAGGCCTGCTCGAAGCGCTGCGCACTGCCTGCCTGCAATACAACAAGGGACAAATACTGCTCAGCTCGATCTTACAATTCAACCAGGCTTCCCGCGCCCCGGAGGAGGCCACGCTCAGTCTTCTCTGGCCGCTGCCATCCATTGATGGCGACATCAAAAAAATCCCCGCTTTCACCAATATTATCTCCCTCCCAAACCAACGCCTTACCTCACTGGGATTTCCGGCAGGCTTCACGACAATTGATCTCGGTGAGAACACCCGGCCTGGGGCTCACCTCAGCGTCCCCCTGCTGGCCCGCATCGACAACACGGTAGTGCCTTCATTCGTGCTGCTGGCAACAATGCTGGAGCTTGATGTCACTACTGATGAGATTGAGGTGAAACTGGGAAAAATGATCAATGTTGGCAATCAAATCACCATCCCAATCGATGCTTCCGGATCTCTTAAGATCTTCACAGGAATGCGTGCCAGACCCGCCATTCAAAATGCCAGTATACTTGCCCACGAGCCGGTAAAAAATCCCGAAGGGGCAAGCGGAGGGCTGAGCAGGGAAGAACGCGATGCCCTTGAAAACCGTGTCATCCTGCTCGGGCTGGACAACAAGACATCACGCACAATTCCAACCAAGCGGGGTGAACCTATTTCGCAGGCAGAACTGTTCGCCCTGGCAATTGCCACTATCCAGAGCCGCAGCTATTTCGGCCCCGTTTCTGAACGTGCCTGTTGGATATTCTGGGTCGCTATCCTGATATTGGGAGTAATGATCCTGCGCCAAAGGCGAAGACGGGCAATTAGTTTCTCATTACTGTTGATCCTGATCTATTTCACCAGCAGCATGGTTTTCTTTCAGGCCACACAGCGCTGGCTTCCCCCGGCAGTGCCGCTAACCCTCCTGGCTTGCGTCCTGTTGAGCACCCTGCTGCTCACCTCCCCCGGCAGGGGATCCAGGCAACCGGATGACACGGATTGCGCCGCAGAGGAGAGCGATGCCAAATAGTTGCTTGCAAACCCGCTACCAGTCTCAACTCATTGACACCCGCCAAGCCCGAGCTTGGACAATCAGCGCCCGCCCTCAGCAAGCCGGCCATTGCCAGCTTGCCGGAACAGGATCTCGAGCCTTAACATAGCAATATGAAACGCCGGAAATTCCTCACCAGTTCTACCGCCTCAGCCGCCTCGCTTGCCTTTCCCGCAATCATTCCCTCTCATGTCCTGGGAGCCGGTGCGCCAAGCAAGAAAATCACCATTGGCATGATCGGCACCGGCAATCACGGCATTCACCGCAACCTGAACATGTTCCTGCGCCAACCGGATGCCCGGATTGTTGCCGTTTGTGACGTGTTCAAGGGCCGCATGCATCAGGCTCACCAGATGACTGACAGGCACTATGGTAAAAACGGCTGCTCGCAACACGCTGACTTCCGCGAAATCCTCGAGCGCGATGATATTGATGCCGTGATGATCTCGGCGCCCGATCATTGGCATGCCCTGATGAGCGCAATGGCAATACGCCGCGGCAAGGATGTCATTTGTGAAAAACCCACACTCACCATCGCCGAGGGCCGCTACATATCGGATTTAGTGAAGAAAACCGGGCGGATTTTCCAGACTTCAACTGAGGATCGCAGCCTGTTCATCTACCACCGGCTTGCCGAGGTCGTGCGCAACGGGCGTATTGGCAAACTTGAAAAGATCAAGGTGAGCCTCCCCGCCGGCCAACGCTTTCCAAATGAGAACGAAATACCCGTCCCTGACGGCCTCGACTACGATCTCTGGCTGGGGCCCGCGCCACGTGCGCCTTACACCAAAAATCGCACCGAGCGGCAGCACTGGCGTCATGTCTGGGACTATTCGGGAGGTAAATTCTCGGACTGGGGCATGCACCAGCTTGATACCGCACAGTGGGCGAACAACACGGAACGCACCGGCCCGGTCAAGGTAAGCGGCAAAGGCACAGTCAACGAGGGCAGCATGTATAACACCTTCATCGACTATGAGATCAATTACAGCTACGCCAATGGTGTTAAGTTGAGCGTAAAGAGCGGCGGCACAAGCCTGCACTTCCACGGCAGTGACGGCTGGTGCGGCAGCAAGAGCTGGGACTCAGGCCTTGATGCAAGCAACAAGGATATTGTCAGGGAGCCAATCGCCGCTGACGGCCTCCACCTCTACACCTGCAAAGGCGGCGAGCACCGTAACTTCCTTGACTGTGTAAAGTCGCGTAAGGAACCCTATTTCCCGGCTGAGATCGGGCATCGCTGTGCAAGTCTCTGCCACCTCGGCAACATCTCCATGCGCCTGGAAAGTGAGTTGCAATGGAATCCCGACACCGAAGAGTGCATTGGCAATAAAACAGCCAACTCCATGCGCGCACGGCAAATGCGCAAACCCTGGAACCTGGAAACCTCCTGAGTCACGGAACAGTCCTCGCAATCCTCCTCCGCAATCCCCCCCTTGTAGAGAATCCTAATACCGGTAATGCTCGGGCTTATAGGGCCCTTCCTGGGCCACCCCGATATAATCAGCCTGTTCGGAGGTAAGCATCGTCAATTTCACCCCGATCTTTTCCAGGTGAAGCCGGGCGACCTCTTCATCGAGTTTCTTCGGCAACACGTAAACCCCGGGCGCATAGGTTTCCTTGTTCTTCCAAAGATCAATCTGTGCCAGGGTTTGGTTGGTAAAGCTGTTGGACATGACAAAACTCGGATGACCGGTTGCACAACCAAGGTTCACCAGGCGCCCTTCGGCAAGCATGTAAAGTTGGCGACCATCGGCCATGGTATACTGGTCGACCTGGGGCTTCACATTCTCCTTGCTGACACCTTCCTCGGTATTGAGCGCATCAACTTGAATCTCGTTGTCAAAATGCCCGATGTTGCACACGATTGCCTGATCCTTCATCGCCAGTAAATGATCAAGACGAATGATGTCCTTGTTGCCGGTCGTGGTGACATAAATATCAGCCCAGCCAAGGGTATCCTCCACTGTCAGCACGCGAAATCCCTCCATTGCGGCCTGCAGCGCACAGATCGGGTCAATCTCGGTCACGACGACCTGGGCTCCCTGCCCGCGCAGTGACTGGGCACAACCTTTGCCGACATCACCGTAACCGCAGACTACAGCCACCTTGCCGGATATCATGACATCGGTAGCACGCTTAATGCCATCGACAAGCGACTCGCGACAACCGTAAAGGTTGTCGAATTTTGACTTGGTCACCGAATCATTGACGTTAATTGCCGGGACGCGGAGCTTATCCTGCTCAGCCATCTGATAAAGACGATGCACCCCGGTGGTGGTCTCCTCGGAGACCCCTTTCCAGCTCTTCAAAAATTCGGTCCATTTTATCGGATCCTCCCCGTGAACATTCCTGAGCAGGTCCTTAATCACCTGTTCCTCATGAGAGGCACTTTCACTGTCCACCCAGCCTGATCCTTCCTCAAGGTCAGCTCCCTTGTGAATCAACAGGGTGGCATCCCCGCCATCATCAACAATCAACTCGGGTCCCCTGCCATCAGGCCATGTGAGCGCCTTGAGAGTACACTGCCAGTATTCCTCAAGCGTCTCCCCCTTCCAGGCAAAAACCGGCACCCCGGCGGCGGCAATGGCGGCAGCCGCATGATCCTGCGTCGAGAATATGTTGCAGGAACACCAGCGTATGTCGGCCCCAAGATCCCTGAGTGTCTCAATGAGCACCGCGGTCTGGATTGTCATGTGCAGTGATCCCATCACCCTTACACCCTCAAGTGGCCGCTCAGCAGCATACTGCACACGCGTTGCCATCAGCCCCGGCATCTCATGCTCGGCAATGGCAATTTCACGCCTGCCCCACCCGGCAAGGCTGATGTCGGCTACCCTGTAATCTTCTTTTGTGTCTGCGGAGGTACTCATTATGCGTAAATTCCTTAAGGCTTCTCAGGCATTGGCTGCGGACTTCAAATCCTCAACCTTGTTGGTCTTCTCCCAGGTCAGTGAATCAAGGTCGTCTTCCCGGCCGAAGTGACCGTAATTGGTGGACCGGCGATAAACAGGACGCAGTAAATTCAACTGCGAGATGATATCTGCCGGCTTGAAGGAGAAAACCTCCCCGACGGCCCGCTCGATTGTCGCCTCATCCACGGCATTGGTTTCGAAAGTCTCAACGGTAAGGGATACCGGATCAGGATGCCCAATTGCATATGCCGTCTGCAACTCGCAGCGATCAGCAAAGCCTGCAGCAACAATGTTCTTGGCCACCCAGCGACACATATAGGCAGCAGAGCGATCGACCTTCGATGGATCCTTGCCGGAAAAGGCTCCACCACCGTGTCGTCCCATGCCGCCGTATGTATCAACGATAATCTTCCTGCCCGTGAGTCCGCAGTCACCCTCCGGTCCGCCGACAACAAACAGCCCGGTCGGGTTGATATGATACTTGGTATCCTCAGTCAGCAGGTTAGCGGGCAACACCTTCCCGATGAGGTCCTTGGCGAGAGCTTCGCGGATGTCAGGGGTTGTAATTTCCTGAGCGTGCATGGTAGAGACCACCACCGCAGTAATGCGGTGGGGCTTGCCGTCAACGTATTCAACGGAAACCTGGGTCTTTGAGTCAGGACGCAGCCAGGTATGGACCCGATCTTTGCGCAACCTTGTCATCTCTTCACCAAGCCGGTGCGAATAGGCAATCGCCGCAGGCATCAGCTCCGGTGTATCATTACAGGCATAGCCGAACATGATTCCCTGATCCCCGGCACCCTGCTCCGAGGTTTCCTTGTCATCGGCAGCCGCTTCATCAACCCCCTGCTTGATATCCGGTGACTGCTGTCCAAGCAGGTTCAGGAAGAAGAAATTCTGTGCGTCAAACTTGCAGGTATAGCTGTAATCAGTGCCCTGCGCATAGCACGAATCGTAATTCATATCCACCAGCACCTCCTTGACCAACTCGCAATAATCAAACTTTGCCTTGGTGGTGATTTCCCCGCCGAGAATCACAGCGTTGTCCTTGACCATCGTTTCGCAGGCAACACGGGAAGCTGGATCCTCCTTCAGGCAGGCGTCAAGCACTGTATCAGAAATGGTATCGCAAACCTTGTCCGGGTGACCTTCAGTGACGGATTCTGAAGAAAAAATGAAGCTATTTGCCATACATCTAAATATCGTGATATGTTGATATGTCCACCTTAATAACCATGTCGTCAACGTTGAAATGGCTCAAACTCCTTGCCGACCCGACCCGGGTCAGAATTGTAAGGATCTTAAGCCGCGAGAAACTCTCAGTGGCTGAGTTGCAGGAAATTCTCGCAATGGGACAATCGCGGATATCATCACAGTTGGCACAGCTTAAAAGCGGAGGACTGGTTGAAGATGAACGCTCAGGTAAACACATCTTCTACCAGCTATTCAATCCCGCCGGGGACGAAACCCGGGCCCTTGAAAAAATCCTCGCCGTGGTGGAAACCGCCGCGAGCGAAATTCCCGAGTGTTCACAGGATAATGACGCTCTGGCATTGGCACTTGCAAAGCGTTCCGACCGGGCGCGCTCCTATTTTGACGAACTTGCCGGCAAGTTCGGGCGCAACTATGTCCCCGGACGCAGCTGGAAGGGACTTGCCGAGACTCTGCTTAAACTGATGGCTCCCGGAGTGGTCGCTGACCTGGGAGCCGGTGAAGGAACCCTCGCCCAGCTTCTGGCTCAGCGGGCTGAGAAAGTGATCGCTGTCGACAGTTCCGAGAAGATGGTGGATTTTGGTGTTAACCTTGCGCGCAAACACGGTTATTCGAACCTTGAGTATCGACTCGGGGATATCCAGTCTCCGCCAATTGACAACAACTCTGTGGATTTATCCCTCTTCAGCCAGGCTCTGCATCATGCCGCAAAACCACAGAAAGCCCTCAATGAGGCATTCCGCATCACCAAACCCGGTGGCCGCGTCGTAGTCCTTGACCTGCTCAAGCATGATTTTGAGGAAGCACGTGAATTGTATGCCGATCTCTGGCCTGGATTTGCAGAAGTCGAGATGCGCCGTTTCCTTGATTGCGCGGGCTTTGAGGACATCGAGTCGGCGATCGTCGACAAAGAGCCCGAGTATCCGCATTTCCAAACCCTCATGGCCATCGCCCGCAAGCCCGCCTAGTTTCCGTTATGTTTACCGGCATCATTGAGGACATCGGTACAATCGAGACCATTACACGCAGCGAACAAGGGGCCAGGCTGGAAATAGCGCTTCCCGGGTTCGCAGCCGAGCTCAATGCAGGGGAAAGCGTGGCAGTAAACGGGTGCTGCCTGAGCGTGACCACTCACAGTCACTCGACGGCTGCATTCGATATCCTGGCCCAGACATTGCGGGTGACTAATCTTGGCAATCTCCGTGAAGGTGATGCAGTCAATCTTGAGCGGGCACTGCGCGCTGATTCAAGAATCAGCGGACACTTCGTGCAGGGACACATCGATACCACTGCCGAAATTATTGCCATTGAGCCGGTCGGTAATGATCATCGCCTTGAAATCAAACTGGCCGCTGAATTCTCACGCTACCTCGCTCCAAAGGGTTCAATAGCAGTCGATGGCATCAGCCTGACCGCCGCAGAGATCAACGATGACAGCCGCAGTTTCACCTGCTGGATCACGCCACTCACCCACTCGGTAACCACCCTTAATAGCCGTAAAATCGGGCAGCTCGTCAACCTGGAGTTTGATATGCTCGCCAAGCACCTCGAGCGCCTCACTGCCACGCCCGGATAACACAGTAAAGGCAAGACGCGCGCTACACAGCGCGAATATCACCGGGGCATACAAAGGACATACGCAAAGATCCGCTGCCAATGGACAACAAAACGACATCCGTTCCCGGGGTTTCCCGGAAGGAATGCCGCTTGGTTGGTTGGTTGGTTGGTTAAAAACGGCTCCGTCCCGGGTCAGGCGATGCCCTGAAGAAAAAATCATCAATCAGCTAATACCGGCTCCCAATCATCGGGCCCGCCATCAACCCGATCATGCCCTGATGATTCAGGCACAAACGGCGCAGCTCCACTCCGGGGAAGTGCAATCACAATCTTGTCACTATCAATATCATTCTGCTCACTCATTGTAATCAACGTTTCCCAGGAGACATTAAAGCTTACTGGCAAGCCTCACACTCACCGCCGTTCATCATTGCCTCCAGGCTGCACGCCTCGACCTCCTCAGCGCTGGGCTCCTTCTTATCCTCTTTCTCCAATGATTCTATGCGCACATCCTTTTTAGTGTTCACCGTCGATTTTTCAATATTTGAGGCTGCCAAGCTGCGCAGGTAATAAGTCGTCTTCAGCCCGGCATGCCAAGCGGCACGATACATGTGTGAGAGCTCCTTAAGATCCGGCTTGGCTATAAAAAGGTTCAGTGACTGGGATTGATCGATCCATTTCTGGCGACGGGCGGCAGCATCAATGAGCCAGCGGTGATCGATGGAGAATGCCGTGGTGTATTTCTTTTTGAGCTCGTCCGGAATCTCATCAATATCCCCGATCTCACCATCGTGATACTTTAACTGATCCGCCATGTCCTTGCCCCAAAGGCCAAGTTTCTTGAGGTCACGCACAAGGTAGGAATTAAGAACAATGAAATCGCCGGAAAGGTTGCTCTTGACGAAGAGATTCTTGTAGGTCGGTTCAATGCAGGGCGAACTTCCCATGATGTTGGATATTGTCGCTGTTGGCGCAATCGCGAGCACGTTGGAGTTACGCATTCCCTGCTTCTGAATCTTCACCCGCAGCAAATCCCAATTGAGCTTACCTCCTCGTGGAACCTTGATTTCCTGCCCCCGCTCACGTTCCAGTAAATCTACGGTATCCGGCGGCAACAGCCCCCGATGCCACTTGGACCCCTTGTAACTCGAGTAGACTCCATGCTCGGCAGCTAAATCACTCGACGCCTCATAAGCGTAATAGGCAATCGCCTCCATGAACTCATCGTTAAACTCAATGGCCTCCTGGGAGGCAAAGGGCGTATCACGCTGGAACAGTGCATTCTGCAGACCCATTACCCCGAGCCCAATCGGGCGATGCCTCTGGTTGGCGCGGCGTGCCGCATCGGTCGGGTAGAAATTGATATCAATGACATTATCCAATGCACGCACCGCAATCCCAACAGTCTCGCGCAATTTTTCATGGTCTATCTCACCCTTGTCATCAAGATGATTGTCAATGACCACAGAACCAAGGTTGCAAACGGCAGTCTCATCCTCGCCGGTATTGAGTGTAATCTCAGTGCACAGGTTTGAACTATGGATCACGCCGCAATGATCCTGCGGACTGCGGACGTTGCACGGGTCCTTGAAGGTAATCCACGGGTGCCCGGTCTCAAAGAGCATCTTGAGCATGTTCTTCCACATCTCGATGGCAGGAACTGACTTGCCGTAAATCTCACCCGCAGCAGCCTTGGCTTCATACTCAATATAGCGCTGCTCAAAGGCGCTACCGTAAAGTTCATGTAAATCAGGCGTCTCATTTGTCCGGAATAATGTCCAGTCCTCACGAGCCTCCATGCGTTTCATGAACAGGTCCGGAATCCAGTTCGCGGTGTTCATGTCATGGGCACGACGCCGTTCATCACCGGTATTCTTGCGCAGCTCAAGAAAATCACCTATATCGACATGCCAGCTCTCCAGGTATGCGCAGCCGGAACCACGCCGCTTGCCACCCTGGTTGACCGCCACCAGTTGATCATTGTGCATTTTCAGGAATGGAATTACTCCCTGACTTTCACCGTTGGTGCCGTGAATATGACTGCCGGTGCCGCGCACGGCAGTCCATGATCCTCCCAGCCCGCCGGCCCACTTTGAAAGATAAGCATTCTCTGCAATTCCACGCTGCATGATCGACTCAATCGAGTCATCCACCTTGTATAGGTAACACGAGCTGAGCTGCGAGTGATTCGTCCCGGAATTGAAAAGTGTCGGCGTTGATGAACAAAAACGACGCGCCTTATAAAGCCTGTAGAGCGCAATAATCTTGCCGGTGGCATCTTCTTTCTCGTCACGGAACAATCCCATCGCGACACGCATCCAGAACAATTGCGGCGTCTCAATCCGGCGATGCACGTCACCCGTCTTGTCAATCGTCAGGTAGCGGTCATAGAGAGTCTGAATACCAAGATAATCAAAATCAAGATCAGCTGCGGGATCAATCACATCGGCAAGCTTGTCAATCTCATGTTCCCTCAGCCGCTTGTCGAAACGGTCAATTCCAATGCCCCGTTGCAGCCCGGCCTTGAACCCTCTGCGATGCGCCGCAGGTAGTTCCCCGATGCCATCCCTGATAATATCCCACTCCAAAACCTCCTCATAGATATAGGTCAGTAGAATCCGGGCAGAAAACTGAGCAAAATCCGCGTCTTGCTCGATCAGGCTTTTGGCATTGAGAATAATAGTCTTGTCGAGATCGGACTTGGACATCTCGGGAAAAACCGAACGGCGCAATTCACGCTCGATTTCCTCGGAATCCAGACACAGGTCAAGCCTGAGAGATGCGAACTCAATACGCTTGCGCAGGTCTGCGCCATCCCATAGAAAAGTCGAGTCGTCTATATTGCGAACCAATATCAAGGAGTCCTGGTTCGGATCCTCTCCACCTGCGACCACCTCATCCAGGGACTCCTGCTGCTCGGTTTCACGCAAGACAGCACGATGCGCACGATAAAGGATATATGCCTCGGCAACCTTGAAATATCCCCGCCGCATCAGTTCCTCCTGAACACGATCCTGCAGATCCTCAATATGGATAAACTCTGTAGATCCCTCGGCAATATGATCACCAACCGCCTGCGCCACATCCTCCGCGGGACTCGAGTCAAGGTGCAACGAGAGAAACGCCTTGCGCACCGCAATCTCCACCTTGTTCGGGTTCCACCTCACAGCCATGCCATTGCGCCTGATGACGCTTGTAAGCCGTTGCTGGGATCCATCCTCGATGGTGGAGCCTGCCGCATTGCGTTGGGAGCGAATGATAAGGGAGCGGGCAACGTCATGCGCATTATTCTTCACCAGTGCACGCTCTATGATCTTGGACATCTCGGTCGAATCAAAAGTAATCTCCGAAGCCCTGGACTGTTCACTCTGCTCGACTATTTCCTCGGTTACCGAACACGCAATACCGGCAACAAGACGCTGGTTTTTATCATTAAAAATATCCTCCTCTTCGCGGGAGAGGAGAAGATCAGTAAGCGCACCACCCACCGTATCCGCCACTTCAGCGATATCATAATCGCGGGTCTGCCCGCCTATCTCGATCTTAATCTGGAGTTGTCCCGGCAATGCGGGTGTTTGCTCACGGGCGTATTCAGACCAGTCGAAACGGGGGGGATTGTGCTCAGTGGGTTGCGCGGCAAACTGTTTAAGCTGAATATCCTCTTTTAGTATATTTCTCACGATCATCTGAAATTTTTCCGCAAAAGTTGGTGCTAGGGCAGTTCTGTCCTTTTTAGTTTGTCAGCTGCCGGCAAGTCCTGCCGCAGCAACGTTTACTTAAAGCTCGTCGTCACTAACCACCTCCAGGGCCGACGTTTTCTGATACTCGGTAACCCTGCCCTCAAAGAAATTCTGCTCCTTGCTGATATCCATCATCTCAGCCAGCCATGGGAAAGGATTCTCCGCTCCCGGGTTCAATGGCGATAATCCCACCCCATCAAGGCGACGATCGGCAATATAGTCAATATAGCAGAGGAAATCCTCGCAACTCAAACCCAGCGAATTCACAGGCAGGCAGTCTGCTATGAATTCTTTCTCAAGTGCCACAGCCTCACGCATCGTCTCGCGCAGTTCTTCGCGAAAATCCTCAGTCCAGATCTCCTTATTCTCCTCAATGAGGTCCATGAACAGGTTACGCAACAACTCGATATGGTTGGACTCGTCCCGTAAGGTGTAGCGGAACATCTGCCCGATACCGATGAACTTATTCTGCCGATAGAGGCTTAAGATCATGCCAAAGAGGCCGTAAAACTGCGTGCCCTCCATGCATTGGCCAAAAACAAAAATATCCTTGGCCAGTAACTTCTTGTTCTCCGGGACAGTCAGGTCAATGTCACGCCGCAGGGAATGAGAAACACGGGTAACGAACTCGTTCTTGCGCTTGATCGTTGGAATTTGCTCAAACATCGCCTCGCACTCATGCGGATTGATGCCCAGCGAACTGATCATGTAGAGCAGTGAATCAGCATGAATGTTCTCCTCATGCGCATGACGCCCAAGAACCAGTTTTAATTCAGGCGCAGTGACCAGTTCCCTGATCACGTGCAGGATATTGTCACCAACAATCCCCTCGGCAGCCGAGAAATAACCGATACCCATGCGGATAATCCATCGTTCCGCATCGCTAAGCTCGTGGTCCGACTGCCACTGCTCAATATCCTTGCCCATCGCAATATCCTCAGGCTCCCAGTGATTAGCCTTCATGGTGCGGTAGAGCTCGTAAGCCCACTGATATTTGAGGGGTAAAAGATTGAAAGCCTCTGTCTTGCGGCCGTTGATCACCGACTTGGAGGCAAAAGCCTCTTCCGCCTTATCGCTGTCCAGTACAAAGCTTTTGCTTCCAATTTTGAACGTCTTTTCCATCAGCCTTAAGTTTCGCGCAACAGCGATCTATCAAATTCTCGTTAAATTCAGGATATCTTAGGGATTTTTTCGGCCGAAGCTCCGCCAAAAACGGTGCCTCAAAGCCTTAGAAATCCCCCTGTTATCGCTCCCCTGGACCCAGTGGCAGTGCTTCACGCAAACCACTACATCTTGTTAGAGCGATGGTTACTATGCACAATATATTGTGCTTTGGTCAAAGCAAAAATTATCCCTAATCCGTTGTTTTGAGCCTCAATTATGGACATCAACGACTTACGAAACGAGTTTTTTTTTGTACCTGTAAATTGTTAATTACTGTTAATAATCTTAACTAAAATTCACTTCAAATTTGCGCCTAATCCGGGCGAAAATTCTATATAGCGATCAATTCTTAGGTACTTGGCTGAAGGGCGTTTTCTAGTAAATTAAGTGGCTCGAATGTAGGGGCAAACTTCAGAATCAAGCCTCGAGGCTCATCTTTCATTGCCGTTCCAACATCTCTGGCACCCTGGGAAAAGGCAAAACTAAAGAAAACCAGGGATAACCCGCAAATGTCATTCAGCCCTCATTCTCCGAGATTCTGAAGAAGCGCCGCCGATGATCCGCCGGCAAACCCAACTCGGTGAAGGTGCTTTGCTCTCCGCCGGAGGGGAAAGCATCTTCAAGCCGGCTCCAGGCCGAAAGGTCATCGCTAACCTCAATCAAATAGCTTGCCCCCGGGCTTGAAGTGAAATCCAGGCTGAACCCGGCAGGATCGGTCACATGGCGTAAATCGAAAATCTCAATGGCTTCGCGGACGCTCCGGGTTACCTCATAACACTCCACCTGCACCTGCGGGGCACCGCGCTCGCTGCGCTTGCTCCAGGCCAAGTAGAGGCGACCACCGAGGTAAGCCATGGTGGGATGCACGTGCGCAAACCCGCCATCCCCCACCGCAATATCATCCACCAGTTCAAGGGATGAATCGAGCACCGCCAGTCTTACCCCGTACGGGTTGAGCAGCATGTCGCGGTCTCCCCCCAGCTCCCGGGCAATGTAGGACACTAGTGTGTAATCACCCACCAGCTGGCTGTCAGTGGGAAAATGCCGCTCCAGGCTGTCATTGCCCACGCTGGCAAGCCGGCTCACGGCAAAGGTATCATCCAGGGCATTGACTGTGATCCGGCCGGGCCCAACGGGACCCAGACTGGCAACGAAACGAACCTGGTCGCCATGCATGTGCATGCTGTTGCCGATGTTAGTGTCAATACCATCCCTTGAGGTTGGGATTGTGTGCATGGCCAGGATTCCACCGTCGAGCTTTACCTCCCGGATACGAAGCAGATCAGCACGGGTTCCGGTGCTCACCAGTAGCTTATCCCCGGTCCACAGCATGCAGTGATCCGGAAAATTATCCTCAGTGAAATCGGTGACCTGGGCAACAATCGCAGCGCGCATCAGTTCATTACCATCCATGTCAAAGCGGGCCATCATCAGGGATTGGTCGGTGGCAAAATCCTCAGAGGGACCACCCCCTCCCACGGGCTTATCCTCCCCGTAGTTCAGGGTCTGGTAGACCACCACAAGTTCATCATCCACCAGAATAGCCCGGTGATCCGCCGGTTCACCATAAGTGGCATCTATTGCCGCCACCGGAAACGGGGCACCCTCCTGCTGCAGGTCCGTGTCGAAGAGGTATGCCTGGTGCTTAATGCGCCCGATTTCATTGGCTCCCGGACCCGGTTCAACCACCACCACAATCAGGCCACCGTCCGCTCGCACCCGGATCTCCGGGCGATGGGTTCCAGCCGCCATCTCCATCGTCGAGATATGGGAAAGAGTTAGCTGACCACCGCCCCTGGATTCACTGCCGGCTAAGGAGAAAATGATCACCATCATTACCAAAGCACCGGCATTCGGTAATCTGTTTATGGTTTGCATCTTGTGGACCGCTACTCGGTCTGGTTGCCTAATTTTTCATTGTCAATTGGCATCAAACGCGCGCGAACTGGCCGCGTATGTTCATGCTGCTTTTACCTTGCCATCACAAGATGGCTGAAACATTACGACAAGCAGGATTTTTTTGCCTGCTCCGCAAAAAACGGGGTTCCGGGGTTTAATGATTCCTGAACCCCGGATCGGGTATCCGGATTAGGTAATGAGAAGTATCGTCTCGTCCAAAAACACTCCCCCCGAACACATTAAATACACAAAATCTTGACCTGAATTGCCTTGATTTGCTAAAACTATTTAATCTCCAGTTACTTAACTCGATTAATCAAATCTCAACCATTCTTGACCATGCCCAGTTGCTATCGACTGTCCCACCAATCCGTCCTCGCTACCACCGCGATCCTGCTTGCCTTTGCCGGCCTTGCCAAGGCAGAAATCTATAGCCAGAATTTCGACGGCTTCGCCGACGGCACCACCAACCTCGGTGACGGCACGGTGATGTTTGGTACTGCCAAGGTTGTGGGCGGGGCTCTGCAACTGACCCAGGACGGTATCGGCGGAGGCTTTGCAAGTTTTTCGGTGCCTCCGCTTGCCAATGCCTCGACCGGATGGAGCGCCACTTTTGACCTGAGCATTTTCGACGGTCCCGGTGCCAACGAGCCCGCTGACGGCATGTCCTTCAACTGGGGCAGTGCACCTCTCGGCGACCAGGGACAGGCAGAGGAGGGAATGACCGGGCGCAATGTTGCCAACAACATCTCCTTTGAGATCGACACATGGAAGAACGGTGATGCCGAGCAGGGGGTCAACATCTCTGAAATTGTCAACGGAGCGGACACCAACCTGGTATTCACCAACGGCTCCATCCTTAATGATGGAACCACGGTCGCCGGCCAGGTTGAAATCAGCTGGGACCCGGTCACCGGTGCCTCCTTCACCACCACCGGCCTGCTTACCAACGCGGCCTTCGAAGGTGTAGCGACCAGCCTTGTCGGCGATGATGCCTTCACCTTTATCTTCTCCGGCCGTGTCGGCGGCGCCAACGAGACCAAGACAATCGATAACCTCGTGATCAACACTACTCCCTCCGTGGATACTGATAATGACGGTCTCCCCAACAATTGGGAAGAGAGATACGGCCTTGCCACTAACGACGACGGCTCAGTGGATCCCGACAATGGTCCTGATGGAGACCCGGACGAGGACGGGGTAAACAACGAGGATGAATACGCCAACAGGACCAACCCGATTGATTCTGACACCGACGACGACGGCCTGGGTGACGGCGCAGAAACGAATACCGGTATTTTTGTCAGTGCGGCTGATACCGGCACCGATCCCAGGGATGAAGATAGCGATGCTGACGGTTTGAGTGACGGCGTGGAGACAAACACCGGGGTGTTTGTCGATGAGGAAGACACAGGGACTGATCCCCACGTTGTTGACACCGATGAGGACGGTGCGGGCGACGGTATCGAGATTGACAACGGCACCGACCCCCTGGATGACAATGACACCCCCGGTATGTGGCTGGTTCGCAATGCACAATCAGGCTCCGCACTTAATTCAATAGCCAACACCAGGGCCCTGTTTGACGGGGTGGGCAACCTGATCAACGAGACAACAACTTCCCACCTGACAATCAATTTCCGGGAAAATGCCAATGGACCGTTCCCCAACGCGGAAGCCTTCCCACTGCTGGGAATACAGAATGGCGACACGAACGATTACGCCATCAAGGCAACAGGCACGATCTACATCAGTCAACCGGGCACTTACACCTTCGGGTTCAACTCGGATGACGGCGGCGGATTGTGGATTGACGGCAACCCGGTGGTTATTGCGGATATAAACCGTGGCTCAACCACCAGCCTCGGTGCCGTTGACCTTGCCTTCGGCAACCACGAAATGGAATTCCTCTACTGGGAACGCGGGGGTGGCGCGCAGGTGCAGCTCTTTGCCCACAACCAGGTCGGTGATTTTTCCGGCGTGGGTTTCAACGTGGGAGATTATCATCTTCTGGAAACATCCGCCGGCGGCACGGAAGACACTGACGGGGACCTGCTGGTGGATGCATGGGAGACGAATTTCTTCAATGACCTTACCCAGGGATTTGATGATGACCCGGACAACGACGGCCTCAGCAACGGGGAGGAGCAGCAACTGGGCACTGACCCGACCAAAGAAGACAGTGACGATGATGGCCTGGGTGACGGGGTGGAAACCAATACCGGCACCTTTGTCAGTG
>JAPYUT010000052.1:21665-26361 GCA_029940475.1 Verrucomicrobiales bacterium | reverse complement strand
CAATCTGTACTGTCATTTCCGGATGGGTACCAAGGAATTTTTTATAATCCTCATTAGGCATATCACTGGAATCCTTTTTGTAAGGGCCGTGGGGGGATTTTGGTGGAAGATAAACGAAGAAGGGTCTCTTTGCCTGACGTTGAACATCGATCCATTCTGTTGCTTTTTTGAAAAACAGATCTGTAGGATATGTACCGGTCATTTTCTCCTTTTTTCCATTGTGAGAAATGGTGGCTGCCATTCTTGCGCCCTTTTCGTAAATCCAGCTAACATCAAATCCGCGATTCTCGGGACGGTAAGCCCCTTCATTGCCCAAGTGCCACTTGCCAAATATACCAGTGGCATACCCGGCTGTTTTGAGGGCTTGCGGCAGCGTGATCGTATCCAGGCTCATACGCTCACGCATAAGGATGGTATGGGTAACACCGCTCATAAATTCATGGCGACCACTCATGAGTTTAGCACGGCTGGGAGAGCACCTTGCACTGGAATGATACCGCGTTAAGAGCAGACTTTCTTTCTTAAGGGCGTCGATATTTGGGGTCTTTATGATCGGATTACCGAAACAGGAATGATTCCCATAACTGGAATCATCCGGCATGATAACGATGATATTTGGCTTGGAATCTTTTAAAGGTTTTGCTTCAGCTCCTATTACACGCCCGTCCGACTGGTCCAATTGCGATTCTGCCTGAGGTCGGCCGTTTTTCGCAGGTTTTTTCCCCTTGATCAGAGCATAGCCCTGACGAGCAAAGCGTTGACCGAGCACGTCATAGCCCTCCGGCCGGTTGTAATGAACCACGCTCTGAATCACTCCCTTGACCTCTCGATCGTTGAGGTCATCTGCGTCGACCCAGGCGCCGTGGGGATCTTCATTCGCGATATCCTGTTGCGCTTTGCGCACAGCCACGCACGACGGGCGATCCATGGCATAGTCCCCGATGCGACCGATGACGATGTTCATGTCAGGGCGCTTCAGGTCACGGCGCAGGTTGGCGATCAATTTCTTTAATGCAGCCTTGTAGGCCGCGTGCGCACCGCCATTGGCATCACGCTCGCCCTGCATCCAGCAGAAGGTGACGGACTTCGGCTGGGGGTGTTGTTCCAGCATTGCCTTATACGTATCCAGAATCGGCTGATAGAACTCGACTTCTCCACCCTTGTGGATTCTCTGCCTGTGCTTCTCATCCAATCCCGCCGCTTTGGCGATGTCTTGCCACTCCGCCAACCACCGGCAGATGGGTTGACCGCCCTTCGCCACCTTGATGTAGCCGACCTGGTTCTCTCCAAAGAGCTTCGTGGCCTCGGTCATGAACCCGGTCTCCGGATCCATGCCCGCCATGTTGGATTGCCCGGAAAGGATAAAGAGGTGAACCGGGTGATCGAGCGTCGACTGGACCAATGGCTTGGGTGCTTTTTTCTGCTTTGCCGCCTTACCAGAAGGCGTGGCTTGTGCACCCTTATCAACAGCCTGAGCCTGCAGACACCCAAGTAGATTCAAGATCAGAAGACAAGTCGCGATAGACGGGATCAGCACTTTCATGAGTTTCTCCTAAGCAAACATTTCAGTGAGCGCCCATTCGCTTTGAACAACAAAGAAGTCCACCCGGCAACCGGCATATTGCATGCATGCTCAGCCAGAGGTTTCCGAGCTTAACTTCGTTTTCCTTGTAGACGCAGTTCGAGCCATGGCAAACACCACGACCACCTCCGATAAAAATAGGCAATGAGATACCACTGGATTAAGCCCCAAAGCGCGACATCGCCAGATACATCAACGCAATCAGCACAAGGATGGTAATCCCGCAGGCTTTCGCCCCCTTCCAGGGAGTGATGTCCACCTCACCGGTATAGACCTGCTGGTAAGCCTCCTTGCGGGGGCTGACAAAGGCCATCACCACCATGATGAGGGTAATCAGCACAAAATTGATTGCTGCAAGGTGCAGCCAGTGCATCTCCCAGCCCAGCAGGTTATTGTCCTGCCACAGGCCAAACACGGCCCAGAACACAAAGCCGACCACGATGGCCGTCATGGCTCCTGCAGACGTCACCTTCTTGTGGAAGATCCCCATCAACACCACCGCAAGGAGCGGAATATTGTAGAGCGCCGCCAGGTTTTTCATCAGGTCAAACAAGCCGCCTTCCTTCAATGTATCAATGAGTGGAGCCAGGAGAATCGCGCCAAGGGCAATCACAATGCCGAAAACCTTGCCTGCTTTCACCATCTGGCCATCGCTTGCCTGGGGCTTGATCAGCCCCTTGTAGATGTCGATGCTGAACAAGGTAGCAGCACTGTTGAGGCTCGAGTTAAACGAACTCAAGATTGCCCCGAAAATCACCGCCGCAAAGAAACCCACCATCCATACGGGCAGGGTGTGGGTTACCAGCTTGCCATAGGCATTATCACCTCCGCCTTCAATACCTTCACCAAAAAGATGCCAGGCAATGATCCCTGGTAATACGAGATAAAGCGGGCCGAGCAGTTTCATTCCGGCGGCAAAAAGCACCCCCTTCTGCCCCTGCGCCAGGCTTCGTGAGGCAAAGGTGCGCTGCACGATGGCCTGGTTGGTACACCAGTAGTAAGTGGTGATCAGCAGCATCCCCGTGAACAGGGTCGAGAACGGGATATTCTCATCCTCCTTGCCGATCGGCGACAGCCGCTCGGGCTTGTTCTCGGCAAGGTAGGAAACGCCGGCACTAAAGCCTCCGTAATCGCCGAGTTCATTGCCCAATGCAATCAGGCCAAGCACAGGAATCAACAGGCCGCCGATGAGCAAGCCTAGCCCATTAAAGGTATCGGAGATAGCAACCGCCTTCAACCCGCCAAAGATTGCATAAAGGCTGCCCACCACGCCCAGTGCAATGACCGTCACCCACAGGGCCAGGTTTTCATTGCCGCCAAAAATTGCCGAAATCCCGAACACCTCACGCATGAACAGTGCCCCGGAATAGAGTACGAATGGCAGGAGGTTTGTCAGCAAAGACAACAACAGCAATACCGAGACCGCGGTGCCGACCGCCTTGGAATAACGCCGCTCAAGGAAGGCGGACACCGTAGCCACCCCGCCCTTGAGGTAACGCGGCAGGAAAACCAGCGCCATCAGCACAATGGCGATAGAGGACCACACCTCCCAGGCCATCACCTGCATGCCATTGCTGAAAGCTCCACCGTTAAGGCCCACAAGTTGCTCGGTGGAGAGGTTGGTCAGCAGCAGGGAGCCGCCCACCACGATCCAGGGCAAACTGCGCCCGGCAAGGAAATAGCCTGTTGTGGTACTCTGG
Source organism: Verrucomicrobiales bacterium (assembly GCA_029940475.1). Lineage (GTDB taxonomy): Bacteria > Verrucomicrobiota > Verrucomicrobiia > Verrucomicrobiales > DEV007 > CACIUL01. The sequence continues at coordinate 23,079 of JAPYUT010000052.1, read as the reverse complement.
TCATCGCGCCGGGTGGCACGCCAGGAAAAAAAGCCCACCGAGCCGGTGAACACGAGAAATGCAATAAACTGGATCATGAATGGTGGTTAAACTCTGTCCTTGATAATTCCGTGTCGCCCTTGACGCAAGCTTCTTCCCTGATCAGCCTTGATCTTCAGGCCCTAGAGTTGCCGCATCTCGATGTCCTTGTAGCAGGCCTCGGCGGGCGGGCCTGAATGGATCTGCAGTCCAAATCTCCCCTTACGTGGAATCTTTGATTTTGGTTCATTCTCGAAGTAACGCGTCGCCAGCGCCCCGTTGACCCAGATTGTAATTGCGCTGCCCTGCGCACGGATACGGAACTGGTTCCAGCCATTGGTATCAGTGAGCTCCTGGGTGGGTAGCGGTACCTGCTGTAAAAACTTCCTCCGCCGCGACTCGTCATAAAGCGCACCCCATATCGAGGCTTTCCCCATGGTCCCTATATCGCACTGGAAGCCGATCATATCGTGATGATCGGCAATCCGCTCGCTCCAGAACTGCACCCCGGCATTCTTCCCCTGCCCTGTCAGCTTCGCCTTGAAGCGCAATTCAAAATCCCCATAGGTCTTCTTGGTGACGAGGAACTGGTTTTTAGGGATTCTTTTGTCCGTGGTGCCCGCCACGATGGCGCCATCCTCAACACGAAACCATTCGGCTTCCCCCTCCCAGCCCTTCATGCTCTTGCCATCAAAGATACGGGTAAACTTTCCCGCAGGAGGAAGTAAAAACTGCACGCAAACCGCATTGGGAACCGCAACCGGTTTACCCACCGGGCTCAGCGCACCACTCTCCGGGTCAATGGCAAAGACGCGGGCATTGCCACTGTTCTGCCCAAGGGCAATCAGGTAGCGCCCACCGGGCTCAATCCCGAAACCACGTGGCGTCTTCACCCCCAGGGTCTCGATTTCCACGAGGCTGAGCTTACCTGAAGCGGGATCGACTGCAAAAACGGCAATACTGTCATGGCCGCGGTTTGAGCAATAAAGGAACCTTCCTCCCGGGTGGAAAATCAACTCGGCGGTGGAATTGCGTTTTTTCAAGTGCGCTTCCGGTAGCGTGCTCAGCGTCTGCAACTCCTTGAAGGAACCCTTCGCACCATCATAGCTGAAAGCCGTGATCGAGGAGGTAACCTCGTTGTTGGTATAGCCGAATCGTCCATCGGGGCGGAAGGCGAAGTGACGCGGGCCGCTACCGGCAGCCACTTTCACAAAGGCCGGGTCATTGGCTTTAATCTTCCCCTTCACGAAATCGTATTGATAGGTCATCACCTTGTCCAGCCCGAGGTCGGCGCACACGGCGAAGCGGCCTGCAGGATCAAGGTCAATCGAGTGCGCATGAGGCGAACCCTGACGCGGCAGGACACTGGATCCGACATGCTGAGAAAATGAGGTAA
>JAPYUT010000052.1:4912-21565 GCA_029940475.1 Verrucomicrobiales bacterium | reverse complement strand
CTTACCCAGGGTGCCGGTCTCAAGGTCGAGCCTTGCCAGGTAAATCCCCTCACTCGCCTTGTCCCGCGTGTAAGTGCCGAAGTAAACCCAGAGATCACCGGCCGGGGATATTCCCGGAAACAGGCACATGAAGGAAAGCAGGATGGCTCGATGAAATTTCATTCCCCCATCCAAACGGTGAACCCGATCGAATATCAAGCCAAACCTGCCTTCATTCTCCCGACAATGCCCGACCCTTGAGCAGTCGCCACCATCCCGGAAGGAGAAAAACCGTCACCATCATGACTGCCAGGATTCCTGAGGCACAGATCTTCCCCAGACTGGCAAGTCCGGCATTGTTTGCCAGCCCAAGCGAACCGAAGCCTATAGCGGTTGAAATTCCGCAGAAAAGCAGCGCACGCCCAATGCCCCGCTGCACGGGTTGCCATGCCCCGCCATGACGGCGCAGTGAACCGATCATGTGTATGGTGTAGTCAATGCCTGTCCCCAGCAGCAGCGGGAAGGCGCAAATATTGAGGACATTCCATTGCCATCCGGCAACGCGCATGATTACCAACAACACCACTGCCGACAGGACAATCACTGTAACGGCAAGGACCACCTCCCTGAAATCGCGGAACACCACTGCCAGCATCACCAGGAGAACCAGCGCCATTGGAATAAACACCATGCGCAAATCACGCTTCACCAGCGGTTGAATCGCACTGCCCATGGTCTGCCAGCCGGTAATATAAATGCCTTCAGTATTCTCAACGGCCGACTGCAATTCATCCACCCTGTCGCTCTTGACATGCACCAGTCCCATTACCGCAGGCCGGGTCCCGGACTCACTCACGGCTTCACTGACAATTCTCCGCACATCAACTCCCCGCGGACGGGCCGGCAATTGAGCCACCATTAAGAGATCCCGCCACGCCGTGAAGACGGCGTCAAGAGCACCATGCGCCTCCCCGGTAAAATCCGCGTCAAGTGCAGCAAGTAAACGATCCTCATCCGCCAGCAATGCCCTGATCACCGGGGCATTTTCCCGCTGCCTGCCTGCTGAAGGAACCAGAAAAGCAGGAAACACAGCCGAGGACGCAATGCCTTGCGCCCTTAACTTATCAACCAAATCCTCGGCGATAGCCGCACGCTGCTCCAACTCCTCAAGTGAATCAGCCACCACAACAAGGGGCAGGGATAAGTCATCTTCACCGGCAAGCTTCTTCGACATCCGTGAGAAAGCATCATCTGCAGGGCTGTTCAGTGGCCTCAATACATCAAGCCCCCTGTGGAACACGGGAAATCCCTGCAATAAAAGCACACAACCAAGACCCACGCACAAACCGATAGTGACGATTAGAACACTACGCTCGCTCGCCATTATCCCCGAAGTTTCGCGCACCGGAACGGTTAAGGGGTTGGTCATCCCCAGCCTTGCTGCCAACGGACCGAAAACCAACAACATTATACCTGCTCCCAGCACAACACCTAGGGCCACAAGCAGGCCGAGTTCGCGAATCCCGGGAAGGCTGCTAAACCCCAGTGAGGCAAAAACCACCGCAGTGGTGAATGCCGCCCACAATATCCCCCTGCCAACCGCTTCATAAACCTCCTTGAACGTTCCCCCCTGCTGACGGGATTGCTGATATAAAACCACGCCGTAATCAACGGCCAGGCCAATCAGGATCGCGGCAAAGCCGACACTCATCACGCTCAACCTGCCAAGCACAAGGGAACCAATGATGACTGTTACCGAGAGGATCAGCAGTAAAGTGAGGAAAATAGCAGCAAGAGGCAGCAATCGACGGTGCATCAGCCAGAACACCAGATGAATCAATCCCAGGGCCAGCAGAATCGAGCCACTCATATCCCGTTGCATTCCCCCTCCAATCTCTGCTGAAAAAGCCGGTTCACCGGTAAAGCCAATCCGCAGCTCAGGCTCAACGCTGTTCTTTTCCTGCCATTCATTGACAACTGCACGCACACGGGCAATCCAATCTGCAGCTTCGCTGTAATTCATATTATCTACAGGACTGCCTAAATAAAGAGCCCGGAACCTGCCGTCACCGGATACATATTTCCCGCCACGACCGCCACCAGATCCCACCCCGGTTTCGTCACTGAATACAGGTGGGCGCAACAGGGAAAACGGATCGTATGCCGCAAGCGCCAGAACCTCGCCATCAACTCCAAAGCTCAACTCATGAATTACCCCGGCAAGTGTTTCCCTGATTTCATCGGTCGCAAGGCGGTCGGCAAGCGCGCGGATATCGGCGGGATTTCCATTGAACCAGACATAGGCGGGTAGTTGCGCCGCATCCGCAGGATTCTTTGCCCATAATGGCTGCCACTCAGCCCATGAAACCAGCCCCTCTGCGGCCTGCAGGTGCTCAGCAAGCGACTCGGCAGCAAGACCAACATCCCGCTCCTCTGATTCAAGGGTAATAATAAGCTCCCCCCTGCCGGCGAAGTTCTCCGAGAAAACGCGCAATCCCTTGACCCCGCGTGCATCTCCGGGAAGCAGATCAAGCGGATTTACGTTGAATGACAGCCTGGTAAAGGCAATTGCGCTGAGCACGAGCACGCTCACGATAAAAAGCAGAATATACCGGCGCGTCATAGTGAGCGTTTAAGTCGCAAAAACCTACTGTTTGCCAACCTTAATACAATGGGGAAAAACCGATCGGTTGACTTATTCGGTGACTCCTTCTAATTAGCGGCTGGAAATGCAGGTAAGCTCAGCAATCCAGTCCCTACACATCAATTTTGGAGGCGCCCGCACAACCTGCTCAATGGATGAATCAGGAGCAGCATTAACGCTGCAAATCCCCCTGCTTTCAGGTGAAGTAACCAAGCCGCTGCTCAAGCAATGCACAATTCGCGAGCACAATGGCTTCATTATCGGGGAAAATAACTCCAGGATCGCAGGCATCGCATGCATGGAGATCGAAAACTCGCTTGAGGTGCCCGCCTTTGAACTCTACAACTCCATTTTAAAGCTTATTGGAGCCCGCCAAATACACCGAATCTGGAATTATTTACCAGCCATTAACGCGGAATTTGCCCGGCTTGAGAACTACCGTGCCTTTAATATCGGGAGGCAGCGCGCTTTTGCTTCCGCTTACGGGACACATTACTCAAGTCGAATCTCACCCGCCTCAGCTGTTGGCGTTGACGGCTCAAGATTTGCGGTGGCTTTTATTGCCGGAAGTGATGCCCTGGAAAATGTAGAAAACCCCGAGCAAATCCCCGCCTACAGTTACCCCTCCCAGCACGGGCCAAAATCACCAAGTTTCACAAGAGGCGCGCATGGAACCGTGGATGGCATCCCCACCGCCTACCTTTCAGGAACCTCCAGCATTAAGGAGCATCACAGCATCGGGCACAGTGACCTGACAACCCAGTACAACACGACAATCGACAATATGCGCCTGGTCGCTGACCGCCTGGGCTATCCGGGTGCACTCGGTAACAACACAGGAATTAATCGGGAGTTTACCTGCTACCTTCGAGACCAGGATGACCTGGGCGACGCAAGCAGATTGTTTCGTGCGGCAATCGGCGATAGTGCCGTGAGCTCAACCCGGTTCCTGCGCTCCGACATCTGTCGCAGGGAACTGCTCCTGGAGATTGAGGGAACCTTCTCCCGCCCCGGGTAAAGATCACCTGTTACTGCGGGCAGTGCCTGACCGCACCCTGCCAATAATCGGCGTCCAGTCAATCTCTGCAACTGCCTTGCGATACATCTCAAGCTCGTAAATGGCACTCTCATTGCGCGGGTCAATGTCAACAGCCGCCGCTAACATATAGCCGGCAAGCATCAGGTTGAGCTCTCCTCCCCGCTTCGCAAGTAACACCGCACGGTTCTGCAGAAGTTCGGCAAGCGTCACCGGGCTGTATTCAGGATCCACCTTCTTCGGGGCAAGGCCTTTCTTGAACTGGAAATTAGCCACAACCGCAATGCGGTTACGGGGGTTCAAGTGAAGTGCCAGTCCTATCAGGCGCTTGGCTGTATCCATTTCAGCAGCCTTGCCATCAGGCTTGATTGAATTGACCACAAAAGCCGCAATGTTGGTTGCCAACTTATCCCGGTCAACTGCCAGTATACCTATCTCCTCGCTATTAAAAAGTGCCTTGGTAACAATTGGCTCCTCGTAACCGTCCTCTGCCTCCACCATCATGCCGCACATATACGACAGGCAGAAACCAACAAGTGCCGAAGGCAACAATGGCGGCTTGCGAAAACAAATAGGGAAACTCATTTCTCGATAAATATCGCCCCAGTGTATAGCCTTGTCTAGTCCGTCACCAGCGATGGTCGCCGTTTTTTACGCTGTCATCGCTGCTGAACAAAAGAAAAAAGCATTAAATCCGCCCGGATCGTCTCAATACGTCTCATTCCGATAAACCTTCCTTACCTGTCCTTTGCCGCAGTGCCACAGTAGCTTGCGCGGTCCCTGGCAACGAGGTAAAATCACAGACTGCATCCAACTTAGCGCGATCACGCTTCCTGACACAGGAACAAGCTCCAGGCGATTGGAATCTGAAGAATCATTGCCCCACCCCACACCATCACCGCTAAAATCACGCGCTCGATATCCGAAAAGCGCATTGTTTTTGAGGCGGCTCCCTCACTGCTTGCTATTACCCTACGAGTGCTGGGTATACCTGTCTTCACTCGCTCTTTTTTGCATAGGCGCACTCATCTTCTCATTATTTGCTTTTACCGCCTTCTTGTTACTTCCCAAGCAACTGGGCAAGAGAATCGGCAGGAGGACACTCACGATCCTGTTCCGCTTCTTTACATGCTATCTACAGTTCTGGGGTCTCATTAAACTTGATATCAAATCGGTGGATTCCCTCGCCGGCAGGCGCGGCCTTATTATCGTCGCCAATCACATTTCCTTGTGGGACATCGTCTTTATCATATCACGCCTTCCCAATGCCGGGTGCGTGGCTAAATCCTCAATCATGAACAATCCCATCTACAGTGGTTTAGACCGCCTCGCCGGGTTCATCCCCAATACTCCCCACGTCAACATGGTAAAACAGGCCACTAAAGAACTGAAATCCGGCGCTCAATTATTGATATTTCCCGAAGGCACACGAACAGTAGACCTGCCGATAAACTCCTTTAAGGGAGGATTCGCATTGATTGCAAGAAAATCGCAATCCCCAATCCACACTCTGTTCATAACAGCGACTTCACCGCTTCTAGGTAAAGGTCAATCACTAATCCAGTTGCCGGATTTTCCCTACCACTATACAATTACTTCAGGGCAAAGTTTCATGGTTCCCGCAGGAACGAAAACCAGAAACTTCGTCAAAGACCTACATTGCCATTTCCGCGCAAATCTGCCAAGAGATCCGCGTTCAAATGCCTCCATCTTCAAAAACTCATCTAGTCATCATTCCCAGCTATAATACCGGCGCACGTGTGGTGGATACAGCACGCGCCGCTGCGAAGGCCTGGGATCCCGTGTGGGTTGTCATCGACGGCAGTACAGACGAGAGCGGAAAAATGCTTGTTCAACTCGCCGCACAACTCAAAAATCTGCGCATCTTGAGCATCTCCCAGAATAGCGGCAAGGGAAACGCTGTCCTCTTCGGCGCGCAAAGGGCGGAAAAACTCGGCTTCACCCATATATTAGCCATGGATGCTGATGGGCAACACCCCGCAACCGAGATCAAACGCTTCATGCGATCATCCATTGAAAACCCGGGGGCTCTCATCCTCGGGGTTCCGCAATTCGACGATGATGCCCCCATGGTCAGAGTGCACGGGCGTAAACTTTGCAACTTCTGGGTGAACCTGGAAACCCTTTGGGGTGGAATCCGGGATTCACTCTTCGGTCTGCGCATATACCCGATTGCCGACCTCCGGGCAGTCATGGAAGGACACTCCTTTGCCCGTCGCTTCGATTTCGATCCGGAAGTCGCCGTGCGCCTGTGTTGGCGGCGGTTACCTACAATCAACCTCCCCTGCCCGGTTCGTTACTTCTCAGCACAAGACGGAGGAGTCTCTCACTTCCGTTATTTGCGTGATAATACGCTCCTCGTGTTTATGCATGTCCGCTTGCTAACCGGTTTTCTTATTCGCCTTCCATTGCTTATCCTGCTGCGTCTTAGCCTCATCAGGAAACGCAACCAGAAGCAGTCGCCCACAAATCCCTGAACATTCCAGAAATGCGCACCAGGACTGTACCCATCCTATTAAACGGCATCATGATACTCCTGTGTGCCTCCTGCCGGTCATATCACGTCTCACTTACCTACGTTCCCCCGGAAGCAAGTGCCCAGATATACCGGGGCAATCCTGAATTAAGGGTGGGTCGGATTAACGATACCAGACACATTAAAGGCACAGAAATTGGCGCCATTCGCAACGAATTCGGAATCCCGATAAAAATTCTCCATGGCAAACGGCCCATGGCACAGATTGTGCATAGCGCCTTCACTTACGCTCTGAAGATACGCAATATGTCAACGATGGATAATCCGGGATATACCCTCTCGGCTGACATCCTTGAACTCTGGTGCCATCAATACACAACTCAGGATGCGGCTTGTCGCGTGCAGGTTAATATTTACAGCACCAGTGACAACAGACTTGTCTTCAGTAAGAGATATGCCGCAAAACACACCCACCCAACCCTGAAGGTCACGTACTGGTCAAATGTCGAGGAAGTTGCCGATGTTGTATCCAGGGTTCTTCAGAGTGCTGTAGACAGCGCCCTTGATGACCCTGAGTTGCGGCGTGCCATCCGCCACAAATCCGATGGCAGCAGTTGATCCCAGACAAATATCCCGGCTGTTCCCATCGCGCTGGCACCGTATATATACCATTGCGAAACTCCGTAGCGATCCACTTTATGACTCCGTTTACAATGAGCTTAAAAGCTCAATACTACCACTGCTTGATGTTGGTTGCGGCCTGGGAATCCTGGCTTTCTATCTTCGCGAAAGGGGTTGGGACATTCCCATCCAGGCAATAGATTACGATAAGCGGAAATTCGACGCCACCCACCACAGCGGTGCAATCACGTTTGCAACAAGTAAAAGATAGCGAACCATCCTCATTCCCGTTCTCCGGAAGGCTCCAGCATCCGGCGAGTCGGCCAGATTAAACACTCAATAGCGATAAAGCCCAACCAGGGCAGAGTTAACCATGCCAGTGGTTCACCCAACTGGAGTTTCAATAATGCGGCGGCGGCCACGGCAAGACCGAAAGCTATGCCGTTAAAAGCTTCTCGCCAGGCTGGTCTCAACACCCGTGCCCACTGCAAAAATTCACCAATCCCGGCACATGCAAAACCAAATACATGCAAAACGATGCCCCAGGCAGGAAACGCTGCTATCAAGCCCCACGGACCAAGATAATCCATGAGTATTCCGCCGGTAACACCTAAAACCGCAAGGCCTGCCATCACTGAAAGCGCAAATACCTCTAACGCATTGCCTCGCGCTGAGGGAAAGGTCCCGGCATTGCGTTGACTGTTCCCTGAAAAGCGGGCACTTCCCGTCAATATTGACAACAACCAGAATGTTCCAGTCTTCGGCACTTCGTTAAAATGATCTTTTCCTGTCATTACTTTTCCCCGGGGGTCTCAGTAAACACAGGCTCAAAGACAAACCACTGGAACCAGAACTCAGAAAGCACATCCTCCAACTCTGCACACCATAGCTCAATGGCATTGGAAATCGCCTGCTCCCGATTGCGACGATCATTGGACACCTCAAATTTCTTCCCTACCCTGATCCGGTAATGCCGCCATCCGTCGCGGATAATAAAGAGCGGCCACAGCGGGGATTTTCCGGCAAGGGCAAGGGCAAATGGTCCCTTGGGCAACCGCAGTCGCCGCTCAAACATCACCCCTTCCGCAGGCGAAACCTCAAACAATAACCTGTCACCCTGCAATGCCACCAGTTCTCCTGAACGCAGCAACGAGGCAAGCTCAACGCCCAGCATTTCTCCAGGACGATTATACCGCACCGCGAAGGAGGCTGACTGCTGCAGAGCACGACGCTTTTCATAGTGCTCCTGAAGAGCAGAATCCCGCTCGGGAGCACGTACAACATTTAACCGTCGCCCAAATCGCTCCGCAAACACAGGAGCCGCCAAGTCATAATTGCCCATGTGGGCAGTTAAAATGATTGCCCCCCCTTCACTTGCCACAAGCTGATGAAACTCTCCCTCCCCATCAATCTCCCATTCGATTACATCCTGCCCCGCAGATGCCCGCACCCCGTCAATCAGCGACCACGCGAAGTTCCATATTACCCGGTAAGCACCAGCCTGTAGACGACACCATGACCAGCCCGGAAACATCGACTCCAGATTCGCCACAACTGCGCGTCTTTGCGACACACAAAGCAGATAAAATACTACTGACCAGAAAAACACAAAGATCGGCTCGATCCAAGCAGGACTCATGCGCACACACCGCTCCATCAATCGTGTCAAACGATCTCCGTAAACTGAGAAACGCCGAATGGAGGAAAGTAATGACATTGCGTTATTCCGCTCTAATCCTCTTCACAAACTACCGCAAGTAGGTAAAGTTCATACCAAGGCGACTCAGCAAGCAATGAATAACTACCATTACGATGTCGTGATCCTAGGTGGCGCCTTCTCCGGTGCAACAACCGGCATCCTGCTTAAGCGAGAGCAACCTGACCTGCGCATCCTCATCGTCGAAAAATCAAGCCGATTTGACCGCAAGGTCGGTGAATCAACATCAGAGGTAGCCGGATGTTTCCTGACTCGCTCCCTGGGTCTTGAATCCTATCTCTCACGTGAGCACATTACCAAGCACGGTCTGCGAATGTGGTTTAACGGCGATAACAACCAGTGCCCTTCGCGCTGCTCCGAGATCGGCACTTACTATCAGGTGCGGTTGCCAACTTACCAGCTTGATCGCTCAAAATTGGATGCGCACCTGCTTCAAACCGCGGTGGAAATGGGGTGCGAACTTTGGCGACCCGCCTCGGTGAGAGATTTTACACTTGCCGGTATTGGCAATAATCAGTTGACCCTCAAACGCGATGGGATTGAGCATCAGGTCCACTCGAAGTGGGTTGTAGACGCCAGCGGGAAAGCTGCCCATCTGGCACGTAAGCTCGGGCACTTGCGCAAGCTCGACTCCCATAAAACGAACGCAATATGGGCAAGGTTCAAGAATGTATCAGACCTGGATAACTCAGATCTTAAAGAGCGCTTCCCGGAATTTGCCGATGCGGTGCGTTGTCCCCGCAGCCAGGCGACAAACCACCTCATGGGACACGGATGGTGGAGCTGGATTATTCCCCTGCAAAATGGCGAGGTCAGTGCCGGCCTGACCTACGATTCAGAACTGTTTACTCCGCCGGAGGGAACTTCCCTTACTCAACGACTTCACAAACACCTCTTGTCTCATCCGATAGGAAAAGAAATGTTTGCCGATGCTCTCCCGGTGGAAAAAGATACCCACTCCTATAGCAACCTTGCATATTACTCAACAAAACCGGCGGATAGCGGCTGGATCTGTGTTGGTGACGCTGCTGGATTTATTGATCCGCTTTACAGTCAGGGGCTCGATTATTGCGCCCATTCGGTAAGTTTTGCCGCAAAAATCATTGCCAAATCCCACACCGGACAATGCGTCGAGGCGGATGTTGCCGATTACGCTGAACAGTTTGTGACATCCTATTTCCGCTGGCACCGGGCTCTCTATCAGAACAAATACCACTACCTCGGCGACGCCGAATTGATGAATGCAGCTTTCTGGCTGGACATCGGCACCTACTTCATTGGCCCGGTTCGACTCGTCCATGATGATCCAGCCAATGAATTCCCCCGATTCCCTTATTATGGTTTCCCCGGGAAAATATTTTCTAACTTTATGAGATTCTACAATAAACGGCTTGCAAACATTGGCGCCAGGAGATATGCCGCAGGCAAATACGGAAAATCCAATCTCGATCAACGCTACCTTATTTATGAAGGTTTCGCTCCCTGCAAAACAGCCGCATCCAAGGTTATCGTAAAAGGTATATTCAAGTGGCTGCGCATTGAGCTGAAGTCACTATTCCTGCCATCGCTGCCGAAAAAACAACTGCTGCCTCTGCCTCACAGGAACCAATTGAGCGACAACTAGCCACTGATCATTGATAAAAACAGGGCCAAGGACTTTAATTCCCCTTGCATGAGCCCTTCTGTAGACCTAAATTCTAAACGGAGGCAGTCCGGTTGGTCTCTCCTATAAGTTCCGTGGGGGTTTCTTGTAGAAGAATTGGTCGGGCTGCCTCTTTTTCTTTTGATGGCTTGCTTCTCCTCCACTCAGCCTTCCGTCAACTACAAGCTTACTTGTACCCCTTCAGCTTAGAGCTGCCATTGTAACAAAAGAAGCACTCCCACGAATCGTCACGGATCGTCACCACGCCTCCGTGCGGATTTTCATTCCCGGGATGTTTATTGGATGCCACCATCTGCTCATTGGCGGCAAGCCCTTTCCCCTCCCCGGATTTTTCCCTGCCTTTCCGGATTGCCTGCGTCACGCTCCAGATACCCACGAACAGGATCATCGCAGCGCTTAGCCAGAAAGCGATCTCATAAACCCTACCTGTTCGAATTACTGATTTCGCACGCTCACGCTTGAAGATAATCGCCGCGAACAGCACCACCAATAGGATAATTGAAGTCACGAAGCCGCCAACAAACACCATCCACACCGGGTTCTTGAAACTCAAATATACCAGTCCCCAAATCACCGGGATCACCCACGCCAAAAGGCCAATGCATTTACGCCGGGCCCGAAGATCCGCAAAATTCAGGAGGCCAATACGCCCAAAGGCATCCGTAAACTGTCGTGTCCAGGCCCCAAGCGCTGAAAAAGCCGTGGAAAACAACACCACAAAAGCGCCAATATAAAATATTGGCTCTGCCCAGGACCCGAGGGTGCCGGTGTAAAGTCCCGACAGCTTTTTCAGAAAGTCTTTACCTCCTTCGCTGAAATCTCCCTGCCCATGCAGTAAGGCCGCCCCCAGAAGGAAAAATGCCACTGTCACGATCGTGTAAACAGCCATCGCAAAAATCGCGTCCAAATACATCACGCGAATCCAGCCCCTTGCACGGCGTGCCCACGCCTCACTTCCGTCATTCTTCCCCGTGTTTGCAGCGTAACCCTTCTCGATCAACCAATAATTGTAAGCCATGATCTCATCGCCCCCTACCCCGGTAATGCCAAACGCACCGATCACCAACAGCAACATCCCGGCTCCTTCAGGAATTTGAAACTGAAGCCCCGAGATAACGTCACCAAAAACGATCGCCGAGTTCGTGAACTGCAACGCAACCAGGGAAAATAAAGTGAAGATAGTGAAAATTCCGATCATGGCCACGGACAAGCCCTCAAGCACCCGGTAATAGCCAGAAAACACGATCGCTCCAACAACCGCCACAACTACAGCCAGCCAGTAGTAAATTCCAATTGCGGGAATCGCCATGTTTAACAGGACTGCAATAAGCCCAACAATACCGCCCACCTGCAGAAACTTAAACACCATCAAAAACAACCAAATCCAAATCGAACAATGCGCCCGGCCAATCCTCGGCCCCGGAAGCGTATTAAAAGAAGCAAAGGTGGTTTCCCCCGTCATGATCGCTCTTTTGCCGAATTCAAGCTGAACGGCAACCTTCACCAGGCAACTCACCAGAATAACCCACATGGCAACAAACCCGGCATTGGCACCGAGTTGAGTCGTCGCAACGAGTTCCCCGGAGCCCACAATGGAAGCCGAGAGAATGAATCCGGGGCCAAGATACCTGAAGCTCCCCCGCAGCGTCCGGGGAGCTTCAAGGATTTTTGAGTTATCCAGTGTATAAGGGTCGTCAGCTTGCATCTCGTGTTCGGTATCCGGTTACTTTGTCCGCAAGATCAACGAAACAAAAGAAAAACTCTCATAGGAATCAGGTCAATCTAATCATTACCACTGGCAATGCTCTCGGAAGAGGAGCATTTCAAGGATCTTCAGCAAAAAGCAGGTTAGCTCCCTCCAAGCATGTCTTTCATGCGCTCAAAATAATCCAATGCCTGGTCTCTTTCCATCGGCTTGGCCGCGAGTTCCTCATAGGAATGCACATCCAGATAGGCGGGATCCAGTTCATCAAGAAACGTGCTTGGCACGCAGGAGACAAGTTCACCATAACGAACCCGGGTGTTGCAAAAAGAGATTGTCAGCTGCTGCATGGCACGCGTAATGCCGACATAAAACAACCGCCGCTCCTCGTCACGGGTTCCCTCATCCACAGATCGTCTATGAGGCAGTATTCCCTCCTCCATTCCCACCAGGTATACGACCGGAAATTCAAGCCCCTTTGCCGCATGCAGCGTGATCAGGCTTACCCCGTTCTGATTCTCAATGTCATCCTCCTCGCGATCCTGCTGAAGGGCAATGTCATCTAGGAACTTTTGCAGGGAATTTTTTCCCTGCCTCTTCTCATAATCACGCAATGAACTGATAAATTCCGCAACATTCCCCGCACGCTGTTCTCTCTCCTCGTCCGTCTTGCATGTCCGGCGCAGGTAACCAACGAAATCCATCTCGTCGATTACCCTGGCGAACAGTGACCCATACAGTGCATTCCCCTTGCACATGGACTGACGGCATCCTTTGAGTAATGCCATAAAACTCACCACCGATGCACGTGACTTACCGGGAAGCATTTGCTGAAAATCCCCGCTGTCCATTACCTCAAAAATACTCCCCCCAAACTCACGACTACGCTCATTTGCCAGTGATACAGTGGCGTTACCAATCCCGCGTGGGGGATTATTAACCACTCTCAGCAGGTTAATATCATCATCAGGATTAAAAATCACCTGCAGGTAGGCCAACAAGTCCTTGATCTCGCGGCGATCATAGAAGGACTGTCCGCCAATGACCCTGTAGGGTATTTTATACTCACGCAGTTTCAGCTCAAACAGGCGGGACTGGTGTTTGGTGCGGAATAAAACGGCAAAATCATCATAACTGCGCTTTGCGCTAACGTTGGCCTCAAGGATTTCATCGACCACCAGTTGCACCTCCTCCTCTGCCTCACTCATCGCAATCACACGCACATTGTGCCTCCCCGCCTCCTCGGTCCACAGGGCTTTCTCCCTGCGCCCTGCATTGTGCCGTATAATGGAATTAGCAGTATGAAGTATCGGGGTCGTACTGCGGTAATTCTGCTCAAGTGTTACCACCTTCGGCTCAGGAAAAAACCTCTCAAAATCAAGGATGTTGGAGATTTCAGCACCTCGCCACCCGTAAATCGACTGGTCATCATCACCCACCACACACACATTTTTCTCCGCACCGGCAAGAGCGCAAACCAGCTGCATCTGTATACCGTTAGTGTCCTGAAACTCATCAATCATGATGTAGCGAAATCTCTCGAGCCACTGCTGCTTTATGTCCTCATGATCATGGAGTAACTTCACGGCAAGGATAAGTAAGTCGTCAAAATCAACAGCATTAAGCAATTTTAGTTCTTTGTTATAAGCCTGCTCCACCTCGGCAATCAGTGAATCCTGTCCCTCTGAGACGGGAATCCCCCTGTTCTTGGACCTGCCGATTAACGAAAGAGCCAGGTTATGGTCCATCTTCTCATCCTTGGCGGCCTTACGGGCAATCAGCTTTCTTACCAGGCCAATCTGGTCAGATCCTGTATAGATGGTGAAATTCTTCTTGTAGCCCAGCCGGTCAATAGATGCGCGTAGAATACGAACACACAGGGAATGAAATGTACACAGCGTGATCTTTGCCGCATCATCCTTGCTGACCATTCCGCCCACCCGGCCACGCATCTCATTAGCCGCCTTATTGGTGAATGTCAGTGCCAGGATTCGGGAAGAAGGGATACCAATGGAAAGCATGTGGGCAATGCGGGCAGTCACAGTGCGGGTTTTTCCCGTTCCCGCTCCCGCCAAGATCAACACCGGCCCGTCGACCTGCTCCACTGCTTCGCGTTGAGCCGCATTCAGGTCTGAAAGATTGAACTTTTTCCGGGGCATGCAAAGTCCGCAGTCAAACCATGGCACACCTTCTACGCAACCGGGAATTCCTAAAAAGATATCTATTTAAAAGCCCCTGCTGCAAACTCACCAATGATCATCGGCAACAACTGGTGTTCTGCCTCCTGAATTCTTGCATGCAACGATTCCGGTGTATCTCCTTGTTCCACAGCAACTTCCTGTTGCCGTATAATTTCACCTGAATCAAGCTCATCGGTCACAAAATGAACAGTGCAACCACTGACGGCATCTCCGGCATGCAAGGCCTGCTCCCAGGCACGAAGCCCCTTGTGCCTGGGCAAAAGTGAAGGATGAATATTGATCACCCGCCCCGCAAAACTCTCCAATACAGGCTCCCTGAGAATCTTCATGAACCCGGCGCATACCACCAATTCCACATTTGCTTCCCTGAGCCGTTGCTTTATTTGCTTCTGTGAAGACATCGCCAGGGCGTTAGCTCGCTCCCCTGGATCAACATAGACACTCTCAACCCCATGATCACGGGCACGCTCAAGGATTCCGGCATCCTCCACATCCGAGATCACAATGGCCACTTCAGCATTCAGTGTCCCGTCTTTGATTGCAGCAAGTATGGATTCCAGGTTCGTGCCACTTCCTGAACCAAGCACTCCAAGCTTGATTCCTCCCTGCCCTGATTGCTCATTGGCGGCTGCAAGCAGGGCGGTTGTCGATTTACCCGGAACATGCGAAAGTATTTCAATCCGGGAACCGGCCAAAGCCAGGGCTTCTTTTTCCTCCGAGTTCAAGGTCTCGGCCGTATAATCCCCACCTTTAGCGTATATGTGAGGTCGGATTGCCTCAATCAATGAAGTCGCACGCTTACCATCAAATACGATGACATAATCCACGCTTTCCAGGCCCAGAAGCACCTCGGCTCGCTCACTGGCACTGTTTAGCGGACGCCCTTCCCCCTTGAGCTCCCTGACGGAATTGTCAGAATTTATCGCCACAACCAACGCATCGCCAAGCCCGCGAGCCTCCTGCAGGTAACGGACATGCCCAACATGCAGCAAATCAAAACAGCCATTTGTAAAAACAAGCTGCTTGCCCCTGCCGTCCAATTCACCTCGGCAGGTAACCAAATCAGTGACTGTTCTTATCATCTACTTTGCACTGGAGCCAATTCCCTCTAAAGTCAACCTCCATGCATGACCCGCGTATCGACCAGCTCGCCAAGCAACTTGTCCGCTATTCCACTTCCGTCAAACGCGGGGAAAACGTCCTGATTGATGCCTATGATGTCCCTGAATCTGTTCCAATCGCCCTTATACGGGCAGTCCGGGCAGTCGGAGGACAGCCATTTGTGAACCTCCACAATGCCCGTGTCAGCCGGGAACTACTGCTCAACTCCAAGGCAGAACAATACGATATTTTATCAAGTTACTCCCTGGCTCAAATGCGCAAGATGAACGCATTCATCGCTATCAGGGGTAGTCATAACATTACAGAATCGGCGGATGTACCGGCCGCGGACATGGCGCTGGCAATGAAAAAAATGCGCCCTGTGCAGAACTACCGCGTTAACAAGACCAAGTGGTGCGTGCTGCGCTGGCCGCACCCTGCGATGGCACAACAAGCCGGCATGAGCACGGAAGCCTTCGAGGATTTCTTCTTCAAGGTATGTCTGCTCAACTACCGCAAACTCGTCCCGGCAATGAAGAAGCTCGAGTCCCTGATGAGCAAAACCTCTGATGTTCACATAAAGGGGAACGGCAGCGACCTGCACTTCTCGATGAAGGACCTTAACGCGATAGCCTGTGGCGGCACTCACAACATCCCGGACGGAGAGTGCTTCAGTGCCCCGGTGAAGAACTCAGTAGAGGGAATTATTCGTTATAATGCTCCCACCATCTACCAGGGGATTGCCTTTGACAGCATTGAGTTAACCTTCAAAAAAGGGAAAATTATCAAAGCCTCGGCAAATAACACGAAAGCCCTGAACAAGATTCTCGATTCCGATCCGGGCGCACGCTATGTCGGGGAATTCGCTATCGGCTTTAATCCTGAAATCAAGGAACCGATGCGCGATATACTCTTTGACGAAAAAATTGCCGGAAGCTTCCATTTTACACCGGGCCAGGCTTATGAGGGCGTTGCTGACAACGGTAACCGCAGCCAAGTACACTGGGACATGGTCTGTATCCAACGTCCCGATTACGGGGGTGGTGAGATCTTCTTTGACGGAAAGCTCATCCGCAAAAACGGCAAGTTTCTTCCCAGGAACCTGGCGGAATTAAACTACTAATGCAGGCCACTGCCAAAATCCTGCCCCGCATTCTTCATAGAAAAAAATTGATTGCCGGCAGGATTAAAATAATTAACACCCTTATCATGGTGAGCATTTCCTTTAAACCCCTCCTTATTACCGCACTGCTAATCTCAACCGTGCTCCTCAGCATTGCTGCTGCCGGTGAAAGTGAAAAGTGGGAAGTCAAGACCGCCGGGATCAAGATTCCCGTTGGGTGGGAGCCCTTTGCCTATGACAGCAACGATGTCAGTCTGGAGTTCGACCCGTTCCTTATCCGCCGCTGCACCACGGATGCCGAGTCTGCCAAAGAGAAGTGGGAAGTCAAGACCGCCGGGATCAAGATTCCCGTTGGGTGGGAGCCCTTTG
>JAPYUT010000052.1:0-4812 GCA_029940475.1 Verrucomicrobiales bacterium | reverse complement strand
CCTATGACTACAATGATGAGTTTGACCCGTTTCTCATCCGCCACTGTGCGACGGATGCCGCAGCTGCCGGGCAGAAGTGGGAAGTCAAGACATCCAACGGCAAGATTCCCGTTGGATGGGAGCCCTTCGCCTACGACAGCAACGATAAATTCGACCCGTTTCTCATCCGCCGCTGCACTACGGATGCTGCGGCTACCAAACAAAAGTGGGAAATCAAGACCGCCGGAATCAAGATTCCCGTTGGGTGGGAGCCCTTCGCCTATGACAGCAACGATGAATTCGACCCGTTTCTCATCCGCCGCTGCACTACGGATGCTGCGACTGCCAAACAGAAGTGGGAAATCAAGACATCCAACGGATTGAAGATTCCTGCAGGCTGGGAGCCGTTTGGCTACGACAGTAACGATGAGTTTGACCCGGTCCTCCTCCGCCGTCGTATCAAATAAAAAAGTCGAGGGGATTACTCTCTCCTGCCCTGTTTTCTAAGCCGCTCAAAAAGAGGGGTTGTATGCATGTAATCCCAACTGCGGCAAGCGGGAAATGTTGGAGGCGGGAATCCCCGGCAGCCCAGGATCGCTTATTCGTGCAACTTTCCGGTTGAATACGTCGCCCTCATCGCCATTGTTGGCGTGCGGGGTAGAGCAGTCCGGTAGCTCGTCAGGCTCATAACCTGGAGGTCGTAGGTTCAAATCCTACCCCCGCGTCCAAATGAAGCCCTGTTACCCATAAAGTGACGGGGCTTCCGCCTTTCAAGGCATCCTTCTTCAGCAAGAAGTTTCATCATCTCAATCCGTGACTGTAGCGGACATGCCTCTCACTGATTTTAATGATTGCTTCGTCTCAGATCGCATCAAGAGCCTTCTCCAGGCGCAATCGCAAATCATCAAAATCCTCAAGCCCAATGCTCACCCTCACCAGCCATCGGGAAAGCCCAAGCCCCTCACACCATTCCAGTTCCCGATAGTGCGCCAAAAGCATATATGGACATGCCAGGCTGAAATTCGCACCTAGGCTCGGACCCTTGCACATTTCCAGCGCGTCATAAAACCTGGCACTGGTTTTGTCGGCATCCTTAAGGAGTAACGAGAACAATCCGCTATACCCACCTCCGCTTCTCCTAACCGCATCGTAGCAACTCCTGGTTTCCCCTGTCGGATACCAGATCCGATCAATTGCAGGATGATTTTCAAGCCATGCCACAAGCCGTGGCGTGGTCTCGTTTATACGATCCATGCGCTGATGGTAATCCCTCGAGTTTTCAAGCAAGCTTATAGCGTCCTCATCCCAGAGGTTCTCTCCACTCTTATTGACCAGGGTGGCACGAATTACTTCAGCCAGCGGCGAAGAGTTATTCACCGTTATCGATCCTGCAAGCACGTCCCCTTTACCCGAAAAATACTTGGTAAGGCTAGTGGTGACGAGATCCGCATATTGAAACACATCAACATTCAGATTCGTTGCCACTGTATCATCCACTACAAGCGGTATCCCGCAACGCCGGGTTATCTCCGAAATGGCAGGTAGATCAACGCTCCTCAACAAGGGATTACTGGGCAATTCACAATAGACTCCACAGGGAGGATCATTGCTCTCAATAAGCTGCTTTAACTCCGCGAGTGCCTTGGTGTCTCCAATGGGAAAAAATACATTGCCCGCACCCAATTCCCGTTGCATTCGAAGCACATCAACGTAGGGAAAATCCAACTGAACACTGCGCTTACCGGGAGCCAGCATGTTAAGCGACCTCTGCACAGCGGATACTGCCGCCATCCCGGATGGAAAAAGAAAAACGTCTTCCTGATTTTGCCCGTTATCAACGGCTATTCTAGCGCGTAACTCAGCCCGTGCAGCAATTCCTTCCTGTCGCCGGCATTGGCCGCGCTCCATCAGAAAACAAGCATGCCGACCACTTATGCCCTCGCCGCAATATCGCCAATAATCGATAGCGACTTGGAGGATCTTCTCCGGGAAAACAACAGCAAACGCATGCTCCTGATGAACAGGCTCCATTCGCACCGACCATCCATCAGTTCTCTCCCGAATATACTCGACACATCGCCCTGCAGCAGTGCGGTTGGGATAAATGTTGCAAACCTCATCAGAAGCAGCTCCAATTTTTGAAAGGCATTCACGCTCCAATTGACGCACTATCCTGGGAACAAAAAATCTAGGGTAACCTGTCTGTAGTTTATCAACCACCTCGGCATCACCCTCCTCATAGCCGATGACATGCTGCCAGTTGGGCAACGACACAGAAACCGCATACGGAGTGTCCGGTAGCGGACGTCCCAAATCCCGTCCACGCCAGGGGGGATCTGTCATCACGTCGCGCACTCCAAATTTTTCCATCTAGCCGGTCTCCGATGCTACAACTAATATCATTAGCCGCCTATGCTTGCAAAGGCCTGACGCAAATCATCAATCAGGTCGTCAACCGTCTCTATGCCTACCGAGAAACGGACCAGTGAATCCGTAATGCCAACCTCACGCCTGAGATCTCCGGGCACTGACGCATGGGTCATTGATGCGGGGTGACAACTCAGAGACTCAATTCCTCCAAGACTTTCGGCACATTTGAATAAATCCAAGCGGTCAAGCAATGCTACTGTTTTATCAAGTGAAAGCTCAAAATCAGCAGTAACGATACCCGATCCGCCGGACATCTGGCTACAAGCCAGATCATATTGCGGGTGTGACTTCAGGAAAGGATATCGTACCATGCTCGCAAGCGTTTCCTTCTCAAGGAACTCGGCAACAGCAAGGGCATTTTCACAATGTCGCGCCATGCGCAAAGCCTGCGTCTTCACTCCCCGCTGAATTAACCAGCAATCCAGGGGGGATGGCTGAAGACCAAGGGCTTTCTGGGCAAACGTCATTTTATCCCCCCACTCATCCGATCGCGTGCACACGACCCCTCCCAGGGCGTCCGAGTGCCCATTTGTGTACTTTGTCGTGCTCAGCAGGGAAAGATCAGCCCCAAGTTCCAGAGGGCGCTGGATACAACTGGAGGCAAATGTATTATCAACAACGAGCGAAGCCCCCGCTGCATGTGCTGCAGATGCGGTAGCAGCAATATCAATAATCTTTAATAAGGGATTTGTGGGAGATTCAATCCACACAAGAGTCGGCTTGTGATTCTCGATAGCAGCAAGGTTCTCGACATTGGTAAGGTCAAGGTAAGTCACCTCAACCCCAAATTTCTTAAAGACTTCTTCAAAAAGCCTGAATGTACACCCATAAACATTCTCCTCCGCAACGACAAGGTCACCAGATGTCAAAGTTGAAACGATGGCGGTAATCGCCGACACCCCACTGGCAAAAACGCAAGCTCTCGAAGCCGTTTCAAGGCTGGCTAGTGTCTCCTCAAGATTCCTGAAGTTGGGATTTCCTGAGCGGGTATAATCGAAGCCCCCGGGATTACCACTCTCGAAGGTCGACGTCAGGAATAGCGGGGGAATAATTGCTCCGGTTTGCTCGGCATAACCAAGACCGGCATGGATTGCACGTGTTTCAATCCCCCGTCTCTCTTTGTGTTTCTCACTCATTGCATCAAGCTGCCTGATAAACCCGGTAAACAGGTTTTAGAATTCCAAAAGCAACGTGCCTGACAATCAGGGAACGCAACTTAAATGGGAAAGCCAGAAAACGTGCTGTTTAGCGGGAATACAGCTCAACCACCAATTGCTCGTTGACCATGGGATCAACTTCGTCGCGCTCAGGAATCCGCGAAACGGTTCCCTCAAGATTATCACGGTCTACCGCAAGCCAATCTGCATGAACAACAGCCTGAGTAAGATCAAGTCCACGAAGGGCCAGTTGTTTTGATCTTGGGTTCTCTCGCACGGAAATCTGATCGCCGGGCTTTGTGTTGTAAGATGGAATATCCACACGCTTGCCGTTAATTAGAACATGCCCATGGTTAACAAATTGCCGGGCTCCAGCACGGGTATTTGAAAACCCCATCCGGTAAATAATATTGTCGAGACGCATCTCGAGCAACTCAATCAAAAGTGTGCCAGTAACGCCACGTCGACGTTGCGCTTCCGCAAAATAGCGCCGGAACTGCTTTTCCAGAACTCCATATTGGAAACGTAGTTTTTGCTTCTCTGCCAGTGCCAGCGAATATTCAGAGCGCTTAGGACGACGTCCACCACGAATGCCACCGTGCATCCCTGGCGGATAAGAGCGACGTTCAAGTGCCTTCGATGGGCCAAATAGCGGCACACCGAAGCGGCGGCTGATTTTATCACGGGGACCGGTATAACGTGCCATTGGATTATAAATTTATTCTTGTTACCGGTTGTTAAACGCGACGAGCTTTCTTCGGACGACATCCGTTATGTGGCATTGGGGTGACATCACGAATTGCCTTCACTTCAATACCAATGCCCTGCACCGCCCTGACCGCAGATTCCCGACCGGATCCTGGCCCCTTGACTCGCACCTCAACCTCCTTGAGTCCATGCGCCATCGCCTGCTTGCAGGCATCCTGTGAAACAATCTGCGCCGCATAAGCGGTACTCTTGCGTGATCCGCGGAAACCCATCTTTCCAGAAGTCGACCAGCCGATAACATTCCCCCGCTGATCGGAAATCGTTACCGCTGTATTGTTAAAAGTAGCCCGTATGTGAACAATCCCGGAATGTACATTCTTGCTGGATTTAGCCTTGAGAACCTTTTGTTTACCTTCTGCCTCAGGTCCGTCAAGTTCTAGCAGAACATCAGCCGCTGTACGCTCCTTTTTCTGTGCCCCCTCCTCTTTAGATTCCTCTTTAGATTCCTCTTTAGATTCCTCTTTAGATTCCTCTTTAG
>JAPYUT010000051.1 GCA_029940475.1 Verrucomicrobiales bacterium | reverse complement strand
CCTACCCTTCCGCCTGAATCGTCGGCTTGAAAACTCCAAACATTCCTTGCCATGGAAAGTTGACCAAGGCAATGAGCATCGCGGCGGGAAATTCTCATGCATCAAGAGGCCCAGGTTATAATATTTAAAATAATTCAAGGAATGCCACGCCACTGAAAGCACAACCGCACCAGCAGCGTATCTATTGATGCAACAACAACCCGCAATCCTTTCCAAGGCCCGGCGTCATTGCCAATCCAACCCCCTTGATCAATCAACAAATGATACGCTCTGCCCTGCCAAAATGGCAACACTTGCACCCGTGCCCGAAATTCCCTATATTATTGAGGATGTCGCTCGTTACACGCATCACGATTCTGCTCTGTGCCCTTACCTGTAATGCCGGTGCCGCCGGTGACTTTAGCAGGGAAATCTCCTCGATTCTTGAGGGCGCATGCATCCGTTGCCACAACCCGGAAAAGACCAAGGGCAAGCTGCAGCTCCACACCCGGCAAGCCGCCTTCAAGGGCGGTGATTCCGGCCCGGCAATTATCCCGGGCAAGCCCGGGCAAAGCGAGCTGATCAGGCGTATCTCCCTGCCACACGATGACGACGACATCATGCCGCAGGAGGCTGACCCGCTGAGCAACCCGCAAATCGGCATCCTGCGCGAGTGGATTGAAGCCGGGGCACCCTGGCCTGATGACGTGACACTCAGGCAAAAAAAGCGCAACGAGAAAACACTTGTTGCCGCACAGGCCGACTCGGTGATCCCAGCCTCGCCGCCACGCAGCCTGGTTGAGGCCGCAGAGCGCGTTGGACAAATCCTCAATAAGGAAAACCGGGGGAAAAATGACCTCGTCAACGCAAAGCCAATCAGCGACCTCGCCTTCCTCAGGAAAGCGACCATTGACCTTGTCGGCCGCATCCCGACCCATGCCGAGATCAGCGAATACCGGAAATGGCCCGCCCCCTCCCGGCGCCTGGACCTTGTTGACAAGCTTGCCCTCGACCCGCGCTTCACGGAACGCTGGACGGTATTCTTTGCCGACATGCTGCGCATCCGCTCAAGTGCGACAGGAGGCAACCAGATGCTTGCCTATGTGCGCAAGGCCATCGCAGATGCGGTGCCCTATGATAAGATGGTCCACGAGTTCATTTCCGCCAACGGCCGTCTCGGTAGCAATCCCGCCGTCGGCTTTGTCCTCGGTGATGATGTCGACCCGATGGCGCTGGCCGGTGCCACCGCCCAGGTGTTCCTCGGCGTGCGGTTGCAGTGCGCGGAATGCCATGACCACCCCTTCGACGACTGGAAGCAGAAGGAGTTCTATGAATTTGCGGGCTTCTTCGGCAAAACCAAGCGTGTCGAGAACCGCTTTGCCGGGTCCGTCTACACCACTGAGGATCACAGGATGTCCGTCGAGTGGCCACCGGAGCGCGGGCAGCCGGAAAGCCGTGAGCCGGTACAGGCAAAGTTCCCCTTCGAGCTGGTTAACTTCAGGCAGAAACCGCAATACATCGCCCGTCTGGAAAAAAAACGTGCCGGGGAAAGGACAGCAGCAATCAACGGGGAAACCGGGTCTCCCGCCATCGACGACCTTCTCAATATCGACACCCTGCGTGAGAAAACCGACGGGCTGAGTGCCGCCGACCTGTTACTTGAGACCAGGAAGGAAAGCGCCGCGCTCAAGGTTAAAAACGACCTCTACCGCCCGAGTAAACTGCGCGCAAAGCTCGCCGGGCTGATAACCGACCCGCGCAATCCCTACTTCGCGCGCGCATTCACCAACAGGATATGGGCCGAGCTTGTCGGTCGCGGCTTTGTCGAGCCACTCGACAATTTCTCCGATTACAACAGCATTGCCAACCCGCAAACCCTCAATTACCTCTCCCGCGAGTTTATTGCCTCAGGCTACGACCTGCGAACCCTGGTCAAGACTGTTGTCCTCAGCGCCCCTTACTCACGCGGCCAGCTTGATGCCACCACCACCGCGCAACAAAGCATCGCTTCGCAATCCGGCTTCACCGCCACGCGCATGCGCCGGATGCTCAGCGAGGTGCTCTTTGACAGCATCATCTCAGCCGGGCACCTGAGCAAAAAGAAATGGCCGGCCGGGGCCAACCTGCGAACCGTCAGCCGCCAGGTCCGCGTGCCCATCGAGGATGAAACCGCCGGCACGCAACCAGAACAGGCACCCTCGCCAAAGGTCAACACCAAGGCAATGGCCCGCGAGATGGTTGCCGAGAGCATCGCTACCGGTTATGACCTCGAGAAGGGGATCGGGCTTGATTTTGATGAAATCCTCAGGAAAGCCGCCGCTGAAAAAAACGGCATCGGGGAAATGAAGATGCTCTCCGACGCGCAGATAGAGGCCGGAAAAAAGGCGACCATGATGCAACAGCAACAACAACAGGTCCCTGCCCCCATGCGCTATCGCATCGAGACCATTGAGGAGAAAATCGATGACAACCCGAGCTTTGAGAGCACCATGCGCATGGCATCCCCCGCCGCCCCGGCACATTTCCTGCGGGTTTTCGGGCAACCTTCCCGTGAAGGGCTCGGTGAATTCCGTGATGAGTCGCCCTCATTGCGGCAGTCGCTGATGATGCTAAACGGCAAGGCCTCACACGAGGCTGCCCGCGTCGGACCGCTTGAACCCATCCATGCAATACTGCAACAGGCCAACGGCGATTACACCGCAACAATCCGCTACGCCTATCTGGAAATCCTGACAAGGGAACCCTCAATTGAAGAAACCGCCGAGGCAAAAGCACTCATCAACTCGGCAAACGCCCCCACCGAGGGTGTCGCCGACCTCCGCTGGGCACTTCTCAACTGCCACGAGTTCCGCTTCCTGCCATAAAGAATGTATATTGCTTCCACCATCACCCAAGACTTATCATGAAAGCCCTTATTAAAAAAATCCTGGCAACTCTCGGCACAGCAGGAGCCCTGCTGCTCACTTCCTGCATCGACATTAAACAGGAAGTCTGGATTCATGCCGACGGAGGGGGACGGCTGATCCTCGACATGGGCATCTCAAAGCAAGCCCTGGAGATGATGGAAAACCTCTCACAACTCGGGGGCGAGGATGCCGAAGAAGGCAACCCCTTGACCCAGGATCCGGAGAAAACAGCAGCCAACCTGAAAAAATCCGAATTTGTCACGGACGTGCAATGGCAAGAGAAGGAGGATGAGAAATACAAGCGCCAGATCTATACCGTTGAGATCAGTGACATCACCAAGATTGGAGAAGTCCTGGAGGAGAATCCCTTGAGCAACTCCCTGCAGGAACTTGCCGGGGATAACGTGCCCACTTCCGAGGATGACGAGTTCTCCATCGAAAAGACTGAAACAGGAACCTATAAACTCAGTGCCGTATCCAAGGGGCAGGCGGAGCAGGAGCAGGATCCCATCCAGGCGCTCATGATGAAGCAGATGTTTGGCGATGCAAAACTCACAGTCCGCGTGCATGCCAAGGCCATCAGCCACAACGGAGAAAAACAGGAGGACGGTTCCATCCTCTGGGCACTGCCACTGGCCGACGCTACCACAGGATTTGATTTTAAAGGGGAATTCGAGGCACCAAAGCCTCCGCCTGTCCCTGGGGAGGAATCCGCCGATGATAGCGGCTCAAACATGAACCTGCTGTTGATCTTGGCGGGCGTGATCGTCTTGTTGATCGTGATCATGGTTACCAAGGCAAAGAAACCAAAAGTCGCCGCATCGTTGATATCTGAGCCTGCCACTGCCGAGGATTCATCCGCCCTCTCGGAATCACCCGCCTACACTGAGCCCGCCGCTACCGAGGAGCCGCAAAGCACTGATGAAGAAACCCCTGAGAGCAAAGGCTAGGCCACGCACCCGCCAACCTTTTTTTAACTGCCAACAACCCCCACCACCAAACCAATACCATGTCCGCCTGCAAAGACTACCACCTGACCCGCCGCCGCATGCTGGCAACAACCGCCGCCGGATCCGGCGCCGCCTTATTGGGGATGCCGATCCAGACGCTGTTTGCCGAGCTCGGCAAAGCGCACGCTCCAAAAGCCGATCACGTGATCCTCTTCTGGCTGGGTGGCGGCATGAGCCACATCGACAGCTGGGATCCAAAACCAGGCCGCCCAACCGCCGGTGAATTCAAGCCAATTGCAACCTCCGCCAGTGGGATGGAAATTTCAGAAATCTTTCCCAATCTCGCCAAGCAAATGCATCACTGCGCCATCGTGCGCTCGATTGCCGGCACCAACGGCGACCATGGCCGGGCAACCTATGAGTTGCAGACCAGCTACGGGCAGAACCCCAATATCATCCATCCCGGGATCGGCTCAATCATCGCCCACCAGCGTGCCCCCCTCGGCGAATTGCCTGCCTACATCAGCATTGGCGGCATGGCACCGCGCGCCGGTTACCTCGGCCAGAAATGTGAGGCCTACTATGTCGGTCAACCCGGTGAGCGCGATCCCTACCTCGCTTTCCCCGAGGGAATCTCCAGGGTGCAGGGCAACCGCCGCCTCGACATCCTTGCCAGGATGAACAAGCGGACAACCGGCAAGATCTCCGCGCGCGAACTGAAAGCCACCGAGACCAGCATTGCCGATGCCGTTGCGCTCATGAAAAGTCCAGCACTTAAGGCCTTTGACCTTAATGACGAAGACAAGGCACTGGCCCGCTACGGGGAAACCGAGTTCGGCCGCGGCGCGCTGCTGGCCAACAAGCTGACCAAGACCGGGGTCCGTTTTGTCCAGGTCAACCGCGGCGGCTTTGACAACCACTCCAACATCTTCCAGGCAATGCGGGGCCACGGCGCCATCATGGATCCCGCCCTCGCCGCACTGATCGGGGACCTGGCCGCAGACGGGCGACTGGAGAAGACACTGGTGATGGTGCTCTCGGAATTCGGCCGCACCCCGCGCATCAATGACGGTGGTGGACGCGATCATCACGCGCGCTGCTTCAGCTGCCTGTTGGCAGGCGGGGGAATCAATGGTTCCACCGTAATTGGAGCCTCCGATAAGGACGGCATCAACCCGGCAAAAAACCCGGTGAAGCCGCTCGACTTACACGCCACACTCTGCCACGCCCTCGGTGTTGACTACACCAGGGAAATGACAACTCCCCTCGGCCGCCCGATACAGTTGATCAAGAAAGGCGCATCCCCGATCACCGGGCTGTTCAGCTAGCAGCGGATGCCGCTAAAGGCAGCCCTACTCAAAGCCTGAACTCACCAGCTTGTCGAAGGCATCGGATGCCTGGCCGACAGCATCCCTTGGCCCGGTCATCTTGATGAACACCGGGCCACCTTCATACTCGATGATCGCCGCCCGCATTGCATAACCGGCCTTTGCCACCTTTGCGCCGAAGGGCGGGCCGCTCATGTAGGTACCTGCAGCACTCACAGTTGTAATCTTTGCCCCGGCAACCTTTCGTTCCCTGGTCTTCGTGCCAAGTTTCTCCCTGGGTTCCTTAAACTGCCCCAGCCAGCGTGCCACGTTCGCCTCGACAGTGCCCCCCTGCCCCTTGCCGAAATAGAACACCACAACTTCGGCCCCACCAACCTTGTATTGAGCCTTGCGCATGCGGGAAGCCGGCTGCTCCGCCTGCCATTCGGAGGGTACCTTGAAATTACGGCCCGCCACCTCAAACCCGGCAGGTTTCTTCTGGGCAAAAACAGCACCGGCCAGGGTGAATGAAATAATTAAAATTAAAGTCCTCATTTCCTTATTAATCTCAAAATACCGGCGTGGATACAAGCTAATCACCACCGCATCCCACATTGACACCCCGACCCAATCCGATAGATCATCGTGCAGGACACCGTATTAAATGTTGTAGCACACAATGCCATTCCCCCCGCCACTCAATAAACTGCTCCTTGCCGGGACGGCTATTTTTCTTGGCTCGATGGTTTTTCCTTCCCTGGCCCAAGACACGCCGGAGGCGGAAAAAAAACTGCCGGTGCGCGGCTCGGTGGTTGAGGATCGCGCCGCAAGAAAATTAATTGATGCTGGCAACCTGCGTTACGAGGCCGGGGAAATCGAGAAGGCCATTGATATCTGGAACTCAGTCCTTGAGCGTTACCCACGCAGCCGGGTTCGTTTTCAGGCGCACCTCAAACTCGGTGAACACTTCCTCAAGAAACAACGCGCCTTTGACCGTGCGCGCAGCTACTTCGAGAGTGCCGCCGACGACGACAACCCTGATGCTGAACAACGCGCCGAGGCAACCTTGATGAGCGGCATCTGCTTCTACGAGGGGCGCCACTACGGCAAGTGCTTCAAGATCATGCGCGGGGTGATCGGGAATTTTCCATCCTCAGGACATGTCAATCAGGCCCATTACTATATCGGTCTAGGCCATTTCAAGCTCGGCCACTACTCGCGTGCCATTGAATCACTGGAAAAAGTAGGGACAGCTTTGGCTGATGATGATCTCCGCATTGAAAAGGTCGAGGCCGGGCGCCGCCTCTACATAAAGATTGATGACCGCGACCTGGCAACCCTCGAGCCTGGTCAGGGCATTACTGTCCACTGCCGGGTAAAGAGTGGTGACGAGGAAACCCTCGAGTGTCAACCCGTCGGGCGGGAAGCGCGCCTGGCCCTCGGCTCAATGCCCACCACCCTGTCGCGACCGTGGCCTGGCAACGGCAGGCTTGATGTCCGCGGCGGGGATTCAATCGAGGTAATCTACATTGATGCCCATACCGCCGACAAGAAATTCAATATCAAGCGCCTCAAGGTGGTCAACGTTGTCGGCAACGGCCTTGCCCAGGTCATGGACGGTTCCTACAATGACACGCTCGCAGGTGTGGTAATCGGCAAGGACGCCCACCTGCAGGTGACTGATGCAGATGGCGACCTCAGTGACAAGCCTGATATGTTGAAGGCCCGGGTGGAGATCCTGCGCGCAAAGACAGCTGAAGAACTCGAGGACGAGAAAAATGCCCTGCTTGCCAAGGCTGCCGCCAATCCCCTGGCGGAAAAACCCGAGACCCCAGAGATCGACCGCTACAGGAGGCATGATATCCTTGAACTTGCGCTCACTGAAACAAAAGTGAGTAAGATAAAAACCCGCTACACCCGGGCAGAGGCAAAAGCAGCGACAGACAATGCACCCGATTCTCCCAAGTTGCCGAAGATAGCGCAACCCGGGGCAGTATCCGGGGCAGAGGACATCGCCGCTGACATCATCGCTGCCGAGCTCAATGACCCGACCACCCATAGCGGTGTATTCCGTGGCACTGTTGCCATAGAACTCGGTGCCATCGCAATCACAGGTGACGCAATACTGCAGGCTGAGCCGGGGGATTTACTGAGGATCTCCTACAGCGATTCTGTAAATCTTACCGGCAAACCCCGCAGGTTAACCGCCGATGCCAAGTGTGTGGAGGGCAACCTGGGAAATGTGCGTGTCACAAAGGCGGAGATATCCAACGAGGAATTACGACTGCGAACCCGGTTGAAGACCGCCAGTGCGCTTACCAATATCGGTAATCATTACAAGGAATTCGGTCTCAAGGAAAAAGCCGGTATCAAGTATGCTGAGGCACTTGACGTCTGTGAGGACATCACCGCGGCGGCCGGCTCCCTGGGCGGCAAAATCCTTGAGCAAACCTATGTCCAGCTCTGGCGCATCTACTTTGCCATGGATCAGTTCTCCCTTGCCCTGGCAATGAGTGCACGCCTGCAAAAGGAATTTCCAAACAGTGAGTTCGTTGACGAGGCAATCCTGCAACAGGCGCATGTCTCCCGCCAGCGTGGCGACCTCGCGCGCGCCATCACCATGTACAGCAACCTGGTGAAGCTCAAGGAGAGCCCGCTTCGCGGCGAGGGACAATTCGGAATCGCCGAATGCTACGAGGACATGGCGAAGGCGGCGCCTGCCGGTTCAGCCACCCAGCTCTACGAACGCTCCTTTCTTGCCTACCAGAAAGTCTACGAGCAATTCCCGCAAAGCGGGCGAATTGGCGATGCCGTTGCCAAGATGGCCAACTTTTACTACCAGAAAAAAGACTACACACGGGCGATTGAGGTATTTGAAAACGTTCTCGCTGATCATCCCGACGCCAATTTCCTTGACGTTATCCTGTTTAACTACGGCCGCTGCCTGTACCGGCTGGGACGCAAGACCCAGGCGGGAGCCAGGTTTGACCAGTTGATTGACGATTTTCCTGAAAGCCCCCTCGCCCAGGAGGCAAAACGTATCACCGAGGCACTCACCAAAGCATCCTCCTAGCCCCTGGTTTTCCTCCTCCCGTTTGCCACTACCCAGACAATGCAGTTCCCAGCCCTCCTGCTCATCCTCCTGCTCGGCACAACGGTTCTCAGTGCCCAACCCGGGGCCGATACTCTCAACCGGCAATCCGCACAGCTTGAAGCTAACCTGAAAAAGACCCTTGAGACTTCCTCCAATGGCGCAAAAGCCCTGCTGGCCTTAGTCGACCATTACCATGAACACGGGCGTGTATTCGGCCTGGTGCGCAATGCCCGGAAGTTTGCCACGGCGCAGCCCGGGCATCCCCGGCACAAGGAGGTGATGGTCAAGCTCATCGACGGCCTGCTTATTACCGCCCGGCACAAGGAACTCATCACTGCTGTCCGGCAATTCCTGACAAGATACGCGGCAAGCCCGGAGGCAGCAGGCGTTGAACGACGACTGGCTGACACCTTTGAGGTAATGGGCAGGCGCGAGGATGCCGCCGCCGCCTACCGCTCCATATCGACACGCCTCGGGGGCAACGGCATTAATGACGGAATCAAGGCCCTCCGGCTCTACCAGGGCATCGAGAACAAGGCTGCATTCCAAGCCAGTGCCGAGCTCGCCGAAAAACTGCTCGACCAGTTGCCGGCCGACACGCGCGCAAGCGAAATCGGCTGGATCGGGCTGCAAGCCGCACGACGCTACTCGGACTGGACCCGCAGCAATGTCATCGGCAAAAAACTACTCGCCAGGAATTCGCCGCTCAAGGCTGATCTCCGCTACCGGGTTCACCTGCTCATGGGCGACAACGACAACAGCCTCGGCCAGCGCGCCAATGCCCTGGAGGATTTCAAGAAAGCACTTGCCCAAAGCGATACTGCCGAGGTTCGCAAGAGGATCATTGATAGCCTCGCTGCCGCCTCTGCCAAGGCAGACCAATTGCGACCGCAAGTCGCCGGTTTTCTCAAGGCCTTCCCGGAGCATGACGACCGGTGGAGCATCGCCGCCACGCTTGCGCACGCATACGCCCGCGACGGCGCAAAAGACAATGCCCTCACCGCAGCTGAACAAATCCTCGCAGGTGACCCGGAAGCAGGAAATATCCGTAGCCAGTTTCTCGGCTGGCTTGGTGACAATCCCTCGCCGGCAGACCTCATTCGGGCCGAGAAAATCCTCAAGGGGGCAATCATCAAAAATACCGGCGATACATGGCGACTGCGCTCAACTTTGGCCTTTGAGCTCTACCGGGACCGCATCAAGGACATGGCAAAAGCCAAGGCCACCGTGCGCACACTGCTCTTTGAGCATCCCGGCAACGACTCCGGCATGAAGGAATCCCTGGCCTGGTTGTTCACTGCCGCTGCCGATGAGGAGGAATTCCAGGCTGACGTTAAACGTGCAGTAGAAGCTGCGCGCAGGTTTTACCACTACAGCTTATATCGTGACATCCTCGGGACATGGGCCAACGAGGCGCGACGCGACAAGGACTGGAAATCCCGCGCCCAGTTCGCTCTCCAGCAATACAATGCCCAGCGTGATTCCGAGTTCGCACGCCACTGGCGCAATGGTGAAAAAGATCGTGGCCAGGGCCGTGAAGACCGCGACTGGCTGCTTAAGCAGAAACTCAGCCAGCAACAGCGGCAAATGGTGCTGCAAAGGCAAGGTTACGCAATCCGTCATTATGGCAAGGAACCCGACCGGGCTCAGGCAATCCCGTTTTTTCATGAAATGGCAACCCTCACGCAAGGCGGGCATGAAGCCCTTAAATCGTGGATGGAGGCAGCGGCGGTATACGGCACCCCGGCACAGGTCCGCATTGCCGCGGCCACCGTCATTGCCAAAGATGGCCGCAATGATCATACTCTCTGGCGCAACCTGCTTAGCGGTGCCCAACGGGCAGAAGACCCTGAACTGGCAAGGCGGGTTCTTGCCTGGATCAAAGGTTCCCAGCAGAAGCAGGGCATCCACTTTGATTACGCCAGCGAAATTGGCGCAAGATTGCTGGCAATCGGGCTCAAGGATGAAGCAGTCGCCTACTGGAGGGCACATGCTGTTGCCGGCAATAACCATGTCGAGAACCTCAATTGTATCGGTAAACTACTTGAGCAAATACCACAGGAAAACTTCACCCGGCGCCAATTACTGATCCGCGGGATGATGGAGACCCTCAGTGATCATCACGGTGCCTATGCCGCATGGCTCGCTGATGAATATTTCCGGCAGGGCGACTTTGCGGCCTTCGAGCAGACCCTTAAGAAGGCACGCAAACGACAGGACTTACGCCCGTTCAGCCCATGGGGAATGGCAGAGTTGCCGGCACAGGGCTGGCTGGATCAGTGCCGGGACTCGGAAGAAATAAGCGGGGCAGAGAAAATGATCGTGTTTCGCAGCGTCAGCTCCCTGAGAATCGGGCGCACCAGTTCCGCCGCGGCGCTGGCACTGATGGCAGCTGACCGTAATGACGCCACCAATGTCACTGAGCAATTGCTCAACCTGTCCCAGCTCACGCGCATAGGTGACCGCTCAAGCTATGCTTGGGACCGCATGTGGCCGGCCGCACAGTCATTGACAGCCAAGAAGCAGTATTTCAAGGCCGCCGTGCTGTTGACCGGGATGCTCCACAACATCACCAATGTTGACGCAACCAGGAAAGAAAACGCACGCGGGCTGATCCGCAAGGCCTATGCCGGAATGGGTAACCTCGGGTTCGATGTTGATGATAATTCCCCGGTTGCCCCGTTGCTGCACATCGGGTTGCACCTGCGCCTGGGGGACCACCAACTCGCAGTTGAGACCTACAGGGCCAATATCGGGCTCTTCGACACCCACCGTGCCCTACTGCCACCGGAAATTATCGCCTTCGCAGCCGAAACACATATCGATGAAGGTGGGGAACAGGCACACAACAGGGTCGAGGACATCCTGCGCTCATGGATGATCAGGCACAGTGAGGATCCCAAGATAGAACAGGTTAATAAAGCCAAAATCGGTTTCCTGCTTGCCAAGAGCTACCACCGTTCCGGGCGCTATGAAGTAGCGCGATCGGAATACACATCAGTAGTAAACCGCTTCCCGAAAACCAATGCCGCAATTGAGTCAAAATTTGGCATGGGTGAAACCTTCATGGCACAGAAGATCTTTGACCGGGCTGAGCAGATATTCGATACGCTTGCCGAAACCCGTATCCCGAAGATCGTGCTTCGGGCCGACTTCCTCAAGGGGGTGCTGGCCGGCCGGCGTGGCGACCGGGATGCTGCACGGAAAATCTTCCGTGATGTGCTTTCCCGAATGCCCGATATCGACCTCGCAGACCGCACACTCTATGAGCTCGCTGAAATTTATGGTATCGAGCAGCGTTTCCTCGATCAACTCGACCTGCTGCGCACCGTTGGCCGCCTGGGACGCAGCTCAAAGCGGTGGCATGTTCCCGGCCGGGCATTATCGGTCGTGGTGCAGGACACCGACCTCGGCATAAGCCGGGGCCACACCCAAATCCCGATTGTACTGCGCACCAATCCCGGGGGCGACGAGGAAACCGCATTCCTGACCAGCGGTGGAGCCGGTAAGGGCCTGTTCATGACCGAAGTGCCAACAATCCTCGGCGCCACGAAGAAAGGCGACAAGGTTCTGCAGGTCACGGGAGCCGATCTCATCACTGTTGATTATCCCGAGGATTTCAAGAAGGAATTCCGTTTCGAGTTGCTTGCAAATAACCAGATCCGGCTGGGATCCAATGCCGATTTCCACATGGCCAGTGCGCGCATCCTCCCTGATGACGAGAGCGACTTCACTGAAGAATTGCGCGAAGAGCTCAATGAGCAGGAACTGGACCGGCGCAAATCGGCAGGTCGCCCGGCAAACCAGGTCAAACCCGGAAACCTCATCTACTTCCGGACCCGTGACCTGGATCGTAACCTTGGTGACAACGCTGATCCAGTCCCAGTCAGGCTTGTTGCCTCAAGCGGCGATCAGGTTGAAGTCCAACTCACCGAGACCGCTGCCCACAGCGGTATTTTCGAGGGGCAAATCCGCAGCGGAGAACTGCCCGCCGGCGCACTGGCCAGCGATTACTCAATCGGCCAAAGTCCACTGATGGCAATCGACAGGGATCCCGTCAGTTCCTGGGTGAGCGAACCCGATGGCGCAACGCCGAAATGGCTGATGGTCGACATGAAAGCCCTCAACACTGTCGATAATATAACCGTGCGAACGCCAAACCCGGAGAAAGGTGCACCCGTGCGCCTGCAACTCAAGGGTAGCCACGACGGACGTTTCTTTTATCATCTGGCGGATTTTCCTGCACGCGAGCCGGACAAACTTCCCCCCTTCGCATTTGCCGCAATGACGCGTCGCGTATGGAAAGTTGATAAGCCTGAATTCACCAGCTGGGAACAGGTTGTTGACCTCGCCGCCAAGCAAAAGATCCTCGCGCAAGAGGCAACACAAACACTCACCTGGCAGCGCCAATCCCCAAAGGATGCTGATGAGCAAACCACGAAACGCATCGCCGATGAACACCACGCCATACTATGGAGCGGCAAGTTGCTGCAACCGAAAAACGCTGCGCTGCGCATCATCGTTACCGGAATCTCCGTAGCCGCAATGATAGATGGCAGGGTGGTGCTGCACCCGGGCGGCGAGCAAACCGCTGCTGATGTCTTCCTGGAACGCGGCATTCACGAGATCGCAATCTTTGCAACCACCTCCGGCGTCCAGGCTGTCTCGGCCCAGCGTGCCAGGGAGAATCCCAACTCTTCGGGCGTGCTTATACTACCCTTTTCAAGCGGCGACTTTGAACTCGACTCACCCCTGGGCAGGGAACTTGAAGGCGTCAAGCTGAGCAAGGTTGAGCCCACATCCACTGCCACCAAAGGGGCCTGGAGTTTCAAAATTCACCCTGCCAAGCTGCGTCATGTAAAGGTGACCATCGATGAATACCTTGGAGAATCAGTCGCAGTGAACCAGGTCGAGATCTCCGGTGCCGACAAACGCTATATCCCCACCGCAGCCGACCTCCTCTCCCTGTCACGCAACAATGTCCTGGAAATCGCTGCAGGTGACACCATCACCGGGTCTTACATCGACGAATTCACTGATCATGGCATCGGCCGCAACCGCGTGCTTTCCGCCACGCTTACCGCAACCTATTACAACGGGCTAATTAAACCAATAGCCTATGATTTCCTGCGGGCGGGAAACGGTTCAGTCAATCAAATCCGCAAAGAGCTGCTGCGTATCGATCCCGGTGAGCGTATCACTGCTGAAATCACCGATTTCGATCTCGACTCTACCGGAGGCGAGGACACGGTAGCGGTCAGGATCATTGGCCCGGGAGGAGTCGAGATGAAGCTCACTGCCACGGAGACCGGCCCGAACACCGGTGTCTTCAAGGCACAAATCGATACCACATCCGTTGCCACGGAGGGAAAACTCACATTGCAGCCCGGTGACCGGGTTTACATGCGCTACAAGGACGAACAAAACACCTTCCCGGGCCACGCCGTCGAGCGCGAGGCGGTCGTGCTGGTGCGCACCCCGACAAGAGGGGAAGTCCGCATCATCGAGACAAGGATGGTCCCGCCGCCTGAAGGTTCAAGCGCTGCTCCCTCAACGATATTCCTGCCTGCTTCAGGAAATTCTGGAAATATTGTCCGGGGAGTCGCCTACGCCGCGCCGTTAACAGTCGAGGTTATTGATCCGGATGCCGCCAAAGACAGTCGCAGCAGCGTTACCGTGACCTTCAGCACTGAAGCCGGTGAACCTATCCGGGTCGCATGCAATATCTCCGCCGCCTTCGGCGAGGCCGATCCCACACTTGCCGAGGTCGCCAACCCGGCCCTGCATCAGGGCCGCTTCGTTGGGCAGGTTGTGATGCGCCTTGGCGGAGCCGACAGCCCGAAACAAATACCGCTCACCGACGACATCCCAATCGGCCTGATCGGCTCTATACTGCCACCGGAAAATGCTGCAGGAGAGGCTCCCGCAGAAAAAGAAATCAACCCGAATCAATCCCTTGTGCGCGTAATGAACCTCACCGGAAAAGATATCCTGTCGGCAAGCTACACCGATAATGACCGCCCGGAAGACGGCACAAAGGAATTGTCCGATCAGGCGCGCATCATCAGCGACGGCAATATCACCATAACCGACAAGCAATACGAGGAAGCTGCTGATATCCTCTTCCTTGGTAAGCGGCTTTACCTGAAAGTCGAGGATGCGGACCGGGATCATTCCGATGAGCGCAACCGCATCCCGGTCATGATCACCACCTCCAACGGTGAGCAGGAAATCGTTGAGTTGGAGGAAACCTTGAGCCACAGCGGCATCTTCACCGCCTCCTTCGGCCTCACGGCACAGGCAAAGCCCACCAAGGGGAACCTCGCCAGCGCCAACGTAAAACGCATCGAGAGTTTCTTCGATGAGACCCTGAGGGTGCTTTATACTGATGAAACACCTGCGAGTTCCAGTGTTCCCCTTGCACTTAGTGACGAAATTCTAATCGCCAGCGGTACTGACGGCATTGTGGCGGCATTCAGCAAAGTGTTCGCCAATGAGCAACTGGCAATCCAGACCCAGTTCCATATTGCCGAGTCCTACTTCGAGTTATTCAAGAGCCACCGCTCACTCGGGCGCGAAAGTGAGGCTGACGAGGATTTGAAAGCGGGTCGTAAAGTCTTAAGCGAACTTGCCGAGGATTACCCCAATCCTGATTACACGCCGCGCATCGATTATCTTCTCGGCAACTTCTCCCAGGAAATGAAGCAATGGGGGGCTGCCATCGAGTCCTATAAAGCCATCGTCCGCGATTTTCCAGAGCACACCCTTGCCGCCGATGCCCAGTACAAACTCGGGCAATGCTATGAAAAAGCAGGACAATTTGACAATGCCATTGAGTCCTATGTAACCCTCGCCGCCTCCTACCCTAAAAGCCCGCTCATCGCCAGCGTGATGATGCGCATCAACGAGCATTTCTATCGCGACGAGGAATACCTTGTGGCCGCCGGTGTTGCAGAAAAGTTCCTGGAACGTTTCGATGCCCACGAGCATGCCCCGCGCATGGCATTCCGGGCCGGTCAATGTTACTACAAGGCCGAGGTCTACGGCGATGCGGGTGAAACCTTTGACATGTTCGCAAAGAAGTTTCCTGACGATGACCTCACTGCCCAGGCGTTGTTCTGGGCAGGTGAAAGCTACAGGATGGCCGGCAGGATTCCTGAGGCATTCTGGCGCTACAACCGTTGCCGCACCGATTTTCCAGAGTCCGACGCCGCCAAGTATTCACGCGGGCGCCTCGCTCTGCCAGAGCTCCTCGCACAATTCGAACGTGAAGCCGCCGCGATCGAGAACCAACAAGAATAATTGATCCACCGTGATCCTGAACAAGTAAAAAAACTTCACCAATGCACCTTGCTTCACTCCTTAACAGCGGCGCCCTGGGCCTGCTCCTCGAAGGCGGGATCTTCATGTGGCCGCTGCTGATCCTTCTTGTCATCGCGGTTGCGGTAATCATTGAGCGCTGGCGAAGCCTGAAGATGCTCGATACGGATTGCTTGTCGCTGCGCGACCAGGTCACCACCCTGCTGTCCCGCAATGAAGTAGAGCAAGCACTTGCTCTCACTGAAAAAGCACGCGGCCCG
The DNA here is from genome assembly GCA_029940475.1 of Verrucomicrobiales bacterium. Classification (GTDB taxonomy): domain Bacteria; phylum Verrucomicrobiota; class Verrucomicrobiia; order Verrucomicrobiales; family DEV007; genus CACIUL01. The sequence goes on along the minus strand of JAPYUT010000051.1, from coordinate 10,577 downwards.
GTAGCGGGAATCCTCACCAACGGCCTGCGCAAGTATCTCGTCCTGCGACGTCTCGGCCACGATGCCTCGCGCACCGAGGAACAGGTGCTCAAGAGCATGGAGAGTTACGGGGTGCACATTGTCTCCGCCCTGGAAAGGCATCTGCCCATCCTTGCCACCATTGCCAGCGTGGCACCCATGATCGGGTTCCTCGGGACCGTTCAGGGTATGATTATCTCCTTTGGAAACATTGTCGCCACGATGGGTGAGATGAACATTGTTGAAGCCGCTGCTTCCGGGATCAAGACCGCACTGTTAACCACCTGCTTTGGCCTGATGGTCGGTATCCCAGCCTATATTGCCTTTAACTATTTCAGCAGTGTCATCAACAGTTTTGTCCTTAATGTCGAGGCTTCCGCATCCGAGCTCGTTGAATCGGTAACCGTGCAGATGACCCTTGAGGAAGGCGCAAAAGACAATCCGCCGCAGCAACCGCAAACCTCTCACGCATGAGCAACAGCCGCCTCAAGCATTGCCGTCGTCGATTACTGGTCGATCCACCCGCCAGTGCCGCTACTGACATTGCCTTCATCCTGATTATTTTCTTTCTCGTCTGTGCCAGTGTCCAGCCTGATACCGGCCGGTCACAAACCATCCCGCGCAGCGAAGAGCAGCAGGACAAATCCAGGCAGAGCCGTAATATAGAGGTTTCGATGTCACCGGGTGCAGTAGTGGTAAACGGCAACGTCGTGGCAATTGAGGATGTGCAGGCCAAACTCAAGAGCCTGCTTGCCGGTCGTCAGCGTGAGGCAGACCGGATCGTTGTCGTGAAGAGCGCCCCGGCGACCACTTATGACCGGTGGATAACAGTCACCGGACAGATTGAAGAGGCTGGAGGAATAATCACCCTCAAGCTCGAGAAACAAAAGGAGATCATCATTGACTGAAAAAACGCACCAATGAAGCTGAAGCGACAGAAATTTGATGCCTCCATACCCTCCGTGGCAATGGGTGACATCGCATTCCTTCTGCTGATCTTCTTCGTCATCCTGGCCAGGGCGCAGGACGACAGTCACCTGCGCTGGGATCCGGCCAGTTCTGAGAATGTCGCCAATGTCGGGAACCCACTGGCGAGTATCGTGATTGATGCTGACGGCAAATACTTCCTTAACGGCAAGCAAACCACCATCGACAGCCTGTCCACGAAGCTTGGTTCTGTCCTCGGAAATATTCCCTCCGGAAACCGTGCTGTGATGTTCAAGGTCGACAAGGCCACCACCGCGGAGCTGTTTGAACCTGCAATCGAGGCCATTAGCCGGGCAGGTGGAGACCTTGTGCATATCCTTGAACCTGAAAAAGAAGAATAACCCAATCATCTCATGGAACCACACAAACCAATGGCCAACATCAAATCCGACCTGGGTAAGCTCAGTCGCAACGCAGACGCAAGCGCGGTCGAGCTTCGTGAATTCCTTGCCGAGATGCGCGGTAAAAGCCCACGCGAAATGCTTGGCACCGTCGCAACAAGCAACCTCGGAAAGAGCCTCATCCAGGCCGTCGGCGGCGTGGTGGTTGTCATTATCCTGTTCACCCTTATACCATTTGTATTCAACAAGATGACGGCAAGTGAGAAATCTACAGAACAACCTCAGGAACAGGCCCTGTCCGCCCCTGCCGCCGCAAGTGCAAACCAGCAATCCACCCCCGCTGAACCGCCACTTGATCCCGATGCCAAACCCGGAAAGGCACTGGATAAACTCGGCATTGGAGAATCCAGGCAAGCTCCACTCTCAGTAAACCCGCTGGAGGACAGTAGTGATGACATATTAAAGGATCTCAAATAGCCAGCACCAGGCGAGGGCATCCCCCAAAGATCTTTCCGGGTCCGGTATCCAGGCAGAAAACACGCGTCAATCTCCATCTCTCAAAGCCACCAAGTATTGTTATCCTTTAGACAACTCAGGTCTTTATCTCTCCGTGCCTGGCAACCGGAGTGGCGACCGATTACCCTGAGCGTAATCGCGACAATCCTGTGGTTGTTGTTTTGGTGTGACTGGAGTGCGTGGTACTTGTTGCCCCCCTGGTTGCACTGGATTGGCTTCACGGGCGAGCTCGGTGTGGTTGCCTATTGGCTGTATTGGCCGCGCGGTTGCAACCGCACCCTCTATCGCGGCATCCTGAGTATCGGATTTGTTCCGTTCTGGGGATGGCTCACCTTCGCTAGTTCCTCAATGGGTTGGCATCCTCTCGAAAAATTCTTCGCCAATGTCGGGCTCGCTGCGGCATTCATCATCGGGTTGTGCTGGGCCGTCTGGTATATAGAACTCCGTTCACGACACTACGAGCTGTTGGCCGGGCAATCCCCCCGCGTGAACGTTAAACGATGGAACCCACTTGACCTCGCCGCATGGTATTACGGGGTAAAGCGTCAACGCCTCGACCAGTCGGCTTTGACTCTCCTCTCATATTGCCTCTGCTTCCTGTTCGTAGTGCTCATCGCGGGAAAAATATCCGGTTGCCGCGAAATCTACGAGAGCCCCCTCGGCGGAGGTAAACCGAAAAAAATACGGCAAACCGTCAAGATACAGCAGGTTATCAAGCGTAAATTCGTAATCAACCCCTACAGTGCGGTGGTGTTCAACCCACCGCCAATCGAGGACATAAAACTCCAGATTCGCAAGCTCACCGACAATAAATACCGTGTCGGTTACGGCAACAATCCCGGGTCAGGATTTGCTACCGGGACTACGCGTGGAAAAGTCAGGTTCATCCGGCTTGAATACGCCGGGGGCGACTGGGATCAGGACCTTGAGCGCAACGCCGACCTCAACATGCTCCTGCAGTATGGAATTCGCACCAAACAGCAGGTAAGTGACCGCAACGAGACCAGGGAAATCGCCCGGCTGAAGAACTTCCCGGCGCATAAAAGCCCGCCCTTCGTCTATATCACCGGACAGCGCAACCTTGCCATCGGCAGCAATGACCAGAAAATCCTGCGTGAATACCTTATCGAAAAACACGGCCTCCTGTTCGCAGATAACGGCGGCTCAGGGGGATGGGGCGGGCAGTTCCTGCAACTGATGAAGGAGGTATTGCCCACCGTTGAAGCAAAGATAATCCCTCTCGACCACCCGGTCCACCGCGTGCCATACGAGATCCCCTTCCTGCCTTACGTTGCTGCGCACGGTGGCAAGGACGCAATCGGCTGGACTATGCAGGGACGCCTGGTTGCCTATTACCACCCGGGTGACATCGGTGACGCCTGGGCTGATGATCACGCTGGCGTTAGCCGAAAAATCACCGAGTATTGTTATCAGACCGGCGTGAATGTCATGTTCTATGCCCATGCCGAATACCATAAATGGTTAGCCGCTCTCGAAAAAGAAGCAGGAAATCAGCGCTAGCTTTCCTGATATTGTTCCTTGCTGTTGCCCCTACGGCAAATGCCCTGGGCTACCTTGAACAAATCCAGGTAGAAACATTTTCCGCGATGCGCGAGGTCGAGCGTTACCAGCTCAAAATTGCTGAAAAGCACTACAACAAGAACGAGTTCAGGATTGCTCTGGACGAATACGACAAGTTTCTCACCCTTTACGAGAAAAGCCCGGGTGCGCCCTATGCCCAGCTGATGTGGAGCCACTGCCAGGCGAAGCTGCGTTTTGTCAATACCGCTATCCGTGATGGCTTTCAGTCCGTGATTGATTACTGGCCGGAATCACAAGAGGCCATTCTTGCTTGTTACCTAATCGGGCGTTCATACGACAACATCGGACAAACCGAAAAAGCGGAATCCGGTTACCTTAAAACCGTTAACGATCATCCGGAACATTACGTTGCAACCCTGGCCAAGGTGAACCTGCTCCATCTGGCCAAGGTCCAAAAAAACGAAAAGAAGCGCATGCTACTTCTCGCCAACCTTACCTTCGAGACCCCGCGCACGAAAGCCAACAGCCAATACCTGGTCAATGCCACCCGGGAACTTGCTGCAAAACAGCTTTATGCCGGAGAATACGGTGAGGCAATCCGTGCCCTGGAAACCACCTACAAGGACGGTGAAATGGTCAAGGTCTACAATGATATCGCCAAGGGTGCCATTGACCATTACCTGCGCGGGGAAAAAACCAGAAAACAGGGCATTGAACTGGCCGATTCAGTGGTCGGCATGGTGCTGACCCTTATTCCCACGGTAATCGAGAGCGATGCCGACCGCGCCTCGGCACGTGATGCCTGGCACCGCGTCATTGACCTCTATGCACGCACGGGGCGCCACAGCAAGGTGCTCGAGATTCACGAGAAAATGATCATTATCCTCGGTGAGGATGATGGCTTGCTGGGTGGGCTTGCCACATTCTATCGCAACCGGAAACTTTACGATAAAGCACGGGAAACCTATCGACGCTTCAAGGACAAGGTGAACGGCCTGCTCCTCATCGCAGGATTGTTTTGCGAGGAAAACCGTTACGCTGAGGCGATCGAAATCTATCAATCACTGGCGGACAGGATAGTCGGCCAGGGCCTGCTTGCGGGGCTTTTCCGGCAACTCGAAAAGTATGATGATGCCATCACCTGCTATAAAATCCTGATGGAGATTGACCGGGAGAATATCAACCTGCATCGCTGGGCAATCGGTGAATGCTTTGAGAGCAGTAACCGCCTGCACAATGCAATAGCTGCATATGGGCTCGTGGATGACTTCCCGAAAACCTACTTCAAGATGGCATCCTGCCACCGCAAGCTGAAGGAATACAAACAGGCATTGATGCTTTATACCCAGTGCAAGGTGCACGCTCCATCCGCACCGGATGCCTTCATGGCGATTGGCTTTACCTACGAGGAAGCCGGCCAAGCAAGCAATGCCGTCCGCGCGTTTCAGCTGTTGTGTAAAAATTACCCGAAAAGCAACCATGCCAGCCGGGCGCATTCACACCTGCAATCCAAGCACGGAATTAACGTCACGTTGGGTGGTGCGAAGGAGGAATAGATAAATTCCCTTTATTGCTCTTTATCCGTCATTGCCTTCACCCGCTGCCAGTCATCTGCAGTATCCACATCACTGAGTTTTTCCAGCAAGTTCACCCGGAAACCGGAACTGCCGGCAACCTCCAGGCTGCTGGCAAGGGTGGTAGAGCAACTCCACGGTATGCCGTCAAACACCACACGGGCTTCCGGACAATTCATCGCCACCAGATAGTATCCACCGTCAGTCGCCGGTCCAAAAACCAGATCACACCTGCCTGAGAGTTGTTGCCACGATTCCCTGAGTAATCCGCAATCAAGTTCCACGCAATCTGTCCCAATCGCTGCCACCCGTTCAAACCCCGCCTCAAAACCCTGCCCGAATGCGACCCGTAAACGGTTACCCAAATCCCCGCTTGCCTGCGGCTTAACGGTGATTCGACCGGGGTGCCAACCCGCCGAGGATGCCTCTGCCTGCAACCATTCAATAGCCTCCTGTGCGCGCGATGGTGGAGCAAACAATAACCAGGTTGTCACGGCTTCACCCCCGGGACAATCAGCCGTATCCGCCATCAGGGGAGCCAAAAGCTCAAGAACGCGCCGAACCAGGATCCGGTATATTTCTGTGGCTTCTTGATTCCCAACTGATTGAGCTAACCTTGTCTTCACTGTGCCCGGTTCAGGCCACTTGACGAAAATAAGCAATAAATTCCCCATATATCTTAAAAACTGTTAATTATTATAATAATCAGATAATTTTTGATTGTTAGCCTTTCTAAGACTAATTTTCAGGCCATCTAAGAGATCCTACAAGACTGCTTTGGTCACTTAGTTTGACGATGTTTTAAAAAAAACTGGATGGCGAATACCAAGCGGAACCGGAAAAAAACCCGGCAGAAGGGCAATGACCCGGCGCATACCGAGATCATCAGTATCGTGTTGCTGGGCAGCGGGTTGCTCTATCTGCTTGCCCTTATCTCCTTTACTCCCGATGACCTGCCCACCTGGGTCCCCTTCGGGCGTCTCGCTGAGCCAAACTCCACAGTCGACAATTTTGTCGGCCGCCTTGGTGCCGTTGGGGCAGGATTTTCCTACTACATCCTCGGTGCCGCCAGTTACCTGATTCCCGCATGTTTAATCTGGTTCGGTAGCGCAAAACTCCTTTTTGGGGCACGCACTTCCTTCAGGACATTAACCGGGTTTGGACTGGTAATGCTCTCAGCATGCTGCCTGCTTGACTACCAGAACTGGTTTTTCAAGGGTTGGCCCGAAAACTACAATATCGTCAGTGCCGGCGGCATCATTGGTGCCTGGATCGGCACCGGGCTGTTTGCATCCCTGACCGGGACTGTCGGGGCATTCATCATCATGCTGATCGTGTATTTTACAGGAACCGTCATGGTTACCGGCTTCCATCCGATGCATTTCATAAAGCTCTGTCGCAATGCTTTCAAGGCATGGCGTGAAAAACGCGCGGCAATCCTGATGGCCAGGGAAACTGAATCCGAACAACTGGTGAGGCAGAAACGCCAACTTGAGCGGGAACAGAAAAGGATCGAGAAAAAACTGGGAGGAAGCCTTGCTGCTGAAAACACCGAAGCCACCCCGAAAATACGCCGTAAGTCGCTACAGGAGAAGCCAAAAGGACCGGATGAATTACCACTCGTTCCACTGCTCGAAGAAAGTGGCGCTGCGCATGACAACACCGGGCTTGACTCCGCGCAAGCAGACCCATCAGCAGAGAACGAGCAGGTAAAACCGAAGATCTATGATGCCTCAATCCGATCCGGTGAGGAAAGCGGCAAGAGGAAACCTTCAATCGCTGAAGTCCTGACGGCAAACAAGGCGAAAGCCGCCAACAACAAGGGCGCGGGGTTCACTGCACCGGCGGAAGTTGAATTCCCGGGTTACCGGCTGCCCGGTATTGAACTGCTCGCCTACCAGGATCAAAGCGCACGCAAACCGGCAGATAAGAACCTTCTGATACAAACGCAAAACATCATCATCGAGACACTCGAGAATTTCAACGTCTCGGTCACCGCGGGTGATATCACCCGCGGGCCAACCATCACCCGTTACGAGATTTACCCCAGCAAGGGGCTGCGGGTAAGCAGGATCACCCAGCTTGAGGCAGACATCGCCCGGGCAACCAGGGCGGAACGCATCAATATCCTGGCTCCCATCCCCGGTAAGGACACCGTTGGCATTGAAATCGCCAACAATGAGAAAGTCACCGTTGTGCTGCGGGAACTTTTTGAAGATCCGGCATTTACCGACCCTAAGCACAAGATTCCCCTGGCGCTCGGCAAGGATGTCTACGGAAATACTGTTATCGGCGATCTCGCGAAAATGCCCCACATGCTGGTGGCAGGCACCACCGGGGCAGGCAAGTCGGTCTGTATCAACGCCATCATCTCAAGCATGCTCTACCGCTTCACGCCGGACGAGCTGCGCTTCATCATGATTGACCCGAAGGTCGTCGAGATGCAGGTCTACAACAACCTGCCCCACCAGATAGTGCCGGTGGTCACCGAGCCCAAGAAAGTGCTGCTCGCGCTGCGCTGGGTGGTCAACGAAATGGAGCGGCGCTACCAGTTGTTTGCCAAGCTCGGCTTGCGCAACTTTGACTCCTTCAACGAGCGCGAGCATGAAAGCGGCGAGGACAAGTTCTTTGATCCCAGCGGGCAGGCAAAACTCGATTTTAATGCTGCCGTTGAGCCGGGCCCCGAAACCGGCGAAAAAACGGCATCCGGGACCGATGAGGACGAGTGGGAATATCAATACGAATACGAGGAGGTTGAAGTTGAATATGAGGAGGATGGTAGTGACGAACCTGAAAAAAACCACGAAGAACCCGTGGTAGCCGCTCATAGTGAAGACATCCTTACCACTCATCCTGTCCGCTCCAATTCCAAGTCCGCGCCTGCCCCCGGCTCCACCGAGCAGCAGCGCGGCAAGGACATCGTTGAATCCATCGAGAACAACCAGGAAGAGGAAAAAATTCCCGATCGCCTGCCCTATATCGTCGTCATCATCGACGAGTTGGCGGACCTGATGCAGACCGCACCGGTTGATGTTGAGCAGGCAATTGCCCGCATTGCCCAGAAAGCACGGGCCGCCGGGATCCACCTGATCATCGGTACCCAGACACCGCGCGCCGACGTGGTGACCGGTATCATCAAGGCAAATATCCCCTCACGCATCGCGTTCCAGGTTTCATCAGCACTCGATAGCCGGGTCATCCTCGACCAGAAGGGTGCTGAAAAACTGGTCGGAAAAGGAGACATGCTCTACCTGCCTCCAGGAAGCGCACAGCTCATACGTGCCCAGGGAGCCCTCATCACCGACGAGGAATGCAAAGCGATCGTGGAGTTCTGCTCCAGCCAGGCTGACCCGATTTTTGAGCAGGAGATAAAGGACACAATCGACAGCGATGAGGACAGCGATGAGGTTTCCGATGAGGACGAGGAGATTATCGAGAAATGCCTGGAGGTGATCCAGCAGGAACAGCGCGCCTCGACCTCCCTGCTGCAGCGGCGCCTGCGCCTGGGTTACACCCGTGCGGCAAGGATGATGGATATCCTCGAGATGCGCGGCATTATCGGTCCCGGGGACGGGGCCAAGGCGCGGGAAATCCTCGTTGATCTAAACGATTGAAGTCGTCCCTGACCGGCATACCAGCGTCGCCGGATATTGCCTCTCCCCCGGATATTTCTCCGGCAATCCCCATTGCCAAGCTTGAAAAGACCCGCAACAAAGGATAATCATCCCGGGCACTCCTCCCGCAAAATCCATTTTTTTTGACCATGTCCCAGACAACATCCCGGGTATCCGACCTCAACATTGCCGCCAATATTCCCCTCCCCGCCCCGGCGCTGCTCTGCCATGAGATCGCCCGTTCCGGCACACAGGCTGAATTTGTCGCGCAGTCACGGGAAGCGCTGCGAGAAATCATCTTTGGGCAGGACTCACGCCTGCTGCTGATAGCGGGCCCCTGCTCAATCCACGATATTGAGGCGGGAAAACAATATGCCGAGCGCCTGGCAGGACTGGCTGAAAAGGTTGCTGACAAGGTTCTCCTTGTCATGCGGGTTTATTTTGAGAAACCGCGCACCACGGTCGGCTGGAAGGGATTAATCATGGATCCCGAGCTTGACGGCAGTGACAACATTGCCGGCGGATTGCGCAGCGCGCGCTCCTTCCTGCGTGATGTCATTGACCTGGGTATCCCCACCGCCACCGAGCTGCTTGACCCGATCACCCCGCAATACATTGCCGATTTGATCAGCTGGTCGGCGATCGGTGCGCGCACCACCGAGTCGCAAACCCACCGCCAGATGGCATCGGGGCTTTCCATGCCGCTTGGTTTCAAGAACACCACCAACGGCTCAATCACCGCGGCGGTAAACGCCATCAAGGCCGCCACCAGCCCGCAGACCTTCCTCGGCATCAGTGCCGAGGGCATTGCCTCGGCAGTGACCACCAACGGCAACCCGCACTGCCACATCATCCTGCGCGGCGGTGAGAACGGGCCGAACTACACCGCCGACCACGTGGCTGAGACTACCGGCCAGCTTGAGGCACAGGGACTGCAACCCGCCATCATGATTGATGCCAGTCACGATAACTCCGGCAAGGACCACGCCAACCAGCCGGCGGTATTGGCCGACATTGTTGCCCAGCGCGCTGCCGGCAATGCGAACATCATCGGTGCGATGATCGAGTCGAACCTTGTGGCCGGCAACCAGAAATTCCCGCAACCGATTGCAGAGCTCACCTTCGGCCAGTCCATCACCGATAAATGCATGGACTGGGAAACCACCGAGAGGATCGTCAGCGAGGCCGCAGCGGCACTATAGACCCAACGGATTTCCACCCCGGTAGACACAGACAAGGGTCCGGAATTTCCGGGTATTTTATGCGGTGGCGTAAACCGGATCACACCGTTAAGCTTGCGTCTATGCAAGCTCACCCTGCATTGCTTTTCCTGCTGGCCACCGCCTGCACACTGAATGCCCAGCAGGATAGTGACCCGGGAACCGACGATCCCTTCGGCCTTGATGAACTGCCCGCCATTGCCGCAGCGGACAAGACAACCGCGGAAATCGCTGCCTCCGCGCGCGGCTCACTGGTGGTCGTCACGCAACAGGGACGGGACGGGAAAACTGCCGGGACAGGGAGCGGGTTCGTTATCTCAGAAGACGGCCTGATCGCCACCTGCGCCCATGTGATCGGTGAGTCCCGCCCGGTCAGCATACGCTTTGAGGATGGAACCGAGCATGAGGTTACCGCAATCCATGCCTGGGATCGAACCCTTGACCTGGTCATCCTCAAGATCGACGCGGGAGGACTCACCCCGCTGCCCCTTGCTGATCCGGAAAGCATCGATCCGGGCGCTGACGTGATCGCCATGGGCAACCCGCACGGCCTTGAGTTCAGCGTTGTGCGCGGTGTGGTTTCCGCCCTGCGCGAGATCGACAGCCAGTCGCTCATCCAGATCGCAATCCCGATCGAGCCGGGAAACAGCGGAGGGCCCCTGCTCGACATCAACGGCAAAGTCCACGGCCTGCTCAACATGAAGTCGGCCATCACCGACAACCTGGGGTTCGCGGTTCCCATCGCCAGCCTGCGCCGCCTGCTCG